>CATEPI010000017.1:0-56810 GCA_949525845.1 uncultured Eubacteriales bacterium
ACTCGCTACCTCCACCTTGGCAAGGTGGCGCTCTACCAGATGAGCTACACTCGCATTTGGGTCCCCCGCAGGGAAAGCTGCGGGGGATGGTGCCTCCGGTCGGAATCGAACCAACGACACGAGGATTTTCAGTCCTCTGCTCTACCAACTGAGCTACAGAGGCGGATATTTTTCTTCGTCCCCGAAGGGAGCGAAGAAAAATGGCGACGCGGAAGGGACTTGAACCCTCGACCTCCGGCGTGACAGGCCGGCGTTCTAACCAACTGAACTACCGCGCCAGGCAGTTCCGGGGGATATGGGTCAAAATGGTGGGAACAACAGGGCTCGAACCTGTGACCCCATGCTTGTAAGGCATGTGCTCTACCAGCTGAGCTATGCTCCCCGGTCAGCCGTCTGATTTGCGACGGCTTGATTATTATACTCGACTGAGCCCGACTTGTCAACAGGAAATTGAGATTTTTTGGCGAGAAATTTTTCAGCCCTCCAGCGGAAAAAATTGGCGGTGTTTTCCAGACCTGCCGCCCCCCAGCTTCTTGACATTCCAGAAAATCAATGACATAATGGGTACGAATCAGAAAAGCGGCGCCCCAGGCGGGGAGAGGGCCGTAAAATAGAAGGAGGCTTGCATTATGAGTGCTAAAATCAGGCGGATTGGTGTGCTGACCAGCGGCGGCGACGCGCCGGGCATGAACTCAGCGGTCCGGGCCGTGGTGCGTACGGCGGTAGGGCAGGGGATCGAGTGCATTGGCATCCGCCGGGGCTGGAGCGGCCTGATCAGCAGCGATTTTGTCCAGCTGGACGGCAATAGCGTCAGCCGGATCATCAACAAAGGCGGTACCATGCTGTATACCGCCCGCAGCGAGGAGTTCATGGACCACGCCGGCCGGGAGAAGGCCATCGCCACCTGCAAGCTGCTGGGGCTGGACGGCATTGTGGCCATCGGCGGCGACGGCACCTTCCGGGGGGCGCTGGCTCTGTCCCGCCAGGTGGCGGAGCACGGGAACAAGCTGTCTGTGGTGGGCATTCCCGCCACCATTGACAACGACATCGGCTGCTCCCACTACACCATTGGCTTCGACACCGCCTGCAACACCTGCATCGAGTGCATCGACAAGCTGCGGGACACCATGCAGTCCCACGAGCGTTGCTCCGTGGTGGAGGTAATGGGCCGTCATGCCGGCAACCTGGCCCTGTATGTGGGCCTGGCGGTGGGCGCTACCGCGGTGCTGATCCCCGAGCGGCCGGTGGACTTTGAGCGGGATGTGATTGAAAATATCCGGCGTGCCCGCCTGGCCGGCACCACGCACTATATGATCGTGGTGGCCGAGGGCGCCGGCAAGGCCTTTTATATCGGCGAACAGATTCATGAGGCCATCGGCATTGATCCCCGGGTTACGGTGCTGGGCCACATCCAGCGTGGCGGATCCCCCTCCGCCCGGGACCGGGAGACCGCCAGCCGTATGGGCTATGTGGCGGTCCAGGCCCTGGTGAACGACAAGGGCAACCGCATTGTGGTGTCCAAGGACGGCCGGATCCTGGACCTGGATATGGAGGAGGCCCTGGCCGAGACCAAGGAGTTCCAGATGGAGCGCTACGACATTCTGGAGGCTCTCACCAACAACGGTACCAGCCGCTTCAACTGAACTGTGCAGAGACCCGGACGGGATATCCCGCCCGGGTCTTTTTGAACCTGTCTTGCAGGGGCGGATAATATCCGCCCCTACATCTCCGCCAGAAGCGTCTCCAGCTCCTCCCTGGAGAAACGGTACACCTGGTCACAGAACTGGCAGGTCAGCTCGGCCTGGCCCTGCTCCGCAATGAGCTCGGTCAGGTCCTTTTTCCCCATGCTGATCAGGGCCCGGCTCACCCGCTCCCGGGAGCAGTAGCAGCGGTATTCCACCGGGTGCCGCTCCAGAATCTCCAGGTCGAAGTCCTTCAGCACGGCCCGCAGCAGGCCCTCCCCGTCCAGACCGCCGGCCAGGGCGGAGCTCACCGGGCCCATGCCCCGGACCCCCGCCTCAATCTTTTCGATCATGTCCTCGCTGGCCCCGGGCAGCAGCTGGATGATATAGCCCCCGGCGGCGGTGACACTCTGGTCCAGCCCCACCAGCACCCCCAGGGCGCAGGCGGTGGGAATCTGTTCGCTTTCAACAAAGTACATGGCCAGGTCGTCGGCAATCTCCCCGGAGAACAGGCCGATGGACCCCACATAGGGCTCCTTGAGACCGATGTCCTTGATGACGGTGAGGGTGCCGTCGGTGCCCACCGCCCGGCCCACATCCAGCTTCCCGGGGCACTGCTCCATCAGCTCCACCTGGGGG
This sequence comes from uncultured Eubacteriales bacterium, assembly GCA_949525845.1. GTDB lineage: Bacteria > Bacillota > Clostridia > Oscillospirales > Oscillospiraceae > Lawsonibacter. The sequence goes on from CATEPI010000017.1 coordinate 2,322, forward strand.
TTCTGGACATAGCCCCGTACATTGCCCTCGCAGTCGGAGACGGCCAGAATGGTGCCCAGCGGCCCGCCCCCCTTGATCTGCAGGGTGAGAGCCCCCTTCTCCTCCTTAAGCATGTCCCCCAGCAGGGAGGCCCCCAGCAGGGTGCGGCCCAGGGCGGCAGTGGCCATGGGGAGGAGCTTGTGGACATTCCGGGCCCGCTCTACAATATCCCGGCCGGTGATGGCGGCGGCTTTTACCAGGCCGTCGCCGGTAATGGCTCTGACAATTTCGTTGGTCATAGGTTATGTGTCCTTTCTCGCGGTAAAAAAGATGCGCTGCTCCCCCGGTCTGGGTGGGCGCAGCTTCCGCTCCCCCCAGGTCCGCACGTCCACAAAGCCGGCCCCCTCCAGCAGAGAGGTGAGCTCCTCCACGGTGTAGGCCCGCTCCCGGTGGAGCTCCTCTCCCCGGTCCCACTGGCCGGTGGAGGGGTCCAGCCGGAAGATATCCATGAAGTAGGTGCAGATGCGCCGGGAGAACTCCGCCCGCCACACGCAGTAGGCGTCCTCGGTCTCGTCCAGAAAGACCTGGCCGTCCAGCCCCGCCAGCTTCTCCGGGGTGTTGACGTCAAAGAGAAACAGCCCCCCGGGCATGAGGAACAGGTGGACTCGCTGGAAGGCCCGGGCCAGCTTTTTGGGGTCGGTGACGTAGTTGACGCTGTCCAGGCAGCACACGCAGGCGTCGATGGTGCCGTAGAGGTCCAGCTTCTCCATGCTCTGGCACAGGAAGATGGGCTCAATGGGGGCGGCGCCCCGGTTTTTCTCCGCCGCCTCGGCCAGCATCTCTGGAGACTGGTCCGCGCCAATCATCTCATAGCCCCGCAGGGCCAGCTCCTGGGTGAGGGAGCCGGTGCCGCAGGCCAGGTCCAGCACGGTCCTGCCCGGCAGAGGGGTTTTGGCGAAGTGCTTTTCAATGTAGTCGGCCCAGGCGGAGTAGTCTACGTCGTAGGTCAGGCGGTCGTAGCAGCCGGCCAGAAAGTCGTAGCTGCTCATTCCTGCTCCGTCTTCAGCCGGGGGACGATGATCTTATATCCCCCCGCCCCGTAGTGGAGACAACGGTTTACCCGGCTGATGGTGGCGCTGGAGGCCCCGGTCTTCTCCAGAATCTCGCTGTAGATCAGTCCCTGGTCCAGCAGCAGGGCCACGTCCATCCGCTGCTGCATGGCCTTCAGCTCGGAGACGGTGCACAGGTCCTCTAAAAACTTGCGGCACTCCTCCTCGTTCTGGATACTGACGATGGCCCGGTACAGGGCGTCGCTGCTCTGCTTATCTAAAAATTTTGACATGTGGCGTACCTGCCTCTCTTGTATTTTTCTCTATTTTAACACACTGACGTAGAAAAGTAAACTTAAAAAAGCAAAGAATATGGGAAAAATACCCACAATCGGCAAAGATACACACACCGCCCGGCCTGGGCATAGGATGGGAAAACGAGGAGGGAGGGGAACGCCGTGGGTGAAGCCAGACAGGCCCGGGTGATCTGGGAGGAGGCGGCGGAGACATTGACCCTACAGGGGGAGCCGGTGCTGAAATACACCCTGTCCTGGCCCCGGATTGAGGACGGCGGCCTGGGCGGCCGGTGGATCAGCCGGTACTATGCCCGGCTGGCCGGCCGGTGGCGGCAGCGGTGGGAGCGGGAGGTCTATTGGGCCGCCTGTCTGGAGCTGGCCGCCCGCCGGGAGGCGGCCCGGCCCTTCACCCCCTGGTCGGGGGAGCTGACGGGGGAGACCGCCCTCCTTCAGGACGGGGTCCTCAGTCTGCGGTTTTTCGGCGCCGAGGTCCGGGGGGACGGCCGTCCCGCCCGGGTGCGGTGGGGGGATGTGTGGAGGCTCCGGGAGGGGGCGCCCAAGCCCTTGGGCTCCCTGTTTCAGGGGGAGAAGGGCTGGAAAAACCGCCTGTGGCAGGCCATCCTGCGCCAGGGGGAGGAGCGCCGCCAGGCGGGGGACTGCTTTCTGGACGGTGACTGGCCCCGGAAGGCCAAAAGGGCCCGCCCCCTCCGGGGCTGGTGCCTCACCGAGGAGGGTGTGGAGGTGGCCCTGCCCCAGTGCGCCGCCTCACCGGCGGCGGAGGGCTGCCCGGTGTTTGTCCTGCCGCTGGAGGAAAAAGCCCCCTATTGAAAGGGGGCCGAGCGAGTGAAGCCGTAAATGGGGGATTCCATATTACCGCCCGCCGGCGGCGTACTGGCCCATGTGGATATCCAGCACCGGCCGGGAGGGCTGGACCAGGGCGTCCTCGAAGCGGCATTTCCACTGGAGGCTTTGGTCGATATTGCCGTCGATCACACCATCGATGGTGTCCCCGTCCTTGATAGGGCGGCGGTTGGCCAGCACGTAGGTGGACACATCGTAGGCGTGGCCCACCACCCAGTTGGGGTCCATGCTGTGGAAGTGATACTGGAGGTCCTCCAGATACAGCAGGGTCATGCCCAGGGTGTCCACCAGGGAGTTGCCGGTGCCGCTGATATTGAAGAACCGGGCGTTGACGATGTAGTGGATGAACCGCTCCAGGCCGGTAAACTCCTTTTTGCGGACGGTGTCCGCCAGAATCAGCTTGCCGGTGTTCAGGGAGTACACCGCTTCACAGGTGGGAAAGAGCTCCACCAGGGCCTCCAGGTAGTCCATGTCGAAGTCGGCCCGCTCCAGGGGGTCCAGAGCGCCGGTGAGCATGTCATTGGCAAAGACGCAGTATTGGCACTCAGACAGGATGCGGTCCCGGTCCTCCAGGCAGTCCCACATCTGACTGCGCTTCATCTCGTCGATGGTCTCCGGGTGGAAGGTGTCGCAGGGCATGACGGACACCTGCACCGGCCCCTGTCCGTTGCTGAATTTGGCAATGTGGTCCATGGCGGCAAAGAGGGCCAGGCCCTTCATGGAGCCGGACAGCTTGTCATCAGGCTTTGCCGCCTCCACTCTGCCGATGTGGCGCTCCAGCACCTCGGTCATCCGCTCCAGAGAGGGCATTTCGCACCGCTCCTTCATCAGCAGCTGGACCATGAACACCCCGCCGGGGCGAATCAGGGGGTCCATCTCGTCCAGAGAGGATTTCTTTTCCTCCGGCTCCGGCTTTTTTTCTTTTTTAAACAGTCCCATTTTGGGTCCTCCTCGCAACTAAGATAGTGAAATTATAGCACCTCCGGGAGAGGGCTGTCAACAAGGGGAGGGGCGGCCTGTAAATTTGGGAGAGCTGCCGGATGTAGGGCAAGGGCTCTGCACTTGCCAGCTTGTCAAAAAAGCAGCTGCGAGACAGAAGGTGCCAAAAGCCTCCTTTTGAAAGAAGGTGCCCCAGTGCGCACACTGGGGCGGAGGATTGTATTTTGGCGAAGCCAAAATGTGCGAAGCAAACAAGGGGTCAGGGACTTTTGTGGGGCGGGACGACCTCGGCCCGCCAAATCGATACGCTGGAGGGAATGGCGCGCCGGGGTCGTCGCGCCCCACGGGTGGGTGGAAGCTTTGTTTACTTCGTATGTTTTGCTTCGCAAAACGCAATCCTCAGTCAGCCTGCGGCTGACAGCTCCTTTCCAAAGGAGCCTTTTCCCTGCGGGGGACGGAGGATGTGTGCTGCCGGGAACGTGTGTAGGGCAAGGGCTCTGCCCTTGCCTTACCTCGTTTTCGTCTTTGCCCGCCCCGAAAAATATGCGGTAGTTGCACGCAGACGTACAACTTTTGCCCTCCTTCTCCGTATCAATAGGAGGTGACAGCTATCAAAAAAGAACAGGACGCAAGTAGCGTCCTGTTCTGGATGTGGAAAAAGGGATCAGTCCACCTTGGGGCCGGCGGCTACCAGAGCCTTGCCGGCGTCGTTGCCGGTGTACTTGACAAAGTTCTTCACGAAGCGGCTGGCCAGGTCCTTGGCCTTGGTGTCCCACTCGGCGGCGTCGCCGTAGGTGTCCCGGGGATCCAGGATGGCGGGGTCAACGCCGGGCAGGGAGGTGGGAACCTCGAAGCCGAAGTAGGGGATGGTCTTGGTCTCGGCCTTGAGGATGGAGCCGTCCAGGATGGCGTCGATGATGCCGCGGGTGTCCTTGATGGAAATGCGCTTGCCGGTGCCGTTCCAGCCGGTGTTCACCAGGTAGGCCTTGGCGCCGGACTGCTCCATGCGCTTGACCAGCTCCTCACCGTACTTGGTGGGGTGCAGCTCCAGGAAGGCCTGGCCGAAGCAGGCGGAGAAGGTGGGGGTGGGCTCGGTGATGCCCCGCTCGGTGCCTGCCAGCTTGGAGGTGAAGCCGGACAGGAAGTAATACTGGGTCTGCTCCGGAGTCAGGATGGACACCGGGGGCAGCACGCCGAAGGCGTCAGCGGACAGGAAGATCACGTTCTTGGCGGCGGGACCGCGGGAGATGGGCTTGACGATCTTCTCGATGTGGTCGATGGGGTAGCTGACGCGGGTGTTCTCGGTGACGGACTTGTCAGCGAAGTCGATCTTGCCCTCGGCGTCCACGGTGACATTCTCCAGCAGAGCGTTGCGCTTGATGGCGTTGTAGATGTCGGGCTCGGCGTCCTTGTCCAGGTTGATGACCTTGGCGTAGCAGCCGCCCTCAAAGTTGAACACGCCCTCGTCGTCCCAGCCGTGCTCGTCGTCGCCGATGAGCAGGCGCTTGGGGTCGGTGGACAGGGTGGTCTTGCCGGTGCCGGACAGGCCGAAGAAGATGGCGGTGTTCTCGCCGTTCATGTCGGTGTTGGCGGAGCAGTGCATGGAGGCGATGCCCTTCAGGGGCAGGTAGTAGTTCATCATGGAGAACATGCCCTTCTTCATCTCGCCGCCGTACCAGGTGTTGATGATGACCTGCTCACGGCTGGTGATGTTGAAGATGGCGGCGGTCTCGGAGTTCAGGCCCAGCTCCTTGTAGTTGGTCAGCTTGGCCTTGGAGGCGTTGTAGGAGATAAAATCGGGCTTGAAATTCTTCAGCTCCTCCTCGGTGGGGGCGATGAACATGTTCTTCACGAAGTGGGCCTGCCAGGCCACCTCCATAATGAAGCGGATGGCCATGCGGGTGTCCTTGTTGGTGCCGCAGAACACGTCCATCACATACAGCTTCTTGTTGGACAGCTCCTGGATTGCCAGCTTCTTGCAGGCGTCCCAGGCCTCCTGGGAGGCGGGCTTGTTGTCGTTCTTGAACTCGTCGGAGGTCCACCACACGGTGTCCTTGGAGTTCTCGTCCATTACGATGAACTTGTCCTTGGGAGAGCGGCCGGTGTAGATGCCGGTCATCACGTTGACAGCGCCCAGCTCGGTCATCTGGCCCTTTTCAAAGCCCTCCAGCGCGGGGTCCATCTCCGCCTCAAAGAGCTGCTCATAGGTGGGATTGTAGACGATTTCCTTAATCCCAGTAATGCCGTACTTTTCCAGACCGTAGGTTTCCATAGATAAGTTCCTCCTTATTAAAATGGTGAAAATGGTCATCCATTCCGATCGTGCCTTATTTTACCCCATTTTTCAGGGCTTTGCAAGAGACAAGTGCGGGAAAAACATTAAATGGTTAAAAGGGTCAAACCAGGCCCCGCAAGCAGCGGGACAGTTGGGCAAATTGGGGAATGGACAGCCGCTCTCCCCGGACGTCGGCGGGCAGACCGCAGGCCGCAATGGCCTGGGACAGCGTCTCTTTGGTGTACTGCCCGCCCAGATTGGCGGACAGGCTGTTGAGCAGGGTCTTGCGCCGCAGGGCGAAGGCGGCTTTCACCACCCGGAAAAAGTGGTCCGGGTCGTCCACCTCCGCCGGGGCGGGCCGGGGGACCATCCGCACCACCGCCGACGTCACCTTGGGGGCGGGGATAAAGCAGTCGGGAGGTACTTCAAAGAGCAATTCCGGGGCGGTATAATACTGGCAGTAGACGGAAAAAGCCCCGTAGTCCTTACTCCCCGGCTGGGCGCAGATGCGCTGGGCTACCTCCTTCTGGATCATCACCGTGATGGCAAAGAAGCATTGGGCCTCGATGAGGGCGGTGATGGCCGGGGTGGTGATGTTGTAGGGCAGGTTGGCGCAGGCGGCAAAGCCGGAAAGCCAGGGCATTTCCAGTATCGTCTGGCGGATATCCAGCTTCAGGATATCGCCCGAGACGATCTCTACATTGTCCCGATCAGTCAGCGTCTCCTCCAGGATGGGCAGCAGGGAGCGGTCCAGCTCCACGCTGACCACCTTGCCCGCCCGGCCGGCCAGCTCCCGGGTGAGACAGCCGATACCGGGGCCGATCTCCAGCACACCTGCATCCGGGTGGGCTCCGGAGGCTTTGGCAATCTCCCGGGGGACCCAGTCGGCGATGAGGAAATTCTGCCCCATGGACTTGGAGAAGCGAAAGCCGTGCCGGGCCAGCAGGGATTTGATTTCGTTGATATTACACAGGTCCATATACTGCTCCTTTCGGCATCGACGCATCAAAAGGCCCCCTTGCGAAAGGGGGCTGGCATTCGCGAAGCGAATGACTGGGGGATTCCGTCCGATTAAATCGTACCAGTTGACGGAATCCCCCCGCCACTTCGTGGCCCTCCCCCCCTTTGGCAAGGGGGGCTTATTTCGCTTACAGAATATGCACCGACTCCGGGTCGAACACCAGGGAGCACTTCTCCCCCACCTGGTAGATGCGCTTGTTCTTGGGGTTGTAGTCGGTGAGCTTTACCAGGGAATTCCCCACCTTCACATGGTAGTTCTGGTAGGAGCCCATGAAGCAGGACAGAACCACCTCGCAGGGCAGGCCGCCCTCGTCCTTCAACAGGGCGGATTCGGGCCGCAGCACCACAGTGTACTCCGCCCCCGGGGTCATTCCCGCCTTGGCGGGGACCCGGGTGGGGTGGCCCTCCACGTTGAGGATAGCGTGGCTGCCGTCCATCTTCTCCAGGGTGCCCTTGAGGAAGTTGGCCTCACCGATGAAGTCGGCCACAAACTCGCTGTTGGGGTGGTAGTAGATGTCCTGGGGGGAGCCCATCTGGGCCACCACGCCCTTGTTCATGATAATAATGTTGTCGGACAGGGCCATAGCCTCGCTCTGATCGTGGGTGACGTAGATGGCGGTGATGCCCACCTCCTGTTGGATGCGGCGGATCTCCGTCCGCATGGACACCCGGAGCTTGGCGTCCAGGTTGGACAGCGGCTCGTCGAAGAGGAGCACGCTGGGCTCGATCACCAGCGCCCGGGCCAGGGCTACACGCTGCTGCTGGCCGCCGGACAGCTGGTTGGTCATGCGGCCCTCCATGCCGGTGAGCTCCACCAGGTCTAGAATTTTCATCACCCGCTCCTTGATCTCGGCGGCGGGCACCTTGCGCAGCTTCAGGCCGTAGGCCACGTTGTCAAAGACGTTGTAGTGGGGGAGAAGGGCGTAGCTCTGGAAGACCATGGCGGTGTCCCGCTTGTTGGGGGTGAGGGCGTTTATGGCCTCGTTGCCCAGGTAAATCTCCCCCTCGTCGGGGCTCTCAAAGCCGGCGATCATCCGCAGGGTGGTGGTCTTGCCGCAGCCCGAGGGGCCCAGCAGGGTGACGAAGGAGCCCGGCTCGATGGTCAGGGAGGTGTCCTTCACCGCGTAAAAATCCTTGCCGGTCTTGGGGTCCTGGTAGATTTTGGAGATGTGGTCCAGACGGACCCCCTTTTTTTCTTTGGACATGGGTTAACCCTCCTTGATTTTTTTACTGGTGCCGAAGTATTTGATAAACAGGTTCATCAGCAGCACCGAGCCGTATGTAATGAGGATCAGTATGGTGGCAAAGGCGCAGGCGATGGAGTAGGCCCCCTTCTCGGCAAACTCGTTGATCTGCACGGTGATAAGCAGGAACTGGGGCGTCACCAGCAGGATGATGGCGGAGATGGCGGTGATGGACCGGACAAAGGCGGTTACCAGGCCGCTGAGGAAGGAGTCCTTAATCAGGGGCAGGGTGACTGTCATAAACACCTTGAAGCTGTCCGCGCCCATGTCGTAGGCCGACTCCTCGATGGACTTGTCGATCTGCCGCAGGGCGGAGATGCCGCTCCGCGTTCCGGTGGGCAGGGAGCGCACCACAAAGACGATAATCAGAATGGCCGCGCTGCCGTAGATGCCGCCCAGGATGCCGTTGGGGAACAGGCCGTGGAGGGCACCGGCCTCCCGGATCACCTGGCCGCTCTCCACCACCTGGTCGGCGAAAATGGACCAGTCGCTGCTGTGGAACAGGCCGCCGGAGAAGCCCCGGATGTAGCCCACGCCCAGCACCGTGCCGGGAACGGCCATGGCCAGCATGGACACCGCCTCAATAAAGCCCTTGGCCTTGAACTTCCGCTTGACCACCAGGTAGGAGATGATCATGGACAGCAGGGCGGTGATGGGGGAGGCGATGAGGGACAGGACAAAGGAGTCCCGGAACGCCTGAAGGCCGTGGTACCGGGTGAACACCTGCCCGAACCACTTGAAGGTGAGGGGGGTGAACTTGTAGCCCCAGGTGGGGAACAGAGCCCCGATGGGCACGCAGGCGTACATCATAATGACAAAGATAGTCGCCAGGGAGCACAGGATGGTCAGCGGGACGGTGACGCTCCTGTCCGCAATGAGCATCCGGCCCCGGGACGCCTTGCCCGTCAGGGTGGCGGCCGTCTTGGCCTCCAGATAGTATTTCTGAACGATGAACATGCCCAGAGTGATGCACAGCAGCACCACGGCCATGGCCGCCGCGCCCTCCTTGTCATAGGCGCCGGTAATTTGCAGATAGATGGTGGTGGCCAGGGTGTCGTAGGAGCCGCCGATAATCATGGGGTTGGCGAAGTCGGCGATGGACTCGATGAAGGTGACCAGAAAGGCGTTGCCCAGGCCGGGCAGGAGCAACGGGAAGGTGACTGTGGCAAAGACCTTCCACCGGCTGGCCCCCATGTCCCGGGCGGCCTCCTCCAGGGAGGGGTCTATGTTTTTCAGCAGGCCCTTGAGCATCATGTAACACACCGGGAAGAAGGTAAGGGTCTGGACAATCACGATGCCCCAGAAGCCGTAGACGCTGTTGTCATAGATTTTAAGCCACTGCCGGGTAATAATGCCGGCCTTGCCGAAGAGCATAATCATGGACAGAGAAAGGACGAAGGGAGGCGAAACCACCGGTAGCATGGACACCACCTTGAACAAACCACCCACGATTTTCCACAGCTTTACATAGACTTCCACATAGGCGAAGAGCAGGCCCACAATGGTGGACAGGATGCCCACCAGAAAGCCCACCTTTAAGGTGTTGCCGATGGACCGGATGAAGGTGGGCATGGCCAGAATCCGCTGGAAGGTGGCCAGGGTGAAGCCCTGTCCGCCGTAGAAGCTGTCTACCAGCAGAATGGCCAGAGGGTAGAGGATAAACAGGGTCAAAAAGGTAATCAAAACAACGATGGTGCCCACCATAACGGGGTCAGCCATCAGCTTTTTCCGGTCCAGGGCTGCGCTCTGGCTTTTTGCCATATGGGTTCCCTCCTTTGGGTTTGTGTAGGGCGTGACGACCCGGCACGCCGCCGCGATTATTGCCGGCACAGGCCGGCCGGGAATATCCGGCGCGCCGGGTCGTCGCGCCCTACAGACGAGTCAGAGAAATAAAACGGGGGGGACGGCGGTGTGCGCCGTCCCCCGCTTTTGCGGTGTATTACTCTGTCTGGAAACGGCCGGTGTCGCCGGTGTTGGCGCCGGAGCTGGCCAGAGCGTTCATGACTTCCTCCACATAGGTGCCGATGTTCTTGGTGGCGTCCTCGAAGTCATAGTCCATCACGTTGTTGGGGTCCAGGCCGAAGTCGTAGGCGGCTTGGGGCTGCTCGGCGTTGTCCAGGACCAGGAACTGGTAGGAACCAACCTCGTCGGCCTGGTTCACGCAGTCGGGGGACAGGGCGTACTCAATCCACAGCTTGGCGGCGTTGGAGTGCTTGGCGCCCTTGAAGATGGCGGTGGCGCCGATCTCGCAGGAGGTGCCACTGGAGGGGATAATCAGCTCGATGTTGCCGTAGCCGTTGTCCAGGATCTGGGTGATGCCGTCATGCAGGAAGCCGATGCCGATGATGCACTCGCCGGTGCCCACGTTCTTGGAGGGGCCGGAACCGGACTTGGTATAGACCTCAATGTTCTTGTCCAGGTCTACCAGGAACTGGATGCCCGCGTCGTGGCCCTTCTTCTGGATCATGGTGTTGATAACCAGCTTGGCGGTGCCGGCGGTGTTGTAGTTGGACAGCCAGATCAGGCCCTTATACTCGGGCTTGAGCAGGTCATCCCAGTCCTGGGGGGCCTCCAGGCCCATCCGGTCCAGCTCGTCCTTGTTGACCATAAAGCCCAGGATGCCGGTGTAGATGCCGTGCCACATGTTGTCAGCGTGCTTGTACACGTCCTTGGTGATGTGGGAGGCGTTGATGGCCGCGTAGGGCTCCAGCAGGCCCTCGGCCGCTACCACATTGTAGGGGTCGGTGGTGCCGCCGAACCAGACGTCGGCGGAGGGGTTGCCATTCTCCTCCTCAATCTTGGCCTGGACCTCGCCGGTGGACAGGCGCTGATAGGTGGTCTTGATGCCGTAGAGCTCCTCGAACTTCTGGCAGGCGGCGGCCAGGTAGTCCTCCTCGCAGGAGCCGTAGACCACCAGCTCGCCCTCGGCCTTGGCGGCCTCGATCAGCTCGGCCATGGGGTCGTCAGCGGGGGTGCTGACGTCGCCCTGAGAGCTGCCGGACTGGCTGCCGGGGGTGGACTGCTGTCCGCCCTGGGACTTGTCGCCGCCACCGCCGCAGGCAGCCAGAGACAGGACCATGGCGGAAGCCAACAGCATGGATAAAAGTTTCTTCACGTTTCATTCCTCCATTTCTGATTTCGTCCTCTCAGCAGGGGTGTTTGCCTCCGCCCGGGACCTGTCTATTGTAAAACTTTAGGGCGAAAAAGTCAATATGCCCAAAACAACTTTTTTACAATTCTAAAAAACTGGCTATTCTGTGGAGCAGGACCGAAAACAGACCAAACCGGAGCCAAAAGGGACAAAAAAAGGGACGTGTGGAAAACACGTCCCTCTGAACAGACTCGGCTTATGGAAATTTTCAGGTCCTCCGGCAGCCGCCGGCCGGTCAGGCCGGGGTGGTCTCCCCCGCGCTCAGGGGCTCCGCCCCCTGGACGGGCGCCGGTGTGTCGGTCTCCTGCTGTGCCAGCGCGTAGGGGATTTTCGGCATGTAGATCCGTCTCACCGAGGGGTCGGTCTGGGCCCCGCCGCCCTGGGACGCCGTGGTCCCGGAGGTGGTTCCGCCGCCCGCAGGGAGCCGGTCCTCGTCCTCGATCCGCCAGGTAACCTGGCCGTTCTCCACCTTCAGCCGGGGGCCGTAGGCGCTGGCGTAGGCCGTTCCGCGGGAGGCCCGCTCCTCGGCGGCGGCCTTCTGCTCGGCCTCATACTGACGCCGGGCGCGGTTGACCTGGACGGTGGAAAAGCCGAAATAGCCCCACAGGGCCAGCTCGCCGATTCCCACCACTACCAGAAGGAGGGTCAGAATGGTGAGAAGGGGATTGCGCTCCTTGGGGACCTTGGGCAGTTCCCGCTGCTTCTGCTCGGGCTCGGCCGGCTGCTCCTCTTTTTTCTTTTTTGCCATTTTCCCACCCGCTCTCTATTTGTGCGATCTGTTAAGAAAAGACGCCGGAACAAGCACAAGGCTTGCTCCGACGTGGCGCAGAAGGGGGGATTCGAACCCCCGCACGGTTTTACCCGCCTACTCCCTTAGCAGGGGAGCCCCTTATAGCCACTTGGGTACTTCTGCATGGCTGCAAGTAAAAACTGCATATTCAGTTTTGCGCGGGATAACGCCCCGGGCTTGAAAGAGGTCAGAGCAAGCGGCACAGGGCTTGCTCCGACGCCGTGGCGGAGAGAGTGGGATTCGAACCCACGGCTCTTGCGAGTCACTGGTTTTCAAGACCAGCTCCTTAAACCACTCGGACATCTCTCCGAGCCGTTCTCCACTCAGAGACGCTTGTTATCTTACCATCCGCCGCTGCATTTGTCAAGGGTTTTTGGAAAAATATCACGACCGTCTCATAAATAAGCGGAGTGTCCCATTGGCAGATTTTTATGTAGGGGCGGACATTGTCCGCCCGCGGGCGCACTCTGCGCCCCTACCACTGCCTGTTCCCCCAAGGGGATAAAACGGGATAAGGCGTCCCCTCACCGCAGCACCCACTGGAGCAGGAGCAGCAGGCCGAAGCCGGGGATGCCCAGCAGGCCCAGCACCAGGGCGTTGACCAGGTTGACCCCCAGGCTGACCCCGATAAGGTGCCCCACCTGGGAGAACAGGGCCAGAACGGCCAGCCCCACCGAGGAGCGCAGGGCCAGGCGGAGCAGCCGGGCCGCCGGCCTGCGCAGAACAAGCAGGGCGGCGCACAGCAGCAGTCCCGCCAGGCACCAGGCCATGTATCCGGGCAGGGGGGTCATGTGGCCCCCTCCAGTTCCTTTACCCGGCGCAGCAGGTAGTTGTACCGGGCCTGAAGGGAGTTGATCTCGAAGACGTAGGACTCAATGAGGTCGCTGTCGCTGGCGCTGTTGAAGCCGCCGTAGGCCTGGTTGATCAGGGTGCGGGTGCGGCTGAGGGAGCGCAGCAGCTCCTGGCGCTCCTCCTCGTGGGCGGGGTCCCTCCGGCGGAGGGCGGATTTTCGGACAGACTGGGGCATGGTGCAGCCTCCTTTCTCAGTTTTGCAGCTGGTATATTCTATCAATTAGTCTGGACAAATATTCCAGCCCCTAAACCGGAAAAATCGCCCGGCAGCTGCGCTGCCGGGCGATGGAGGGCTTACCAGAGGGAGTTGCGGTTTCCCAGGTTGATGTCGTAGGCGTACAGCGCCGCGGCCAGCTCCCCGCGGGAGACGGTGTCCGCCGGGCGCAGGGCGTTGTCCTCGGCGGTGAGCAGGCGGTTGGACACGGCCCAGCGCATGCTGTCGCCGGCCCAGGGGGAGATTGCCTGGTGGTCGTCGTACTGAGACAGGTCGGCGGTGGCGCGCAGGCTGGAGCCGGCGTACCGGGCGTAGCGGTAGAGGATGGAGGCCAGCTGTTCCCGGGTGAGGGGGGTGTCCGGGGCGAAGGTCCCGTCCTCATAGCCGGCGATCAGCCCCTCCTGCTGGCACCAGGACACCGCCGGATAGTACCAGTCGCCGGGGGCCGCGTCGGAGAAGCGGGAGCCGTCCGACTCCAGGCAGCCGCCCACCGTCCACAGCACCTGGGCCAGCTGGCCCCGGCTCAGGGGATCGTCGGGGCGGAAGCGGCCGTCCTCCATGCCGGAGAAGTAGCCCTGGGCCAGGCCGTACTCCACCGCGTTATAGTACCACTGGCCGGGGGAGAGGTCGAAGGGGACCAGTACCTTGCCGTAGAGCTCCAGGTAGTAGGTCTGCCGCTGGTAGTCCTGTTCCGGCTCGGCGGGGGCGCGGCGCAGCGTGACCCGGCACAGGGGGAAGCTCTGGGGGGCGGCCTCCTCCAGACCCAGGGCCTGAGCGCCCCGGAGAAGGGACTGCTGGTAGCGGCTGGACAGGGATTCAGCGGACACGATATAGGTCTCGCCGCTGGTCAGGGGGAGGCAGGGGCCGTCGGTGACGGCGGACAGGATGCTTTTCTGGTTCAGCGTGTCCCGCATGGGGCTGCTGTCGCTGTCCATCAGCTCGTAGGCACCGTCGCCGTTCAGGTCGGCCAGGTAGTCCACCACTACCTCCACACCCTCAGACCTGGGCTGGATGTAAAAGCTGGCGTCCCCGGTGACCCGGTTGAGATTGCAGGTGTACTCGGTGGTCCCGGCGGGGCGAAGGGGGGACTCCCCCTCCTGGCTGTAGCGGACCACAGTGATGGTGCGCTCGGGGACGTCGTGGCTGGAGGCGTCGATGCGGAAGTCAGCGAAGGACTCCTCCGGATTGGCCAGTCCGGGGGTAATCAGGACGGAGGCGGTGAGCAAAGCGGCCAGCGCGGCAGCCGTCCAGTGTCGGATCAGTTTCATGGGGGGCTCCTTTCTGGGGCGCGTGGGTCATAAGGTAAGCCCATTATACTTAATTTTTCCTGTCTTGACAAGAGGTGTAACACAACAGTAAGAATTTGGCACGGTCTGCAGGGGTACACAGAGTGCGACTGCAGGGCCGACAGAGGAGGCTTTTGGCGCCTTCCGTCTCGCAACTGCTTTTTTGACAGGCTGCAAATGGGACCACCCACTGGGGGATTCCCTGTTTTATTCAGGCCGGGGCGCAGACGGGGAGGCCGCTCCCCTCCCAGAGGTAGCCCAGCTCCTGGAGCTCCTGGTCGGTGTGGAAGCGGCGGTCCTCCTCGGGCACGGACGGGTCCAGGTGCCGCCAGCCCTCACCGGTCTGGACCACGGTCCAGAAATGGTCCACCCCCTCCAGGGTGCCCTGGGCCACGTGACAGGGCAGCTTCAGCTCCTGGCACAGGGCGGCGAAGGCCAGGGACAGCCCCTCGCTGTTGGCCGCCCCGGCGCTGAAGAAGTCGTAGGGGGTGGCGCCCCCCTCCGGGTCGTAGCTCCCCTCCTCCAGCAGCGCCTGGAGGGCGTCTGTGACCTGGGGCGTCCGGCCGCCAGCCGTCAGGTCCCGGGTGAGCAGCTCCAGCTCCCAGGCCAGGTCGTCCCGGCGCTCCTCCAGCTCGGCGCGCTCCAGGGGGTAGTCCAGAAGTATCTCTACAATCCGCTGCCGCCCGCTGGCGGGGTAGATGGACAGCTCTACCGCCGGCATCCCCAGGGCGCAGGCGGGCACGTCGTAGTAGGCTTGCCGGACCAGATCCCGGATGAAGGCCTCGTCCTCCTCAAAGTAGCTGATGCGCAGCACCCGCTCGGCGGCAAAGGAGGTGAGGGCGGATTTCAGCTCGCCCCGGATGGCGGTGACGCCGGTAGCCTGGACGATGGAGGCCACCTGCTCCCGGGTGCGGCGGTAGGTGATGGCGATGTGGGCCTCGGAGTAGGCCACCACCGGGTCCACAGTGTATTTGATGAACTCCACGCAGTAGGCCCCCAGGGGGTCCTCCTGCACCACCTCCAGGCAGGCGTCGGACAGATAGGGCTCCACGTTCTCCGTGTCGGTGTACAGCCGGACGGTGCCCTCCTCCATGCCGCCGTTGACGAAGTAGATCAGGGCGTTGACCAGCTCCTGATAGCTGTCCGCCCGGAGGATGGAGGGGTCCCCCTCGGTGGTGGGGACGGCGTTGTGGGGGGTGACAGAGGAGTAGTCCCGCTCCAGCAGGGCGGAGCAGCCGGTGAGAAGGAGGGCGGCGGCCAGCATCCCTGTCAGAAGATTTTTTTTCATGGAGGTTACCTCCTCTGCGTGCAGGGGCCGGTCTCTGTGCCGGCCCATTTTGGGAATTGGGAAGCGGGGCGGCGCGGAGGCCGCCCCCTACAGGTCCATATCAATAGCCCAGGTCCTCGTCGATAAGGATGACCTCCATCCGTTCCACGTCCCGGGGCTTTTCCCACAGCACCACCAGGGCGCGGCAGGAGCGGTCCGGGCTGGAGCAGTTGTAGCATTTGTCGGCCTTGACGGCACAGGGGGTCTTGAGGCCCAGCCGCTGGCAGTTTTTAGGGGCGGCGATGTTCCGGGCCCGCCACAGGGCGGCGTCGTAGTCGGGGGCGACCTTGTTTTTCCCCACCACGAAATAGACCCGCTTGTGGCCGAAAATAGTGGAGGCCACCCGGTTGCCCACCCCGTCGATGTTGATGAGCTCGCCGGTTTCCGCCAGGCCATTGACGGAGCAGATGTACACATCAGTGGTGGCAGCTTCGGTCAGGGCGTCCTTGTTCCAGTGCCACAGGGCGTTGTTGTGGGCGGCCAGCCGGGGGTACAGCTCCATCTCCTGCACCGTCATGGAGCCGCCGAAGCTTACGCTTACCCCGTCGATCTGGCTGTCCAGGTAGTCGGCGGCTTCCTCCTTGGTGGCGAAGACCCTGGGCGTGAAGCCCCGCTGTTCCAGATTTTTGGTCAGGTTAGTCCAGTCTGTCATTGTAAACACTCCTTTTAATGATTGCTGTTGTGGGACGGCGTGCCCAGTGGTCACGCCCTACAAATGAGCCGCTGTAGGGCGCGACGACCCCGGCGCGCCGTTTTGTGTCAGATATCGTTTTTCTGATATCGTCTAAAGCCCTGGCCCAGTACCTCGTGGGCATCGCAGACGATGAGGAAGGCCTCGGGGTCCAGCTCGTGGACCAGGGCCTTCAGGGGGACAATCTGCTTCTGCTTGAAGGCGCACATCAGCACCAGCTTCTCCTCTCTGGAGAAGCTGCCCTCCCCGTGGAGGAAGGTGGCGCCCCGGTCCATCTGCCGGTCGATCTCGGCGGCAATCTCCTGGGGCCGGGTGGTGACGATATAGGCCACCTTGGACTGGTCCAGGCCATAGAGCACGCCGTCCATCACCAGAGTAGAGATGTACAGGGAAATCATGCCGTACATGGCGCTCTCCATGCTGCGGAAGACAAGGGATACAGACAGTAGCATGGTCAGGTCTACCACCATAAGCAGTTTGCCCATGGGCAGCCAGGCGAAGGGCAGCTTGAGTAGCCGGGCGGTCAGGTCGGTGCCGCCGGTGGTGGCCCCTTTGGAGAAGATCATCCCTAAGGATACCCCTAAGCTCACCCCGCCGAAGATAGCGGCCAGCATAGGGTCCATAGACGGGAAGGTATACATGGCGGCGATCAGGTCTACCAGCACCGAGGTAGCCGTCATGGCAAAGAGGGAGGACACCAGGGTGTGTCCCCCCAGGAATTTCCAACCTAAAAGGAACAGGGGAATGTTGAGAATCAGCACCACCATACCGATAGGGATGGCGGGGGAGAGGTAATTGAGAATCATGCCCAGGGCGGTGAGGCCGCCGAAGCCGATCTGGTTGGGGACATAGAACCAGTCGAAGCTGAGGGAGTAGAGCACGGAGCCCAGGGCAATCCAGGCGTAGTCCCGCACCATGCGGGAGAGGGTATGCTTGGTCATAGGGGTCCTCCTAAATCTCGTGATGTAGGGCAAGGGCTCTGCCCTTGCCTTTCCCTGTTCATCCCCTTCCGGGGATAGGCAGGGGTAGAACCCCTGCCCTACATGACGGAACCGATCCCATTTACAGCAGCGTCATCTGTTCCTCGCCCCGGTCCTCCTCTTTGAGGAGGGCGCCGGCGATGGGCAGGGAGCGGGCCCGGTAGCGGGCGGCGTTCTGGATGTGGGTGCGGTCCAGGGGCAGCACCTTTTCCACCTTATACTTGGGTTTCAGCGTCATAATGTTGACCCCCTGGGTATTCCGGGTGGTCTTGGGGTTGAGGCTGGCGGTGTGGAAGACCACACAGCGGTTTTCGGTGGAGATCACCGCCGCCTCGAAGTCCTCCCGCAGCAGGAAGGCGGACACCAGGGGCGACTTGTCCGAATAGGCCCCGGTGAGCTTCTTCCGCCGGGTCTGGGTCTGGTAGGCAGCCAGCTCCACCCGGGCGGCCTTGCCGTTCTCGAAGAAGAACAGCACCTGGCCGGAGTAGTCCCCGGGGATGCAGGCCCACAGGGCCCGCTCCTCCGGGTCCATGGCCAGCTTGGAGGGCAGGTAGTCCCCCAGAGCGCTGGCCTTGGTGTCGTCGAAATCGGACAGCCGGGTCTTGTAGCACTGCTGTTTGTCGGTGAACACCAGCAGCTCGTCCCGGTTATTGGCCTCCCACTGGAGGCAGGGGCCGTCCCCCTCCTTGTATTTCTGCTCGCTGGCCATACGCAGGGACTGAGGGGTGATCTTTTTCAGATAGCCCTCTTTGGAGAAGAACAGGTGGACGGGGTAGTCGGGGGTCTCGTCCTCCACCGTCATGACGGGTTCGTCCATGTGGTCGTAGACAATCTGGGTGTGCCGGGGAACGGCGTATTTCTTCTTCACCTCGGTGAGTTCGTCCACGATGATCTTCCGGATGCGCTTGGGGGAGCTGACAATGTCCTCCAGGTCGGCAATCTCGTCGGCGAGGGCGTCCACCTCCTGGGTACGCTTGAGGATGTACTCCTTGTTGATGTTCCGCAGCCGGATATCGGCCACGTACTCCGCCTGAACCTGGTCGATGCCGAAGCCGATCATCAGGTTGGGAATCACTTCGGCGTCCTCCTCGGTGTCCCGGATGATCTGGATGGCACGGTCGATGTCCAGGAGAATCCGCCGCAGGCCCTTTAACAGGTGCAGCTTCTCCTTTTTCTTGTTCATGGAGAAGTATACCCGGCGGCGCACCGAGTCCATCCGCCAGGCGGTCCACTCCTCCAGAATTTCCCGCACCCCCAGCACCTTGGGGAAGCCGGCGATGAGGATGTTGAAGTTGCAGGACTGGCTGTCCATCAGGGGGGTCATTTTAAAGAGCTTGGCCATCAGCTTCTCCGGGTCAGTCCCCCGCTTCAGGTCGATGGTCAGCTTCAGTCCGGACAGGTCGGTCTCGTCCCGCATGTCGGCGATCTCTTTCAGCTTGCCCGCCTTCAGCAGCTCGGATACCTTGTCCAGAATGGCCTCGCTGGTGGTGGAGTAGGGGATCTCAAAGACCTCGATGAGGTTCTCCTCCTTCACGTAGCGCCACCGGGAACGCACCTTGAAGGAGCCCCGGCCGGTGCGGTAGATATCCGCCAGGGCGGCGGCGTCGTAGAGCAGCTCGCCGCCGGTGGGCAGGTCGGGGGCCTTGAGGGTGGTCATGATGTCGTGGTCCGGGTTTTTCAGGAAGGCGATGGTGGTGTCGCACACCTCACCCAGGTTGAAGCCGCACAGGTCGCTGGCCATGCCCACGGCGATGCCCTTGTTGGCGGAGACCAGCACGTTGGGGAAGGTGGTGGGCAGCAGGGTGGGCTCCTTCATCTTGCCGTCGTAGTTGTCCACGAAATCCACCGTGTCCTGGTCGATGTCGCGGAAGAGCTCGGCGCAGATGGCGTCCAGGCGGGCCTCGGTGTACCGGCTGGCGGCGTAGGCCATGTCCCGGGAGTAGACCTTGCCGAAGTTGCCCTTGCTGTCCACCAGGGGGTGGAGCAGGGCCCCGTAGCCCCGGCTGAGACGGACCATGGTGTCGTAAATGGGGCCATCGCCGTGGGGGTTGAGCTTCATGGTCTGACCCACGATGTTGGCCGACTTGGTCCGCCCGCCCCCCAGCAGCTTCATCTGGTACATGGTGTACAGCAGCTTGCGGTGGGAGGGCTTGAAGCCGTCGATCTCCGGGATGGCCCGGGAGATGATGACCGACATGGCGTAGGGCATGTAGTTAATCTCCAGGGTCTGGGTGATGGGCTGCTCCAGCACCTCCGCCCGCAAACCCATCACGTTGGGGTCCACCTTCCGGGCTTTATTTTCATTAGATGTTTTTTTCTTAGGCATAGGGGTTCATCCTCATTCCATAGTAGTCGGTGGGGTGCGGGGGCGCTCCCACAGGGCCGTGGGGCGGGCGCGGCTCTATGGGACCGCCCCCGCGGGGCGGTGATTTGGGGTTAATGGTTATGCGTTGGGCAGGGTGTTGACCACATCCTCTACGGACAGGCCGGGCAGGGGGGTCACGCCGGTTTTGAACAGGGAGTTGTCAAAAATCTGACCGTACTTCTCCTTGATTTTCTGGTACTCGGGGCCCCGCTCCACCTGCCAGACGTCCTTGCCCAGTACGTCGTTTCTGGCCCACCAGTTGTAGCCGTCCAGGTAATTCTCATAGGCCTCCTCCCAGGAGGAGAAATTTTCACACAGCAGGACGGCGGCGGGCTCAAGGAGTGCCAGGGCCTCCTCATAGGTGAGATAGCCGGCGGTATAGCCCCACTGGACCAGATTGCTCATGCGGAACAGGTCCCAGCACAGAATGCCGCGGTCTCCCCATTTTTCCGACAGCTGTTTGGTGTAGGGCCACATATAGGCATCCATTCCCTCCGCGTCGGCCAGCAGCTTCTTGTATTCAGAGGCGGACAGGCTGTTGACCAGGGCGGCATCATAAAGGAAGCTGGAGTTGTGTCCAGAGAAAGTCATGGACGTGATGGTCTCGATCAGGTCTTCCCGGTTTTCAACGCTCCAGCTTCTGCTGAGGGTATCCCGGCAGTTCTGGGATGTGAGCGGGTGTCTGAAATAGATTCCAAACCGGTTTGCCTGTCCTTTGCCGAGATGGGACAGCATGGATCCCATGGGCAGGGCCCAGGCCTCCAGGTTGCTGCCCGCCGCCGCCGACTTGTCCTCTGTGATGATGACCTGGCGGTTTTGCCTGTCCCACTCCACCTTCTGGCCGAAGAAGGCGGCCACATAGGAGGCGGGAATCATGGTGCGATCCTCCAGAATGGAGGGGGCCACGTCCATGGCCACAGGCTGGCCGTTGACCATGGCGGTCTTGTCCCCGATGGTCATTTTCACCGTGTCGCTGGCCCGGGTCAGGGTGACGGTTTGGGTCTCTCCGTTCCAGGCAATTTCACAGCCCAGGGCCTGGGCCAGCTGGTAGATGGGCACCATGGTCCGGTCATTGAGGATGCAGGGCTGGGCGTCGGTATGCTCCAGTTCCCTGTTGTCCAGCACAATCTTGACGCGATTGCGTTCCGCCTCCGCTTCGGCCGCCGCCCGGGCCTCGTTCTCCTTCCGGCGTTTTTCCAGCTCCGCCTCCGCCGCCGCCCGCTTGGCGGGGAGGTCTTTCAGGTATTGCTCCAGCTTGGCGGCGTTGTCGTCCCAGTCGGCCTGAGATATGGAGCTCATCAGCGGATGATTCCGTAGGTCCGCGAAGGTGATGGAGTATTTGGTCATCTTTTCGTCTAACTCAGCCAGGCGGTAGTCTCGGTAGGTCAGCCCGTACTCAGAGTCGTCCTGGAGCTCTCGGTCCAGAATCCCGCAGCGCAGGTCCCAGATGGTGAGAGTGCGGCGGAAGGGGTGGTCCTCCGGCAGGATGTTGGCGGCGTGGAAGAAGTAGTGGGAGGCGCTCATTGTCTTGCTCTTGGTCCCAGTGCAGAAAACACCTATGTTGATAAGGGCCATCTCGTAGTACAGCCCGGGGGTTTTGTACTCCTTGTGCAGCTCCAGGTTTTTCAACTCCTGATAGGTGGGGCTCTCCTTGGCGCTGAAAATATTCACACCGTCCATCACCTCCTGGCGGACGGCCAGAATATCCGCCCAGGCGTCGCTGGTATAGATAGGGTCGCCCTCAAAGATCAGGTAATCCTCCTCCGGCCACCAGCTGGGCGGCGCGGGCTTCGCCTGGGCGGCCCGGGCCGGGATGACGGACAGCATCAGCACCATGGACAAGAACAGGGCAATCGGCTTGAGAAAATGCTTTTTCACAGGGAAAACTCCTTTCTATCTGTTGATAATCGGCCGTCCGGCCGGGAACAACTAGGAAATATCCGCCAGTTCCAGAAATTCGTGGCCGTGGTCGGCGATGTGGGTTTTCCGGCCGGTAAGGTCGTCCCCCAGCAGAAGGTCGAACATCCGGGCGGTCTGTTCAATGTCCTCGGGGACCACCTTGATAAGCCGCCGGGTGTCGGGGGACATGGTGGTCAGCCACATCATCTCCGGCTCGTTCTCGCCCAGGCCCTTGGAGCGCTGGACGTCGTACTTTTTTCCCTGAAGGGTGGCCACAATGTCGTCCTTCTCCTTGTTGGAGTAGGCGAACCAGGTCTTCTCCTTGCAGGTGATCTCGAACAGGGGGGACTCGGCGATATAGACGTACCCCTCCTGGATGAGGGTGGGGGTGAGGCGGTAGAGCATAGTGAGCACCAGGGTGCGAATCTGGAAGCCGTCCACATCGGCGTCGGTGCAGATGACGATTTTGTTCCACCGCAGGGCGGACAGGTCGAAGGCGGCCATATCCTTGGCCCGCTTGTCGTGGACCTCCACCCCGCAGCCCAGCACCTTCAGCAGGTCGGTGATGATCTCGCTCTTGAAGATTTTGCCGTAGTCCGCTTTAAGGCAGTTGAGAATCTTGCCCCGGATGGGCATGATGGCCTGGAACTCCCCGTCCCGGGCCTGCTTCACGCTGCCCAGCGCCGAGTCGCCCTCCACGATATACAGCTCGCTGCGGTTTACGTCCCGGGTGCGGCAGGGGACGAACTTCTGCACCCGGTTGGAGATATCCATGGAGCCGGTGAGCTTCTTCTTGATATTCAGCCTGGTCTTTTCCGCGTTCTCCCGGGCCCGCTTGTTGATGAGCACCTGTTCGGCAATCTTTTGAGCGTCCTGGGGATTTTCGATAAAGTAGACCTCCATCTGGGCGCGGAGGAACTCGGTCATGACCTCCTGCACGCCCTTGTTGTTGATGGCCTTCTTGGTCTGGTTCTCGTAGGAGGTTTGGGTGGAAAAGTTGTTGCTCACCAGCACCAGGGCGTCCTGAATGTCGGGGAAGGTGATTTTGCTTTCCCCCTTGGTGTATTTGTTCTGCTGTTTGAGCCAGCTGTCGATGGCGGAGACAAAGGCGGAGCGCACCGCCTTCTCCGGGGAGCCGCCGTGCTCCAGCCAGGAGGAGTTGTGATAGTGCTCCACCACCTGCACCTTGTTGGAGAAGCAGAAGGAGACGGATATCTTCATCTTGTACTCGTCCTTGTCCGAACGGTCCCGGCCCTTCCGCTCGGTCTGCCAGAAGACGGGGGCGGTGAGGACATCCTCGCCGGCCAGCTCGGCCACGTAGTCGATGATGCCGTTGTCGTACTGGAAGTCGGTGGTCTCAAACTTGCCCCCTACCTGGTTTTTGAAGCGGAAGGTGACGCCGGCGTTGACCACCGCCTGACGCTTCATCACATCCAGGTAGTAGTCCACCGGGATGTTGATGTCGGTGAAGACCTCCAGGTCGGGCTTCCAGCGGATGGTGGTACCCGTCTTTTTGCCCCGGTCGGTGGGCTCGGACCGCAATCCGCCGATGTTCTCCCCCTTCTCGAAGTGGAGGGAGTACTTCTTTCCCTCCCGCCACACGGTGACATCCATGAACAGGCTGGCGTACTGGGTGGCGCAGGAGCCCAGGCCGTTGAGGCCCAGGGAGTACTCGTAGTTGTCGCCGCCCCCGTTGTCGTACTTGCCGCCGGCGTACAGCTCGCAGAAAACCAGCTCCCAGTTGAATTTCTGCTCCTTCTCGTTCCAGTCCACCGGGCAGCCCCGGCCCTGGTCCTCCACCTGGATGGAGCCGTCCTCAAACCGGGTGACGGTGATGAGGGAGCCGTGGCCCTCCCGGGCCTCGTCAATGGCGTTGGACATAATCTCAAAGACAGCGTGCTCGCAGCCCTCCAGCCCGTCGGAGCCGAAAATCACCCCCGGGCGCTTGCGCACCCGGTCGGCCCCTTTCAGGGCGGAGATGGAGTCGTTGCCGTAATTTTTCTTCTGTGCCATGATGATACCTCAATTTCTCAGGGGCATATAAACCCAATCTAACAGCCTACATCTTATCAGAAAGACAGGGGGGAAGTCAAGAGAAACGGGGGAGGCAGAGTGCCTTGGGGAGATTTTGCAGGGGTCGGGCTCCGGCCGGTACATCATGTAGGGCAGGGGTTCTACCCCTGCCTATCCCCGCAAGGGGATAAAACGGGGTCAGAGAGGCAAGGGCAGAGCCCTTGCCCCACATGCGGCAGCTCTCCTAAATTTACGAGACAAGCGCGGCCCTTGACGCTCCCCGGTCCTCCACCTTATAATAGAGCCAACAGCCGCCGGGGGGCGGCTCAATTCGGGAGGAGGAACCACTATGAACGAAATTGGGAAACGGGTTACCGGTCTTCAGCACATCGGCCTGCCCACCAACGACATGGAGGCCACCCTGGCCTTCTACCAGTCGCTGGGCTTTACCCTGGCCCACCAGGCCGACAACGATGGCGAGCGGGTCTGCTTTTTGCAGCTGGCCGGGGTGTGCATCGAGGCCTATGAGAACGGCCGGGCTGTGGGCCGGGCGGGGGCCATCGACCACATCGCCCTGGACGTGGACGACATTGAGGCCGCCTGGGAGGCGGTCCGCGCCGCCGGGTATCCCACCCGGGAAGAGGCCATCCGCACCCTGCCCTTCTGGGAGCGGGGGGTGCGCTTCTTCAACATCCAGGGTCCCAACGGGGAGACGGTGGAGTTTGGACAAATTTTATAGCGAAAATTTGGCGCGGCCTCCACTGGAAAAATCAGGATTTGGCTTGCGGCCGGGCGCTCCCTGTGCTACAATGGCCCTATGGAGTGAAAAAAGTCGAACCCAACAGAAGAGGAGGTAAGGCGCGATGGCGGATCAAAAGACCGCGCCCGGGCTGGAGAGCCGGCTGGCCCCGGAGCTGATGGCAGAGGTGTGCAGGGCGCTGAACTTCGACCCCGCCCAGTTTGCTAGGCGGCACGGGGAGGAGTTTACCCGCCAGTATCTGCGGCTGGACGGAATGCTCAGCTATGTGGGGGACGAGATTGTCTCCTATCTGTCCAACCGGATCAACGAGTGCCTGTCCAAGGCGGAGTATGCCCTGCTGTCCTACGTGGAGTACGCCGGGCGCAGCCCCAGGACGGAGGACTCCGACTGCTTCAGTCAAGCGGTGGCCAAATACCTGACGGCGCGGCGGAAGGTGGGGAGCGAGTGGGTCTATGCCTTCGAGAAGGAGAGCGCCAAGGCCCGATGCCTGGAGCTCTATCCCCAGATGTATGCCGTGGCGCAGGCCATGTACACCTTCGCCCGGGAGACCGGGGAATTTAAGGACGTGGCCCGGACCGACGGCCCGGACGCCTGGCCCAATCCAAAAAAAATCAGGCTGTGACATATGCGGCGCGGGGACGGTCCCGCGCCGCTGTTTTGTCAAAAAATGAATTTTTTCCTGCAAAATCACCTTGTAAATTGGTGGCTTTCGTGGTAGAATTGCAGGGAGCAACCTTTTATCTGCAACAACGAAAGAGAGAGGAGAACGCAAGCCATGTCCAATGGAATTTCCATGGAGCGGGTGGAGGAGATCATCGACGGCTACGGCTGTCAGGTCCACCACCTTATCGCCATCATGCAGGACATCCAGGCGGAGTATAAGTACCTCAGCCCGGCGGTGCTGGAGCGCATCGCCCAGAAGCTGGGGATCGGGGTGGCCAAGGTATACAGCGTGGCCACCTTCTATGAGAACTTCTCCCTGGAGGCCAAGGGCAAGTACATCATCAAGGTATGTGACGGCACCGCCTGCCACGTGCGCAAGTCCCAGCCCATCTACAACGCCATCCGGGAGTATCTGGAGCTGGAGGGCAAGCAGAAGACCTCTGCCGACGGCCTGTTTACCCTGGAGACGGTGGCCTGCCTGGGGGCCTGCGGCCTGGCCCCGGTGGTGACGGTAAACGACCAGGTCCACTCCAAAATGAGCCCGGAGCTGGCCATCGACCTGCTGGAGAGTTTACGAAAGGAGGACGCCGCCAATGGCTGAGATGAACCGTGAGCGTTTGGAGGTCCGCCGCGTCAAGGCGAAACGGGCTCTGTCCTATCAGAAACGGCAGATTCTGCTGTGCGCCGGCACCGGCTGTATCGCCGGCGGCGCGCTGAAGCTGTATGACTACTTCAAGGAGGAGTGCGCCCGCCGGGGGCTGGACGTCTATGTGGGCCTGACCCAGGAGGGGGAGACCGAGGACGTTACCGAGCCAAAGGGGGACGGGGTCTATCTGAAAAAGAGCGGCTGCCACGGCTTTTGCGAGATGGGCCCCCTGGTCCAGATCGAGCCCGAGGGCATCCTGTACACCCATGTCCAGCTGGAGGACTGCGACGAGATCATCGAGAAGACCATCCTGAAGGGGGAGGCGGTGGAGCGGCTGCTTTATGAGCTGGATGGGGTACGCTACACCAAGCACAGCGACATCCCCTTCTACCACAAGCAGCACCGCATCGTGCTGGAGAACTGCGGCACCACCGACGCCGAGGACATTGACGAGTATCTGGCCAAGGACGGCTATGCGGCCTTTGAGAAGGCCCTGTTTGAAATGACCGACGAGGCCATCTGCAAGGAGATCCTGGACTCCGGCCTCCGGGGCCGGGGTGGCGGCGGCTTCCCCGCCGGACGGAAGTGGGACAGCGTCCGCAAACAGCCCAAGGGGAAGAAGTACGTGGTGTGCAACGGCGACGAGGGGGACCCCGGCGCCTTTATGGACCGCTCCATTATGGAGGGCAACCCCCATTCCATCATCGAGGGCATGCTCATTGCCGCCCTGGCGGCGGGGAGCGACGAGGGCTATATCTACGTCCGCGCCGAGTACCCCCTGGCGGTGGCCCGGCTGAAAACCGCCATTGCCAAGGCGGAGGAGATGAACCTGCTGGGCGACCACATCCTGGGCACCGACTTCTCCTTTCACCTCAACGTAAACCGGGGCGCGGGGGCCTTTGTCTGCGGCGAGGGCTCCGCCCTTACCGCCTCCATCGAGGGCAACCGGGGCATGCCCCGGGTAAAGCCGCCCCGGACGGTGGAGCAGGGGCTGTGGGCCCGGCCCACGGTGCTCAACAATGTGGAGACCTTCTCCGCCGTGCCCCTGATTATCCGCAAGGGCTCGGCGTGGTTTAAGTCCATCGGCACCGAGAGCTCCCCGGGCACCAAGGCCTTCGCCCTCACCGGCAACGTGGTAAACACCGGCCTGATCGAGGTGCCCATGGGGGCCACCCTGCGGGAGATCATATTTGATATCGGCGGCGGCATCAAGGACGGCAAGAAGTTCAAGGCCGTCCAGATCGGCGGCCCCTCCGGCGGCTGTCTCACCGAGGAGCACCTGGATATGCCCCTGGACTTCGACTCCCTGAAAAAGCTGGGAGCCATGATCGGCTCCGGCGGCCTGGTGGTCATGGACGAGGACACCTGTATGGTGGAGGTGGCCCGGTTCTTCATGAACTTCACCCAGAATGAGTCCTGCGGTAAGTGCGTCCCCTGCCGTGAGGGCACCCGCCGGATGCTGGAAATCCTCACTCGCATCGTCAACAACGAGGGTTCTCTGGAGGACCTGGACCTGCTGGAGGAGCTGTCCGCCACCATCAGCGAGACCGCCCTGTGTGGCCTGGGCCAGTCCGCCTGCAAGCCGGTGCAGAGTACGTTAAAGTATTTCCGGGACGAGTATCTGGCCCACGTGGTGGACAAGCACTGCCCCCACTGCAACGGCCGGAAAAAGGTGCTGCAAATCGACCCGGAGCTGTGTAAGGGCTGCGGCAAGTGTATGCGCCAGTGCCCCATGGAGGCTATTTCCGGCCAGATCCGGATGCCCCATATCATCGACACAGAAAAATGTATCAAGTGCGGCGCGTGCTGGGGCTGCTGTCCCTTCGGCGCCATTCGGGAGGAGTGAGCGGTATGGCAAAGGGAATCATGTACATCGACGGCCAGCGGGTGCCCTTCGACGGGGAGCCCAACGTGCTGTCCGTCATTCGGAAAGCGGGCATCGAGATGCCCACCTTCTGCTACTACTCCGACCTGTCGGTCTACGGCGCCTGCCGCATGTGCGTGGTGGAGGACGAGCGGGGGAAGATTGAGACCTCCTGCTCCATGCAGCCCCGGGACGGGCTGAAGATTCGCACCAACACCGCCCGGCTGCTGAAGCACCGGCGGATGATTCTGGAGCTGATGCTGGCCTCTCACAACTGCTCCTGCACCACCTGCGAGAAGAGCGGCGACTGCCACCTTCAGGAGCTGGCCATGCGCTTCGGCGTGCGGAAGGTCCGCTTCGGTGACAGCCGGGAGGAGACCACAATAGACGACTCCAGCCCCGCCATCGTCCGGGACCCCAGCAAGTGCATCCTGTGCGGCGACTGCGTGCGGGTGTGCGGCGAGGGCATCGGCATGGGCATCATCGACTTTGTCAACCGGGGCTACAACATGCGGGTGGCCCCCGCCTTCGAGCGGACACTGAGCGAAACCCACTGCATCAGCTGTGGCCAGTGCTCCGCCGTCTGCCCCACCGGGGCCATCACTGTCTACAACGAAATCGGCCGGGCCTGGCGGGCCATCCACAACCCCAACAAGCGGGTGGTGGTGCAGATTGCCCCCGCCGTCCGGGTGGCCATCGGCGAGGCCTTCGGTCTGCCCGCCGGCCAGAACGCCCTGGACCAGCTGGTGACGGCTCTGAAGCTGATGGGAGTGGACGAGGTCTATGACACCACCTTCGGCGCCGACTTTACCACCATTGAGGAGGGCACCGAGTTCCTCCAGCGGCTGGAACGGGGCGGGCCCTTCCCTATGTTCACCTCCTGCTGCCCCGCCTGGGTGAAGTATCTGGAGCACGAAAATCCCAAGTACCTCAAGCACATCTCCACCTGCAAGTCCCCCATGGAGATGTTCGCTGCCATCCTCCGGGACCGCTACGCCGAGAAGGACAGGGAGGACGGCCGTACCACCTTCCACATCGCTATCATGCCCTGCACCGCCAAGAAGATGGAGGCCGCCCGGCCCGAGTTTGCCCGCGACGGCAGGCGGGATGTGGATCTGGTGCTCACCACCCAGGAGGTGGTCAACATGATTAAGGAGTCGGGCATCCAGCTGCCTCAGATCGAGCTGGAGTCCCCCGAGCTGCCCTTCGGCCTGGGTTCCGGCGCCGGCGTCATTTACGGTACCACCGGCGGCGTGGCCGAGGCGGTGGTCCGGTTCTGCCTGCCCGACAAGTCCAAGAACGTGCTGCGGGAGCTGAAATACTCCCCCCTCCGGGGCAACAAGGCCATCCGGGTGGCCGTTATCAGGGTGGGGGACCGGGACGTCCACATGGCTATCGTCCACGGCCTGGCCAACGCACAGAAGCTGCTCCGCGAGATTGAGGCGGGCAACGCCTACTTCGACCTGGTGGAAGTTATGACCTGTCAGGGCGGCTGCGTGGGCGGCGCGGGCCAGCCCCACGGCATGAAGCAGGACAAGGCCGACCGGGCCGAGGGCCTGTACAACCTGGACCGCATGGCCCCCTTCAAGCGGGCCGAGCGCAATCCGGTGGTGGCCTCCTTCCTCCAGGGCCTGGACGAGGACAAGCGCCATGCACTGCTCCATGTGGACTACGTGAAGGAGTAAAAACTGAAACGACCCGGACTGTACTGTCCGGGTCGTTTTTTCGGCGCTATGCCTGGAAAAGGGGGGTGGAGAGGTAGCGGTCTCCGGTGTCCGGGAGGAGGGTCACAATGGTTTTGCCCCGGTTTTCCGGCTCTCTGGCCAGCTCAATGGCGGCGTGGAGGGCCGCGCCGGAGGAGATGCCGGCCAGAATCCCCTCCCGCCTGCCCAGCAGCCGGGCGGCGCGGTAGGCGTTCTCGGTGGAGACGGGGACGACCCGGTCGTAGACCGAGGTGTCCAGCACCTGGGGGACAAAGCCCGCCCCGATGCCCTGGATGCCGTGGGGGCCGCTCCGGCCCTCGGTGAGGACGGGGGAGTCCTCAGGCTCCACGGCCACCACCTGCACCGCCGGGTTCTGCCCCTTCAAATACTGCCCCACGCCGGTGAGGGTGCCGCCGGTGCCCACGCCGGCCACGAAGATGTCCACCTGCCCGTCGGTGTCGGCCCATATCTCCGGGCCGGTGGTGGTCCGGTGGGCCGCCGGGTTGGCGGGGTTGACAAACTGGCCGGGGATGAAGCTGTGGGGGATCTCCGCCGCCAGCTCCTCCGCCCGCCGGATGGCCCCCGCCATCCCCTGGGTGCCGTCGCTGAGCACCAGCTCGGCCCCGTAGGCCGTCATGAGCTGACGCCGCTCCAGGCTCATGGTGTCCGGCATGACAATGATGATCCGGTAGCCCCGGGCCGCCGCCACGCAGGCCAAGCCGATGCCCGTGTTGCCCGAGGTGGGCTCGATAATGACCGAATCGGGCTTCAGCCTGCCGCTGGCCTCCCCGTCGTCCAGCATGGCCCTGGCTACCCGGTCCTTGGCCGAGCCGGCGGGATTCAAAAACTCCAGCTTGGCCAGGACCCGGGCGTTCAGCCCCTCCTCCTGTCCGATGCGGGCCAGCTCCAGCAGCGGGGTGCCGCCGATCAGCTGCTCTGCGGAGGTGAAAATTCTGCTCACCGTGCTTCCTCCCTGTTTCCCCACGGAATGAGTGGGTTTTTCCCCATTATAGTCCCGCCGGCGAGCCCTGTCAATCGGTTATTTCGGGCCGGGAGTTCCTGCCGCGCAGATTTTCATGGCACCTCTGTAGGGGCGCACAGTGTGCGCCCGCGGGCGGACAATGTCCGCCCCTACAGGGATATGCCCTTGCAGACCGGGCCGCCGTCAGTGGTACAGCTTGGCCAGAATGTCCTTCAGCACCAGGAAGGCGTCCAGCTCGCTGTAGTGGTAGTCCGCCTGCAGCCGGTCCAGCAGTGCCCGCAGTGGGGCGGCGTACTCCTCCGTCCGCACCTGACCGGGGTACTCGGTGAGCACCGGGTACTTTTTGGCCCACATCTGGGTCCAGTCGATCTTCTTCTGCGTCTCCTCGCTGGTGCGCTGGATGACCTCCTCAATCTCCTTTACGTCCACGTCGAAGTCGATGAGCTCGTCCAGAGACAGGTGGTAGAGGACGGCCAGCCGCTTGGACTGGCGGATGTCGGGCAGGGTCTCGTCGGTCTCCCACTTGGAGATGGTCTGGCGGCTGACCCCCAGCTGCTCAGCCACCTCCTCCTGGGACAGGCCGCACTTCTTCCGCGCCTGGAACAGGCTGTTTCCTAAACTCATATTTGGTTACCTCCTCAAATGTGATGAGGCCATTATAGCAGGCCGGGGCCGGCGCTTCTACCAACGCAGGCGGTCAATTCTGCCCGGATTTGCGGCATCAGGCGGCGCTCCCCGGTCTTTGCCCTATGGTGCGGTCCACACCAGGTCCTCCCGGGGGAGCTTTTCCCAGGAAAAGAGGGGGAGCAGCTCCCGGGGGGTGATGGGGACGCAGCGGTCGATGAGGTTGGCGGCCAGGGCCAGACGGCCCACCAGCTCTGGGGCGGTGAACCGCGCCTGAAGCTGGCCCAGCTCCAGATCCCGGTCCCGCTTGGCCAGGCGGCGGCCGTCGGGGGCCAGGAGCAGGGGCAGGTGGCCATACTCCGGGTGGGGCAGGCCCAGCCGGTCCTGGAGCCACAGCTGCCGGGGGGTGGAGGACAGCAGGTCGCTGCCCCGCACCACCTGGGTGACCCCCATGGCGGCGTCGTCCACCACCACAGCCAGCTGGTAGGCGTACACCCCGTCGGACCGGCGGAGGATAAAGTCGCCGCAGTCCCGGGCCAGGTTCTCCCCAAAGCCGCCCTGGAGAAGGTCTGTAAAGGTAATTTCCTGTTCAGGCACCCGCACCCGCCAGGCGGGGCGGCGGGTTTGGGACAGCTCCCTTTGCTCCTCCGCCGTCAGATTGGCGCAGCGGCCGTCGTAGACGGCTACCCCGTCGGACCGGTGGGGGGCGGAGGCGGCCAGCCGCTCCGCCCGGGTGCAGAAGCAGGGGTAAATCACACCCTGTTGTTCCAGCTTTTGAAATGCCTGCCTGTATTGCTCGGTCCGCCGGCTCTGGTACACCGGCGCGCCGTCCCAGTCCAGGCCCAGCCATTCCAGGTCCCGCATCACCTGGTCGCAGTAGGTCTGCCGGCACCGGTCGGGGTCCAGGTCCTCCAGCCGGAGAACCATCCCGCCGCCGGCGCTCCGGGCGGACAGCCAGGCCAGCAGGCAGGACCACAGATTACCCATGTGCATCCGCCCGCTGGGACTGGGGGCAAAGCGTCCAACCACCCTATTCATCCTCATATTCCGCCAGTGCCTCCTGTAAAAATTCCAGGTCCTTGTCGTCCAGGTTGTGGAGACCGGCGTCCTCCTCCAGGTGGTGGGTGAACTCGTGGGCCACGGTGGCGAAAATCTCGTCCTTCCACACCTCCTCGTCCTCCTCCTCCAGCAGGGCGGCGAAGGAGCCGTAGTACAGCAGGATATAGCGCCCCAGGGAGTCATGGACATACTCCCCCATAATATACATCTCTCCCGGGGGAAAGTCCGGGTCGGGCAGGGCCTCCTCCTCCAGCTGGATGCCGCCGTCCAGGTCTTCAAAGAAGGCGTCCGGGAACTGCCGGGCGATCTCCTCCAGCCAGTCGCCCATCTGTTGATAGCTCGGTACCATTTTCCTTTCTCCTTTCCAGAGGACAACAAGGGCCCGCCTTTCCAGGCGGGCTCCTGTATTCAGTGTAAAATCCGGGACACAGCGGCTCAGACCTTGGCGGCCTTCTTCCGGAAGGGCTTGTTGTCCAGGTCCTTCAGGGTGACGCCCACATAGGCGCAGACCAGGTTGATGATGGGCATCAGCCAGTTGAAGAAGGCCCAGGGGCCATACTGCCCCACGCCCATCTTCAGGGTGTCGGAAATGAACACGCCGCAGGTGTTCCAAGGGATCAGGGCGGAGGTCACAGTGCCGGCGCCCTCAAGGGCGGAGGACAGCACGGTGGGATGCAGGCCCATCTTGCGGTACTCGTCGGCGTACATGGAGCCGGGCACCACGATGGAGATGTACTGCTCAGGCATAACAGCGTTGGAGACCACGCAGGTGACTTCGGTGAGGGTGACCAGACCGGCAGGGCCCTTGACCAGCTTCTTGAGCTGATTGACAATGACCTCCAGCTGGTGGGTGTACTCCATAATGCCGCCGAACATCATAGCGATGATGGTCATGGAGACGGAGGACATCATGCCCATGATACCGCCGGTGTCGTGGAGCAGGCGGGTCATAGTGTAGAAGGTGTCGGGGGTGAGGGTGGACTCCAGCATGGCCAGAGTCTCGTCGCCGAAGGTGAAGCCGCTCTTGCCGAAGTCAAACAGGGTGCCCAAGGTGCACATGTCGCCCTGGAAAATCAGACCCAGGACCGCGCCGGACAAAATACCCAGAGTGATGCCGGGGATGGCGGGCACCTTCATGGCCACCGCAACAATGACGATGACGGGGGGCAGGAGCAGGATGGGATTGATGTTGAACACACCGCCGTTGGCCGCGTTCAGAGCGTTGGAGAACTCAATGACCCGGCTCATATCGGCGTCGCCGCCGTGGTACTGCATGGCGCCCAGAACACCGAAAGTCACCAGGGTGATGCCGTAGGTGACGACAGTGGGCAACAACATGGCCTTCACGTGGCTCATCACGTCGGTGCCGGCCATAGCGGGGGCCAGGTTGGTGGTGTCGGACAGGGGGGACATCTTATCGCCGAAGTAGGCGCCGGACAGGATGGCGCCGGCGGTCATGGCCTGACTCATGCCCAGACCGTAGCCGATGCCCATAAACGCCACGCCCATGGTGCCCATGGTGCCCCAGGAGGTACCGGTGGCCAGGGAGGTGATGGAGCAGATCAGCACGGTTGCGATAAAGAAGATGGCGGGATGCAGGATCTTGAGGCCGTAGTAAACCATGGCGGGCACCACGCCGGCGTTGATCCACACGCCGATGAGGATACCGACGATAATCAGGATACAGACGGACTGGAGAGCCTTATAGATGCCGTCCATCATGGACTTTTCGATCTCTTCCCATTTGTAGCCCAGCCACAGGGCCATCAGGGCCGCGCCGATGACGCCGATAAACATGGGGACATGGGGGTCGACCCCAAAGACCAGAATACCAACCGCAAGTACGACGACTAAGAATCCCAGAGAAATCAGAGCTTCCAATATGCTGGGCATTCGTCCAGTGCTTTTCTTGTTTTCACTCACTGATTTTACCAACCTTTCTTAATGCACACACTCCCTTGTCCGGAGACCCGGCGGGCCCCGGGAACAAACAAATGCATTTTTTTGGATAACGATACGTTTTCTGGTAATCCGTGGGCAGCTTGGGCAGGGTCAATCGCAACACCTCTCCTCCCAGATTTCCTCTCCTCTTTCTGCCGCGTCCGGACGCGGCGGACGGCCCGTTCACGGGCCGTTGATTTATTATACTACAGCATTGATGAAAACGCAAGCTTTTTTCTGATTTGTTTCAGATTTTTTGGAAGGGAGACAGGATTTTGCCCATAATATCAGCATTTTTTGCCAAAAGAAAAAGAGGAGTTTGTTCTTTTATTATATGTTATTACAACCGCCTGTGCGTTGCGGCGTAAGATTTGCAGCTTTTCCTGCAAATCTTATCCTGCCGCCCCTGGCGGGCGGACCCTCTCCGTGTCCGCCCGCAGGGGTGGGAAAGCGATTATTTGCCCAGCTCGGTGAGGGCCTTATCCACAGCGGCGACCACGATGTCGCACTCCGCCTCAGAGGCGATCAGAGGCGGGATGAAGCGCAGCACGTTGCCGGCGGTGCAGTTGATGAGTACGTCCTGCTCGAAGCATTTGTCCACCACCTTGGGGCCGATCTCGTTGTCAGTGAGCTCCACGCCGTTGATCATGCCCAGGCCCCGGACCTCCTTCACGGCCCCGGGATGATTCTCGGCCATCTTCCGCAGCTCGGCACGGAAGTGCTCGCCGGTCTTGGCAGCTTGATCCATCACGCCCTCGTTGAGCATGGTGTCCAGGGTGGCGGCGGCCAGGCCGCAGGCCAGAGGCCCGCCTGCGAAGGTGGAGCCGTGGGTGCCGGGAATCAGGGTCTTGGCGGCGTCGCCCCGGGCGCACACCGCGCCGATGGGCACGCCGGAGCCCAGCGCCTTGGCCATGGAGCAGGTGTCGGGCTCCACGCCGTAGTTCTGGTGGGCGAACAGCTTGCCGGTGCGGCCGGAGCCCACCTGCACCTCGTCGAACATGAGAAGGATGCCCCGCTCGTCGCAGATGTCACGCAGGCCCTGGAGGAACTTCTGGGTGGCGGGACGGACGCCGCCCTCGCCCTGGACGGGCTCGGTGAGGATGGCGCACACCTTGTCGTCCAGCTGCTCCTTCACGGACTCCAGGTTGTTGAACTCGGCGTAGCGGAAGCCCTCAGGCAGGGGGGAGTACCACTTGGGGTTGTGGACGATCTCCTGGCCGGTGGCGGTGGCGGTGGCCAGGGTGCGGCCGTGGAAGCTCTTCAGCATGCTGATAACCACGTAGCGCTCGGGGTGGCCGTGGTCCACGGCGTACTTCCGGGCCAGCTTGATCTGACCCTCGTTGGCCTCGGCGCCCGAGTTGGCGAAAAGCACCTTCTCAAAGCAGCTGTTCTCCACGATCATCTTGCAGACCTGGATGGCGGGGGCGTTGTAGTAGTAGTTGGAGCAGTGGAGCATGGTGTGAGCCCGCTCCTCCATGGCCTTCACGATGGCGGGATGGCAGTGGCCCAGGCCGTTGACGGCGATGCCGCCCACAAAGTCCAAAAACTTGCGGCCATCCAGGTCCCACACGTAGCAGCCCTCGCCCTTGTCCATGACGATGGGCATACGGGCGTGGTTGCCGTACAGATACTTGTCGGCGTCGGCAATGGCGGCGGCGTTGCTGGTATAATTCTGAAGCATAGAGATGACCTCCTAAATAAATTTTATACTGCTCCCGCCCCCACGGGGGGCGGGAATTGGATCACTTATTCCACTTGATGCCCACGCTGGGCTGGGCGGTACCCACAGTGGTGCCGGTGCCCTCGGTGGAGAAAGCCTCGTACAGCATGCTGTGGGGCTGGCGCCCGTCGATGATATGGACGCTGGTGACCCCCTCCTCAATGGCCTGCACGCAGCAATCCACCTTGGGGATCATGCCGCCGGCGATGGTGCCCTGGTCCTTCAGCCCCTGGACGTCGGCCACGTTCAGGTAGGAAATGACGTCCCGCACCTTGATGTCGTTGCACAGGCCCTCGATGTCGGTGAGGATCATCAGCTTTTCGGCCTTCAGCGCCCCGGCCAGCTTGCTGGCGGCGGTGTCGCCGTTGATGTTGAAGCTGTTCCCCTGGCCGTCGGTGCCCACGGGGGCCACCACCGGGATGAACCCGGCGTCCAGCATGGCCAGCACCGGCTCGGCGTTGACCTTCACCACGTCGCCCACATAGCCCAGCTCCTCGCTGCGCTGGACGCACTGGAACAGGTTGCCGCTGATGCCGGACAGGCCCACTGCCCTGCCGCCCTGGGCGCTGATGCGGCCCACCAGCTCGCTGTTCACCTGGCCGATGAGCACCATCTCCACCACCCGGATGATCTCGGCGGAGGTGTAGCGCAGGCCGTTGATGAACTTTACGGGGATGTCCAGCTGCTCCAGCATCTTATTGATGCCGGGGCCGCCGCCGTGGCACAGCACGGGCTTCAGGCCCATGGCCTTCAGGAGGACCACGTCCTTGATGACGTTGGCCTTCAGCTCCTCGTTGATCATGGCGTTGCCGCCGTACTTGATGACCACGATCTTGCCGGCGTATTTGCTCAGGTAGGGCAGGGCCTCCAGCATAGTCTCCACTTTATTGGCGATCTCGTTCACGGTACTGTCTCCTCCCCATCAAGAGCGGTAGTCGCCGTTGATCTTTACGTAGTCGTAGGTCAGGTCGCAGCCGAAGGCGGTGGCCTGGCCGTCGCCGCTGTGGAAGTCCACAATGACGGTGATGTCGTGCTCGGTGAGGACGGCCTTGGCCAGCTCCTCGCTGAAGTCGGTGCCGAAGCCGGCCTCCATCACCGCCACCTCGCCGGCGGCGCTTTTCAGGATACAGTCGGCCTTGGTGGGGTCCACGTCCGCCCCGGAGTAACCGGCGGCGGCCATGATGCGGCCCCAGTTGGCGTCCCGGCCGAAGACGGCGGCCTTGAACAGGGTGGAACCGGCGATGGACCGGGCCACCAGCCGGGCGTCCTGCTCGGTGGGCAGGCCCTTGGCCTCCACGATCATCAGGTGGGTGGCGCCCTCGCCGTCGGAGGCGATGCGCCGGGCCATGTCGATGCAGATGTCGTCCAGCAGGGCGGCGAAGGCGGCCTTGTCCTCCTCCGTCTCGATGGCAACCCCGGAGGCCCCGTTGGCAAAGAGGAACAGGGAGTCGTTGGTGGAGGTGTCGCCGTCCACAGTGAGCATGTGGAAGCTCTTGTCGGCGGCGGCCTTCAGCAGGGGCTGGAGGACCGCGGCCTCCACCTTGGCGTCGGTGGTGACGTAGCTGAGGGTGGTGGCCATGTTGGGGTGGATCATGCCCGAGCCCTTGGCCATGGCCCCGATGCGGATGGTGCCGCCGGACAGCTCCAGCTCGTAGGCCACCTCCTTTTTCACCAGGTCGG
The DNA here is from genome assembly GCA_949525845.1 of uncultured Eubacteriales bacterium. Taxonomy (GTDB): domain Bacteria; phylum Bacillota; class Clostridia; order Oscillospirales; family Oscillospiraceae; genus Lawsonibacter. Next base: position 39,195 of record CATEPI010000017.1, read on the forward strand.
TGGTCATGATGGCCCAGGCGGCGTCGGTGCCCTGCTCCACGGTCATATTGGGCACAATGCGGCGCACGCCCTCCAGCACCTTCTCCACCGGCAGCTGCTGGCCGATGACGCCGGTGGAGCTGACGAAGACCTCGTCCTCTCCCAGGCCCAGCAGCTCCTCCGCCAGCAGCTCCACCTTCTTGGCGTTGGCCAGGCCCTGCTCGCCGGTGGCGGCGTTGGCGTTGCCGCTGTTGATGACCACCGCCCGGGCCTTGCCCTTCTTCAGCACCTCCCGGCCCAGCAGAACGGGGGCGGCGCAGAACTTGTTGGTGGTGAACAGGGCCGCGCAGGAGGCGGGCTCCTGGGAGTAGAGGATGCACACGTCGGGCTTGTCGCTCTTGCGGCTCTTCACGCCCACGTAGCAGGCTCCGGCCAAAAATCCCTTCGGGCTGGTAATGCTGCCGCCCTCGATCACTTTATATGCCATGATGGTTTGCTCCTTTCCAAATCGTGATTGCTTCACCCGGCCCGCAGGCCGGACCTGACGGACCGGTCAGGGGTACATGGGGGGGATCATCAGGCCGGTGGTCTCAGGCAGGTCGAAGATGATGTTCATGTTCTGAATGGCCTGGCCGGCGGCGCCCTTGCCGATGTTGTCGATGACGGAGCTGATCACGGCTCTCTTGGTGCGCTTGTCGAAGGTGGGGGTGATGCAGCACAGGTTGGTGCCGGCGGTCCACTTGGTCTGAACGGGCTTGCTGGCGGGGAACACATGGACGAAGGGCTCGTCCTTATAGTAGCGGCTGTACAGCTCAAACAGGGCCTCGTCGCTGGTCTCCTGGTTCAGGGTGGCGTAGATGGTGACCTCGATGCCCCGGATCTGGGGGGTGAGGTGGGGCTGGAAGTTGATGAACTGCCAGGTCTCGGGCTTCATCAGGTCCTTGCCGGTGATGTAGGCGATGTTCTGCTCAATCTCGGGGGTGTGGCGGTGGCTGCCGCCCAGAGCGTAGGCGCAGAAGCTGTTGCTGGCCTCAGCCAGGAGCTTGTTGGGGGCGGGCCGGCGGCCGGCCCCGGTGAAGCCGCTCTTGGCATCCACGATGATGGTGTTGTCCACCACCATGCCCTCCTTCAGAATGGGCATCAGGCCCAGGGTGGAGGCGGTGGGGTAGCAGCCGGGGTTGGAGATCAGGCTGGCCCCCTTGGCCAGGTCACGCATCACCTCGGGGATGCAGTAGACGGCGTCCTTGGTCATCTGGTGGTCGGGATGCTCCAGGTGATACCACTTCTCCCAGGTCTTGGCGTCCCGGAAGCGGATGTCAGCGCCGAAGTCGATGAACTTCTTGCCCCCGGCCAGCACCTTGGCGGCAATGGCGGGCACGGTGCCGGCGTCCACGGCGGTGAAGACCACGTCGCTGTCCCGCACGATCATATCCAGGGTGGCGTCGTCCAGGGGGAGAATCTCCTGGTCGTAGAAGCCCACCAGAGCGGGGTGCTCATCCTGAATCTTGCGCCCGGCGGCGAAGCTGTCGGCCAGGTGGGCCACCTGGGTCTCCGGGTGGTTCACCATCAGGCGGAGAAGCTCACCCAAGGCATAGCTGGCAGCGCCGCAAACAGAAAAACGGATCATGATACATTACCTCCTTGAATATTCCACCCGCGTTTTTGCGGGTTTCTGGAAAGCTTTGGGTACTCGGAACACTTACTGCCGCAACCATTACCGGCTTTTTTATCTCTTTTTCAAAGTTGCCGATATAGATTGTGTTGAATTTTCCTGCTCTCTATTATATAATCATTAGGCAGAATATACAAGACAGAATTTTTTCTGTCTAGCATTCCGTTTCAGAATGAAAAGAACGAAAGAAAATTTCATATCAAAGAAAGGAATGACCGCCTGTGAGTATTCAAAAATACATCGCCTATCTGAAGACCATCGAGACGGGAAGCATTACCCGGGCCGCCGCCCAGCTGGGCTACACCCAGTCCGCCGTCAGCCGCATGATTGCCGACCTGGAAAAGAGCTGGGGGGTCACCCTTCTCACCCGGAACCGCTCGGGCATTGAGATCAGCTCCGAGGGGCTGATGCTGCTGCCCAAGCTTCAGGTCATCTGCTCGGGCTACGAGTCCCTCAACCGCACGGTGGCCGAGCTGCACAGCCACACCTCCGGCTCCATCCGGGTGGGTACCTTCTCAAGCTTCTCCTGCGGCCTGCTCCCCGCCATCATCAAGGACTTCCACGAGGCTTACCCCCACATCACCTTCAACCTGCTCAACGGGGAGTATAACGAGATTGCCGGCTGGCTGCGCAAGGGGCTGGTAGACTGCGGCTTTGTGGCTCTGCCTGCCGCCGACGACCTGGACACCACCTTTCTGATTCAGGACAGCCTGGTGGCCGTTCTCCCCAGGGACCACCCCATGGCCGAGGCCCCCTATTTCCCGGTGGACATGCTGGCCTATGAGGATTTTATCAACGTGCGGGAGGAACAGGACTACGAGATTGCCAAATTCCTGGACGAGCTCCAGCAAAAGCCCAAGATTCGCTACGAGAGCAGCGACGACTACGCCATCCTGTCTATGGTGGAGTCGGGGCTGGGCATCAGCGTGGTGCACGACCTGATGCTTGTCCCCAACCGCTACAACGTGGTGGCCAAGCCCTTCGACCTGCCCATTATCCGGGATATCGCCGTGGCAGTCAAGAAGGACGCCGCCCTGTCCACCATCGCCCAGCTGTTTGTGGACCACACCAAGCAGTGGGCCCGGCGGCAGCTGTTCTCCTCCATTCAGACCTGAGTCCCGGCCGGCACGGTGCGGTTGGAATAACAAAACCCGGGCATCCCATCAAGGGACGCCCGGGTTCCCTCTGTGCGCTTAATTCCTGGCCAGGGTAAACTGATCCACCAGCTGCTTCAGGCTGGAGGCTTCGGCGGACAGCTCCTGACTGGCCGCGGCGCTCTCCTGGGCGGTGGCGCTGTTGGTCTGGACCACGGCGGAAATCTGGTCCACACCCTCCGTCACCTGGGTGATGGAGCTGGTCTGCTCCTCCACCGCCGTTACCACAATGTCCATCTGGGTGGTCACATGGCCGGCGAACACGCTGGTCTGCTCCAGCGACTCCGTCACCTTGCTCACCGCCTCGCTACCCTCAGACACGGCGGCGATGGCGCCGCCGATCAGGTCCTTGGTGGCCTTGGCGGCCTCGTCGGACTTGGACGCCAGGTTGCGCACCTCGTCGGCCACCACGGCAAAGCCCTTGCCGGCGGCCCCCGCCCGGGCGGCCTCCACAGCGGCGTTCAGGGCCAGAATGTTGGTCTGGAAGGCAATATTTTCAATGGCGGCGATGATCTTGGAAATCTCCTGGGCGGAGGCGGAAATCTTCTCCATGGCCGCGTTCAGCTCGCCCACGTGCTCCACGCTGGTGCCCAGCTGGGCGCCGGCCTGGCCCACAAACTGGCCCGCCTCCTCGGCGGCGGCGGCGGTCCGCTTGGCGTTGGAGGAGATATCGGTGATGGTGGCCGCCAGCTCCTCCACCGCGCTGGCCTGCTCCATGGAGCCCTGGCTCAGGGTCTGGGCTCCGGTGGACACCTGATTGCTGGCCGAGGACACCTGACCGGCGGCCGAGTCGATCTGCCGCATGGTGTTGCTCAGCTCTACCTTCAGGGTGCGCATGGAATGCAGGATGCCCTGGAAGCCGCCCACATAGGCCTCTTGGTGGAGGGAGCGGATGTCGAAATTCTTGTTGGCCATCTGGGTGAGCAGATAGCCGATATCGTTGATGATGGTGTTCAGCCCTTCCACCAGCTCCGCCGTGGACCGGGTCAGCTCGGCGGTTTCATCCCGGCCGCTGCTCTGGGGGACGGGGGACTCCAGGTCGCCCTCCACCAGCAGCTTCATCCGCTCGGCGCAGGCCCGCATGGGCACGCTGATATTGCTGGACAGCTTCACGGCCACCACGATGGAGGCCAGAATGGAGGCCACAATCACAGCCACGTTGAGAAACATGCCAAAGTATGTATCAGACAGGTAGTCGGTTTGCAGCGCGGTGACAGCCACGCTCCAGCCGTCTGTGCCGTCCACGGGGGCGTAGGCGGTGAACCGGCTTCCATCGGTATCCTTAAAGCTGCCGAAGCCGTTCTTGCCCTGGCGCATCTCCCCGTGGATGGCGGCCAGCTCCTTGAGGGACTTGTCGCTCTGGGCGTCCCGCTCCACATTCTGGGTGGTGATGGTCTCCAGGGTGACGTCGGCAATGGTGTCTCCCGACTTGTTAATCATATAGGCCCTGCTGTGCTCGCTCACCTTGATGGAGGAGACGATATCGTTGAGGAAGGTCTCGGGGGGCACAAAGTAGACCACGCCCACGATACGGGCCCCCTGGTTGCCGCCGAAGTAGATGGGGGCCGCCACCATAATGGACAGCTCGCCGGTAATTTTGCTGATCAGCGGCTCGGAGACGTACACATTCCCTGCCAGGGCCTGCTTCACATACTCACGGTCGGAGTAATCCTTTCCGTCAAATACACTTATGCCGGTGATGTCGATGACGTTGCCCCGCTGAAATCCGTGCATGCGGACCCGCTCGTCAATGATGGCCCGCTTTTCCTCCGCGGGTACCTCATTGTCGGACAGCTGGGGGATACAGCCTGTGTCCATGGCTACGTTCTTATAGGCGGTCAGCTCCTGCTCGATCCGCTCCGCCGCCAGTACGGCGGTCTGGCTCATCATTTCGTCCACTGTTGCGATGGTACTTCTATAATTCAGCGTAATGCTGGAGGTTCCCACCAGGACCAGGGCAATCAGGACGGTTGCCATCAGGCAAACAGTGATTTTTTTCCGAATACTCCTCATTTCATAGCACCTCAATTTTTTAATAACTGAACTGCGCTGTCTGGCTGATTCTGCCGTCCTATATTATAGGAGCGGAAGCGCCCCTTTGTCAATGGCTTCCCACCTCTTTGGTGCACTTTGCAGAGGCGGACACATCCTTTTTTGCGGGCGGAGCAAGGCCGCCCTTACAGAACACAATGCAGCATGGACGCTCCCCCGTTTACCGGCTTACCGGTAGGAGTCGGCCAGCTCCTTAAATCTGGGCAGGGCCCGGCGGATCACGTCGGTCTGGACGCAGTAGGAGATACGCACATGGCCGGGCGCGCCGAAGCCGGTGCCGGGGGCAATGAGCAGGTCCAGCGCCTTGGCCCTCTCGCTGAAGGCCGCGTCGTCAGGCTCCAGGCTGCGGGGGAAGAGGTAGAAAGCCCCGTCCGGCTCCACCACGTGGTAGCCCATCTCCCGCAGGGCGGAGACAAACAGTCTGGCGTTCTCCTCGTAAATTTTGATGTCGGCGGTCATATCGCAGCACAGGGAGGTGACCTGCTGGAACAGGCTGGGGGCGTTCACATAGCCCAGGGAGCGGCCCGCTCCGGCCACTGCGGCGTAGACATCGTCCCCCTCCGCCGCCTCGCCGGGGACAAACACGTAGCCGATGCGCTCCCCCGGCAGGGACAGGGATTTGGAGAAGGAGTAGCACACGATGGTGTCCCGGTAGATGTGGGGGACCCAGGGGACCTCCACCCCGGCGTAGACGATCTCCCGGTAGGGCTCGTCGGAGATGAGGTAGATGGGGTGGCCGTACTCCCTGCTCTTTTGGGTGAGGATGGCGGCCAGCCGCTCCAGAGTGGCCCGGGAGTACACCACGCCGGACGGGTTGTTGGGGCTGTTGACCAGAACACCCTTGGTGTGCGGGGTGACTGCCTTCTCAAAGGCGTCAAAGTCGATCTGAAAGGCCTCGATCTCCGGGGGAATGAGCACCATTCTGGCCCCCGCCCCCTCGATAAACACCTTATACTCCGGGAAGTAGGGGGCAAAGACGATAAACTCGTCCCCGGGGCAGGTCAGGCCGTTGAAGACGCAGCACAGGGAGGCGGCCGCCCCCACAGTGAGGTAGAGCCGGTCGGGGGTGCAGCCGGCGTTGAAGCGGCGGTTGAGGGAGGCGGCAAACCGCTCCCGGGCGTCGGCGGCGCCCTGGGCGCTGGTGTAGGCGTGGATAAGGTCGGGCTGCTCCCGCAGCAGGCGGGCGGCCGTCTCATTGACGGCGGCAGGGGCCGGGACGCTGGGGTTGCCGATGGAGAAATCAAAGACATTCTCCGCCCCCACCTGGGCGGCCCGGGCCTTGCCGTATTCAAACAGCTCCCGGATCACGGACCGGGCGGTGCCCAGTCCCTTCATACGTTCAGAAACCATGTTAAAACCTCCTGAATCAAGCTTGTTTCATTATAGCACAGCGGTTTACCGGAGTAAAGCGGAAAATCACGGCGGAGTGGAAAACCCGAAAAATTGCTAATAACTGCCAATTACCGGGAAGTTGACGAAGAAAAGTTTAACAAAGGTGACAAATTTGGAAATTTCTGACCTTTACAAGGGGGATGCTTGGCGCTATAATCGATTCAAATAAGGGTGGTATCTTCGGAAAAGGGGGCGGCAGCGTGCAGATCCTGACAGGCAAGGCGATTATGGAACAGATCGTTGCCGGGCGGCTTTGCTTCTACCGCCGTCCCGCGCCCCAGGTTCAGCTCTACACCCAGGGCGACTGGCGGCAGGAGGTCAACCGCTTCCACCGGGCCCAGCAGATGGCCATTCTGGAGCTGACCACCCTCTACCATCGGGCCCTCAATCAGGTGGGCGAGGGGGTGGCCTCCATCTTCCTCATTCATGGGATGCTGCTGGAGGACCACGACTATGTGGAGACGGTCCGGGGCCTGATCAACGGCCAGGGGGCCACGGCGGAGTACGCCGTTCAGATGGCGGAGGTCAGCTTTGCCGCCGCCTTCTCCGCCATGGACAGCTCCTACATGCAGGCCCGGGCGGTGGATATCCGGGATATCTCCCAGCGGGTGCTCCGGGCGCTGATGGGGGGGCGGCAGCTCCTGCTGATGGACGAGCCCGCCATTCTGGTGGCCGACGAGTACCTGCCCAGCGAGGTGATGGACTTCGACCAGCGCCGCCTGCTGGGTCTTATCACCCGGAAGGGCAGCCTGGACAGCCACACCGCCATGCTGGTGCGGGCCTATCACATCCCCGCCATTGTGGAGGTGAATGTGCCCCCCAGAGCTGAGGGGCACCTGGCCCTGATGGACGGCTACACCGGCAGCGTGTACATAGACCCGGAGCAGGAGCAGCTCAACCAGCTGCGGGAGCTCTACCAGGCCAACGGACGGCCCAAGGGGTTTGCTTTAAGCGTGAAATAGACAACCGGCCCGCTTCCTTCAAGGAAGCGGGCCGGTTTGATTCGGATTTACTTCCGGAAAGACGCGCTCATTTCCTGGAAGCACTTTGGACAAACATTCTTGCCCCGAAATTCGATGATATCCTTTTCGTTGTCGCAGAAGATACAGGCGGGCTGGAACTTTCTCAGCACGATGGACGGGCCGTCCATATAGATCTCCAAGGAGTCCTTCTCCTCGATATCCAGAGTACGGCGCAGTTCGATGGGCAGTACGATGCGGCCCAGTTCGTCCACCTTTCGGACAATGCCAGTGGATTTCATAAAATGCCTCCTTTTTATCTAGCGCGGACTCCGGGGTCCAGGCTTGGCCCCGGCATATTCTTCTCCCCTATATTGTAGCGGTAAAAAAATGCAATGTCAACTGTTTCTATCGGGCAAAATGGGGTGAAAAATGTAGAATTTTTGTTGAAAAGAGGTTATGAGCTGGATTTTTTTGTAAATTTCTGGTTTTCCAGCAGACATGATTTTCCAGTTGGCCCCGTATAGATGGGACAAGAGGGGGAATGGGCATGACTATGACGGTGATTTGGACGGGGATGGTGGTCCTCTCCATCCTGTGCGGGCTGGCCACGGGACGGGGGCCTGCGGTGGCCTCGGCGGCGGTGGAGGGGGCCTCGGCGGCGGTGCAGCTGGCCCTGTCCATTGCGGGGATGCTCTGCCTGTGGACCGGGGTAATGGAAGTCATGCGCCGGTCGGGGCTGGCCGACGGGCTGTCCCGGCTGCTGGCTCCCGTGCTGCGCCGGCTCTTTCCCCAGGCGGCCAGAGACCGGGACACCATGGACAGCATCTCGGCCAACGTGTCGGCCAACCTGCTGGGGCTGGGCAGCGCCGCCACCCCCCTGGGTCTGGAGGCCGCCCGGCGGCTGGCCCGGCGCAGTCCGGGCACCGCCTCCAACGACCTGTGCATGCTGGTGGTGTGTAATACCGCGTCCATCCAGCTTATCCCCACCACCGTGGCCTCAGTCCGGGCGGCGGAGGGCTGCGCCGCCCCCTTCGATATCCTGCCCGCCGTCTGGCTGGCCTCCACCCTGTCGGTGGGGGTGGGGATTTTGGCCTGTAAGATTTTTGCAGGAGTGTGGAAAGAGTAAAACGCCTCCTTTTGAAAGGAGGTGCCCCCGAAGGGGGCGGAGGATTGTATTTCGCGCGGCGAAATGTATGAAATAAGCAAGGTTTCGGGGACTTTTGTGGGGCGGGACGACCTCGGCCCGCCAAATCGATACGCTGGAGGGAATGGCGCGCCGGGGTCGTCGCGCCCCACGGGTGGGTGGAAGCTTTGTTTACTTCGTATGTTTTGCTTCGCAAAACGCAATCCTCAGTCAGCCTGCGGCTGACAGCTCCTTTCCAAAGGAGCCTTTTGGGAGGTAACCTATGGACCTGTTCTTTACCATGCTGGTCCCCCTGACCATTGCGGCCATCGCCCTGTACGCCGCAGGGCGGCGGGTGGACGTCTACTCCGCCCTGGTCCAGGGGGCGGGCTCCGGGCTGGAGACCCTCACCCGGATTATACCGGCCCTGGTGGGCCTGATGACGGCGGTGTATATGCTCCGGGCCTCCGGGGCGCTGGAGCTGCTGGCCGGCCTTCTGGCCCCGGTGCTGGACCGGCTGGGCCTGCCCTCCGAGCTGCTGCCCCTGATGCTGGTGCGGCCCATCAGCGGCTCGGCCGCCCTGGGGGTGGGGGCGGAGATCATCTCCACCTGGGGGCCCGACTCTGAGCTGGGCCGGACGGCGGCCGTAATGCTGGGCTCCACCGAGACCACCTTTTATACCATCGCCGTCTACTTCGGCGCCGTGGGCATCACCCGAACCCGCTACGCCGTCCCCGCCGCCCTGTGTGCCGACCTCACCGGCTTTCTGGCGGCCGCCTGGGCGGTGCGGCTGTGCTTCGGGTAGCGGAAGCACACACTTATCTTATAAATTTAGAAAAGCTGCCGCATGTAGGGCAAGGGCTCTGCCCTTGCCTTATTCCAATGCCGTTTTATCCCCTTACGGGGATAGGCAGGGGTAGAACCCCTGCCCTACAGGACGTACCAGCCAGCATTTTCAGAGGCTTTCCATATTTATGAGACGGGCGCGCGCGGAAGCCCCCATGAGGTTTTCATGGGGGCTTTTGCACGGGGGAAGGTCAATCCTCAATATCCACTAAAATGTTGTCCGTTCCGTGCTCCTCAAACTCGGCGATATAGGCGTCGATGCGGCTGGTGAGCTCGGCATAGTTGCTCTCGTCGATGGGGGCGTCGTCCATATCCCGCCGGGCCAGGTCCTCGGCCAGGATTTCAAAAAAGACGTTGTTTTCATATTCCACGATGGCCTCGTGGATGCCCCCCTCCACAAAGGCCCGGGAGGGAATGATCTCCCCCTGATACAGCTCGGCCAGCTGGGGCATGCCCTCCAGGGCGGCCCGGCCAAAGAGCAGGCTCTCCACCTCGTCGTAGTCGGCAAACCGCTGGTCCCCCCGGGTGGAGTTCAAGATCCAGTTTCCGATGTATACCAGGTCCAGCAGCCGCCGAAACTGCTTTTTGTTCAGCTCCAAATTCATGGAAGCGCCTCCTCTCCGGGCATGAAGTGGTTCATATAGCATTATAGCCTCCATTTCCAATTTGTCAAATGGAGAAACAAGGCAATTCCCCTTGTTTTTTCAGACAAAATGACATACAATAAACTAGATACTTTACATAGGGCCCCAAACTGTGTATAATACCTCAGACTGACCAAGGGTCCCCGGGATTTTCCAGCCCGGGGGACCAAATTCTGTCTAGGATTGGAGGCCCCTATGGAAAAGGAAGTGGTTATCTCCATCAAGGGGATGCAGAACTTTGAGGGCGCGCTGCCCGATGTCATCGAGCTGGTTACAGAGGGCCGCCTGGCCCGGGACGGGGAGAGCTACACCCTGTCTTACCAGGAGAGCGAGCTAACCGGCCTGGAGGGTACCCTCACCACCATTCAGGTGGACGGGGAACAGGTGACCCTGATGCGGGTGGGGGAGTTCAACTCCCAGCTGGTATTTCAGGAGGGGCGGAGGCACCTCTCCATGTATAATACACCATATGGCGCAATGACCATCGGGGTGAATACCCGGCACCTGCTGGCCCGGCTTACCGACCAGGGGGGCGATATCGAGGTGGACTACTCGGTGGAGGTGGACCACGCCCTGGCCGGCCGAAATATCTTCCGCATCAACGTGCGGGAGGCCGGGGGCGGGCTGGACACCTTGAAGCAGTAACGGCAAACGCTCGCATTCATGTAGGGCAAGGGCGGTACCCGATTAGGCAAGGGCAGAGCCCTTGCCCTACATTACGTAAGTTTTACAACAGAGAAAAGGGGATATAACATGACAAACATGATCCAGGCCGCCAAAAACCAGGTGGCCGCTCTGACCCAAGCGGCCTATGAGAGAGCCGCCGCCGCGGGGGCCCTGCCCGCCGGGGCGGAGGTAAAGGCCACTATTGAGATTCCCAAGGACACCGCCCACGGGGATTACGCCTCCTCCTTTGCCATGGCGGGGGCCAAGGCGCTGCATATGGCCCCCCGGGCCATTGCCCAGGCCATTGTGGACCATCTGGAGCTGGAGGGCAGTTATTTCAATAAGGTAGAGATCGCCGGCCCCGGCTTCCTTAATTTCACCTTGGGTCCCAAGTGGTATGGGGACGTACTGTCCGCCGTGGAGGCCGAGGGCTCCGATTACGGCTCCAGCGACGAGGGCGCTGGCCGGAAGGTGATGGTGGAGTTTGTCTCCGCCAACCCCACCGGTCCCATGCACATGGGCAACGCCCGGGGCGGCGTGCTGGGGGACACCCTGGCCAACGTGCTGGCCCGGGACGGCTGGGACGTGTGGAAGGAGTTCTACGTCAACGACGCGGGCAACCAGATCAACAAGTTCGCCCGGTCCATTCTGGCGCGGTATAAGCAGCTCATTCTGGGGGAGGACGGCTACCCCTTCCCCGAGGACGGCTACCACGGGGAGGACATCAAAGAGCTGGCCCAGGCCTATTATGACGAGTACGGCGACGCCGGTCTCAACGAGCTGGAGAGCGACGAGCTGTTCGCTGTAGCCCAGTTCGGTCTGGAGCGGAACATCCCCAAGATGAAGGAGGACCTGAAAAAGTACGGCATCGAGTACGACCAGTGGTATATGGAGTCCTGGCTCCATGACCGGGGCTTTGTGGCCGATACCGTCCAGCTGCTCACCGACAAGGGCTGGACCTACGAGAAGGACGGGGCCCTGTGGCTGAATACCACCGAGCTGCTGAAAAAGAAGTACCTGGCTGAGGGCAAAACCCAGGAGCAGGTGGACAAGCTGGATTTGAAGGACGATGTCCTCCGCCGGGCCAACGGGTTTTATACCTACTTCGCCGCCGACATCGCCTACCACCGCAACAAGCTGGAGGAGCGGAAGTTCGACCTGGTCATTAACATCTGGGGGGCCGACCACCACGGCCATGTGGCCCGGCTCCAGGCGGCGCTGGACGGCCTGGGCCTGGACGGCTCCCACCGGCTGGTGATTGTCCTCATGCAGCTGGTGAACCTGCTTCAGGACGGCAAGCCGGTGCGCATGTCCAAGCGGACGGGCAAGGCCATCGCCCTCCACGACCTGCTGGATGAGATTTCCGTGGACGCTGCCCGGTACTACTTCAACAACCGCACCCCCTCCAGCCCCCTGGACTTCGACCTGGACCTGGCCGTCCGGCAGGACAGCGAGAACCCGGTGTACTACGTCCAGTATGCCCACGCCCGCATCTGCTCCCTGGTCACTCGGCTGGCCGAGGAGGACAGGGTGGCCGTCCCCGCCGCCGCGGCTGTGGACGCCGCCGTGCTGGCCTCCTCTGAGGAGCTGGCCCTGGTAAAATCCCTGGCCCAGTACCCCGAGGAGCTCCACCTGGCCGCCCGGGACTACGACCCCAGCCGCATCAACCGCTACCTCACCGCCCTGGCCGGGGATTTCCACCGTTTCTACAACGCCTGCCGCCTGAAGGGGGAGGCGGAAGCGGTTCTGTCCGCCCGCCTGAAGCTGGCCGACAGCGTCCGGTCCGTCCTGGCCAACGGCCTGGGCCTGCTGGGCGTTACCGCGCCGGAGAAAATGTAGGATGTTGCGTTATGTAGGGCAAGGGCTCTGCCCTTGCCTATCCCCGTAAGGGGATAATACCCCAAGCCACCCCCCTCCGTCCCCCGCAGGGAAAAGCCTTCCACCCTCCGGGGGAAGGCTTTGGAGCGGTTCTGAATGTGGCAAAAAAGACAAGGGCAGCGGTCCAGACCGGCCTCTCTTGGCCCTGCGGGCCAATTCACCTCCAGCCCTTGCCCTACAGGATGTGACCAGTATGAAGCCTGAACAGCTGGAAGACCTTCTCCGCACCCGCACCCCCGGGTTGATGGACGCCCGCCGGTCCTACGCGGTGCTGGTGCCCCTGGTGGAGCGGGAGGGGGAGCTGTGCCTGCTCTACGAGGTGCGGGCATCCACCTTGCGCCGCCAGCCGGGGGAGGTCTGCTTCCCCGGGGGGCTGATGGAGCCGGGAGAGACCCCGGAAGCGTGCGCCCTGCGGGAGACCTGGGAGGAGCTGGCCATCCCCTCCGGCTGCGTGAAACTGCTGGGCCGGCTGGACTTCATCGCCCACCGGGCCAATTTCCTGATGCAGCCTGTGCTGGGGGTGGTGGACAGCGGGGCGCTGGAGCGGATGGTCCCCAGCCCGGCGGAGGTGGACGAGGTCTTTTTCGTCCCCCTGTCCCATCTGCTGGAGACGGCTCCCATTGAGTACGAGTACGAACTGATCCCTACCCCGGCGGAGAATTTCCCCTATGAGGTCATCGGTATCCCCCGGAACTACAAATGGCAGCACGGATGGGAAAACGTCCCTGTCTACCCCTGGCAGGGGCGGGCTATCTGGGGGCTCACCGGGCGGATCACCCGAAATCTGGTACGGATATGCAAGACCCCCGGCTGAGCCGGGGGTCTTTGACATTATGTTGCTGCTTCTTCGGCGGCCGCCTTTTCCTTCAGCGCCTTGATGGCGTAGTCCAGGGCGGGGATGGATTTGGCGGTGCAGTATTGCTTCATGTCCTGAAGCTGGCGGATGGCCTCCTTTGTGGTCATGTCCTTCAGACGCATAGCGGTCACACTCCTTTACTGTTGTTATTTTACCACAACACAGGGGCGGAATGCAAGAGGTTTATTGGTGATTTCCCCTCATTTCTTCCGGGCTGCGGCAGCAGGCGAGGGTCAGCGCCAGCACGGCCAGCACCGCCAGCCGCCGCCAGGGGCTGGCCGTCAGAAGGAGACAGAGGACCGACCGGGCCAGCATATACAGGCAGCTGGCCCAGAGAAGGAGAACGGCGGCCCGCATATCAGTACTCCTTACCCGCCGCCACCCGGCAGGAGATGAGGTAGGAGACGAACAGCAGGGCCAGCCCGGCCAGGGGCAGCAGGGCAGAGCCACCCGCCAGGGCGGTGGGGGCGAGGAGGTCCATCCCCTTCAGCATGGACATATCCAGCACCCCGGCCTTGGCCAGCAGCACCAAGGCGATGACAGGGATGAAAATAATGGCGTACAGATAGGGCCGGGCCCGCTCCGCCCCCAGCTTGTAGCTCAGCGGCAGGAGGATGGTGGGAATCAGCAGGCCGACGGTGGTGGACACCATCAGGGTGACGAACATCTCCAGAGGGTCCGACTGCCGGGCCAGATACAGCAGGGCGGTGCCCGCCAGCCCGGCCGCCATGGTGAGCAGCGTCAGCGCCAGCACAAAGAGATACCGGGCCCCCACCACTCCGCGCCGCCCCAGGGGGAGGGACATGGCGTACCGGTCCCATTTGGACTGTTCATCGTAGGCGAAGGCGGAGATGGGCAGCACAGCCAGAACCACCTGGATAAAGGTGATAATAAAGCTGTAGTCAAAGAAATCCAGGTAGGCCAGAAGGATGTAAACGCCGATCAGCAGCACATAGGACTTCAGGGCCTTGCGCATCACAAGAAAGTCTTTCCAAATCAAACCAGTCATTTTGCTTCTCCTTTCCCCACAAAGAGCATGATGTCTTCCAGAGTGGTCCGCTCCACCAGGAGCATGGGGTACTTGCGGCTGAAGGCCACCCGGTCGGCCACCAGGGCCTCCGCGCCGAAGGCCCCCCTCCGGGTGTGCAGTACGTCCCGGGGGTCGATGTTCTCCAGCTGGGCGGCAGTACAGCCCACCCGGCCGTAGGAGTCCAGGATGTTGTCCTTGGCGTCGGACAGCACCACCTGTCCCTGGTGGATGTAGGCGATGTAGTCGGCCACCTTCTCCAGGTCGGAGGTGATGTGGCTGGACATCAAAATGGCGTGGTCCTCGTCCTGGATGAAGCCCAGGAACTCGTCCAGAATTTCGTCCCGGACCACCGGGTCCAGGCCGGCGGTGGCCTCGTCCAGAATGAGCAGCTTGGGGCGGTGGGCCAGGGCGGCAGACAGGGACAGCTTCATTTTCATCCCTCGGGAAAACTCTTTAATGAGCTTCTTCTCCGGCAGGCCGAATTTGTCCAGATAGGACCGGAACAGCTTCCGGTCCCACTCCCGGTAGGCGGGGGCCAGGATTTTGTCCAGGTCCAGGGGGCGGAGGGCGTCAGAGAAAAAGCACTCGTCCAGCACCAGCCCGATGTCCTGCTTGGCCAGCCGCTCCTCCCGGATGTTGTCATAGCCCAGCAGGGTGATCTCACCTGCGTCCCGGTGGATCAGGTTCAGGATGCACTTGATGGTGGTGGTCTTACCTGCGCCGTTCTCGCCGATCAGCCCCAGTATGGAGCCGCCAGGGAGAGTCAGGTTGATATTTTTCAGGGCAAAGTCCCCGTAGGACTTGCATAGCCCCTTGATTTCAATGCAATTTGTCATAATTCTTCCCCTTTATACAAAATGTCCAGCATTTCGTGGAGCTCCTCCAGGGGGAAAGCGCCCTTCCGGGCCTCCTCCACCGCCTGGGACAGCTTTTCCTCCACCCTCCGCAGCTGGGCCTCCCGCAGCAGCTCCCGATTTTGGGGAGCCACAAAGCAGCCCTTTCCAGGGACGTTTTCCAAAAAGCCGTCCCGTTCCAGCTCCTCGTAGGCCCGCTTGGTGGTGATGACCGAAATGCGCAGCTCCTTGGCCAGCAGCCGCATGGAGGGCAGGGCGTCCCCCGCCGACAGGGTCCCGGCCATGATCTGTTCCTTTACCTGGTCGGTAATCTGCTCGTAGATGGGCTTTCCGCTGGCGTTACTCAATATAATATCCATTTAGCCTGCCTTTCAACAGCGGGGACGGTCCTGGCTGCAAGCCTGCGCTCGGTCTCGCGCCGGAGGGCACCCTGCTGTCATATCGGATTTAGTGTATATATACTATATACACAGTATAACGCTTTTTCTCCATTTGTCAATAGGCCAGACAAAAAATTTTGCGGACTGTCTCTTTGTGGAGACGGTCCGTTTTTTCGCCGCTGCGGCGGAAAGGCCGCAAATCCGACAGGGGGCCTGTCCTATAATGGACTGGAAAATAATGGGATGCGTCGAAGGAGAGGAGCCAATATGCCAGTAATCTGTAGAGAGGACAAACGCCAGCTCACCGCCCTGGTGGCGGGGGAGCTGGACCACCACGAGGCCAGGAATGTGATGGAGGAGCTGGACCGCCGCATTGACCTGGCTCAGCCCAGGGAGCTCACCCTGGACCTGAGCGGGCTCACCTTTGCCGACAGCTCGGGCATTGCGGTGCTCCTCCGGGCCCACCGGAGGATGGGACAGGTGCGGGGGTCCATGCGGGTGGTGAACACCCCAGCCCAGGCCGGGAAGGTGTTCAAAGCCGCCGGACTGGAGCGGATTATCCGGTTTGAGTGAAAGAGGCTCCCTCCTTGAGGGAGCTGTCGCCGCCGCAGGCGGTGACTGAGGGAGTATTCCATGAACGAACTCCCTCCGTCACGGCTTCGCCGTGCCACCTCCCTCTAAGAGGGAGGCAAAAAGGAGGATACATATGAAAATTGAGAATCAAGTCACCCTGGATTTCCCCAGCCGGTCGGCCAACGAGGGCTTCGCCCGGACGGCGGCGGCCTGCTTTGCCGCCCAGCTGGACCCCACCCTGGAGGAGATCAACGACATCAAAACCGCCGTCAGCGAGGCGGTAACCAACGCCATTGTCCACGCCTACCCGGACACCCTGGGCAGGGTGTCGGTGAAACTGCGCATCCGGGAGGACCGCATACTGGAGATTGTGGTGAAGGACTGGGGGGTAGGTATCGCCGACGTAGACCAGGCCCGGACCCCCCTGTTCACTACCGGCAGCGAGGAGCGCTCCGGCATGGGCTTTACCATCATGGAGAGCTTTATGGATACCCTGAAGGTCCGCTCCGCCCCCGGGAGGGGGACCACCGTCACCATGGCCCGGAGAATATCCCGCCGGGCCGGGCGGTGAGCGGGCAGCTCGCCGGCTCCGCTCTGCTGGAGGCCGCCCGGGGCGGCGACCGGGACGCCTGTGAGCAGGTGCTGCTGGAGAACAACGGCCTGATCTGGAGCGTGGTGCGCCGGTACTACGGCCGGGGGGTGGAGCCTGACGACCTGTATCAGTTGGGCTGCCTGGGCTTTCTTAAGGCGGTTCAGGGCTTCGATCCCCAGTATGGCACCCAGTTCTCCACCTACGCTGTCCCCAAGATTGCCGGAGAGATCCGCCGCTTTCTCCGGGACGACGGTCCGGTGAAGGTGAGCCGGGGGCTGAAGGAGCGGGGGACCGCCATTCGAGGGGCCCGGGCTCGGCTGGCCGCCCAGCTGGGGCGGGAGCCCACCCTGTCAGAGCTGGCGGAGGCCACCGACCTCTCGCCCGAGGACATCGCCGCCGCTGAGACGGCTACCGAGCCGGTAATCTCCCTCCAGGCGGAGACGGGGGCCGACGGGCTTACCCTGGAGGGGATGCTTACCACAGGAAACGAGGAGGAGGGGATGGTGGAGCGGCTCACTCTCCGCTCCGCTATCACCGCCCTGCCCGAGCGGGAGCAGCAGGTGCTCCTCCTGCGGTACTACAAGGGGCTTACCCAGATGAATACCGCCCGGGTGCTGGGAGTGTCTCAGGTGCAGGTGTCCCGGCTGGAGCGGAGGGCTCTGGACAAGCTGCGCCGGGAGTTAAGCTAGAAATTGTGCGAGACGGCGGAACAGAAGGGGGCAAATGCGGGCATTTGTCCCCTTAACGCACACCTTTGTTTCTGCTTGAAAATTATGCTTGCCAAGCAGGAGAATATTGTGTATAATGTCCTTCGTACCTGCCGGTGTGATGGAATTGGTAGACGTAGCGGACTCAAAATCCGCCGCCAGCGATGGCATGGGGGTTCGAGTCCCCCCACCGGCACCAAGTTGCATTGACAAAAAAGATGCAGGCAAAAATCCCGCACTTCGGTGCGGGATTTTT
>CATEPI010000018.1:0-55404 GCA_949525845.1 uncultured Eubacteriales bacterium
AAACCGGGAATCGCTTGATTTTCAAGCCTTTCCCGTGTTTCGCAATCGCCACACGAATAGATTAAAGGAGAAATTGATATGCTGATCAAACAGATTATCGACATGTATGACCTGCTGGACGACGGCCGTGTAGACGGCGCAGCCGTGGTAAACTTTATGAAGGCCATTGACCCCCAGGTGGACGCGGAGACCTATCCCCTGGTGGGCCCCCGGGGCACCACCCACATGGTAAAGATCCGCATCCCCGGCAGCAGGGGTAAGAGCTCCGGCGGAACGGTGCCCACGCTGGGCATCCTGGGCCGTCTGGGCGGGCTGGGCGCCCGGCCCGAGATGATCGGCTTTGTCTCCGACGGAGACGGAGCTCTGGCCGCTCTGGCGATTGCCGCCAAGCTGCTGGACATGAAAAAGAAGGGGGATGTTCTCCCCGGGGATATCTTCATCTCCACCCACGTCTGCCCCGACGCCCCCACCCAGCCCCACGATCCTGTGCCCTTCATGGGCTCCCCTGTGGACATGTACCAGGTCAATCAGGAGGAGGTCACCTCCGAGCTGGACGCCATTTTCTCCATCGACACCACCAAGGGCAACCGGGTCATCAATACCCGGGGTTTTGCCATCTCCCAGCCGGTGAAGGAGGGCTATATCCTCCGCCTGCCCGAGGAACTGCTGGACATTATGCAGCGGACTACCGGCCGCCTGCCCTATGTGTTCCCGGTAAACATGCAGGACATTACCCCCTATGGCAATGACGTCCACCATATTAACAGCATTATGCAGCCCTGTACCTGCACCAGCGCGCCGGTGATCGGCGTGGCCATCACCACCGAGACCATGGTCCCCGGCTGTGCCACCGGGTGCAGCCACTTCGAAGATGTGGAGGGTGCGGCCCGCTTTGTTCTGGAGGCCGCTAAGTCCTTCGGCCGGGGTGAATTTAAGTTCTATGATGAACACGATTTTAACCATATGGTGGAGCTGTACGGCCCCATGAAGCAGCTTCAGACGCTGGGGAAACAAAACTGAAGTGTTCCCTGAAAACCAGAAAAATGACAACATGCGGTTTTTCTGCAATCCGAAACAGTTGCAGGCCTGAACAGAAACAGCACGGAACAGAAAACCGAAAGCCGCCGAAAAAGTGCAGTAAGCCCCGAATATCAGCTGATATTCGGGGCTTGTTGCAGTCTTGCTGTGCTCACCCTCCCCCGCGTTTTAGAGGGGTGGTTTTTTCTGGGGTTAACTTAATGGCATTGGATGTAGTACTCTTATTTTCCTGCAGCAGGGGGTTCCGCCTGATCTGAGGGGGGAGGGCTCTGGATGATGATGGTCTTGTCCTCTCCGCCTGCCAGCTTGCCGCCCAGCATGCCGGCCACCAGGGATTTGATGTCGATGCCCATGCTCTGGGAAATGCCCTCGGTGACCTGGGATGTGCCGTTGATGATGTCCTCCAGCAGCTTGGCGCTGTTTCCGTCGCCGTACATGGTGATTTTATCCACCTTGGACAGCGGTTCGGCCACATTTTTGGCGATTTGAGGCAGGGCCTGCATGACCATCTCGATGACGGCGGCCTCGCCGTATTTCTTCATGGCCTCGGCCTTCTTGTCGATACCCTCGGCCTCGGCCAGGGCTTTGGCGCGGATGGCCTCGGCCTCTGCCTTACCCACGGCGGCGATGCCTTCCGCCTCCTGCTCCTTTGCGTACTTCTGGGCCTCGGCAATCTTCATCTCGGCCTCGGCCTTCTGCTCCTGCTCGTAGCGGGCCGCCTCCGCGTCCTTCTGGCGCTTGAACAGGGCTGCCTCCGCCTCCTGCTGCTGACGGTAGCGCTCGGCGTCGGCCTGAGCCCGGATTTCCGCCTCCAGCTTCTGCTTCTGGACCTCTACCTCCACCTGCTTCAGCTCGGCCTGGCGCTGGGTCTTGGCGATCTCCGCGTTGACGGTGGCCGTCTCGATGCTCTTGCGCTGCTCCTGGCTCTGGATCTCATAGGCGGCGTCTGCCTCCGCCTTTTTGCCGTCCGCCAGAATTTTCAGCTCGGCCCGCTTGATCTCCAGCTCGGTCTGCTTCTGGGCGATTTGGGTGTCCGCCTGCACACGGGCCTCGTTGGACTCCCGCTCCGCCGCCGCCTGGGCGATGGCAATGTCCCGGTCCGCCTGGGCCTTGGCAATGGCCGCGTTTTTCTTGATGAGGCTGGTGTTGTCCGCGCCCAGGTCCTTAATCAGGCCGTTTTCGTCGGTGACGTTCTGGATATTGCAGGATAGAATCTCAATGCCCAGCTTATCCATGTCCTTGCTGGCCTTCTGCATCACCTGGTCGGAGAAGGAGTCCCGGTCGGTGTTGATCTCCTTGAGGGACAGGGTGCCGATGATTTCCCGCATATTGCCCTGAAGGGAGTCCTGCAGGTCCCGGGTGATCTCCTCCGGGCGCTTGTTCAGAAAGTTCTTGGCGGCCAGCTTGATGCCCTCCGCGTGGGGGGAGATACGGACCTTGGCCACCGCGTCTACATTGACGTTGATAAAGTCGCTGGTGGGGACCGACTGCTCGGTTTTGATGTCCACCGTCATCTGGCCCAGATACAGCTTATCCATGCGTTCCAGGAAGGGGACGCGGATACCGGCCCGGCCAATAAGCACCTTGCTCTCCTTTTTCAGTCCGGAGATGATGTACGCCTGATCGGGCGGAGCCTTGACATAGCCCAGCAGGAAAATGAGGGCGAGGATCAAGAGGACGGCGGCGGCAGGGATTACGCGCATCAGGATATCAGTCACAGGGATTCCTCCTTTCAAATTAAACCGATTGTTGACGTTATATCAAAACAAGCCGCTTTGACCGGATTCGGCCCATGGGGCCGGACAGTCTTTCCACAGCCTGGAACCTCCTCATTCCTCCGGCCGGATACCGCCTGAAATGTCCCCCCGCATGGCGGCCAGCCGCTCCAGGGCCTCCACTTCCGCCTCCAGGCTCCGCTGCCGCCACTCCCGCTGGACCTGTCCGCTCTCGGAGAGCACCTGGGAGAGTACGTTAATCACCCGCAGGCAAAGCGCCGCCTTTCCGCCGGTCTCTCCCCCCTCCCGCTCCGTCTGGCCCAGCTCCCGCAGGGTCAGCTCCAGGGTCTGGAGGTAATCAGTCTCTACGCGGGCCGCAGTCTGTTCTTCCATCTGATCCCAGCACCGGAGGATCAGCTTCTCCAGATTTTCCAGCGCCGTCTGCACATAGGGGGTTTCCACCGTGGCCGCAGACTTGCGCAGCCGTGCGGCGGCGGTCTGTCCGCCGCCGCCGGGGGCGGTGGAATTCAGAAACTGCTGCATCACCGGGGCCAGCTCGTCAAAGCGCCTGGACAGGGAGGCCAGCCGCTGCTCGCAGGGCACAAAGTCCCCTGAAGCGGCGCTCTGGCAGGACTTCATGGCTGGAATCAGTGTGTGCTCCAGGTCCAGCAGCTCCTCTGCGATGGAGGACAGGCCGTCCGCGTAGCCGTCCAGAATGGCGGTGTCCTTTTTCTGCCACATGCTGCCGTTTCGCTGGGAAAACAGCCTTTGGCAGGCGTCGGAAACGCCCTTGGCCTTATCCTTCAATTCGTCGCCGCACAGGAGGCGGATATGCTCCATGGTAAGCCCCGTGATCGAGGCGGGGATGGCGACATGGATGGCGGTCAGTGACTGCCGGAGCCGGGCGCACAGGTGCTCCAGCCGTTTTTGGGTTTGGAGCAGCTCATCCCCGCGGGTGGGCTCGACTTCGGAATAGCGGAACTGCGGCTGGCGGGAGCCGGCGCTGCTCTGTCCCGCGGTAATCTCGAACGGAATCCGCTTCTCTTTGCCCACCTTTGTGGCAAAAATGGTGAAGGCCGCTGTCATATTCAGTCCCATCTCCTTGCAAGCCTGCTCCATATTTTTCTTAACGTCCTCGTCAATGCGAAAGTTGACCATGACCTGCGCCATGAATGTCACCTCCTGTTGTTCATTATATCATAAGTAAAGCAAAAATCAACAGTTTTCTTTACATATGTCTTACAAAATTTTGCCCGCCCCCGTGCTTCGACAAAACCCCCTCTGAGCTCAGTTGAGCTCAGAGGGGGTTCGGATATCGTCGGTGGACGGGTTGTCGGTGAGGGAGCCGTCCTCTGTGAAACGGGAGCCGTGGCAGGGGCAGTCCCAGCTGTGCTCCGCAGTGTTGTATTTCAGGGCGCAGCCCATGTGGGGACAGCGGGGGGTGGTGGGGGTAAGAAGGCCTAGGGCGGACGCCAGGGCGTTTGCCGCCAGCTGGGGGCGGAGGACGGTCCGGGAGGGGGAGAACAGCTCCGCATAGGGATTTTTTCTCCCCAGCACCAGGTCGGTCAAAACCGATGCCGCTGCCATGGAGGAGGTCATCCCCCACTTGTTGAAGCCGGTGGCCACATAGAGGCCGGACGTACCTTTGGAGTAGGGGCCGATATAGGGGACGCCGTCCAGGGTCATGCAGTCCTGGGTGGCCCAGCAGGCCGCCTCCTGCGCATCCGGGTAGTGCTTTCGGGCAAAGCTTTGCAGCTCCTGCCAGCAGCCGCCCTGCCCGCCCGTCCGATGGCTGCCGCCGCCTACAAGGAGCAGATCGCTATAGTTTCGGAAGGACAGGCCCTTTTCGTCCTCGTCCAGATACATCCCGTGGACGTCGGGGGCGTTTTCCAGGGCCAGCACGTAGGAGCGGTGCTGGTACAGCTTGAGGAAATAGCCACCGTGCTTGTTGAGAATCGGGAAGTGGGTGGCAATGATGATTTTGTCCGCCGAGACGGTCCCGCCGTGGGTGACCGCCTTGCCGGGGGCAAGCTCCAGCACCTTGGTGTGCTCGAAAATCCGCAGGTCCCCGGCGATGGCGGCGATAAATTTCAGGGGGTGGAGCTGGGCCTGACGGGGGAATTTTACCGCTCCCGCCACAGGGAAGGGGAGGGGGATGTGCTCCGTCAGCTCCGCCTTAAAGCCCAGACGGTCCAGGGCCTTTACCTCCCGCTCCAGCTTCCACCGCTTGCCGATGGAGTAGACGAAGGCGTCCTTCTCCGTAAAATCGCAGTCGACGGTCCGGCACAGGGCGCGGTACTCTTCCAGCGCCTTCTGGTTGGCCTCCAGATAGAGCCGGGCCCGGTCCGTGCCGAACTCCCGGATCAGCCTGTCATAGATCAGGCCGTGCTGGGAGGTGACCTTCGCCGTGGTGTTCTTGGTGATGCCGCCGCCGATGCGGCCGGCCTCCACAAGGGCGCAGTCTGCCCCCGCCTGAGTCAGCTTACAGGCACACAAAACTCCGGCCAGCCCGCCGCCGATGATGAGCACATCGGTTTTCAGGTCTGACCGGAGGGGGTCGAATTGGGGCAGCTGCGCCGTTTTTATCCATATGGATTCCATCCTATCACCTCGTTGAGGTTAGGATGGCTGTTGTTTGGTGAAATTATGCCCGGAAAGGTGCAGGCACTTTCGGGGACAGGCGGCCACGCATTTGCCGCAGCGGATGCACTCCGGGGAGCGGGAAATCTCCCGGAGGGACAGGGCCACCGGACAGGCCTTTTCACAGGCCATGCAGGAGATGCACCGCTCTGTGTCCCAGTGAATCTGCACCAGGCTGAACCGGTTGAACCAGCCGTAGACGGCCCCCAGGGGGCACAGGTACTGGCAGAAGGGGCGGTAGACCTTTACAGAGAGCAGAACAATGGCCAGCAGAACCCCCAGCTTCCAGAGGAACAGTCCACCGGCCTGACTGCGCAGGGCGTCGTTGACGCTGAGCAGGGGCAGTGCGCCCAGCAGGGTGCCCGAGGGGCACAGGTATTTGCAGAAGGCCGGGACCTTGGCAAAGCCGCCCCACAAAAACATGGAGCCGGCCAGCACCAGCAGAATCAGTACCGCATACTTTCCGTATTTTAAAATGTGGTGGAAGGGCAGGCGCTTTCTTTTTTTGAAGACAGGGATTTTGTGGAGAAGGTCCTGCACCAGTCCGAAGGGGCACAGCCAGCCGCAGACAAAGCGGCCCAGCAGGCTGCCGAACAGGAAAAAGAAGCCCAGCGCCGCGAAGGGGACCTGAAAGCCCCGCTGGTTCAGCAGCGCCTGTAAGGCCCCGATGGGGCAGGAGGCGACGGCCCCGGGGCAGGAGTAGCAGTTCAGCCCCGGGACACAGGCGTATTTCAGGGCGCCGCGGTAGATTTTCCCGCTGAGAAAGCCGTACAGATAGCCGTTTGTCACGATGGTAAAAAGCAGCTGTACCGTCAGTCGAAGCCGTCCCATACGTCACCCGATTCCGATGCACTCCAGGCAGATCATCACTGCCTTTTTCCAGATCGTACCAAGCTGGCCCTGAAGGGCGCCGATGCCAAGAAAGAGAGCGCCAGTAAGCGCCCCGGCGGCCCAGACGTGCTGTTTACAGCGATTCCAGAAGCCCATTGATTTTGTCCTCCCAGGCTGTTTTTTTCATCGCGCCCACGACGGTGTCCAGAAGCATCCCGTCCTCGTCAATAAAGAAGGTGGTGGGGACGGCGGTTACATCCATCAGGAGCCCGTAGTAAATGGACTCGTTCAGAAGCAGATGGGTGTAGTTTGCGCTTGTCTGCTCAACCAGATTCTCCGCAAGGGACTGATCGTTGCCCTCTATCACATCGCTGACAATGCCGATGATTTGAAATTTTTCCGTGTCATACTCCTCTGCCAGTTCCCCCAGAAAGGGCATTTCGCTGAGACAGGGGTTGCAGTAGGTGGCCCACACGTTGACCATGGTGAGCTTGGACTGAGAGAAGATGTCAGAGGTTACGGCGTTCCCATCCAGGTCGGCGCCCTCGAAGGCAATGGGGTCGGCGGACGGCTCCGACACAGAAGATGCTCCGCCCGCTGCCTCCGAGCCGGAGACGCTCCCGGCTGACGTATCTGCGCCGCCTTTGGCACAGCCGCTGAGCAGAAGGGCCGACAGTGCGATGGTACCGAGAAGTATCCTGTAGTGTTTGCTCATGTGTGTTTCCTCCGTTTTACAGCTCTTTTGAAATTGGGGGATGGCAGCGCTGAAAATATAGCACTTTCCCTACTGTTCCAGCGGTCCTGACTGCGTCGGCTTTATGTATCCGATTTTGACGCTTGGGTTTTGGGCGGCGATATGGTCCAGGCACTGCTGGCCGGTGGGCTTGTCAAGCACCTGGCCGCGGCGCTCCTGGCCGTCAGTACAGGCCATGACCAGGTAAAACTGGTCGAAGTTGGCGGTGGCGCAGCACATCCGGGCCCTGACCTCCTCCTGCCGCAGCCATGCCCGGGTGATCTGGCTGTATGGCAGGCAGGAGACGCCGGAAAATCTGCGGAGGTACAGGCAGGCCTCCCCCAGATGCACCTTGCCCATGTTCCGGGCTCGGGTGTAGTCCTGAGCCAGCGCCTCCATGGGCAGGACAGCGTCCGGGAACTCCAGTTTAAATTTCATGGAAACCGCCTCCTTTGTTAGGGTTATTGTAGCACAGTTTTTCTGCTAATACAAGTAATTCCTGCTTATAGAAGACGGATGAATCCGTCTCTATAGAAAAAGATCAAAAAAACTTGGAAAAACGCTTGACAATGGTGTGCTCTGTTGATAAAATATCAAGGCCGCATTGAATGGGTATCCAAGCGGGGCAACCCCGCCCATGAGAGCGAGTCCGTAATAAAGGAGTTGAATACTATGCAGGCAATCATCGTTACCGGCGGCAAGCAGTATAAGGTGGCAGAGGGCGACACCCTGTTCATCGAGAAGCTGGAGGCCGAGGCCGGCCAGGCCATTACCTTCGACCAGGTGCTGGCGGTTCTGGACGGGGACAAGGCTACCTTTGGCGCTCCCACCGTGGAGGGCGCTTCTGTGGCCGCCACCGTGGTCAAGAACGGCAAGGGCAAGAAGATCCGCATCTTCAAGTACACCCCCAAGAAGGGCTATCGGAAGCGCCAGGGCCATCGTCAGCCCTACACCAAGGTGGAGATCGGCGCCATCAAGGCCTGATGACCACCGTCACGTTCTATTCTGAGGGCAGCCGCCTCACCGGCCTGGAGATGAAGGGCCACAGCGGCTACGCCCCCCAGGGAGAGGACATCGTCTGCGCCGCCCTCACCAGCGCCATCCGCCTCACCGAGTGCGCCGTCAACGACGTGCTGGGGCTGGAGGCCGCAGTGAAGGTGCGGGACAGGGACGCATCTATCTCCCTGAAGCTCCCCAAGGCCCTGGATTCGGACAGCGAGAGCGTCTGCCAGACCCTTCTGGCCGCGCTGCTGGTCCACTGCGTTCAGCTGGCCGAGGAGTACCCTGAAAATATTACCGTCTTGGAGGTGTAAGAGATGCTGAATATCGGTTTACAGTTTTTCGCCCATAAAAAGGGCGTGGGCTCCACCCGCAACGGCCGTGATTCCAAGGCCAAGCGGCTGGGCGTGAAGCGGGGCGACGGCCAGTTTGTGCTGGCCGGCAACATCCTGGTCCGCCAGCGGGGCACCCACATTCATCCCGGCGTCAACGTGGGCAAGGGCAGCGACGACACCCTGTTCGCCATGAAGACCGGCCGCGTGAAGTTCGAGCGCCTGGGCAAGGACCGCAAGCAGGTCTCCATCGTGGAGGAAGCCGCCGCGGAGTAATCATCAACAGGAAGCCGCAAACGGGTTTTCGTTTGCGGCTTTTTCTTCAAAATGGGGGATTCTGCACTATGAAAACTGCCATCGTTTACTACTCCGCCCACCATGGCAACACCAGGAAGCTGGCGGAGGCCGTCGCCCGGGGGCGGGACGTTATCCTTATGGACGTCCAGGAGGTGAAAAGCGCCGACCTGAGCGGCTATGACCTGATCGGCTTTGCCTCGGGCATTTACTTCGGGAAATTTCACCGGAGCGTGGTGGAGTTCGCCAAAAACAACCTGCCCCAGGGGAAAAAGGTGTTTTTTCTGGCCACCTACGGGGGCAGCAACGGGACAAAGGCCATCGAGGAGGCGGTCCGGGAGAGGGACGCCCAAATTGTGGGCAGCTTCGGCTGCAAGGGCTACGACACCTTCGGGCCCTTTAAGCTGGTGGGCGGTATCTGCAAGGGCCACCCGGACGAGACCGACCTGAAAAACGCCTGCCGGTTTTTGGACGGGCTGATGAAAACGGCAGAGAATTGAGGTGCTGAATATGGAACACAGAAAATTTCCCCAGGGCTATGCCCTGCGCCTGGACCCAGGCGAGGAGATTGACCGGAAGCTCAGCGACACGGTGGGGTTAAATCTGCTGGAGTTTAAAGCCTGAAGGGGAAGGAGAAATATTTATGGAGCAATGGCTGTATGTGATGTTCATTGAGAAGACTAAGACCTACAACCGGCTGACCAAGGCCGCCGTGGAGCGGCATGTGGCCAACCTGAGAGCTCTGGACGAGGCTGGGCACATCGAGCTGGCCGGAGTGTTCAAGGGGTATCCCGGCGTGGCGGGGATGTATATTCTCCGGGCGGAGAGCTACGAGGCGGCCGAGGAGCTGTGCAAACAGGAGCCGCTGGTGATGGAGGGCTTCGCTACCTATAAGCTGAAGGCCCTCCAGCCCGCGAATCAGGAAAATAACTATCTGCTGTAACAGCGGCGTTTGAATAGGAGGTGCCCCAAATGGCAGCGCCCTTTGTAGATACGGCAAAAATTACCGTCCGCTCCGGGAACGGGGGCAACGGCGTGGTGTCCTTTCACCGGGAGAAATACGTGGCCAACGGAGGCCCCGACGGGGGCGACGGGGGCCGGGGGGGCGACATTGTGGTGGAGGTCAACGACCACATGTCCACCCTGATGGACTTCCGCTATAAGCGCAAGTACACCGCCGGAAACGGCGCCGACGGCGCGGGCAAGCGGTGTACCGGCCGGGACGGGGAGGACCTCATCATCCGGGTGCCCCGGGGGACGGTGATCCGGGACGCCGAGACCCGGGAGATTATTCAGGATATGTCCCAGACTGACCGGTTTGTCCTGTGCCGGGGGGGCCGGGGGGGCTGGGGCAACCAGCACTTCGCCACCCCCACCCGCCAGGTGCCCCGGTTCGCCAAGGCCGGCCTGCCCGGCCAGAGCCGGGATGTGGTGCTGGAGCTGAAGCTGCTGGCCGACGTGGGTCTGGTGGGCTTTCCCAACGTGGGCAAGTCCACCCTGCTCTCCGTGGTCAGCCGGGCCCAGCCTAAAATCGCCAACTACCACTTTACCACTCTGTTCCCCAACCTGGGGGTGGTCTATGTGGAGGAGGGAGTGTCCTTCGTCATGGCGGACATCCCCGGCATCATCGAGGGGGCGGCCGAGGGGGCCGGATTGGGCCACGACTTTTTGCGGCACATCGACCGGTGCCGGCTGCTGATCCATGTGGTGGACGTGTCCGGCTCTGAAGGGCGGGACCCGGTGGCTGATTTCGAGGCCATCAATGAGGAGCTGAAGCAGTACTCCCCCGAACTGGCCGGTCGGAAGATGATTGTGGCCGCTAACAAGGTGGACATTATGGAGGACTCCGCCCTGCTGGACAGGCTCCGCGCCCATGTGGAGGGCCTGGGGCTGGAGCTGGTGGAGATCTCCGCCGCCGCCCATCAGGGGACCCGGGAGCTGGTGCTGCGCACCGCCCAGCTGCTCCAGGAGCTGCCCCCGGTGGCGGTGTATGAGCCCACCTATGTGGAGCGCCCCCCCGAGGTGGACACCGATGGGGCGGTGGATATTCAGGAGTTCGACGGCACTTGGGTGGTGGACGCCCCCTGGCTCCAGCGGCTTATTGCCAACGTCAACTTTGGCGACTACGAGTCCCGGAACTGGTTCGACCAGAAGCTGCGGCAGTCCGGGCTGTTTGACAAGCTGGAGGAGATGGGGATTAAGGACGGGGATATTGTGTCTCTGTACGACCTGGAGTTTGAGTATCAGAGGTAAGAAAAAGGCTCCCTCTTTGAGGGAGCTGTCGAGCGGAGCGAGACTGAGGGAGTAAAACAGCGAGATTTACAACTTTTTTGCAAAAAAACTCCCTCCGTCACGGCCAATGTCATTAAATTAAGGATTTCCTACACCTGAAAAAAGCGCCCACCACCTTTTACAGTTTCAAAAGGCGGTGGGCGCTTTTTCATGGCCCATATGCTGTTAAAACATCGGAAGCTACTCGAATTTATTTCCCCATAGCCCGGTGTAGGAAGGCGACAATCTGTCCACGGGTACAGGTAGCGGCGGGAGAGAAGTTACTGCCGCCTGTGCCGCTGGTAATCTTCTGCTCCACGGCCCACGCTACGGCCTGCGCATAGTCCGCGCTGGCGGGAACATCGTTAAACTTTCCATTGTAGGAAGCCGCCGGACTTCCAGCCGCTTTCCACATGTAGTCCATCGTCATGGCGCGGGTGCAATCTGTATTCGCGTCGAAGGTTGCCCCGGACACAAGACCCTTTTGAGCGGCCCACAGAGCTGCTTTATAAAAATAATCGGTGGTCTTAATGTTGGTGAAGGGATTCGCCGCCGCTGGATCTGGTGAGCCGTTCGCACGCCACAAGAAGGTCAAAATCTGCGCTTTGCTGCAAGTTTCGTTGGGGGAGAATGTGGTCTTACTGGTGCCGCTGGTGATGTCCTTTTCAACCGCCCATTGTACTGCGTCTGCAAAGTAGTCGCTTGCTTTTACATCGGTAAAGGTATTGGGAGACGCGGAAGATGCGGAGCCAGCGCTGTTGTAGTGAATGGTGGCATTTTCTAAAGGGTCATTGCTGAACCAGATTTCGATTTTTTCCCACTGTCCCTGGCTTCCGGCGTAATATACATCTTTCAAATTGGTGGAAAAACCAAATGCTCCCATCCATATTTGGGTAACGCTGCTGGGAATGGTCACGCTGGTCAGCCCGGTACAGGAACTAAATGCACCCTGACTAATGCTAGTAACGCCGTCTGGAATGGTAATAGTCTCCAGGCCGGTACAACCGTTGAATGCGCCCATTCCAATTTCGGTGACGTTGTTGGGAATGGTCACGCTGGTCAACTCGGTGTGACCGCGAAATGCTGCTTCTCCAATGCTGGTAACGGTATCTGGAATTATTACTGTGTCACCTTGACCATGGTACGCTATAAGACAACCATATTCAATTGTAAAATCGCTTTCTGCCGCAAAGGCGGGAACAGCTAAACTAAGGCCCAGAACCAAGGCCAGCGCAAGGGATAATGATTTTTTCTTCATCTGATTTTCTTCCTCTCAAAATAAAATTTCCAACAAAGCCCCGAAGGGCGGGCGGGGGGACGCGCCCCCGCCCTGGGGTCTGTTGGAAACATAAAAAGCGGTGTTGAGCGTATAACTCAACACCGCCTGACTGAAATTCAATCAAAGCGAAACACCAAACCCATTTCCTGTTGCAAATTGGGCGATATGACAGTATAATGGGAGATACGGTGTAGTCTTTCGAGACTATGGTGTTGAGTGGTATGGACACTCTTCATCGGAGCATAGCGGGTTGCCGCCCGCTATGCTCTGCCGCTATTTATGTCTCCGTGGCTATTTTAACCTATCGCGGAAGAAATTGCAAGGGTGTTTTCGGAAAAGTCTGTTTTACAGACTTTTCCGCTTTTTTATCGACATTCCCCGGACTTGTTGATTTTTTCGGGATATTTTTAGATTCTTGCGGTTTTTGGCAAGAACCGCTCATTTTTACATCATGGGCAGGACTTGTTGAGATTTAGATTTTTCCTTAACTTAACGGCTGGTTCTAGGGCAATTTCCTTCAAAAAATTAGGGGGTACAAAAAGTGCTTTTATAGCATTTGGGGGACAAGTTGTGATTTTAGGGTAAGCATGATTTATGCAGGAAAAGGAATACCCCGGCGGTTTTCTGGTACATTTCCACAACATGTTGAGATTTCAGGAGGAGCAGCAATCTTGAACACCGATTTTCAGCCGTTAAATTATCGCGGCACACTTTTTTGAAAAATCAGCCCTTTCGGGGCCGATTTTTCAAAAAAACACGGGAATGGGGGGCGGAGGAACAAGCCCCCGCCCCCCGTTTTTTGGGCCTGCGGCTTCTTAGGCTGCGATACAGTAGGTGAACCAGCCGAAGCCCTTCACCCGAAGGTTTCGCTCGTCCTGCCGCCCCGGTCGAATTGGAATGGTGTTGCGGCTAATTTCCTGCATGACCGCGCCCCCCGGTCATGTCCGGGTCATTGAGAAATTCTTTGCAAAGAGCAACCGCCATTTTGAAGTTCACGGTGTAAGCATATAATCCATCCTTCGGCTGTTGAACAACAACTTCTTGCACAATCCGGCTGGTGAAACTGAAAGCGGACAATGCGGAGCCGCATGGCGTAAGGGCTGGGAAAGTCCCACCGGGCGCGCCGGGTGGTGGAACCGGGTTTACTCTTTTTCGGCTGGGGGAGGTAGATGTGGCGGTTGCGTTTGTCCTCATTGGTCTGGGTGGTAGATATTGTAAAGGCAATAGCGCAATCCAGTTCCAGCATGGGCAGACGCGCGATTTCTCGCATAGCGGAGTGGTTATGCTTCACCCGCAGGACAAAATAGACATTCGGGGGGTTCATCAGGTGGGCCATGACATTGTAGCCTTCGTAGCCCCGGTCGAGGACAATAATAGTCCTGCGGTTGAAGCGGTTCCGTTTGACCATTTCCACCAGTGCGCCCGGCTCATCCTTCCTGGGGGTGGGCTGGATAACCGCGTCTTTATCAATTAAAATGGTTTTCTTCTTGCCCCTGATGTGTGCATATAGCACTACGAATTTGTCTGGGCGATAATTTGTTTTCATTTTAGTAATGCGATGCTGCGGCTGTCAAGTGGTCTGCGGCGTAATTCTCAATTTGTTTACAATCAACTAAACGACGCAACCAGATTTGCCGAATTGCGTTAAGGGCCAGATACACCGTATCTGGCCCTTAAATCGCTTAATTTAATGACATTGCCGTCACGGCTTTGCCATGCCACCCCCCTCAAAGAGGGGAGCTTCATATCCAAAAGGATGGCATGGGAAAAGGAATCTGGATGCCTGTGGCAAGGAACGGCCTACAAAACAAAGAACCTATTGAAATCCTTGCACAATTCAACGGAGAAATTCGGGGTATCTACAACTACTACCGTTTGGCACGGAATGTATCTGTTCTGAATAAGTTACGCTATGTCATGGAGTACAGTATGTACAAGACCATTGCAAGAAAAATGCGGTGTTCAGCGGCGAAAATCAAGAAGAAATATACGAGGGACCGCATATTTGGCATAGAGTACGAGACGAAACAGGGACTAAAACGGGCCGAGTTTTACCATGACGGTTTCCGAAAAAACGTGCCATCTAAATTAGATATGGATACGACGCCGGATTATAGATGCTCCATCCGCCCCAAGGAAGTCATTGCCAGATTTATGACCGGATACTGTGAGCTGTGCTGTAAAAATGAACTCCCGGTTATGATTTACCAGGTCAAAAGCCTGAAAAGTCTTGCTGGCAATGAGCCGTGGGAACAATTTATGTTGAAAAAGCGCCGTAAGACACTGATTGTGTACGAGGACTGCTACAAAATAATCACCAATTCGTAGGGTGGATAAATCGAGAGCCGTATACATCGAGAGGTGTAAGTACGGTTCGGGACGAACCATGGGAAACCTGCCACCGTGAGACAGTAAGGCGCCTGTGGTTTAGCCCACTTGCTGTTCCAGCACGAATACAGCGCAAACTTCCTATTCACCCTTTGGAAATGAGTCAGAAAGTACGGGGCCTGCTGTACCGGGATCACCCAAAACATCGACGACCTTCTTCAGTCCCACACCGCCCGGACTATGCTAGCCAACAGTGAGTTCCTGGTTATGTTGAACCAGGCGTCCACCGACCGGCTGGAGTTGGCACGCCTGTTGAACATTTTAGATAATCAGCTTTCCTACATCACCAACGTGGACTTCGGCAGGGGCCTCATCAAGTGCGGAAGCGCCATCGTGCCTTTCCTGGACGTGTTCCCCAAACACACCCAACTCTATAAGCTAATGAGTATGAAATTTTCCGACACCCGAACTACTTAATTATTCCTGCGACTTGTATGCCATGGGCACCAGACCATGTGGTCGTCCACCATCCCTACGGCCTGCATAAATGCGTAGATAATGGTGGACCCCACGAATTTGAATCCCCTCTTTTTCGGGTCCTTGCTGATCTTATCAGATAGTGGAGTGCATGCGGGCAACTCCGCCATGCTGTGCGGCGCGTTGACGATGGGTGTGCCACCGACATAGGCCCAGATGAATCGGTCGAAGCTCCCATGTTCCCGCTGTATTTCAAGGAATGCTTTTGCGTTGCCAATGGCGGCGTTGATCTTACCTCGGTGTCGGATGATCCCTGCGTTTGCCATAAGCTCCTCAACCTTTGTGTCATCATAAAGCGCCATTTTCTGCGGATTAAAACTGTCAAAAGCCGCGCGGAAAGCTTCCCGCTTTTTCAGCACCGTGATCCATGCCAGTCCAGCCTGCATCCCCTCCAGGATCAGCATCTCAAACAGTTTATTGTCATCGTGGAGCGGTTGGCCCCACTCATTGTCGTAGTAGTCAATGTATATCTGTTCAGGTCCTGCCCACTCACATCTTCGAGTTTGTTCCATCTGTACTTCCTCCTTTGAGTGCAATATATCATAGAATAAAGAAAAAATAGAGGTGATCAGTTATTCCCAAAGTAAAAGAAAAACCTTCCATATCCCAAACAGTAAAAGAAAAACTCCAGGCCGCGCCAAAGGAACTGCTCCGGCGCGGTCTCTCTGACGGCACCCAGCGTTTGCGGGGCCAACTCCGGGATACCGCCCAAAGGGGCCAGCGGACGGCTATGGCGGCGACCAGGTCGAGGATACCGCCTGGAGAGGTGGGCACTGGGGTAAGCGCGGCATTGAAAAGCTGCTGAAGAAGAAAAAAGCGAGTAGAAACAAGCGTGGCGCTGCCAGCCCCTCCACGCTGCCAGAAGCCCCGGCAGAGCCGCCCTCCGAGGAGGGTGTTTTTCCTGAGATGCCACTGTCTGACGGCTCAAAGCGTATGTGGATCAAAACAAAAGAAATAGCTGTTCGTGGCGGCCATGAGGAGATCTGGCCTGTCCCACAGCATCAAGTGGAGCCATCACGGATTAGAATATGGACGGCTGGTCAAGTCCATTTCTCGGTTCTCCCGGAATACCAAGGACTGCCTGGCCACCCTGCGGGAGCTGACCTCCCTGGGCGTGTCTGTCTACTTTGAAAAAGAGAACATCAGTCAAAACCTCCGGCTAAGCCGGAGGCTTAAGTAGGCCCTATAAGGGCCTGCTACTGACAAAAGCCCCTTAAGGGGTTTATTTATGCCTTCTTATTCTCGCGACCCGTAAACGGGTCAACAAATTCTTTTAAGCCAATCTGGTCAGCCATTTGATCGGCTTGCAACTGGTTGCGTATATATTCCGCTACTTGCTTTTTATTTCTGCCAACCGTATCTACATAATACCCCCTTGCCCAAAAATGTCTATTTCCATATTTGTACTTCAAATTTGCATGCCTATCAAATATCATCAAACTGCTTTTCCCTTTCCAATATCCCATTATCTGGGATACGCTATATTTGGGCGGGATGCTTACCAGCATATGGATATGATCTGGACATGCTTCTGCCTCGATAATTTCAACACCCTTTTGTTGGCATAATTTCCTTAATATTCCCCCTATGTCTTGTTTGATTTGTCCGTAGATTTCCATCCTCCTATATTTCGGCGCAAATACAATATGGTATTGACATCTCCAGCTGGTATGCTCTAGACTACTTATGTCTTTATCTCTTTTCACGATGAAGACCTCCCTATTTTTGTAGTTGTGTGGTCGGCAAACCACTTCTACTTTAGTAGGGAGTTTTTTCTTTGTCTTCTCTGCCCCTCGCTATAAGCTCTTTTTTACCCCCAGCTTAGCCGGAGGGTGCCTCTGGTACTACCAAGACAAAACCCGCAGAAATTTTAAGATTTCTGCGGGTTTTTGTAGCTTTTTCCATTCTGCGATGTGGATTGGCTTTCCGAATGGGCAGCGCAGGCCATATTTACGCACGAGGCTTTGAAAGTTCTTAACGCTCATCAAAACAATGTAAATAATTTTGAGTGGCTCCCGATATCTGTTTTTCGTCGAAAATTAAACGTTTGGATGTTATACTTATATCATAAATATTTTAAACTTATGCTCCGCCTGAAACAAAGCAGGTTCTGATTTGCGATATCTGAATTGACATGCACAATTCCGCTATGATCGCATTACAAACAGAGAGGATTGATGGTTATAGCAATTTCTGCCGTCATTGCCGCAGCCGGTCTATCGTCCCGAATGAAAAATTTCAAGCCCCTGTTATGCTTAGGAAGCACCACCATAATCAGCAGCACCATTAACACGCTTCAGTGCGCCGGGGCGGAACATATCTTAGTGGTAACCGGATATCAAAGTGCCGTTTTGGAGCGGCACTTATCTTCCTGTGGCGTTATGTTTTTGAAAAATGAACGGTTTGCTCAGACCGATATGCTGTTTTCCGTTCAAATGGGACTTTGCGCACTCCCGCAGGACTCAGAGCGCATATTTATCACGCCTGCGGACATTCCACTGGTATCGCCAGACACCCTGAAACAAATGCTGCTTCTGCAAAACCAGGTGATTTGTCCTCTTTACCAGGGGCGGCAGGGGCATCCTCTCCTGCTGACAAAAGAAGCTGCCGCACATCTCATAAGCTGGAAGGGAACAGATGGAATTCGCGGCTGGCTGCGCCAGGAAACTTTGGATGCGGCACGGCTGGAAACCAATGATCCAGGGATCCGGATGGATGCAGATACACCCCAGGACTATAAACGTCTGCTGCAATATCAGGCCAGACTCCAGAGGCATGGGAACCTGCGGATGGATTTACAGCTGAATATCGGGATGGATGAGCTGTTCCTCACAGTTGAAAGCGTTCAGCTTTTGGACATGATCGGCCAAACCGGCTCTATACAAAATGCTTGTGCCTGCATGCACATCTCCTATTCCAAAGGCTGGAAAATTATTAATATGATGGAACGGCAGCTGGGCTTCGCCGTTGTCCGGCGGGTGGTCGGGGGTTCCGATGGCGGCGGCTCTTTTCTGACGGAAAAGGGGGAGCAGCTTCTGAACTGCTATCAGGCATTTCACCAAAAGCTTTTGGAGGATGCGCAAAGACAATTCAGTTTGTACTTCCCGGACTATTTGCGCAGTCCGCAGGGAAGCCCGACAGAATAACTGCAATACAATGACAGATAAGAGGTAATTATGGAAGTATTTCATCTACTTGAGCGAATATTATCCGCCGGAGAAAATGCGGTTCTCGTAACTATCGAGGCCAGCAGCGGCTCCGTCCCCCGCAGTGCAGGGGCCATGATGCTGGTAACAGCCCAGGGCAGGGCGGCGGGCACCATTGGCGGCGGTGCGGTGGAGTACCGCAGCGAACAGATTGCCCGGGAAGCTCTGCAAACAGGCCAGTCCAGGGTGGAGCGATTCTTGCTCCGGCCCAACGAGGTGCAGGATCTGGGCATGGTCTGCGGCGGCGAGGTACAGGTCAGCTTTCGGTATCTCTCGGGCGGTGACGAAGCATCCATCGCCTGGGCCAGACAGGAGGCGGAACGGCTTCTGCCGCCGGGAAGGGTGTACATCTTTGGGGGTGGTCATGTCTCACAGGCCCTTGTCCCTGTTCTGAAGGCGGTGGATTTCCGGTGCGTGGTGCTGGAGGACCGGGAGGACTTCTGCCGGCCCGAGCTGTTTCCCGGCGCAGAGGAGACACGGCTAATCCAGAACGATGACCCCACTGCCTACAGGGAGATCACCGCTGAGGACTATGTGGTGGTCATGACCAGGGGGCACAAGGATGACCTGACTGTCCAGGCCCAGGCACTGAAAACCCCGGCCAGATATATCGGCGTCATCGGCAGTCGGAGAAAAACAGCGGCGGTGTTCGCCAAGCTGCGGGAGATGGGCTATACCGACGCTGATCTGGCCCGGATCACCACCCCCATCGGCCTGGATATCAAGGCGGAGACCCCGGCAGAAATCGCAGTGAGCGTTGCCGCCCAACTCATTCTGATACGGGCAGAGAATGGGAGGGGTCGAACATGATCGACGCATACGGCCGTACGGTGGACTATCTGCGTCTATCGGTAACCGACCTGTGCAGCTACCGATGTCAGTACTGTATGCCTGCGGAAGGGGTGCGCAAGCTTCGCCACGAGGATATCCTCTCCGTGGAGGAGTGTGTAGAGATCGCCCATGCTGCTTCCCGCTGCGGTGTGACCAAGGTGCGCATCACTGGCGGGGAACCCCTGGTGCGCCGGGGGATTCTGGACATCTGCCGGGGCATCGCCGCCATCCCGGAGGTCCGGGAGCTGTGTCTGACCACCAACGGCGCCCTGCTGCCAGAGCTGGCCTCCCCCCTCCGGGAGGCTGGAGTCCAGCGGCTGAACATCAGCCTGGATACCCTGCGCCCCGAGCGGTTTCGTGCCATGACCCGGGGTGGGGAACTGAACCAGGCGATGGACGGCATCGCAGCCGCGGAACGCGCTGGGTTTTCCGATTTGAAGCTGAATACTGTCCTGATCGGCGGCTTCAACGACGATGAGTTGGGAGACTTTCTGGCTTTGACGATGGAGCACCCCTGGGAGCTGCGATTCATCGAGCTGATGCCAATGGGCCCCTGCGCCCATTGGGACAGGGGATGCTTTCTCCCATGCCGCACGGTTCTGGAGCGTTTTCCGGCCCTGGAGCCCATAGAGACCCGGGGCGTTGCCCTGCGGTACCGCCTGCCGGCGGCCAAGGGAGCAGTGGGCCTTATCTCTCCCCTCAGCCACACCTTCTGTTCTCAGTGCCGCCGTATTCGGGTGACCTCAGACGGCAAATTGAAGGGCTGTCTCCACAGCCAGGAGGAGATTCCCCTGCGGGGTCTCCACGGACAGGTGCTGGAGGAGACCATCCGCCGGGGTATCCTGAGCAAGCCCCAGGAGCACCACCTGACAGAGCGGTCCAGCGACACCCCCCGTAACATGAATCAGATCGGAGGTTAGCACATGGAAGAACTGACCCACTTTAACGAACAGGGTCGGGCCAAAATGGTGGACGTAACCGGTAAAACTGTCACCTGCCGCACCGCCGTGGCCAAGGGCGAAATACATATGTCCCGGGAGACCCTTGGGCGAATCAGGTCCGGGGCCGTCAAAAAGGGGGACGTACTGGCTGTAGCCCAAGTGGCGGGCATCCAGGCGGCCAAGCACACCTGGGAGCTCATCCCCATGTGCCACCCCCTGCCCCTGACGGGGATTGACATTTCCTTTGCCCTGCTGGAGGAGCCCTTCCGGGTGGAGATCACCGCTGCCGTCACCTGCACCGGGGTCACCGGGGTGGAGATGGAGGCCCTTACCGCTGTCTCCTCCGCCGCCCTGACCATATACGACATGTGCAAGGCAATTCAGAAGGATATGCGGATTGAACACATCCGCCTGCTGTCCAAGTCCGGCGGCAAGAGCGGAGACTACAAAATTGAGGAGTGAGCGCCGTGGCAGAGGTCATTTCTGTCAACATCAGCGAGAAAAAGGGGGAGCAGAAGCACCCTGTGCGGGAAATTCAGCTCAAGCTCCGCCATGGTATTGTGGGGGACGCCCACGCCGGGGACTGGCACCGGCAGATCAGCCTGCTGGCCGAGGAGAGCATCGACTCTATGCGCGCCGCCTGCCCCGTCCCGCTGGGCAGCGGAATGTTTGCCGAGAACATCAACACCCGGGGCATCGACCTGAAGAACCTCCCGGTGGGAACCCGCCTGCGGATGGGAGAGACAGAGCTGGAGGTCACCCAGATCGGCAAGGAGTGTCACAGCGGCTGCGCCATCAAACGGGCAGCGGGGAAATGTGTCATGCCCACCGAGGGCATCTTTGCCGTGGTGGTCAAAGAGGGCATTGTCCGGGCCGGAGATGAAATCGAGGTGCTGACATGAAGCTCATCAAAACCGAGGACGCTGTGGGCCACGTCCTGTGCCACGACATGACCCAGATTATCAAGGACCAGTACAAGGACGCCCGGTTCCGCAAGGGCCATGTGGTCACCCAGGCAGACATCCCTGTGCTGCTGTCCATGGGCAAGGAACACCTGTATGTCTGGGAGATGGTTCCCGGAATGCTCCACGAGGACGAAGGGGCCGCACGGCTGGCGGCGCTGTGCCGCAACGAAAATATGACCCTCTCCGACCCCAAGGAGGGGAAAATTGAGGTCTTCGCAGACTGTGACGGCCTGTTTCAGGTAGACAGCCGGCGGCTCACCGCTGTCAATTCGGTGGGGGACGTGATGATCGCCACCCGCCACGGGAACACGGCGGTCCACAAAGGGGACAAGCTGGCGGGCACCCGGGTGATTCCCCTGACGGTCCCGGAGGAAGTTCTGCAAAAAGCGGAGGAGGCCGCCGGAGAAAGGCCCTTGCTCTCCCTCCGGCCCTGGAAGCTGAAAACCGCCGCCGTCGTCGTCACCGGGAACGAGGTGAAGGCGGGGCGCATTCAAGACACCTTCTCCCCCGTGGTGGTGGAAAAACTGGCCGGCTATGGAGTGGAGACCCGCTCCATAGTACAGTCAGGAGACGAGGTGGAGACGGTAGCCGGCGCTGTCAACGCAGCCCGAGCCAGCGGAGTGGACATGATCCTCTGCACTGGGGGTATGAGCGTGGACCCGGACGACAGCACCCCCGGCGGCATCCGGGCAACAGGAGCTAATATTGTCTCCTACGGCGCGCCCGTCCTGCCCGGGGCCATGTTCCTGCTGGGTTATTATGAGGACGGCACTCCCGTCATGGGGCTGCCCGGCTGTGTCATGTACGCCGAGGCCACCATCTTTGACCTGGTACTGCCCCGAATCGTGGCGGGTGTGCCCGTCACCCGGGCCGATCTGGCCGGGATGGGGGAGGGCGGCCTGTGCCTGGGCTGCAAGCCCTGCCGGTATCCCCTCTGCCCATTCGGGAGGTGAGGGCAGTATGAAAAAGCCGCCGCTTCTTTCGCTGTTTTTACCGCTGCTTCTGTCCCTTGGCGCCTGCGGCGCACGGCATCAGGAGCAGGCAGAGCTCCACATCTTTGCCGCCGTCTCCATGACTGAGACCATGAATCAAATCATCACAGACTACAAAACTCAGTCCCCCGATGTGACCATCGTCCCCACCTACGACTCCTCGGGCACCCTGCTCACCCAGATCCAGGAGGGGGCAGACTGCGATCTGTTCCTCTCCGCCGCGCAAAAGCAGATGGATATTCTGGAGGAGACCGGTTCCCTGCTGGAGGGCACCCGGGTGGACCTGCTGGAGAACAAGGTGGTCCTGGCCGTCCCCAAGGGCAATCCCAAGGGCATTGAGAGCTTCGACCAGCTGGCCGGACTGCTGAAATCGGGGGAGGTGCTACTGGCCATGGGCAACAGCGACGTACCAGTTGGGCAGTACACCCAAAAGATTTTCGGCTACTACGGACTGGATGAATCTGCCCTCTGCCTGACTTATGGCTCCAACGTGAAGGAGGTCACCACACAAGTCTCCGAGGGGACGGTAGACTGCGGCATCATCTATGCCACTGACGCCGTCTCCGCCGGGCTGACGGTTGTGGACACCGCCACCGTTGAAATGTGCGGTCAGGCCATCTACCCCGCCGCCGTGCTGGCGGACAGCAGGCACCCCGATGAAGCCAGGGCATTTTTAGCCTATCTCCAGACGAATCATTCCGCCAAGGTTTTTGAAAGCGTGGGTTTTACCGCTCTGAATTGAGGAGGATTTCTATGGACTGGTATCCGCTGTTCAACTCTCTGCGCATCGCGGCCATCTCCACGGTGATCGTGTTCTTTCTGGGAATTGCCTGTGCCCACTGGCTGTCCCGCCTGCCTGGACTGGTCAAGGCGGCGCTGGACGTAATCCTTACGCTTCCCCTGGTGCTGCCCCCCACGGTGGTGGGCTGGCTGCTCCTCCTGCTGCTGAGCCCCAAGCGTCCCTTGGGAAGCTGGGTCCAGGGGGCCTTTGGCGTCCGTCTGGTGATGACCTGGCAGTCCGCCATCTTCGCCACGGTAGTGGTGGCCTTCCCCCTGATGTACCGCACCGCCCGGGGAGCCTTTGAGAGCTTTGACCAGGATTTGGCCAACGCGGGCCGCACTCTGGGCCGGTCTGACACCTGGGTGTTCTGGCGGGTACAAATGCCCTGCTGCAAACGGGGGATTATCGCCGGGGCGGTGCTGGCCTTTGCCCGGGCGCTGGGGGAATACGGCGCCACCTCTATGGTGGCCGGCTATACACCGGGGCGTACCGCTACCATCTCCACCACCGTCTACCAGCTGTGGCGCACCGGGGACAACGCAGGGGCCCTCCGGTGGGTACTGGTCAACATGGCCATTTCCGCCGTCTTCCTGTTTGCTATCGGTCTGTTGGAGAGGAGACGAGAGCCGTGCCGCTGTCAGTAGACATCAAAAAAAAGCTGGGGAACTTTCAGCTTCAGGTTCAATTTGAGACGGAGACGGAACGGCTTGCCCTGCTGGGGGTCTCCGGGTGCGGCAAGTCAGTGACCCTGCGGTGTATCGCCGGAATCATCAAACCGGATGAGGGGAAAATTGCCCTTGACGGTACAATCCTTTTTGACAGCGCGGCGAAAGTCAATCTGCCGCCCCAGCGCCGCCGGGTAGGCTATCTTTTTCAGCAGTACGCCCTCTTTCCCCACATGACGGCGGCACAAAATATTGCCGCCGCCGTCCGGGAGCACGCAAAGCGGAAGGAGATAGTAAACCGTCTGCTCCGCCGCTTCCAATTGGAACGGGCAGCCGGGCTGCGGCCGGGCCAGCTCTCCGGGGGCCAGCAGCAGCGGACCGCTCTGGCCCGCATCCTGGCCTCGAAGCCTAAGGCTCTGCTGCTGGACGAGCCCTTTTCCGCCCTGGACAGCTTTCTCAAATACCAGCTGGAGACAGAGCTGCTGGACACGCTGGACAGCTTTTCCGGGACGGTTCTGTGGGTCTCTCACGACCAAGGCGAGGTGTTCCGAAACTGCCGCCGGGTCTGCGTCATAGAGGGCGGACGCTCCGGCCCGGTACAGAGCCTGAGAGAGTTGTTCCACGCACCGGATACCGAGACAGCCGCCCGGCTGTCCGGGTGCAAAAACTATGCCGACGCTGTGCCAAAAGGGGACAAGGTCTATCTCCCGGAGTGGAATCTGACCCTGAACTGCGGCCGTCCGGTGCCCGACGGGGTGCGGCGCATGGGGGTGCGGGCCCACTTTGTCACCCCGGCGGAGGGGCAGGAGGAAAACACCTTCTCCTGCGCAGTTCTCAGAGCGGTGGAGGATGTATTCAATACCATTGTCCTGCTCCGCCCCGAAGGGGCGGGAGCAGACGCCCCCTTGCTGAGGATGGAGCTGGAAAAAATGGCCTGGCGGGCCATCCAGCCCAAGGAGCGGCTCCTCGTCTCCATCTGCCCCCGGGATATCTTGCTTTTTGAGCAATAGGAAGGAGAAATTTTTATGTTTCACGCCGCTGTTTTAACGGTGAGCGACCGCAGCTTCCGGGAGGAACGCCCCGACGAAGGAGGGCCGCTGGTAGCGGAGCTGCTGAGAGAGGCGGGCTATGCCGTGGTCAAGACCGCTGTCGTCCCGGATGAGCAGTCTCAGATTGAGACCGCCCTGCGGGAGATCGCCGACACAGGGGAAGTTCAGCTGCTGGTCACCACCGGCGGAACCGGCTTTGCCCCCAGAGATGTCACCCCGGAGGCCACCCTGGCCGTCTGCCAGCGCATGGTTCCCGGCATTCCTGAGGCCATGCGGTACGCTTCTTTGCGCCTCACGCCCCGGGCCATGCTCTCCCGAGCCCAGGCGGGCATTCGGGGCGGGACGCTTATTCTCAACCTTCCCGGTTCCCCCAGGGCCGCAAAGGAGAACCTCGAGGCTGTCCTCCCTGTCCTGGAGCACGGACTGGAACTGCTGACCGGCATCCGCAGAAACTGCGATACGGTGGAGTAAATTCAGAAAATGGAAAAAAGCTGCCCAACTGTGACCAGTTGGGCAGCTTTTTACGCGCGTTTTTGGAGCAGTGCAAACAGGTCTGCCACAAGTCCCTGCGCGGCCTCTGTTTTGTACAGGCGGTTGGCCGGACGGCAATTGTTGTGGATCGTCGTGGCCGTGATGGCAGTGATTTCCTTCATCAAATGCTCGTCCAATACCCTGCCGACCATCAGCGTCTCCGCTTCTGGAATGCGGATTGGCGCTGTGGCCACAGCCCCCAAAGTCAGCCGGGCATCTTCAATTACTCCGTCAGGCGAACATTTTACCAACGCTCCCATCCCCTCACGGGCGATGGAGACATGTTCCCGAAATCCGATTTTCCGAAATCCGCTGATATAGCCCGCCCAGCGTCTCCGGTTGATGACCATCCCCACCACCGCCTGCCCGGTTTGGAGGATATTTTTCCTTGGACCCAGGATAAACTGTTCCATGGGGAACAGGCTCACGGCTCCGTCTTTTGAAAAAACTTCCAGCTCCAAATCATACAGCCTGCCAACCGGAAGCATATCGCCGGCGGGAGAAGCGTTGCACAGATTACCGGCCATTGTGGCCTTGCTTCTGATCTGGGGTGTTCCCACCTTTGAAGACGCGTCTGAGATCGCACATAATTCCGGGATGGACTGCAAAGCGGCGGTCAGCTCCTGCATCGTGACCATAGCGCCGATGTGAAGCCGGTCTTCCTCAAGGGAGATGGCCCTCAGTTCTGGAATCTGCCCAGGATAAATGAGCAGATCGGGCTCAGTCTGGCCCTGGTGCATCTGAATGACCAGGTCGGTTCCCCCGGCTATCACACGGCTTTGGGCGGTTGCCTGAGTCAAGGCGTCTGCCAACCCGTCCAGTGTTTGCGGCATCAGGCTTTTCATACGCTCACCTCCCGCAACTCACGAGCCGCCCTGTCAACCGCACGCACAATCTGCACATAACCGGAGCAGCGGCAGATATTGCCCGACAGGGCAACGCGGATTTCTTCCTCCGTGGGGGTTGGATTTTTCAGCAGCAGGGCCTTGGCGGACATAATCATGCCGGTGGTGCAGAAGCCGCATTGTATCGCGATTTCCTCCACAAAGGCTTTTTGCAGAATGTCCAGCTCGCCGGTTTCTGATAATCCCTCGATGGTTACCACGTGCCGGCCCTCCAGCTGGACGGCCAGGGTCAGGCAGGAGTGAATCGCCTCCCCGTCCAGCAGGACAGTGCAGGCGCCGCACTCGCCCTCCGCACAGCCCTCCTTGGTGCCTGTGAGACTCAAGTCCTCCCGCAGGATATCCAGCAAACGGCGATCCGGGTCGGTTTCCAGCTGAACCA
The DNA here is from genome assembly GCA_949525845.1 of uncultured Eubacteriales bacterium. Lineage (GTDB taxonomy): Bacteria > Bacillota > Clostridia > Oscillospirales > Oscillospiraceae > Lawsonibacter. The sequence goes on from CATEPI010000018.1 coordinate 26,243, forward strand.
GCCGGTTGTTTACATAAAAGGACAGCTTCATACCTCTCGCTCCTTTGCCAAATATTTCAGGATACAATCCGGTGTAAAGGGAAGGGTGCCCAGCTGGCTGTCCAAAGCGTCATTTACTGCGCCGCAGACGGCGGGCGCAGCGGGGACATAACACACCTCGCCGATGGATTTTGCGCCGAAAGGCCCTTCGGTAGAGCGGCCATCCATAATCAGCTCCACCCGGATGTCAGGCAGATCAGGGGCCAGGAACAGATGATATTTGGACAGGCTGGATGTACATTGACCGTTTTTCTGAACCACCATTTCTTCCCGCAGTGCGGCCCCGCAGCCCATCTGGGCGGCGCCCTGGATCTGCGCCTCACACATAGCCGGATTGATGGCCTGTCCGATATCCTGAGCGGCCAGATAATCTAGAATCTTGGTGTAGCCTGTCCAGGTATCCACTTCTACGTGGGCGAAATGGGCCCCTGTAACGCCGGGGTTTGTCACATTGTTAAACTGGGCCTGGGCCGACACGTTGCGCTTGAGCTGGAGCATACTCTGCCGGGCCACCTCGGCATAGGGCCAGGCCAGATTGGGATTCTCCCTGTTTCGCACAGCTCCGCTCTCCACATAAAGCTGCTCCAGGGGCTGATGAAACATTGCTGCAGCCCGCTCCAGCAAGACCGTCTTCAAGGCCTCGGCGGTCTCCACCGCAGTGCGTCCCAGGACAAATGTGGTCCGGCTGGCAAAACAGCCAAAGTCGATGGGGGTGTTGGCGGTATCGCCCTCCGCAAGGTAAATATCACTGTCAGGAATATCCAGCACCTCGGCTACCACCATCTTCAGCATGGTTACCGTTCCGCAGCCGTGGTCGTGAGTGGTGATCTTCAGCTGAATGGTTCCGTCCTCGTTCATGGCGATCCAGCCCTCACCGAAGTCGTCATGACGCGGGAAATAAGTACTTCCGTGGCCGCCGCAGCCCACGCCCACGCCCCGGCGGTACCGCACATTGGAGGCGTTGAACTCGGCGTCCTCCTGCTTCAGCTGATCCCAGCGGAACAGCTCCCTGCCCCGGTCCAGTGCCTCCCGGATGCGGATTTCCTCCAGCGGCACCCCGGTCTTTAAATCAACCCCTCCCGGGAGCAGCACATTGCGCCGGCGCAGCTCCACACGATCCAGTCCCAGTTTGTGAGCGGCGGCGTCCAAATGGCGTTCCAGAATCAAGGCCTCCTCCGGCGCGGACCACCCTCTGTACGCACCGGCCACAGGGGTGTTGGAGGAGATGACCTGGGCGTGGTACCGGGCGTGAGGTACATAGTAACAGCGGAACAGCTTGCCATACAGTGTGCGGATATAGTCACTAGAATTGCCTACATAGGCCCCGGCATCCAGAATCAGATCCATATCCAGGGACTTGATTTTGCCCTCCGGGGTGAACAGTCCCCGCACCCGGGCCCGTACCGGGCCCCGGACGATGGCCCCGGTCATAGACTCCGCCCGGCTGTACACCAGCTTGACAGGGCGGCCCAGCATTTTAGCTGCCAGCGCCGCCACCGGCTCTACAAACCACTCCTGCTTGGCCCCGAAGGAGCCGCCCATGGTGGCCTTGACCACCCGCACCTTGTGAAACGGCATCTCCAAATAATTGGCTACCACAACACGAATCCCGTGGATTGCCTGGTTGGGGCTGTACAGGGTCAGCTGCTCCTGGTAAGGGTCGTAGCTGGCCACGCAGGCGTGGGGCTCCATGGCAGCGTGGTGGAGACGGGGCAGCTCAGTAAAGCTCTCCACCTCAATCAGACCGTCGGCCTGGGGGGATGCGCCATTTTCCAGCGTGACCTCATCCCGGATGGGCTTCTCCCCCGGCAGACAGTTCTGCCCGCTCAGGGTGTCGTCAAAGCCGATGGAATAGGGCAGTTCCTCATACTCCACCTCTACTAGCCGGGCGGCCTTCTCGGCCAGAGCCTGGCTCTCGGCGGCCACGACGGCCACCCGGTCGCCTACAAAGCGCACATAGTCGGTGAAAGCCCGCTCCTCGCAGGGGAGCTCCTGGGAAAACCGGGAACGATAACGGTTGAAGGCTCTCTGGGTGGTGTTAAAGCAGTGAAGCACCCCGTAGACTCCCGGCAGGGCCAGCGCCCGCTCCGGATGAATCGCCTTGACCCGTCCGTGGGGAATCGTACTGCGAACTAGGCACAAATAGGCCATGCCGGGCAGCATGATGTCTCCGGTATACTTTGTGTAGCCAGCCGCTTTTCCCCGGGCGTCGTGGATTGGGCGGCTGGAGCCGACAGTTTTCACGAAAACCCCTCCCAATTTATTGTAACGCAATTATATCACTCCCGCGTTGAATAAACGACTGTAACTTTTTCTTTTGAGCTGTTTATGATCTGATGCTTAAAAAAAGAAGGCAAAACCCGTTTTTGACTTTAATTCAACTCTTGCGTACTATAATGACCTTACTCGTACAGGGCTTGTTTGAAAGATGTCAAAGCACCAGACGGAGGGGCTCCCGCTGCTGTGTGTCTCCAGGTTTCAAACAGCGCCTAAGCAGAAAAATTTAAGGAAGGTGCAAGCATGAACGCTCTCGTTTTAAATGGATCGTCGCTGACTTTGGAGGAGCTGCGTCAGGTTGCCTATAACCGCCGTCCGGTAGAAATCGACCCCCAAGCGGCAGAGCGGGCGGCCAAGGCCCGCCAGGTTCTCTTCGACATGGCGGCGGAGGGCAAGCCGGTCTATGGTCTCAACCGGGGCGTGGGCTGGAACAAGGACAAGGAGTTCGACCAGGACTTCTTCGAGACCTACAACCGTAACCTGATTAACAGCCATTCCCTGGGCATCCGCCCCTACTGCTCGGTGGAGGAGGTGCGGGCCATGATGTGCATCCGGCTGAACACCGCCCTGTGCGGCTGCACCGGCGTTTCCACCGAGATTTTGACCATGTATAAGGAGTTTCTTAACCGGGGCATCCACCCCCGGGTGCTCCAGCGGGGTTCCATCGGCGAGGGGGACATCAGCACGCTCTCCCTCATCGGCCAGACCATGATCGGCTCGGGCGAAGTGGAGTATAAAGGGGAGATCGTCTCCTCCACTCAGGCCATGTCGGCGGAGGGCATCCCGCCCGCCTGCCTGGGGCCAAAGGACGGACTGTCCATCGTCTCCTCCAACGCCCAGGGGGAGGCACTGGCGGCGGTGCTGGTCTATGAGACAGAGCAGCTGCTGGAGGAGGCGGACGCGGTGTTCTGTCTCAGCCTGGAGGGTCTGAACGGAGGACTCCAGCCCCTGGGTGAGAAGGTCAACGCCTTGAGACAGCTAAGCGGTCAGCAGCGCAGCGCGGCCCGGTGCCGGGACTTTTTGGCGGGCAGCTACCTGGAACAGCCCGACCCCCAGCGTGCCCTTCAGGACCCGCTCAGCTTCCGGTGTGCCAGCGCCGTCCACGGCTCGGTGTGGGACGCCCTGGACTTTGTCAAGCAGCACCTGGAGCTCCAGCTCAATGCCACTGACGACAACCCCTGCATTTTTGTGGACGAGGGAACCACCAGCGTCAGCCAGAACTTCGAGACCACTACCCTGGCCCTGGGAGTGGAGATGCTGGCCGCCGCTCTGAACCATATGTCCAAGTGCATCTGCTACCGGCTGATCCACCTGGCCGACCCCGCTTTCACCGGGCTGAGCCGGTTCCTCACCCCGGCGGAGGTAAAGACCATTGCCTATGGCACCATCCAAAAGGTCTATACCGTGCTGGACGCCGAAAACCGGATGCTGGCCAACCCCAGTTCCATGGACTTTATCGCCGTGGCCGGCTCCATTGAGGATCACGCCAGCAATCTCCCCCTCGCGGCAGCCAAGACCCGGAAAATCGTGGACAATCTGCGCTATATGCTGGGCATCGAGGCCATGCACGCCGCCCAGGCGGTAGCCCTGCGTGGCAAGCCCGCCCTGGGCCGGGTGACCGGACCGGTGCACGATGCCCTGCGCCGGGAGGTTCCCTACCTCAGCGCAGACCGGAATCTGAGCATCGACATCGAGAAGGCCTACCGGTTTATCCTGGAGGGACGGCTGTTCCAGGCCATCCAGGGCGCGGCAGAGCAGGCGCGTTGAACCGGTTCAACGCGGATTAAACGCCAGCGTGCTAAACTGCTGAACAGCGCTTCACTGTAACAGCAGTGTGTTATGTTTGAGGAGGTACACCATGAAAAAAGGATTTCACATCAGAAAAAGCGTCTTTATCCCCCTGTGCGCCATCTACATTCTGGTCACGCTCTTGGGCATCGTGGTTCCGGAAGCCTTCGCCGCAGTTCAGAACGCCGTAGTGGGCTTTGCCGCCGGATGGTTCGGCTGGCTGTATCAGATTGTCACCATCGTGCTGATTATCATCTGCGTGTGGGTGTTGTTCTCCAAAAAGGCGGGCTCCATCCGTATCGGCGGCCCTAACGCCAAGCCCACCATGAGCAAGTGGAACTGGTTCGCCATCTCCCTGTGCAGCGGCATCGCCACTGGCATCGTGTTCTGGGGCATCGCCGAGCCCATTACCCACTACATAGACGGCATCCCTGGCCTGGTGGAAGGGGGCGGCAGCCGGATGTCCGCGCTGTATGCCCTAAGCACCTGTTATATGCACTGGGGTCTGCCTCTCTACGCCTATTACTGCGCCATTGGCATCGTCATCGGGGTGTGCGTGTATAACCTGGGCAAGCCTTATAATGTGTCCTCCGGTCTCTACCCCCTCATCGGCGACCGGATTAACGGCAATGCCGGCAGCTTAGTGGATCTGCTGTGCGTGTTCGGCATCGCCGGCGGCGTGTCCGCCAGTCTGGGCGTGTCCTCCATGCAGCTGGGCTCCGGTCTGGGTATGCTGGCTGGCTTCACCCCCACTGCCAAGCACTGGTTCATCATCACGGTGGCCATCGTCATCACCTTCATCATCGGCAGCGTCAGCGGCATCGGCAACGGCGTGCGCTGGCTGTCGGACAAAAACGCGAAAATTTACATGCTCCTGCTGGTCTATGTATTCTTCTGTGCCCAGACCAAGGAGATTTTAGCCATGGGCACCGAATCCATGGGCTTCTTCGCCCAGAACTGGATCGTGCAGAACACCTACCTGGGCGTCATGGCCGACGGCGCGGAGACCGCCATGTGGCCCACCTGGTGGACCATCAACTACTGGTCCTTTATGATCGCCTACACCCCCCTCACCGGCATGTTCCTGGCCAAGATCGCCCAGGGCCGCACCTTGAAGGAGTTCTCCCTGTTCAACTTTGTCCTGCCCGGTCTGTTCGGTATGCTGTGGTTCGCCATCTTCGGCGGAGCCGCCATCTATATGGAGGCCGGCGGCGCCGGTATCTACGAGTCCATGGCCAGCTTGGGCACCGAAGCGGCGGTCTTCGCCTTCTTCAACAACCTGCCCCTGAGCAAGATTCTGTCCGTTGTCTTTATGATTACCGCTTTCCTGTCGGTGGTGACCCTGTGTGAGTCCATGACCACCACCGTGGCCTCCATCACCCTCACCGGCGAAGATGTGGCCTCTGAGGAGCCCCCCGCCAAAATCAAGATCTTCTGGGGCGTGGTCATGGCGGCGCTGGCCTTTGTCAACATCCTGGTGGCCGGTATCACCGGCAACACCTCCGGCATCAACGCCACCAAGCTGCTGGCCATCACCTGCGCCTTCCCCCTGCTCTTTGTGGTGGCGGCAATGGCAATCAGCTGTTTCAAGCTGTTGGGCGGCTATCACGAAAAAGACGCTTCTGCTGAAGCCAAAGAGAAATCTGTACGATAACCCCTTCTCCCCCCTGGCAGGGCCGCCCAAAGTGGCGGCCCTGTCAAAATTTTTAAAAATACCAGATAACAGTTGCGATATCCACCGTATTTGTATTAAAATGAAAGTGTAATGAAGGAAGTGGTTTTGCCGGATGGAGGTAACTATGGAGGGTATGAAAGCAAAACTTTTTGGCACTCCCATGATTCTCGCAAACGGGCAAAAGCTGGAACTGCCCTATAAAAAGGCGGATGCCCTGCTGTACTATCTGATTTACAACGGAAAGGTATCCCGAACGCAGGCTGTGGAGCTGCTGTGGCCGGATGTTAATGCCCAGACCGCTCTGAAAAATTTGCGCCACGCCATCTACTCCATCCGGAAGGAACTGGGCTGGGACCCCTTTCTGGGCGGACAGCGCAGCATGTTGGAGCTGAATCCGGCGCTGGAATTGGACTGCGACGTGCTGGAATTTTTAAAAAGCGGGGATCCGGACAGGTATGGCGGAGAATTCCTGAAGGATTTTGCCGTCCCCAAAGCGCAGCCCTTCGAGGACTGGCTGACCCAGGAGCGCGTCTCGCTCCTGAACCGGTATCTCAAAAGCCTGCTGGACATGGGGCGGAGCGCTTTTCAGCGGGGCGACTTGGAGCAGGCAGCCCAGCGCTGCCGAGCCTATGTGGAGCAGGACCCCCTGGAGGAGGGGGCGGTGGTCCTGCTGATGCGAATCTACTGCGCCCAGCAGCGGTTCCGCAAGGCCATCGGTCTGTACCATGAGCTGTGTAAAAACCTCTCCGCAGAGTTCGGCATTTCACCGCTGAAGGAGACAACCACCCTCTACTATCGAATTGTGGATCAATGGAATGCCTCTACCTATCGTTTGGAGGAGGATTCCGACTCTTTACTGCTTGGAAAGGGGCAGGCGCTGCGCAGGCTGCTGGCGCTGGGAACCTCCAAGGAGAGACGGCGGCCCTGTGTTTTACTCCAGGGTGAGGCGGGCGTGGGGAAGACCTACCTGCTGGACTATGCCCTGGAGCACTATGACTTTTCCGATTGGCTGATCTGCCGCAGCTTCTGTTATCAGACGGAGACCAACGGCTTCCTGTCCCCGTGGAACTCCATTATGCTGGCTTTGACTGCGGAACTGGAGCTGCGCCATATTTTGATTCCGGAAGTTTATATCAAAACTGCGGCGTCTCTCTTTCCCTGCCTGGCCCCTGACCTGGAGACGGGCCTGACCGTCTCGGATCAGGACTACCCGCTCCAGGCCGGCTATCACGTAATACAGCGCAGTCTGCTGGCAATTTTCTCCATCATCGCAAAGCAGACCCCAATTCTTCTGATTTTCGAGGATATTCATTGGATGGACAGCGCCAGCACAGAGCTGATGTCTATCTTCCTGCGGCGTCTCCATGAACTGGATATCGGGGTCATCTGCACCAGCAGAGACATCCTTCCACCCCACATCAAGAAGTTTGTGGAGGCGGGACAGCGGGACAACGTGCTGGAAAAGTGCACCCTTCAAAGCTTTACCCGGGAAGAAACCAGACGTTTTCTGGCCCGCTATGCTCAGCAGCAGCCTGAGGAAGCGCTGACAGAGCAAATTTTTCAAAATACCGGCGGAAATGCTCTCCTGCTGGTTCAGATCCTGGACTCCCTGCGGGACGGGCAGGCGCCGTCTGAGCTCCCCCGGACGCCGGAGGACATCATCGGCTACCGTCTCTCCGTCCTGTCCGCCGACGAACGGCAGCTCCTGGACCTGATTGCCGTCTTTGCAGGCTGTGTCTCGTTTGACGCATTGGTATCCATCCTCCGCAAGGATACCCTCTCTTTGACCTATCTCTGTCATCAGCTGACCCAGAAAAAGCTGCTGGCAGAGTCCTCCAAAAACGGGACCCTGGAATATGCCTTTGCCCATGAGCGGATCAAAGATATTGTATCTCAGCGCCAGTCCGAGTCCGGGCGGCGCATCCTCCATCTGCGGGTGGCGCAATATCTGGAGGAAGGGCTGAAAGACAGCAAGACGCCCGCCTATGACCTGCTACGGCATCACTACGCTTTGGGAGGTGACCGGTTTAAGACCTTCCAATATCAGGTTTTGGCTTTGAACGCCTATGCCGGGCTTTGCTATGAGCTGCTCCCGACCCTGACTGCCGACCCGGACTCCGAAACCCAGGGACATGAGGGGCTGACCGCCTATTTCCAGACATTGGAGACGGAACTGAATTCTCTCCGGCATACTACCTTCGGGGAGTTCCGGCCGGAATTGAAGCGTCTGGAGATGATTCTCCTCCATACAGAGGGACGCTATTGTATCCATGACGGGCTTTATTCCAGGGGTCTGGAGATTCTTCAGCGCCTTCTGGAGCACTGCTGGGAGAGCGGAGACTGGTATCTGTCAGTTCAGGCTCATCTCCAGTTCATCTACTATGGAATACAGACCTTCTGCACTCAGGTGATGGAGGAACACCTTGATATTGTTAAGAATCTGCTGTGGGGAAAGGAGCATTCCGGAGAATACGGCATCTATCTGCGTCTGTCCGGTCTGCTGTGCGTGATGGAGGGGCGCTATGAGGAGGCCAGAGCGCTTTTGAACCGCTCCATCCAGACCTTTCTGGCACTGGACTCCAACCGGAACGGCAAATATGCCATCAATATTGCTGGAGTCTACAACTACATGGCTGAGAGCTACCGTCTGGAGGGCAATTACTGCTCCGCCTTTCACTACTACGATCAGGCCATTTCATATAACCGGAGCCGCGGCTATTACCCGGGCGCCGCGGTGATCTATACGAATTACGGAGTTGCTGCATACCAGAACGGGCAGGTCTTAGAAGCCCGTCAGCTGTTCCGCTATGCGGTGGAAATTTATACCGACTCCCATGAATACAGCGAGTATCCGATTGCGTTATCTTATCTGGCGCTCTATGATGCGCAGGAACAGAACTACTCCAAAGCGGCCGAAAAATTGACGGAGGCTTTAACGCTCTGTGAGACGATCGGTTCCCCCTGGTGGAAGGGCATTACTCTGTTTATGTCGTGGAAAATCCGTCAGCTCATGAAGGAGCGCCGGCAAAGCTGCAGCGAATTGGAGGCATCTTGGCCCGTCCCCGAGGAAGAACACTGCCGCTGGTGCCTCTCCTGTCTGCAAAAGCTTCCAACCCGTATTGAAACAACCGAAATGGAGCATGAACTTTTGCGCATATCCCAAGGCACACTGTAAATAATTTTCGTATTGCTTTACGGATCACTAGCGGCCAGGTGTTCGAGTCACCTCTCTAGCTCCAAAGGCGCTCCGAAATTGTAGGATTTTGGAGCGTTTTTGCGTTCAGAAGTTAAAAATCATTGTGGGTCAAAACGCAGGTCAGCCGCCCGACCCACAACCTGACCCAACACGGGGAAAGGTGCGGAAATGACACAAGAGCGCCGGAGATAAAATCCGGTGCTCCCGCTGTACGGCGATTCTGTTTTTCAAATCACTTGCGTCATGAAGCTACTTATGGTCCGGACGGCCTCGTCCTGCTTCTGACGGGTGGCGTGGGTATAGGTGCGGAGGGTAAAGCCCGTGTCGTAGTGCCCCAGCATGGTGAATACCGTTTTCACATCCACGCCGTTTTGCAGGGCCATGGTCGCAAAAATGTGCCCTTATGGCATAATAAAGACAAATCGAAAAACCCTTGCGGTCAACCAGTTGACGGGTTTGTCCTAATCCTTTTTCCTTCAATTTTCCCGCGAAAAGTAGGTATAACAAGGGTTGCCAAAAAATGAGGCGTACTATTAAGGCCAAAGAGAATGTATACTATCCGGCCGGGGTGTCAGCGCTCCGGCCAGGTGCTTTTTACCAATAGAGAACAGGCCGGTGGGCCGTATCCTTTGGTTCTATCTTAAAACCTACCCAGGCAGACCGGCACAGGCCCGTCTAGGTACCTTGTAGTCCAGATCAAGCTAACTCCTTTCAGGACGGCATAGAGCCACGCTGTCAGGCGTGTTCGACTGGGCTCGGAGCGGTCAGTCCAAGGCTTAGGGGAACCCCAGTCATAACCACCGGCTAAGCCGGTGGCTTGATTTGGCTCTATAAGGGCCTATTACCGGCAGGCGTCTCAAGACGCACTGAATTTGATCTCGTTTGCATCGCTTGCCCCGCAGCCCGTAAACGGGCAATTACCGCTCTAACGGCAACTTTCTGTCATCGCAAGATTGTAGTTAGCAACTCACTTCGCTCATTGCTTGAAGCTAAAGCTTTTTTGCGGGGCACCTCCACCGGCAGAGTCGGTGGTTTCCGTAACCAATAAGAACAGACCGCCTGTCGAAATTGACAGGCGGTCAGTTTTGTTCCATCAGTCTTCCAACGTAGTTTGCAAGTCGGCTAAAAGAATCTCAATCTTCTCACGCAGCTTTGCCGGGTCATCCTCTGCAAGACCTTCTTTTAAATCCCTGATAACCATGCGCAGAAAACCGTTGAATTGCTTGCCAGTCTGGCCCATACAGCTACCTCCTATTATAAATTATGGGTTCATTATACCGCAAATTCAGGCTCTTTGCAACCGTTTTTTAAAAATTCAGCACCTGTCCCGTAGCCAAAGCGTGACAGCCAGGGCCGAAGCGCTTCTGGAGGAGCTCCAGGGCCGTTTCTCCGGTGCAGTGGCCGGTGTAGATCTCCTCCACCCCCAGCTCTTTCAGGGCGTCGGCCACCCGGAAAACGTATTCGGGGGTGCAGTTCATGCCGCTCTTGCCCCGGCTGAACATGTGAAAGCCGCCCACCGCGGCGAAGACTTTTTTCCCGGGAAACTGCTCCAGCACCCCCCGGACGATATTGACGATTCCCCCGTGGCTGCATGAGTTAAAGACCACCAGGCCCCGCTCCCCCTCCAGCACCAGGGACTGCTCATGCCGGTAGTCGTCTGGGACAAAGTCGTCCTCTCCCCGTTTCACCAGCAGGTCGGCGGCCTGGCCGGCAAAGGCGGGGTCGTGGACGGTCTCCGACACCAGCCAGCCCCCCTCCAGCAGGGGGTACAGGCCCTCCGCCTCTACAAAGCGGTCCCGGGTGTTCTCCCAGATGTCCCGGCCGATGCCGATGAAGCGGTAGGCGTCCGGGTCTTTGGCGAAGTAGGGCCCTGCCGCTCCGGGGCGGAGGAACACCTTGGCCCGGTCGTTGACCTGGAAGAACCGGCGCAGGCCGTCGGCGTGGTCGTAGTGACCGTGGGACAGGGCGGCCAGCTCTACCCCGGACAGGTCCACCCCCAGGGCCTGGGCGTTGTCGGCAAACTTCCCCGAGGAGCCGGCGTCCAGCAGCAGCTTTTTCCCCCGGTACTGGATGTACAGGGACAGGCCGTGCTCCGGCGTCAGGCCGCAGCCCTCCAGCGCGGTGTTTTCCATCAGAACGGTAACTTTCATAGCGTCCTCCTTATTATGCCCGTGTCAGGTCCCGGACCCACTTTCCGGAGCGCAGACGGTGGATGCCAACAAAAAATTTCACAGCCTGTTCCAGGGGGAAGGCCAGATAGACCCACAGCACGGTGGTTTTCAGCACCAGGCCGCACAGGGCGGCGTAGGGGATGGCCACTCCCCACAGGGGACCGATGTCGATGAGCGTGGCCGCCTTCACGTCGCCGCCGCCCCGAAGGACGCCCACGATGTTCACCGTATTGAAGTCTTTCAGCGGCATAGCCAGAGCCATCATCGTCATCATCATGGAGGCCACCGAGGCTGCCCCAGGGGACAGCTTAAACAGAGGATACACCCAGGCCGGGGCGGCGAACCAGACAAAGGCCAGCAGCAGGCCGCCCAGAATGGCCCCGCAGACCACCGACAGGGTATTCAGCGCCTTACCCACGTCCAGCAGCCTGTTCTGCCGGCCTGCGCCGATCTCCCGGCCGATGATAATAGCTGCCGTGGAGGACAGGCCGAAGGAGGCCACCATTACGATTTTTTCCATGTTGCCGGCGATGGTGTAGGCGGCCAGGATCTCGGTGCTGCCCGCCATATGGCCCATAATAGTGGGGAAGACGGAGGTGCCCAGCCCCCACATGGTCTCGTTGCACACCACCAGGCCGCCGTATTTGAGGAAACGGCGGGTCATGTCAAGCCCGGGCCGGAGGAGCAGGTGGAGATGGACCCGGAAGAAGCGGTTTTTCATCATGTGGAGGATGACAATGGTGACCTCCAGCAGCCGGGCGATGAGGGTGGCCGTCGCCGCCCCCCGCACCCCCATGGCGGGAGCCCCCAGCTTGCCGAAGATGAGCACCCAGTTGAGGAAGGTGTTGGTGGCCATGGAGGCCACCAGGATGTACAGCCCCAGCTGGGGCCGCTCCATGCTGCGGTAGGCGGCCACATACATCATGGTGAAGGCGTTGCACACATAGGAGAAGCCCACGATGGAGCCGTACTGGGCGGCCAGGGCAATCACTTCCGGCTCGTTGCCGAACAGGCTGAGGAATTCCACCGGACACACCAGCAGCACCCCGGCAAAGAGGGTGGACACCACCATCACCACCCACAGGGCCACCCCCAGCACCCGGTTGATGGACTCCATCTCCTGCTTGCCCCAGTACTGGCTCACCAGCACGGAGGAGCCGCTCTGCACGCCGAAGATGAACATCTGCAAAGCGAACAGGGGGATGTTGGCCAGCGTTACCGCCGCCATGGGGACCTCCCCCAGCATCCCCACCATAAAGGTGTCCGCCATGCCCAGGGCGCTGGTGATGAGGTTTTGCAGCACAATGGGCAGGGCCAGCAGGACCACCTGCTTGTAAAATCCCGGTTTTTGCTTCATGTACGCGAACATCGGAAAATTGCTCCTTTTTATGATAACGTAGTAAAAAGCTGCTCCTTTGCCCCCTTCAGGCCGTCCATGAGGGCGTCCACGTCCTCCCGGGACGTGTCATAGGAGAAACTGACCCGCAGGGCTCCGTCCAGCAGTGCTTTGGGCAGTTTCAGAGCGGCAAAGACGTGGCTGGGCCTGCCCCGGTGGCAGGCGGAGCCGGAGGAGAGGTACACCCCCCGGTCGCTCAGAAAGCGGACCACCACCTCGCTCTTGTAACCGGGCAGGGAGATGGGCAGGATGTGGGGCGCGCCGTCGGGGACCAGGATCTCCGCTTCGGGTATCTCCCGGGCCAGACGGTCCAGGGTATAGGCTTTCAGCTCCGCCATGCGGGCGGCGTCCTCCTGAAAGGAGGCGGCCCCCAGCCGGGCGGCGGCGGCGAAGGCGGCAATCTGGGCGGTGGCCTCGGTGCCGGAGCGCAGGCCGCCCTCCTGTCCCCCGCCCCGGATGAGGGGGGGCAGCTTCAGCCCGCTCCGGATGTACAGCGCCCCCACCCCCTTGGGGGCGTGGATCTTGTGGCCGCTCACCGACAGCAGGTCCACCCCCAGCTCCTTGGGGGTGAAGGGCACCTTTAAAAAGCCCTGGACCGCGTCGCAGTGGAGCAGGGCGGGACAGCCCGCCGCCCTGATGGCCCGGGCCGCCTCCTTCACGGGGAGGACGGTACCCAGCTCGTTATTTACCAGCATCATGGATACCAGCACCGTGTCCGGGCGGAGGGCGGCGGACAGCTGGGCGGGGTCCAGCTCCCCCCAGCGGTCGGGCTGGAGACAGGTCACCTCATACCCCTGTCTCTCCAGCGCCTTGAGGGGTTCCAGCACAGCGGCGTGCTCCATGGCGGTGGTAACGATGTGTTTCCCCCGGCGGCGGTTCAGCTCCAGCGCCCCGGAGATGGCCCAGTTGTCGCTCTCCGAGCCGCAGGAGGTGAAGAAAACCTCCTCCGGCATACAGCCCAGGGCCCCGGCCAGGTCGGCCCGCCAGCCCTTCATCCGCTCCGCCGCCTGTTTCCCCAAGGCGTACTGAGACGAGGGGTTGCCCCAGCCCTGGGTCATGGCCTCCACCGCCGCCTGAACGGCCTCGGGCCGCACCGGCGTAGTGGCGGCGTTGTCAAAGTAGTGGAACATGGCGTCCACCTCCCGAAATTGCAGTCAGTATCGGCTATTTTATGCCCTTCCCCAGGGAAAGTCAATCCCCTTTTGCCCGTCTTTCCTATTGTCGTACAGCCCGCTCACAAAACACTTGCCAGGGTCGAAAAAAGACAGTATAATATCCCAGCGAAAAAATTTTTTCAAACCCGGGAACCTTTTTCGTTTTTGCTCGTCAAACCTCACAGAACCCAAAGAGGGTCAATTATAGCCCAACAGAAAAGGAGTTACTTATTATGAAAAGACGTATCTTTGCGGCGGTGCTGGCCACCGCCATGGCCCTGTCCCTGGCCGCCTGCGGCGGCGGAAACGGCGGCGGCAGCTCCTCCTCCAACCCGGGGAACGGCTCCGATGTGAGCACCATCGCCCCCGGCGGCAGCTCCAGCCAGCCTGACGGCTCCACCCCCGACGGCTCTCAGCCCGACGGCTCCCAGCCGGATAGCTCCAACCCCAGCGGCTCGGGCAGCGAGGGGGATGTTAAACCCCTGCCCACCGTCACCATCACCCTGAACAAGACGGAGGTCAAGCTGACCAAGGCCGGGGCCGCCTTCCAGCTGCGCTACACCGCCGAGCCCGACACCGACGGCATCGCCACCTTTACCTCCAGCAATCCCAAGGTGGCCACCATCGACGAGAGCGGCAATATCAAGGCCGTGGCCCCCGGCAAGGCCACCATCACCGTGGAATACGACGGCGCCAAGGCCACCTGCGCCGTCACCTGCGACTGGAAGGAAGAGACCAAGCCTGAGCAGAAGCCCGACCCCAAGCCTGATCCCAAGCCCGACGGCAGCGGCAGCGGTTCCTCCTCCGGTTCCGGCAGTTCCAGCAGCACCCCCGCCACCAACGTGGACCTGTCCGCCTTCTACAGCACCATCACCGGCAAGTATGAATTCGGCTTCCTGGAGCTGGCTGACAGTTCCATTCTGGACAATGTCTACCCCGGCCTGTCCGGCATCAGCGCCGAGCAAATGCTGGTCTATGTCTGCATGATCTCCATGAACAACGGCGAGTTCGGTCTGGTCCAGGTGAAGGACAGCAAGGATGTAGACGCGGTCAAGGCCGCCTTCCAGTCCCGGATCGACTACATGGTGGGTGACGGCAACGGCCCCGGTGGCGCGCAGTACCCTATGGCTATGGACCAGTGGGAGAATAACTCCCGTATTGTCTCCAACGGCAACTATGTGATGATGATCGTCCATGAGAACTGCGACGATATCGTCAACGAATTTAACGCCCTGTTTTAAGGCATCCTGAGTAGGGGCCGCCGCCCGCGGCGGCCCTTTTCGCCTGTAGGGCGCGACGACCCCGGCGCGCCGTCAAACCCGGTCCGCCCCCTGAGAATGGCGGGCCGGGGTCTCCTGAGAATGGCGGGCCGAGGTCTCCTGAGAATGGCGGGCCGAGGTCGTCCCGCCCCACAAGGGCTTCCATAAAATACTCCGTGAGGTGTCCGCTATGGTCTTTTCCACCCCCATTTTCATGTTTTATTTCCTGGTCCTCACCCTGTTCCTGTACTATATCGTCCCCCGCAGGGGGCGCAATGTGGTGCTGCTGGTCTCCTCCCTGTTTTTCTACTGGTGGGGGGAGCGGGCCTATGTGTCTATCATGTTCCTGTCCACCGCCATCGACTACACCCACGGTCTTCTGGTGGAGCGGTGCAAGGCCAGAGGGAACGACAAAGGCGCGAAAATGGCGGTGGCCTCCTCCATCGTGTTCAACCTGGCCCTGCTGTGCTTCTTTAAGTACTGGGACTTCATCGCCGGCTCCCTCCAGTCGGTGGGGCTCACCTTTATGCCGGTGTTGGGGGTCCACCTCCCCATCGGCATCTCCTTCTACACCTTCCAGACCATGAGCTACACCATCGACGTCTACCGGGGGGACGCCCGGGCCCAGCGGAACATCCTCAACTTCGGCACCTTCGTCACCCTGTTCCCCCAGCTCATCGCCGGCCCCATTATCAAATACAAGGACCTGGGGGATCAGATCAACGAGCGGACCTGCTCCACCGAGAGGTTTGCCTCCGGGGTGCAGATTCTCATGGTGGGCCTGGCCAAAAAGCTGCTCATTGCCAATAACGTGGGGATGCTGTGGGACAGCTATAAGGCCATGGCCCCCGCCGAGCTGACGGTGGCCGGGGCCTGGCTGGGGGTGCTGGCCTTCACCTTCCAGATTTACTTCGACTTCTCCGGCTACTCCGACATGGCCGTAGGCCTGGGGCGGATGCTGGGCTTTGAGTTCCTGCCCAACTTCAACTACCCCTATATCTCCAAAAGCATCACCGAGTTCTGGCGGCGGTGGCATATCTCCCTCAGCACCTGGTTCCGGGAGTATCTGTATATCCCCCTGGGGGGCAACCGGTGCGCCAAGCCCCGGTGGATGTTCAACCTCCTTGTGGTCTGGGCAGCCACCGGCATCTGGCACGGGGCCAACTGGACCTTCCTGTTCTGGGGACTGTACTTCTTCGTCCTGCTGATGGTGGAGAAGTTCCTCCTCCTCAAGCCGCTGGAGAAGGCCCCCGCCATTGTGGGGCATGTTTACACCCTGTTTCTGGTCATGGTGAGCTGGGCCATCTTCGCCATTGAGGACCTGGGCCATCTGGCCAGCTACTTGAAGGTTATGTTCGGTCTGGGAGGCGTCCCCCTGGCCGACGGAACCTTTGGCTACTACCTGACCAGCTTCCTGCCTGTTCTGTGCGTGGCCGCGCTGGCATCCACTCCCCTGGGCCGGGCAATTTACCGCAGCATGGGCACAAGAGCCCAACAGGCAGTGTGCACCGTTCTGGTGGCAGCCGGCCTGCTGGTGTGTACCGCCTACCTGGTGGCCGGCACCTACAACCCCTTCCTGTACTTTAACTTCTAAGGAGGCGCAATCATGTCGAAAAAATTCAACATTTTCCTCTCCGCCCTGTTCTGCGCCTTCATCGGCGGGGTATTTGTAATCAGCACCATTCTGCCCGACCGTGAGAAGTCCGAGCTGGAAAACCGCTTTTTGCAAAAGCCGCCCAAGGTGACGGTGGAAAACCTCGCGGACGGCAGATTTATGAAAAATGCGGAGGACTACGTCTCCGACCACATTGTGGGCCGGGACTTCTGGGTGGCCGCCAAGGCCTGGAGCGAGCGGCTGTCCGGCAAAAAAGAGAACGAGGGGGTCTATTTCGGAAAGCAGGACACCCTTATCAACCGGGTAAAGGACCCCGACCCGTCCAAGCTGGAAAAGGATATGGGCTATGTGGACGCCCTGGTGGGCAATGTGTCCGTGCCGGTGTACTTCGGCCTGATCCCCTCCGCCGCCGAAATCTGGAAGGACCGGCTCCCGGAGGGCGCTCCCACCGCCGACGAGAAGGCGGCCATTGACCGGCTGTACTTCTCCACCGGAGCCTCCACCATCGACCTGTATTCCGCCCTGGCCCCCCACAGCGGGGAGGACATCTACTACCGCACCGACCACCACTGGACCAGCCTGGGGGCCTTCTACGGGGCCAACGCCATTTTCGAGGCCCTGGGCCTGGAGCCCATCGACCTGGCGGACTACCAGAAAACCACCGTCACCGATCAGTTTAACGGCACACTGTTCTCCACCTCCGGGGTGCGCTGGCTGCCCCCCGACACCATCGACGCCTATGTCCCCAATGAGGGGATTAAGGTGACCTCCTACTTCAAGGGCACCCCCGAGGAGGGCAGCCTCTATGTGGACAGCTACCTGGCGGAAAAGGACAAGTATTCCTATTTCCTGGGGGGCCGTCAGCCCCTGTGCGTGGTGGAGAAGGAGGGGAGCACCGGCCCCAGGGTCCTCGTTGTCCGGGACTCCTATTCCGACTCCCTCACCCCCTTCCTCACCCAGCGGTTTTCTGAGGTCCACCTCATCGACCCCCGGGACAACCGGACCAGCATCAAGGGCTACGTGGAGAACAACAGCATCGACCTGGTGATTGTGCTCTACAGCTTCGCCAATTTCACCACCGACGCGAATCTGTTCCTGCTGGGCAGATAAAGTAAGGTCAGGAATCCTCAGGGATTCCTGACCTGTTTTTTACGTTATCCGGCTTTTCTCTCAGAAGCAGCAGGGGTGTATCATATTTTGCCCGTCCGGGCAAAGTGCCCTTATTTCCCCGCCTTAAATCCGTCCTTCAAGCTGACCGCCCGGTTAAACACCAGCGCGCCCGGCCTGGAATCCTTACTGTCGGCACAGAAGTAGCCCAGGCGGAGGAACTGGAACCGGTCGGCCGGCTGGGCGGAGGCCAGGGAGGCCTCCAGCTTGCAGCCGGTGAGCACCTCCAGAGAACCGGGGTTGAGGCACTCCAGAAAATCCTTGTCGCCGCCGTCGGGGTTCTCGTCGGCAAAGAGGTTGTCATACAGCCGCACCTGGGCGTCCACAGCGGTGGCGGCGTCCACCCAGTGGATGGTGGCCCCCTTCACCTTCCGGCCGTCGGCGGGGTCGCCACCACGGCTGTCCGGGTCGTACTCGGCGGCGATCTGGGTGACATTGCCCGCCTCGTCGGTCTCATAGCCCACGCACTTGATAAGGTAAGCCCCCTTCAGCCGGCACTCGGGCCCGCCGGGGTAGAGCCGCTTGTACTTGGGCACCGGCTCGGGCAGGAAGTCCTCCGCCTCCACCCACAGCTCCCGGGAGAAGGTAACCTCCCGCGTCCCGGCGGAGGGGTCCAGGGGGTTGTTCTCCACGGTAAGGGTTTCGCTCTGACCAGCGGGGTAGTTGGTAATCACCAGCTTGACGGGCCGCAGCACGGCCATCACCCGCTTGGCGTGGTCGTTCAGGTCCTCCCGCAGGCAGTGCTCCAAAAAGCCGTACTCCACAGTGGAGGTGTTCTTGGCCACGCCGATGCGGTCGCAGAAGTTGCGGATGGCGGCGGGGGTGTAACCCCGGCGGCGCAGGCCGCACAGGGTGGGCATACGGGGGTCGTCCCAGCCGGAGACATAATTCTCCTCCACCAGCTTGCGCAGCTTCCGCTTGGACATGACGGTGTAGTTGATGCCCAGCCGGGCAAACTCGATCTGCCGGGGCTTGGAGGGCACGTCGGTGTTGTTGATGACCCAGTCGTACAGGGGCCGGTGGTCCTCATACTCCAGGGAGCACAAGGAATGGGTAATGCCCTCCAGGGCGTCCTGAATGGGGTGGGCGAAGTCATACATGGGGAAGATGCACCACTTGGTGCCCTGGCGGTGGTGCTCGATATAGCGGATGCGGTAGAGTACCGGGTCCCGCATGTTGAAGTTGCCGCTGCTGAGGTCGATCTTGGCCCGGAGGGTGTACTTGCCTTCGGGGAACTCCCCGTTTCTCATCCGCTGGAACAGGTCCAGGCTCTCCTCCACAGGCCGGTCCCGCCAGGGGGAGCGGGCGGGGGTGTTCACGTCCCCCCGGTACTCCCGGAACTGCTCGGGGGTAAGCTCACAGACGTAGGCCAGCCCCTTCTTGATGAGGCCGACGGCCAGCTCATAGGTTTTTTCAAAGTAGTCGCTGCCATAGAAGAACCGGTCCCCCCAGTCGAAGCCCAGCCAGTGGATGTCCTCCTTGATGGCGTCCACAAACTCGGTGTCCTCCTTGGCGGGGTTGGTGTCGTCCATGCGCAGGTTGCAGATGCCGCCAAACTTCTCGGCGGAGCCAAAGTCGATAATCAGGGCCTTGCAGTGGCCGATGTGCAGGTAGCCGTTGGGCTCGGGGGGAAAACGGGTGTGGACCTGCATCCCGGCACAGCGCCCTCCCTCAGACATATCCTCCTGGATGAACTGGTGGATAAAGTTTTGGCTCTCCGCCTCCTCCAGGCCGGCAGTTTTGATTTCATCAGACATGGGCTTCTCTCCTCCTTTGTCAATGGGGCTATTTTACACCAGAACGCCCATTCTTGCAAGTATTTTTCAAATGTATCCGGTGGGGCGCAGTCACATGGGCTTCAGGTTTCGATCCAGCCGGTCCACCATCCAGGCCAGCCGCTTTTCCCGCCCGGCGTCGGTTTTGGCGTCCAGGTAGGCCCGGGTGTAGGTTTTCTTCACAGACAGGGACATGGCCTGAAAATTGGTAAAGGCGGGTTCGTGACCCTCCAGCAGGGCGGACAGCTGGGCGATCTGCTCCTCCGTCACCGCCATGGGATTGGGGGCGTACCACTGACCGTTCCGCTTGGCCTCCTCCACCTTCGCCCTGCCGAGGTCGGTCATAAGCCCCCGCTCCTCCAGCACCTGAACCAGGGCCTTATTTTTCTCCGACCATTTGCTCCTGTCCCGGCGCTGAGAAAAATATTTTCGATAGGATTTCTCGTCGATGCGCTGCATCTGGCCGTCAATCCACCCAAAGCAGAGGGCCTCCTCCAGCGCCTCTCCCGCCTTGAGTGTCTTCGGCCCGCCGGCCTTGCCGAACAGAAGCCAGACGCCGGCGCTGGACTGTCCATGCTCCGAAAGCCAGCGCCTGAATGCCTCCCTGCTGGCAAACTCCATACTGTCACCCATAGTTCAAGCCTCCTTTTTGCTCATTGTCCTGATTTTACCACAGAATTTTATTTAGTTCAATTGCAGAATGTCCATCCAGCCAACCTTGCCATCCGCCCCAAAATGTGCTATATTTAGCATATCCCTGGTAGCGCAAAGGAGGAAACGATTTTGAAAAAAGCAATTTCCGCCCTGCTGGCTCTGGCGCTGTGTCTGGGGCTGTGTATCCCCGTTTCTGCGGCGGGGACTTTTACCGACGTGGAGGGCAGCTGGGCCGCCCCGTATATCGAGCGCGCCGCCTCCCTGGGGCTGGTCCGAGGCGTGGGGGAGGGGCGTTACGCCCCCGAAAAAGCGGTAAGCTACTGCGAATACGCCGTTATGCTGTGCGGCATCCGCTATCAGGACGAGGCAGCCCTAGCCGCAGCCGGGAACACCGGGGCGTGGTGGCTGCCCTACTGCGTTGTGGCCGATAACCACGGGCTTTGGGACAGCACCGTCATGGCCGACCGGCAGGCGTGGAACAGCCAGAGCGGCCAGCCGGTACCCCGTCAGAGCATGGCGCAGATGATGTACAACTACCTCCAGGCGGAGAAAAAGCAGCTGCCCAGCGAGGTGGATAAGGCATGGGCCAGAATGGAAATCTCCGATCTGGACGCCATAACAGGCCGGAACAGGGACGCCGTTCTCACCTGCTATGCCATGAAACTCCTCAACGGCACCGGCGGTGGCTTTGAACCCTCCGCCACCATGAACCGGGCCCAGGCCGCCGCCGCCCTGTGTTCCCTCTACGACGCGGTAACGGACGGCGCGGACCGGACGGCGCAGACCGGCGCCAGGCTGGCAAACGGAAAGGAGATCACCCAGGACAATGTCCGGGAGATTCTGAACGGCCTGCGAAGCACCTACCCCGAAGGGATGCCCTGGACCAACGAGAACAACGAATATACCTCCAAAACGCTGTATATCAATGGGAAAGGCTGTTCTGCCTTCGCCTTTCTGTGCAGCGACAAGGTCTTTGGCGATCTGCCCCTCACCGCGGTGCACTCCGATTTTGACAGGCTCCGGGCGGGGGACATCCTTCGGGTCCAGAACGACACCCACACGGTGGTGGTGCTGGAAAAGCGCGCAGACAGCGTAATCGTCACCGAGGGCAATTTCGACGCGGCGATCCACTGGGACCGGGAGATCACCCGCCGGGAGCTGGAGGAAGAAAATTTCTATGCCCGCACCCGCTATCCCCTCTGATCTACCCCTGAATTTCCCCACATTTCTGACGAAATCTTTTCCCCCATGCGGATATAATAATCAGGTACAGGGAGGAACGGTATGACCTACGATATCATCATATTGGGCTCCGGTCCCGCCGGACTGGCGGCGGCGGTGGCCGCCCGGGGCCGGAACAAAAGCGTTCTGGTTGCCGGCAACCCCTGGCAGGACAGCCCTCTGGCCAGGGCGGAGCGGGTGGACAACTACCCCGGCCTCCCCGGCCGGACAGGGCTGGCCCTGCTGGAGGAATTTTACCGCCACGCCTCCGGCCTGGGCGCCGACTTCGCTGTGGGAAAGGTGCTGGCCCTGCTGGCCTGGAACGGCTTTTCCCTCACCGTGGGCAGCCAGGTCCATCAGGGAAGGGCGCTGATTCTGGCCCCGGGGGTGGTCCGGACGGCAAAATACCCCGGCGAGGCGGAATACTTAGGCCGGGGCGTGAGCTACTGCGCCACCTGCGACGGGATGTTATACCGAAACAGGCCCGTCACTGTGGTGGGTCTGGCCCCCGACGCCCCTCAGGAGGCCAACTACCTCCACAGCCTGGGCTGTCAAGTGGTCTACGTCGCCCCCCGGCAGCCCCAGGGTTTGAACGAGGCCATCCCCTATGTGAAGGCGGGGCGGCTGGCTGTCCGGGGGGAGAGGACCGTCACCGGCCTGGAGGCGGACGGCGCCCTTCTGCCCTGTGCCGGAGTGTTCATCCTCCGCCGTGCGGTGGCCCCCACCGATCTGCTGCCCGCCCTGGAGACCGAGGAGGGGGTCATCAGGGTGGACCGCCGCATGGCCACCAGCGTCCCCGGGGTCTTCGCCGCCGGAGACTGCACTGGCGGACCCCTTCAGGTGTCCAAGGCGGTGGGCGAGGGTCACGTGGCCGCCCTGTCCGCCTGCGAATATCTGGACCTGCAGGACCGGCCCCAGGCCGCTCCCACAAAATGATACAGAAGAAAGGAAAATTATTATGATTCATTTCAACAAGGAGACCTTTGAAACAGCCCTGGCCGAGGGCAAGCTGATGATGGTGGACTTCTGGGCCGAGTGGTGCGGTCCCTGCCAGATGCTGGGCCCGGTGATCGAGAGCCTGGCCGACCGGTACGAGGGCCGGGCGGTCGTCGGCAAGATCAACACCGACGAGGAGCAGGCGCTGGCCATGAGCTTCCAGATCACCGGAATTCCCACCGTTATCTTTTTCAAGGACGGCAAGGAGATCGACCGGCTGGAGGGCGTCATGCCCCCCGATGCCTTCATCCAGGTGCTGGAGAAAAACCTGTAAGTAAAAAATCCGCCCCATTCGGGGCGGATCTTTTACTTACCGCAGGGCGAAGCCGCCCTTTCCACTGTTTTTGATATGATACAGGGCCTCGTCAGCCACCACGCTGAGGGCCTCATAGGTCCGGCCGTGGTCGGGGGCGCTGGCCGCCCCCACGCTTACAGTCACCTGGGTAGCGACACCGTCCACCCGCAGCTGACGCACCCGCTCCAGCAGCTCCTGGCCCTTCTGCTCCGCCGTCGCCCGGCTGTCGGAGCCGGAGAGGAAGACCACAAACTCGTCGCCCCCCACCCGGGCCACAATGTCGTCGGTACGGAAGGTCTCCCGCAGGATGCCGCCAATGGCCATCAGCAGCCGGTCACCGGCAGCGTGACCGTAAGTGTCGTTCACCGATTTGAAGTCGTCCAGGTCCAGCATGAACAGCACGCCCCGGGATATCTGCTCCAGACGGGCGTTGATAAGCTTCACGCCCGCCCGGTTATACACCCCGGTAAGGGGGTCCTGCTGGGCCTGATTGCGCAGCTCAATCTCCCGGTCGATCTGGGCGCTGATGTCCGTCAGGGTGCCGATCAGCCGCACGGGCCTGCCCTCCGCCCCGAACACCGCCTTATACTGGCTGCGGTACCAGCTGTAGCTCCCGTCCCGCCGTTTCAGGCGGATGCGGTCGTGCTCGATCTCATCCGGTTCCATGCTCTCGGTGCCCCACAGAGCCCGGCGCACATTCTCCATATCCCCCGGGTGAAACACGGGAAAGGTGTTCACCATGTCGGTAACATGTTCCAGCCGGAGATTGTCCAGCTCCAGCGTCTCCAGGGCGTTGGAGGTAAACTCCATGCTGTCGTCCCGGCAGTCATACTCAAAGATCAGGGTGTCCTTAAACTCAGCCAGGGTGCTGTAGCGCAGCCGCTCCACCGCCAGCTTGGACCGCTGCCACCAGATCCAGGCAGCCAGCCCGGCGCACACCAGCAGACTCACCAGCATAGCCACCGTCTGGGCCACGGAGGTGTCCGCCACCCGCAGGTCCGGGGTCTGGGAAAACTGGAGCACCCGCCAGCCGTTGTAGCCCACAGGAGCCCAGGCGGCGTAGATACGCCCCTCTCTCACCGTGCACCGGAAGGAGCCGCTCTCCCCCTCGTGGTAGGCGGCAATGAACTTCTCCGCCTCCCGCTGGGACAGGCCGCTCTCCAGACACAGCTCAGTCAGCCCCCGCCCCCGGCTTGTGGGTACACTGCCGCAGACCACCCGGCCATCGCTCCCGGAAATCACACGGTGGACACTGTGGAACAGCACTGAGTCGTGTCCCTGCTGAGACAGCAGGCCGGCACCCACCTCGGCGCGCACCGCCCCCACTATCTCTCCCTCCTGCTCCACGGCCCGGACCACCAGGAAGTAAAAATCATTCTCCCCCTGGGTGGGGATCACTCCGCCCACCACGTTTGTCCCCTCCTGAAGCTGCTGGAACACCCGCAGCTCCTCGCTGCCCGGCTCTGCGGTACTCATGGCCTCCATGTTCAGATAGTTTACCTTCAGCCGGTAGCCGCCCAGGTTCACCATCTCCAGTATGGGGTCGGCCCAGACCGCGTCCAGAGGCCGCCCGTCCCTCTCCAGAAGCCGCACCGCGTCCCCCAGCAGAATCTGCGTATTCTCAATCAGCTCCCTGGCGCTCTCTCCGCTCTCCAGAGTGTGGGCCGTCAGGCTCTCTAAAAAGGCCGCATCCAGCCGCTGCTCCAAGGCCCGGCAGCGCAGAATCAGGCTCCCCACCGCCACGGCCAGCAGCAGCACGCCGCATACGGTAAACAGCAGGGCCAGCCGGGTGATATTTTTTTTATTTTGTGTGGTCACCCAAATTCCCTCCCTCCGCCAACAGAGGTTATTTTTTCTATTTTACCACCCCACCGTATTTCTTGTAAATACAGCTGGGGAAATTTTTAAAAAAATCAACTGAGCCCCACCAGGGCCTCCCCCGCCAGGTAGATATCTCCCGCGCCCACGGTGAGGATCAGATCGCCGGGCTGCGCCATATCCGCCAGCTGAGCGGTCACCCCTTCCAGATGGGGGCAGTAGACCGCCCCCGGGATTTTCCGCACCAGGTCCAGCGAGGAGATGCCCAGGGTATTCTGCTCCCGGGCGGCGTAAATCTCAGCCAGGACCGCCACGTCGGCCAGCTTCAGCACCTCCGCAAAGTCGTCAAAGAAGGCGGCGGTCCGGGTGTAGGTGTGGGGCTGGAAGGCGCAGATCACCCGCCTGTAGCCAAGGGTCCCGGCCATGGTGAGCAGGGCCCGCAGCTCGTCGGGGTGGTGGGCGTAGTCGTCGTAGACGTCGGCCCCGTTAAAAACGCCCTTCTTCTCAAAGCGCCGCCCCGCTCCGGTAAACTGGGCCAGCCCGCGGGCCATGTCCGCCGGGTCTACCCCCAGACAGTAAGCGGCGGCGCAGGCGGCCAGGGCGTTAGAGACATTATGCACCCCCGGAACGGCCAAGGCGATGTGGGTAGGCACCTTTCCCTTGATCCACAGCCCGAAGGATGCGCACCCCACATCCCAAGTGAGGCCGACGGCATGGACATCCCCTTTTTCCAAACCGAAGGTGAGGACAGAGTGGTTCAGCCCAGCCAGAGCGTCCATAGCCCCAGGGTCGTCCTGGTTGACCACCACACAGCCGTCCTCTGGAACCAACTCCCCAAACCGCCGGAAAGAGGCCTTGATATCCTCCAGGTCCTTGAAGAAATCCAGGTGGTCGGCCTCCACGTTGAGAATCACCGCCACCGTGGGGGCAAAGGACAGGAAGGAGTTGCAGTACTCGCAGGACTCGGCAATGATGGTGTCCCCGTGTCCCACCCGGTGCCCCGCCCCCAGAATGGGCAGGGTACCGCCGATCATCACCGAGGGGTCCCGGCCGGCGGCCAGAAAGATGTGGGTACACATGGAGGTGGTAGTGGTCTTGCCGTGGGTACCCGCCACGCACAGGGCATTTTTGTAGTGGCCCATGATGGCCCCCCAGGCCTGAGCCCGCTCGAAGACGGGGATGCCGGCCCTTAAAGCGGCGGCGATCTCCGGGTTGTCGTCGTGGACGGCGGCGGTGCGGATCACGCAGCCCGCCCCCTCTACGCTCCCGGGCAGATGGCCGATGATCACCGGGATGCCCAGCCCCCGGAGCCGCTCCACCGTCCCGCTCTCCCGCATGTCGGAGCCGGTAATCTTGACCCCTTTCCCCTTCAGCACCTCGGCCAGGGGGGCCATGGACACCCCGCCCACGCCCACCAGATGGGCCCGGGCGCCCGGCTTAATGTAGTCCTCAATATTCCGATTCATGGACAGCACCTCTTTTACATGGTTTCTCTCTCTATTCTATCCATTTTTCAATAAATGGGTGCGGATTTTTCTCTCTTTTCAAAGGGTTCCGTCATGTAGGGCAAGGGCTCTGCCCTTGCCTGGGGACAGGTTTCCTCCTCTGTTTCGAGGCAAGGGCAGAGCCCTTGCCCTACATCCGTTCCGCCGGCGTACCAAACACATTATGTTTTCACCGCCGCGTCATACAGCTCATTTCGGGACAGCCCCAGCTCCCTGGCGGCCCGTTTCACCGCGTCCCGGAGGGATAGCCCCTCCCCCCGCAGCCGGTCCACCAGGTCCAGGCCGTCCTCCAGACTGGCCTCCCCCTCCGGAAGGGGCTCCGCCCCCCGGACCACCAGCACAAACTCCCCTTTGGGGGCGTTCTCCCCATACCAGGCTGCGGCCTGGCCCAGGGTGGTGCGGCTCACCTCCTCGTGGAGCTTGGTCAGCTCCCGGCAGAGGGTAAGGGGCCGGTCCGCCCCGAAGGTATCCGCCAGATCCCGAAGGGTGGCGGCCAGCTTGTGGGGGGCCTCGTAGAAGATCATGGTCCGCTCCTCCCCCTGGAGACTCTCCAGATGGGCCCGGCGGTTCTTTTTGTTCATAGCCAGAAAGCCCTCAAAGGTAAACCGCCCTGTGGGCTGGCCGGAGACGGCCAGGGCCGTTACCAGAGCGCAGGGGCCGGGTATGGCGCAGACAGAAATCCCCGCCTCCCCGCAGCGGGCCACCAGCTCCTCCCCGGGGTCGGAGATGGCGGGGGTGCCCGCGTCGGTGACCAGGGCGCAGCTCTCCCCGGCCTGGAGCCGGCTCAGGATAGCCTGTCCACTGGCCTCGGTGCTGTGCCTGTGGTAGGGGACCATGGGCTTTTTAAGCCCCAGGTGGTTGAGCAGCTTCACCGTCACCCGGGTGTCCTCGGCGGCAATAAAGTCCGCCTGCTCCAGCGTCTCCGCCATCCGCCGGGAGATATCCCCCAGGTTGCCGATGGGGGTGGGGACCAGATACAGCGTACCGCTCAACCCTGTTCACCTCACAGATCAAAATGATTGTCAGAAGTTATTATAGCACAATGCACAGGATTATGGTATCCTTTTCTTAACGACTTCTTAAACAGGCCCCCATGGGGAAAAGGCGGTGTTTTTGTGGAAAAAACCGAACAATTGGGCCCCTACACCCTGTCCTGGGAGGACGGCGTTTTCCCCCTGGGGGGCGACGCCCTGGCCCTGGGGGCCTTTTCCACCGTAAAGCCCGGCTGGCGGGTGTGCGACCTGGGGACGGGCAGCGGGGGCCTCCTCCTGCTGCTGGCCCGCCGGGCAGAAAACCTCACCCTCACCGGCATCGACATCGACCCTCTGTCCGCCCGCATTGCCCGGGAAAACCTGGCGGCCAACAGTCTGCCCGGGGAAATTCTCACTGGCGACCTGCGGCGGGAATCCCTCCCCGCCGGGGGCTTCGACCTGGTGGTATCCAACCCGCCCTATTTCCCCGTGGGCAGCGGCAAAAGCGGCGGCCCCGCCCGGAGTGAGGAGTTCTGCACCCTTTCGGAGCTGTGCGCCGCCGCCGGGCGGCTGGTGAAAAACGGGGGCCGTTTTTCTCTGTGCCACCGTCCGGAGCGGCTGACGGACGTCCTCTGCGCCCTCCGGGCCCACAACCTGGAGCCCAAACGCCTCAAGCTGACCGCCCACGGCCCTGACCATCCCCCCTCCCTCCTGCTGGTGGAAGCGGTAAAGCAGGGCAGGCCGGGGGTGCTAATCGAGGCATAAAAAGCCCCCATATTCTTGCAGTTTGCTCATCTATTTTTCTTTTGGAAGCAGGAGAACAACGCGCCCATTGTAGGACCGCTTTATGCCGCCCTTTGTCTTTTTGACAGCCTGGTCTTTGCTGATGGTGATGTCCTATCCCAGGAATCTGGCCTTGTCATGCCCATGGGTAATCAAAGTCTTCTCTGGCGACATGGTAAGGTCTAACTCCTGTTTCAGAAAACCACTGACGGTGGTCTTGATTTGTTCGGTGTCCGCTCTGCTTCCAATCACACCAATCAGAAAATGATCGGCGTATCGGACATATAGGACTCTGCGGTAGTTGGGGTCCATTGGCTCCCGGCTGGGAGTAGAGAGTAGGATTGCCTGCAATTTCTTCTGCATGATTTTAGTGTCGTTCCGTTCTTCTTCGCTCATGGCATTCCATTTTTTGGCGTTTCGTTCCCTGGTTCGCGCATAGTGGTGATTGGCATTGACATAGTCGTTGCTGAACCGCCGCTTGTCACCCTTGCTGAATTGTACCCGGAGTTTTTCCATGAATAAATCCAATTCATTCATGTAGATGTTCGCCAAAAGCGGACTTACCACGGAGCCCTGCGGCGTACCGCTGTACGTCTGGTGTTTCATCCAGTCCTCCAGATACCCGGCCTGGAGCAGCTTCCAAATCAGGTCAATGAAAGCCTCGTTCTTTATCCTTCGTTTCAAAATATTGACCAGGATGTGGTGGTCGATGTTGTCGAAGCATCCTTTGATGTCGCCCTCTACGAACCAGCTGACGCCGGTAAAGGTTTTTTGTATCTGGCGGTATGACAGCTTTTTCCAGGCCGAAAACCATGGGATGTGCTTTGAAAGGTCGGTTCATAGATACTTTCCAAAATCATGCGAACAGCTTCTTGTACCAGTTTGTCGTCCGCCGCCGGGACACCCAGCAGGCGCAACCCGTTTCCGCTTTTCTTTGGGATGTACTGCCTTCTGGCGGGGTGGGGCTGATAACTGTGGTCCCGTAACTTTTGAATCAGGGACTCACTTCGCTTCAGGCTCACACCGCTGAGGGTAGCGCCGTCTGCGCCAGCCGTCATGCTCCCCTTGTTCGCATATAGATTCTGGTATGCCAAAAGGTAGAGTTGGGGGTTGTACAGGTTGCGGTAAAGACGCTCGTACTGGTAGTACGCTTCCAGCGCGTACTTTCATAGAGTTTCCAATACTGTCTGTGGACTTCTCATAGTGCCTCACGCACCTTTCCCTTTCAGTATTAGGGGATAAACTGCCACCCTTCGCCATGTGGACGCCATTAACGCCCTCGGACTACTACGGTGGCTCCGTGACCATGCCGGATATTCAGGCCCAGGCCATAGCTGTTTTCAGCGTTCCGGTTTAGATAGCGTCTACACAAGGTAAGAGGATTGTGATAGAATGGAAGCATCATAA
>CATEPI010000019.1:0-55395 GCA_949525845.1 uncultured Eubacteriales bacterium
CGCCGTAGCCCATGCCGTCGCAGCAGCCGGCGCACAGGGCGATGATGTTTTTCAGGGCGGCGCAAATCTCGGTACCGATCTTGTCGTCGCTGGTGTACACCCGAAAACGCTGATTCATGAACAGGTCCTGCACCTGCTCCGCCACGGTCGGGTCGTCGGCGGCGGCCACCACGCCGGTGGGAATCTTCCGGCCCACCTCCTCGGCGTGGGAGGGCCCGGAGAGCACCACCACCGGGCATTTGCCCTGGACCTCCTCCTCAATGACTTGGCTCAGGCGCAGGGAGGAGTCCTTCTCGATGCCCTTGGACACCGACACCAGAATGGTCCCCGGGTCGGCCAGCTCCCTGAGCTGCTTTGCGGTGGACCGCACGGCGAAGGAGGGGGTGGCCACCACCACCAGCCCGCAGCCTTTCACAGCCGCCATGTCGGTGGTGAGCTTCAGCCCCTCGGGCAGAGGGACCCCCTTCAGCATGGGGTTCTCCCGGGTCTCCTGGAGGACGGCGGACTCCTCCTCGGTGTAGGACCACAGGGTCACGTCGTTGCCGTTTTCCAGCAGCAGCAGAGCCAGGGCCGTCCCCCATGCGCCGCTGCCAAGGACTGTGATTTTCATACCGTTTACCTCCCAGTTTTTATTGGCTCCCTCTTTGAGGGAGCTGTCAGCCCGCAGGGCTGACTGAGGGAGTTTTCCGTCGTTGGACTCCCTCCGTCACCGCCTTCGGCGGTGCCACCTCCCTCAGAGAGGGAGGCTTTTTTACGCTTTCTTGTGATGCAGGCTGAATTTATTCTCCGTCCCAGTCAACAGCCGATGGATATTCCCCCGGTGCATGTAGAGGATCAGCCCGCCGATGACGACGGCCAGAACCAGCAGCACCGTGTCATGATACACAAACCAGGTGGCGAAGGGGAAGGACGCCCCGGCCCAGCAGGAGCCCAGGGAGACGTATTTCGTCACCACCGCCAGCACCAGAAATCCGCCCCAGACCACCAGGGCAATGCGCCAGTCGATCATAATGGCGATGGTTCCCCCGGACAGAATACCCTTGCCCCCCTTGAAGTGGAACATGCAGGGGAACATGTGGCCCAGCAGGCACCAAAGCCCCGCCCAGTATTTCGCCAGGATGCGGGCCGCCAGATCCATCTCTCCGCTGCTTATGCGCATAAGCTGTCCTGTCAGCCAAACGCCGGCAATAATGGCCACAACGGCCTTCAGAACGTCTGTAAGAATCACCACAAGAGTAAGCGGTCCGCCAAAAGTCCGGAAAAAGTTTGTCAATCCTGCATTTCCACTGCCGTGGGTGCGTACATCATCCCGTAAAATATATTTTGAGACAATGACAGCCCCGTTAAAGCAGCCGCAGAGGTAAGCGACAGCGGCGATGATGACAGAGCTGAAAATCAGGTCTGTCATGACATCGTATAAAATATCTGTCAGCATCCCTTACCCCTCCTTCTCGCTCCGCTCCCGGACGGTGAGGCGCACCGGGGTGCCCTCCAGGCCGAAGGTGGAGCGAATCTGGTTCTCGATATACCGCTGGTAGGAGAAGTGGAACAGCCGGGCGTCGTTGCAGAAGCAGACAAAGTGGGGGGGCTTAATCCCCACCTGGGTCATATAGTAGACCTTCAGCCGCCTCCCCTTGTCGGTGGGGGGCTGGACCCGGGCAGTGGCGTCGGCCAGCAGGGAATTGAGCAGCCCGGTGGTGATGCGCATAGCCGCCTGGTTGTTCACGTAGTTAATCAGCTCAAACAGCCGGTCCACCCGCTGGCCCGTCAGGGCGGAGATGAACACAATGGGGGCGTAGGTCATGTAGGACAGGTCCCGCATCACGTCCTGGCGCATCTTGTCCATGGTCTTGCCGTCCTTCTCGATGGCGTCCCACTTGTTGACCACGATGATGCAGGCTTTCCCGGCCTCGTGGGCCAGCCCGGCGACTTTCGTGTCCTGCTCCGTGACCCCCTCCTGAGCATCGATCATAATCAGGCACACGTCCGACCGCTCAATGGCCATGGTGGCCCGGAGGACGGAGAATTTTTCGATGCGGTCGTCCACCTTGGACTTCTTCCGCATTCCGGCGGTGTCGATGAACCGGTACTTGCCCTGCTTGTTCTCAAAATAGCTGTCCACGGCGTCCCGGGTGGTGCCCGCCACGTTGGAGACAATCACCCGCTCCTCCCCCAGAATCCGGTTCACCAGGGAGGATTTTCCCACGTTGGGCTTGCCGATGACCGCCACCTTGATGACGTCGTCTTCCTCGTCTTCCTCCTCCTGGGGGGGGAAGTGCTCAAAGCAGGCGTCCAGCAGGTCGCCGGTGCCGTGGCCGTGGACGGCGGACACCGCGATGGGGTCGCCCAGCCCCAGGTTGTAGAACTCGTAAATGTCGGGATTCTCCCGGCCGGTCTGGTCGGCCTTGTTCACCGCCAGCACCACCGGCTTGCCCGAGCGGAGCAGCATATTGGCCACCTCCTGGTCGGAGGCGGTCATGCCCGTCTTAATGTCGCAGACAAAGACAATCACCGTGGCGGTGCCGATGGCAATTTCCGCCTGTTCCCGCATAAAGGAGAGAATCTGATCGTCGGTCCCCGGCTCGATGCCGCCGGTGTCCACAATGTCGAAGACGCGGTTGCGCCACTCGCACTGGGCATACAGCCGGTCCCGGGTGACGCCCGGGGTGTCCTCCACAATGGACAGCCGCTGTCCGCACAGCTTGTTAAACAGCATGGACTTGCCCACATTGGGCCGTCCCACAATGGCTACTAAGGGTTTCATATGGTCACTTCCTTTATTTGAAAACGCTTTTGTAGGGGCGGACATTGTCCGCCCGCTTTTTTGAGACCTGGCCGGTGAGAGGCGGGCGCACAATGTGCGCCCCTACATGGAGGACCCCTACGGATTATACCGATAAAATTCCTCATTCTCCCAGGCCAGTCGCTGGGTCTCGGGGGTAAGCTCCACGCCGCAAATGGCGTCCAGCAGCTCATAGCCGTCTTGGGGCACGGGGACCACCGGCACCCCCAGCTCCCGCTCCACGTCGTCCGTGGTCACGTCGTCCAGAAAGACGTTCTCCCCGGACCGGAGCATACTGGCGGGAATCAGCAGGCGCTGGCCCAAATTCTTCCCCCGGAGCTGTTCAATCAGGTCCCCTCCGGTAACCAGCCCGGCCACGGTGATGGTCTCGCCGAAGAAGCGGTTGACAATGGGGTAGACCTGTCCCTCTATTGTACCACATTTTTCCCTGGCCTGGACCACTAATTTTGCCAAAAACGGGGCGGCGGACACCCCGGTGGCGATGGAGAAGGGGGCGGTTCCCTCCAGCTCGTCCGGCTCCATCAGGTCCAGGGCCCGGCTGAACTCCCGGCTGAGGAGGGTGAGCATCCCCACCCCATTGTCCAGCTGGGTGAAGTCCTCAAAGTAGTCCTCCCCGGGCAGTTCCCGC
Organism: uncultured Eubacteriales bacterium; assembly: GCA_949525845.1. Taxonomy (GTDB): domain Bacteria; phylum Bacillota; class Clostridia; order Oscillospirales; family Oscillospiraceae; genus Lawsonibacter. Next base: position 3,432 of record CATEPI010000019.1, read on the forward strand.
CCGGCCAGCAGGTAAAATTCGTCGGAGCACCACACCAGTCTGGTCCCGTGTTCCTGCAGGTGCCGGGACGCGAAGGCCTCCACTTGGTCAATGAGAGCAGTGGAGGTCTCTTTGGTGTAGGTCTGTAAGGGGTAGAGCCCCTCCCGGTATTTGGTCACCCCCACCGGCACCACTGAAACGCTGTTCACCGCCGGGAACATGGCCGCCAAGTCATTCAGAGTCTTGTCCAGCGCCGGGCCGTCGTTGACGCCGGGGCAGGAGACGATCTGGCAGTTCATGGTGATATTATGGGCGGCGAACCGCTCCATGATGTCGATGCCCTCCCCGGCCCGCCTGTTTTTCAGCATCTCTGCCCGCAGGGCCCGGTCGGTGGTGTGGACGGATACGTTAATGGGGGAGATACGCAGGTCGATGATCCGCTGTACCTCCCGGGGGGAGAGATTGGTGAGGGTGAGGTAGTTGCCCAGCAGGAAGGACAGGCGGGCGTCGTCGTCCTTGAAGTAGAGGGAGGGGCGCATCCCCGGGGGCATCTGGTCCACAAAGCAGAAGATGCAATGGTTGGCGCAGGACCGGGCCCGGTCCATCAGGTAGGTCTCAAACTCCAGCCCCAGGTCCTCCCCCTCGGATTTGCGCACCCGGAGAGTGCGGACCGTCCCCTCCGGGCTTTTCAGGGTGAGCTCCAGCCGGGGGTCGTAGCTGTAAAACTTGTAGTCCAGCACGTCCACGATGGGATGGCCGTTGATATGGGTGAGGGTCTCGCCCACCCGGACCCCGGCCCGCCGGGCGGGACTGCGGGGGTCCACTGATTTTACGGCCGTCATGCTCATGGATGCGATTCCTCCCTTTCCCGGCGGCTGGACCGACAGTTTCGTATTCCCGCCCCGGAGGGGCGGGAATACGGGAACAGGCTGATATTGCCTTATTTTACTATAAATATGTGGGTAATGCAAGAGGGCAAAAGCGGGAGCAGAACGCCCCCGCTTGCAGTTATTCCTCTGGAAATACAGCCGTCAGGTCCACGGCGCAGTCCTCCAGCACCCCCACCGGCACGGAGTCCCTGGCGGTGTAGACCTCGGGGACGTAATACTGACCTTCCACCAATGTATAGACCAGCACCAGCTTTTTGTCCGGGTCTACAATCCAATACTCCTGGATACCCGCCTGCTGATACAGCTTGTATTTCACCAGACAGTCATACTGCTTGGTGGAGGGGGAGAGAATCTCAACGACCAGATCGGGCGCGCCCTTGCAGCCATATTTGTCCAGCTTATCAGAGCTGCATACCACGGTGATATCAGGCTCCACCAATGTGTCTGTGTCATAGGGGGAGTCGCCATCCGCCGCGAAGGGCCGGACGCTGAAGGGGGCGTGATACACTTTGCATTTTTTCCCCTTCAGATAGGTTCCGATTTGCAGGTAAATCTCGCCGGAGATTTCCTGGTGCTGTCTGAGCGGTGGAGACATCATCACCGGCTGTCCGTTGTACAGCTCATAGCGTTTGCCGTCGTTCCATTCCAATAAATCAGCGTAGGTATAGCTCTTTTCCTGGGGCAGTGCCATACAACTCACTCCTTTTCCGTTTTTTCTATTATACCACAGGCGGGGCATACATTTCAACGAAAACCTGACAGGGGCGCGGGGGGTATCCAGCGCATAGGATGGGATAAGCGGCGGAGGCTGTCCGCCGTTTCAGGAGGTATCGCAATGCAAGCAACAGGAACCTTAAGCGTCCGGGTGTACACCTCCCAGGCGCAGATTCCCCTGGAGGGGGCCACCGTGGTGGTGGCCGCGCCGGGGGAGGAGGGCAAATGGAAACTGCTCTCCATACAGTGTACTGACAGCAGCGGAAAAATCAATACCATACAGATCGACACCCCCGTCCCGGCGGAGAGCACCTCCCCCAACGGCCTGCCCGGTGACGGCGCCCCCTGCGCCCTGTGCAGCGTGTGGGCGGAGCAACCGGGGTATGCCATGCTCCAGGTGGAGAACGTGCAGGTCTTTCCCGGGGTGGAGACGGTGCAGAACATGGAACTGATCCCCCTGCCCCAGGGGCTGTGCAGCCTTCAGCAGCGGGACGAGCGGGACATCCCGGTCCAGAACCTGTGAGGTGCCGCCGTGCTGAATATCCTTCCATATGTGCCCCGCACCATCACGGTGCATATGGGCCTGCCCGACCAGTGGGCGGAGAACGTCACCGTCTCCTTTCCCGACTATGTGAAAAACGTGGCCTCCAGCGAGATATACCCCACCTGGGAGCCCGCCGCCATCCGGGCCAATATACTGGCCATCATCTCCTTCGCCCTGAATCGAGTATATACGGAATTTTACCCCAGCCGGGGCTATAATTTTCAAATCACTTCTACCACCCAATACGACCAGAAATTTATCCGGGGCCGTAATATCTTTGAGAACATCAGCCAGATGGTGGACGAGATTTTTAACGACTATATCCGCCGCCAGGGCTTTGTGGAGCCCCTGGCAGCCAAATTCTGCAACGGCACCACCTCCACCTGCGACGGCCTGTCCCAGTGGGGCAGCCAGGAGCTGGCTCAGGAAGGGGCAAATTCCATGGAGATCCTGCGCCACTACTATGGGGACAACATCGAGCTGGTGGTGGACGCCCCCATTCAGGACCTCACCGACTCCTACCCCGGCACGCCCCTGCGCCTGGGCGCCGTGGGGCGGGACGTGGTCATTGTTCAGGCCATGCTCAACCGGATATCCCAGAACTACCCGGCCATCCCTAAGATTTCCCCCGCCACCGGAGTTTTCGGGGAGGACACCCGGTCCGCGGTGACCACCTTCCAGCGCATCTTCAATCTGACGCCCGACGGCATTGTGGGCAAGGCCACCTGGTACAAGCTGGTATACATCCACTCCGGAATCCTTCAGCTGGCCGAGCTGGTGAGCCAGGGACAGACCTTTGTCACCGTCCAGTACCAGTTCCCCGGCCCTCTGGAGGAGGGGGACAGCGGCCCCGAGGTGGGCATCCTCCAGTATATGCTGGCCCTGCTGGCCCAGTTTGACAACTCCCTGTCCCCCATAGCCACGGACGGCGAGTTCGGCCCGGCCACCACCCAGGCGGTGCGCACCTACCAGCAGCTGGTGGGCCTCACCCCCGACGGCTATGTGGATGAGACCACCTGGAATTCCATCTACAGCAACTTCGCCCTGGCGGACTACTTCCTCCGCCGGGACACGGTGCGGGCCCAGTCCCTGGGGGAGGACGCTGTTCCTGTAATGGCGGAGGGCCGGCCCGATGCGGGCGCGGAGCGGTGGGGCGACACCCCCCGGATGGGCCAGTATCAGGGCCGCCCGCTGGAATTGGGTCAGATGGACGGCCAGAACGGACAGAGAGGAGTGAAGGTATGAGAGACACCGCGGCAGGACGGGAGCTGCTGGAGCGGGAGATGCTGTCCAAACCGGTGAGCAGCCTGCAATATATGCTCCGTCAGCTCTCAAAGACCTATCAGTTTTTGCCGGAGCTGGCGGTGGACGGGGTCTACGGCGAGCGCACCCTGGAGGCGGTGATGCGCTTCCAGCGGGAGGCGGGCCTGCCCGTCACCGGAGTGGTGGACCAGGCCACCTGGAACGCCATCCACAGCTGCTGGCTGAGGCAGCAGTCCCGGGAGAGCTACTCCCGGGCCACCCGGGTGTTCCCCTCGGAGGGCGTTCAGGTCCACGAGGGCAACAGCAAGGAGTATATGATCGTCCCCCAGACCATGTTCAACGTGCTGGCCAGGCACTTTGAGGGGATCACCCCCTGCGAGGCGGACGGCAGCCACGGCCCCGCCTCGGCGGAAAACGTCCGGTGGCTGCAACGGGCCGCCGGCCTGCCGGCCACCGGCTGTATGGATAAGGCTGCCTGGGATGCCCTGTCCCACCTGTACGAGATTTTCGTGGTGCAGGACACCGACTGCCAGCCGGAGTTTACCGGCGGCTGGGGGTAGAAAACAGCGCCGCCCGCCCCACAGGGGGGCGGGCGGTCCGCGTTTACAGGGATGCGCTGGGCAGGTTGTCCACAAAGGCCCGCAACTGGGACTGGCTGGTCATCTGGCCCAGCTGGAGCAGGATCGCGTTCCGCTGTTCCGGGGTGCAGCGGTCGTAAAAGGCGGAGGCCTGGGGGTTCTTTTGCAGCAGCTCCCCGAAGGTCACCGCCGCGTTCATATTTAAGTCCATACAATCACCTCAAAGCCAGTATGCCCGGCCAGAGGGAAAATGATACAGAGAACGCGGGCATCGGTGGTAATCGCCGCTATCCGTCCTCCCTCTCAATAGGTATGGTCGCAGACCTCCAGAATCTTGGCCTGGATGGCCTTCAGGTCCTCAAAGGTCTCGGGGCGGCGGCGGGGGTCCCGGAGGATGGCGGCGGGGTGGAACAGGGCGGTCATCCACACGCCGTTTTTTTCAAACCACTGGCCATGTTCCCGGGTGATTTTGAAGTCCTCTTTAATGAGCTTGCAGGCGGCGATACGGCCCAGGCAGATGATGATTTTGGGCCGAATAAGGGCCACCTGGCTGCGCAGGTAGTCGATGCAGGCCTCCTGCTCGGTGTTCAGGGGGTCCCGGTTCTGGGGCGGGCGGCACTTGACCATGTTGGCGATGTACACGTTCTTCTCCCGGCTCAGGTCCACCATTTCCAGCATGTCATCCAGCAGCTTGCCTCCCCGGCCCACAAAGGGCTTGCCCTGAAGGTCCTCATTTTCCCCGGGGCCCTCGCCGATGCACAGGACCTCGGCGTCCCTGGGACCCATGCCAAATACCACGTTGTGGCGGGTGTCGGCCAGGGCGCACTTCTGGCAGGACAGACAGGCCTGCTCCAGTTCCTCCCAGTTGGTAAACAGCATATCGCTTCCTCCTTGATCCAAAATTCGACAGCGCGTACCTCAAGTATACCACACTTTTTCCGGCGGGCAAAGACTTTTTCACGAGAAAAAATTCGTCGAAAATTTTATTCTGAACTTTTTCTATCACTTTATTCAGGCAGTCCGGCAGAGGAAAATTCCTGGGGGGCACAAGATATGGAAGGGGATGCCGAAAGCATACCGGATATCTTGTATAAGAGAGGGAAAATCTCTGGCGAAAAAATGGAATAGAACGTATGTTTTAAGGCGGAAAATGCAAGTTTTTCGATAAAATCGCTGTTTTTGAAACAAAAACGGCAGAAAAAAACTCTTGCTTTTTACGTCAGCAGGCCTTATACTGAAAAAGCCCGGTGGAGCAAAGTGGAGTAAAATCCCTGAATATAGCGCCTGAGTGGGGGAGAGGTGAGGGACCGTGACCGGCACATACGAGCACAGTATCGACGCCAAGGGCCGGCTGTTCATCCCCGCCAAGCTCCGGGAGGAGCTGGGCGCCGCCTTCTACCTGGCCATGGGTGTAGACGCCTGTCTGGCGGTCTACCCCCAGGCCACCTGGGACCGCTTCACCGAAAAATTTGCCTCTCTGCCCATGAGCCAGTCCAAGGGAATGCGCCGCCTGTTTGCCAACGCCGCCAAGTGCGAGCCGGACAGCCAGGGCCGCATCGTGATTCCCCAGAAGCTGCGCAAATACGCCGGCCTGGAGAAGGAGACCGTCATCATCGGCGTCCACGACCGGGCGGAAATCTGGTCCGCCGAGGCCTGGAACGCCCAGGAGGAGGAGGAAATGACCCCCGAGATGATGGCCGCCTGCATGGCGGAGCTGGGGTTCTGATATGAATGAATTTACCCACCGCCCGGTGCTGCTGGACCAGTGCATCGAGGCGTTGAACATCCGCCCCGACGGAGTCTATCTGGACGGCACCCTGGGCCGGGCGGGCCACAGCGGACAGATCGTCCGGCGGCTGACCACCGGCCGCCTCCTCTGCGTGGACCGGGACCAGGCGGCCCTGGACGCTGCCCGGGAGCGTCTGGCTCCTTGGCTGGACAGGGTCACGCTGGTCCACAGCAATTTCGATCAGGTGGACGGGATACTGGACAGGCTGTCCCTGCCCGGCGTGGATGGCATGCTGTTCGACCTGGGGGTGTCCTCCCCCCAGCTGGATGACGGCAGCCGGGGCTTTTCCTATATGGCCGACGCCCCCCTGGACATGCGGATGGACCGGGAGGAGGGGGTCACTGCCGCCGACGTGGTCAACACCTGGTCCCAGGAGGAGCTACGCCGGATCATCGCCCAGTACGGCGAGGAGCGGTATGCCTCTCAGATCGCCGGGGCCATCGTCCGCCGCCGGGGGGACAAGCCCATTGCCACCACCCTGGAGCTGGTGGAGATCATCAAAAGCGCCATGCCAGGGAAAGCCCTGCGGGAGAAGCAGCACCCTGCCAAGCGTACCTTTCAGGCCATCCGCATCGCCGTCAATGACGAGCTGGCCAGTGTGGAGCGGATGCTCCGGCGGGCCGTCCCCCGGCTGAACCGGGGCGGGCGGCTGGCGGTGATCACCTTCCACTCCCTGGAGGACCGCATCGTAAAAACCGGCCTGGCGGAGTTTGCCCGGGGGTGCACATGCCCACCGGACTTCCCCGTCTGCGTCTGCGGCAAAACCCCGGACATTAAACTGGTGAACAAGAAGCCCATCCTGCCCACTGAGCAGGAGATAGAGGAGAACCCCCGCGCCCGCAGCGCCAAGCTGAGGGTGGCGGAGAAGCTATAAAGGAGCACCGTCATGGCCAAGTACCGCCGCCGTAATACAACTACATACAGCACCTACGGCAGCGTGGCCTACGCCCCGGCCTACGACGGCTCGGCCGTCCGGGCCCCCCGGCGGGAGGAGGAGCTCCAGCGGGCGCCGGCCCCCTATCCCAAGCGGCGGCAGCAGGTCCGAAAGTGGGAGCGGGCCAGGGTCCAGGTCCGGCAGGCGGGCGCGGTGGCGCCCTTCGCGGTGGTGGGTTTTCTGGCGGTGGCTGTCTTTGCGGTGATGCTGATTGCCAGCTACACCCAGCTCACGGTGGCCAATGACGAGATGGTCTCCCTGCGCCGGGAGCTGTCCAGCCTGCAAAGCGAGAATGCCAAGCTCTCCGCCCAGTACGAGAAGGTCTTCGACCTGGCTACCATCCAGGCGGTGGTGGGGGACACAATGGTCCGCCCCACCAACGAGCAGGTGGTGTACATCGACCTGTCCGCCCCGGACACCGTCACCGTCTACCAGAGCGGCGGCGGGGACTCCCTGTTCCAGCGCATTGTGGACGGGGTAGGGGATATCTTTGGCAGCATCATAGAATATTTCCGCTGACCCGCACATAAGAGTAAATGCGGGCCGGCGGGGTCAAAGCGCACAGCCTTACCGGTAAATAGAGAATTTCGGGCGCAAGAAAGAGGTTTTCTTGCGCCCTTTTTCAGCAAAGGAGGAGCATATGCCCATGAGCAGACCCACAAACACAGGCGGGAACCGCCGGGGCGGCCGGCCGGCCGTCCGGAGCCGCTACGAGCAGGGCATCAGCTGGGCGGGCGCCCCCACCAGCGCCACCCGGGGCACCCACTCCAAGCGGTCCATTCTCCACCGCACCCTGGTGCTGATGGCGGTGTGCGGGGTGGTGATGTTTATTCCCCTGGGCTGGAAGCTGTGGGACATCGCCATCGTCCACCACGACGAATACCAGAAGCTGGCCAGCGACCAGCAGGCCCTGGACCTGTCCATCTCCGCCCAACGGGGCAATATCTACGACCGAAACGGCAACGTTATGGCCATGTCGGCCACGGTATACAGCCTGATCCTGTCCCCCAACGACCTGGTAAAGAGCGTCCCCAACAAGGACGCCGACGGCAACGAACTGGACAGCGCGGTCTATCAGGCCAGCATAGCGGCCAAACAGGAGCAGGTGCTGGGCGACCTGATGACCCTCCTGCCCGACCTGGACCGGGAGCGGGTGAACACCCAGATCCACGCCACCAAATACTCCTACCGGGAGATCAAAACCAGGATTGAGGAGGAGGACACCGAGGCCCTGCGGACCTACATCGCGGAGAACAAGACGGGCGCCTACCTCTACCTCCTGCCCAGCACCAAGCGGTACTACCCCTACTCCAGCCTGGCGGCCCAGGCCCTGGGCTTTGTCAACAGCGAGGGGGGGGCCTACGGCATTGAGGCGGTGTATAATGACGTGCTGGAGGGCACCCCCGGCCGGGTGCTCACCAACAAGACCGCCGGCGGTACCGAGCGGTACAACACCTATGCCCAGTATGTAGACGCCGTGGACGGCTGCAACCTGACCCTTACCATCGACGCCACCATCCAGTCCTACCTGGAAAAGACGCTGGACGAGGGCATCCGGGACTTCGACGTACAGGACGGGGCCTTCGGCATCGCCATGGACCCCAAGACCGGGGCCATCCTGGGCATTGCCAGCTCCCCGGACTTCGATCCCAACAGCTATTCCCAAATCACAAATGACCTGCTCAGCAGCCAGGTCAGCGAGGACGCCGCCGCCATTTTCGAGAAGCTGAAGGCGGCCAACACCGAAAACCTCACCGACAGCGAGCTCATGGCCAAGGCGGAGGCCCAGGCCGAGTCCAACGCCTTGAACACCCAGTGGCGCAGCAAGGCCATCGACTCCCGGTATGAGCCGGGCTCCACCTTCAAGGCCCTGGTGCTGGCTGCCGCCCTGGAGGAGGGGGTGGTGAGCGAGAGCGACCACTTCTACTGCTCCGGCTCTGTCCAGCTGGCTGATCATACCATCCACTGCTCCAGGCGGCAGGGCCACCTGGACCAGGACCTGGCCAAGGCGGTGGGCAACTCCTGCAACCCCGCCTTTATGGAGATTGGCAAGCGGCTGGGCAAGGATAAATTCTATGAGTATTTCGAGGCCTTTGGCCTGATGGAGAACACCGGCATCGACCTGCCCGGCGAGGCCAGCCTGAAGGGCGCCATCTGGGCCAAGGAGAAGATGGGCGAGGTAGAGCTGGCCACCGCCTCCTTCGGCCAGCGCTTTGAGGTCACCCCTCTGCAAATGATCTGTGCCTTTTCCGCCGTCATCAACGGGGGCGACCTGGTAAAGCCCTATATTGTCCAGTCGGTGAGCAGCCGGGACGGCACCGTCCTTCAGAACACCGAGCCCGAGGTGGTCCGCCAGGTAATCAGCCAGCAGACCAGCCAGCGGGCAGCCGACATCCTGGAAAAGGTGGTGTCCGATGGCACCGGCGGCAACGCCTACGTGGCGGGCTACCGCATCGGCGGTAAGACGGGCTCCTCCGAGGTCAAGCAGGAGGAGGACCACACCATCGTCTCCTTCATGGGCTACGCCCCCGCCGACGACCCCCAGGTGATTGTCCTCCTGGCCTATGACCGGCCCAAGCCCGCGTCGCCGGGGAGCAACCTGACCGCCAATGACATTTACATCAGCGGCGGCAACATGGCCGCCCCCAAGGCCGGCCCCCTCATCGCGGAAATTCTGGACTACATGGGCATCGAGAAGGTATACAGCGCCGACGAGTCGGCCGCCGTGGATGTGTCCATGCCCAAGGTGACCGGCAAGGCCCTGGCCGACGTGAAAAAGGACCTGGAGAAGAAAAACCTGAAATTCCGCACCATCGGCGAGGGGGACACCGTGTCCCGCCAGGTGCCCGCCGCGGGGACCGGCATCCCCGGCGGCTCCACCGTAATCCTCTACCTGGGCGATGCCGCCCCGGAGGAGAGCGCCGCCGTCCCCGACGTCACCGGCATGACCTATGAGAAGGCCAGGAGCGCCCTGGAGAAGGCGGGCTTCTTCATGCGGGCCTCGGGGGTGTCCACCTACTACGGCAACTCCACCACCGCCGAGCGCCAGAGCGTGGCCGGCGGCGACGTGGCCGCCATCGGCACCGTGATAGACGTCCGCTTCTTCAACGTGGTGGAGGACGGTCACGCGGGATAGGGGGAAAGGCTCCCTCCTTGAGGGAGCTGTCAGCCCGCAGGGCTGACTGAGGGAGTGGTCCTTTGATGAACTCCCTCCGTCACGGCTTCGCCGTGCCACCTCCCTCAGAGAGGGAGGCCAGATAGCGCGACTTATAAAGAATAAAACTCCACCCATGAGGGGTGACACCATGATCTTACGCGAGCTGTTAGCCGGCGTCCCCCTCACGGGGGGGAGTCCCGATCTGGACATGGAAATTTCTTCCATATCCTACGACACCCGAACCATCCAGCCCGGAGCCCTCTTTGTGGCCCTCTCCGGCAACAAGACCGACGGCCACCGGTACATCCAAACCGCCGTTGACAGAGGGGCGGCCGCCGTCCTGTGTGAGCGGCCCCCGGAGGCCCCCGGCCCCTGGTTGAAGACCGAAGACAGCCGTCTGGCCCTGGCCCTGGTCTCGGCCAACTGGTTTGGCCGTCCCGGGGACGGGATGACCCTGGTGGCCGTTACCGGCACCAACGGCAAAACCACCACCACCAGCCTGCTCAAGGAACTGCTGGAGCGGGTAACGGGGGCCCGGGTGGGCCTGATCGGCACCAACCGGAACATGATCGGGGAGGCGGAGCTGCCCGCCCACCGCACCACCCCGGAGAGCTATGAGCTCCAATTCCTCCTGCGGCAGATGGCGGACGAGGGGTGCGCCTGTGTGGTGATGGAGGCCTCCTCCCACGCGCTGGCCCAGCGCCGCACGGCGGGCCTCACCTTCGCTGCGGGGGTGTTCACCAACCTGACCCAGGACCACCTGGACTACCACCACACCATGGAGGAGTACCGGGACGCCAAGGGCCTGCTGTTCCGGCAGTGCCGGCAGGCGGTCCTCAACCTGGACGACCCGGCGGGCCGCTGGTATGGGGAGCAGGTGGACTGTCCCGTCTTCACCTACTCGGAGAACAAGGACGGGGCCGACCTGTCCGCAAAGAATATCCGCCTGTTTCCTGGACACGTGGAGTTTGAGGCCCTCACCCTGGGCAGGCTGTCCCGGGTCCATCTGCCCATCCCCGGGGGCTTCACCATCTACAACGCCCTGGCCGCCCTGGCCGCCGGGCTGTGCCTGGGGCTGGAGCTGGAGGCCATGACGGCGGTGATGCCCAACCTCCACGGGGTGAAGGGCAGGGTGGAGGTGGTGCCCGTCCCCCGGGCCTATACCGTGCTCATTGACTACGCTCACACCCCCAACGCCCTGGAGAACATCCTCACCACCGCCCGGGACTTCACTGCCGGCCGTCTGATCTGCCTCTTTGGCTGCGGCGGCGACCGGGACAGGACCAAGCGGCCCATCATGGGCGCCATCGCCGGAGAACTGGCCGACCTGACGGTGGTCACCTCCGACAACCCCCGCACCGAGCCCCCCCTGTCCATCATCGACGACATCTTGGCGGGCATGGAGGGGGCCGCCCTCCACGTGGAGCCCGACCGCCGGGCGGCCATCGCCTGGGCTCTGGACCAGGGCCGGCCGGGGGATGTAATCGTCCTGGCGGGCAAGGGACACGAGACCTATCAGGAGATCGACGGCGTCCAGCGCCACCTGGACGAGCGGGAGGTGGTGGCGGAGTATTTCGCCCATGCCGCCCCGTCCCGACAAAAAACAGGTGGAAAAGTTCCGGCAGATGTGATATAATACACTGCTTTTTGCATCCCCCGCCAAGGGGGAGCCTTTCAAAAGAGAAAAAACCGGGAGGGTTCAGGTATGATATTCATTCTCAGCTTCATTGTGGCCTTTGGCGTGGCCGCCATTGTGGGCCAGCTTCTTATCCCACTGCTGCGGCGGCTGAAGGCGGGGCAGTCCATTTTAAAGGACGGCCCGGTGTGGCATATGTCCAAGCAGGGCACCCCCACCATGGGCGGCATCATGTTCATCCTGGCCATCGGCGCGGCCTGCCTGGTGGCGGGCTGGGAGGAGATACAGAGCGGGAACTACAATCACCTGTACGTCTTCCTCTTCGCCCTGGTCTTCGGGGTCATCGGCATGATTGACGACTTCCAGAAGCTGCGCCACCACGCCAACGAGGGCCTCACCGCCGCCCAGAAGTTCCTGCTCCAGCTGGCGGCGGCCATCGCCTTCACGGTACTCATGCGGGGGGAGGGCTATCTCACCCCCAATCTGTTCGTCCCCTTCTTCAATGTGACCTTCCCGCTGCCCTGGGTGGTGTACATGGTCTTTGCTGCCTTTGTCATGGTGGGCACGGTGAACGCCGTCAACCTCACCGACGGCATCGACGGCCTGGCCACCGGCGTCACCATCCCCGTGGCCCTGTTCTACATGGCGGCTTCAGCCTGGTTTGGCCGCAACGACCTTGCCATCCTCTCCGCCGCCCTGGCGGGCGGGCTGGCCGCCTTCCTGATCTATAACTTTCACCCCGCCAAAGTCTTCATGGGGGACACCGGCTCCCTGTTCCTGGGGGGCATGGTGTGCGGCTTGGCCTTCGCCCTGGATATCCCCCTGGTAATTCCCATTATCGGCCTGGTCTACGTGGCCGAGGTGCTGTCAGACATCATCCAGGTGGTCTATTTCAAAAAGACCCACGGCAAGCGGTTTTTCCGCATGGCGCCCCTCCACCATCATTTCGAGATGGGCGGCTGGAGCGAGACCAAGCTGTTCTGCATCTTCTCCGGCATCACCCTGGTCCTGTGTTGCCTGGGCTTTTTGGGGATTATGTACCGGTATCCCATATGAGAAACCTCGTCCCGCCCGCAGGCGAAAAGCCTCCTTTTGAAAGGAGGTGCCCCAGTGGGCACACTGGGGCGGAGGATTGCGTTTTGCGAAGCAAAACATACGAAGTAAACTAAGATTAGGATTATTTCATACATTTTGCCTTCGGCAAAATACAATCCTCAGTCAGCCTGCGGCTGACAGCTCCTTTCACTGCGCAGCCGTTGGCGGCTTTGCCGCCTTACGGATGCGGCGTCCCCCTTGCGGGGAAAAGGAGCCTGCCCTCTCTGTCGGCTTCGCCGACATCTCCCCCTGTTAGGGGGAGTCGGCCCTGCGGGGGCGGAGGTTTTTGACAGTCTAAAGCAAGGGCAGAGCCCTTGCCCTGCATGACGTAAAGATTACCTGAAAGGAGGCAAAACCCTTGGCCCGCAAAGCGAAACGCGATTTAACCATGGAGGAGCAGCTGGCCCGGGGTCCGCTGGACCTGCCCTTTCTCATGCTGGTGCTGCTGCTGCTGGGCATCGGGCTGGTAATGCTCTTTTCTGCCTCCTACTACACCGCCTACCGGGACCCCACCCCCCCGGTGAGCAACAACCCCTATTTTTACATCATCCGCCAGGCCGCCTTTGCCGGGGCCGGGATTGTGTGCATGTATATCATCTCCCGCATCAACTACCAGCACTTCCGCTGGATGGCCCCTCTGATCCTGGCCGGCTCCATCTTCCTGCTGCTGCTGATTTTCACCCCCTTGGGGGTGGAGATCAACCAGGTGACCCGCTGGCTGTATGTCTTTCTGGTGGGCGGCCCCACGTTTCAGCCCTCGGAGATTGCCAAGGTGGCGGTGGTGCTGTTTTTCGCCGCCCGGCTGTGCAAGCGGGACACGGAGCATAAAAAGCGGTTTACCAAGCGCACCGGCCTGGGCCGGACGCTGAACTTCCTGGAGGGGATCGGCTTTCTGGAGCTGGTGCCCTACGGCGTGGTCCTGCTGGTGGTGTGCGGGCTGGTGGTCTTCGAGCCCCACATGTCAGGCACCATTCTGATCGCCGTGGGGGCGGCCTCCGTCCTCTTTGCCTCGGGCATCAGCCTGAGCTGGTTTGTGGAGCTGGGCTCCATAGGCGCGGCCGGCCTGTGGTTCATCATTACCCAGACCAAGTATATGACCCGGAAAATCAACATCTGGAAGAACCCCTGGCTGGACCCCCGAAACGGCGGCTTCCAGCCCATCCAGGCCATGCTGTCCATCGCCTCCGGCGGCCTGCTGGGCCGGGGACTGGGCAACAGCAACCAGAAGTACGGCTTCGTCCCCGAGCCGGAGAACGACATGGTCTTTGCCATCGTGGTGGAGGAGCTGGGCCTGGTGGGGGGCTTCCTCATCCTGCTGCTGTTTGCCCTGCTTATCCTCCGGGGCTACTGGATTGCCCTCCACGCCCGGGACAAATTCGGGATGCTGACGGTAGTGGGGCTGATAACCCTGCTGGCCTTCCAGGTCTTCTTCAACATCGGCGTAGTAACCAACCTGCTGCCAAACACCGGCATCTCCCTGCCCTTTTTCAGCTACGGCGGCACCGCCCTGATGATTCATCTGGCGGAGATGGGCATTATATTAAGTATCTCCCGGCAGATTCCGGCCCCCCGGAAGGATTAAGCCCCGACCATGTAGGGAGGCATCACGATGCGTCCGCCCGACGCGCTCCGTTTCGGACGGCGGACGCTTCGTGAAGCGTCCCTACGGAGGCCCCTACAAAAGAACTGTCAATTCCCGAGTGAGAGGTGTTATTATGAATGTACTGTTTACCTGCGGCGGCACCGCCGGCCATGTAAACCCGGCGGTAGCTCTGGCCCACATTTTCCAGGCGCGGAATCCGGGCTGCCGGGTCCTCTTTGTGGGGGCGGACGGCGGCATGGAGAACAAGCTGGTGCCCAAGGAGGGCTACCGCATCCAGACCGTCACCATCACCAACTTCCACCGCTCCTTCGCCCCGGCGGACATCGCCCACAACCTGGGCACCCTGATGAACATGCAGAAGTCCAAAAAGCAGGCCCGGGCCATTCTGGACGAGTTCAAGCCCAACCTGGTGGTGGGCACCGGGGGCTACGCCTCCTTCCCCGTGGTCAACGAGGCGGCCCACCGGGGCATCCCCACCGCCGTCCACGAGTCCAACGCCGTCCCCGGCCTCACCACCAAAGCCCTGTCCAGGGTGGTGGACCGGGTGATGGTGGGCTTTGAGGAGAGCAGGGAGCACTACGACAACCCGGACAAGGTGGTGGTCACCGGCACGCCGGTGCGGGGGGACTTTTTCAAATACACCCGGGAGGAGGCCCGGGCCAAGCTGGGCTTCCCAGACGACCGGCCCCTGCTGCTGTCCTACTGGGGCTCCCTGGGGGCGGAGGTAATGAACCAGAAGATGGTGGACTTCATCGCCAAGGAGTGCTACGAGGGCGCCCCTTGGCGGCACATCCACGGCGCGGGCCGGGATTTTCCCTGGATGCAGGAGGAGCTGCTGCGCCGTGGCCTGAAGCTGGGGGACAACGGGGTGGAGGTCCGGGAGTATATCTACGACATGCCCCTGGTGATGGCCGCCGCCGACCTGGTGCTGTGCCGGGCGGGGGCCTCCACAATCTCGGAGCTCACCGCCATTGCCAAGCCGGCAGTGCTGGTGCCCTCCCCCAACGTCACCGCCAACCACCAGGAGAAAAACGCCCGGGTGCTGGCCGGCCAGGGGGCGGCCGTCCTCCTGCGGGAGGCCGACTGCGTGGAGAATACCCTCTACGACAAGGCGGCCCTGCTCCTCCAGTCCCGGGACCGCCGGGAGGGCATGGTCACCGCCCTGAGAGCCATGGCCGTCCCCAACGCCGGGGAGAAAATCTACGAGACCCTGCGGGAGATTCTCAGATAGCAGAGGGGAACGCCTGTAGGGCAAGGGCTCTGCCCTTGCCTGAAACAGGTTTGCACCCAAAAGCCCCCCTCCGGCCCTTCGGGCCACCTCCCCCACAAGGGGGGAGGCGGAAACCTGGCTCCCCCCTCGTGGGGGAGCTGTCACGGCGTATGCCGTGACTGAGGGGGGGCGCCCAGAAACCAAACGCCCTCATTCCGCATAGGATACTCCAAATCCAAACGATTTGGAGGCAATCCCATGAGCTATTACGAAATTCAGGGCGGACGGCCCCTTGGGGGGACGCTGGCGGTCCACGGGGCCAAGAACAGCGTCCTGCCCATTCTGGCGGCCTGCCTGCTTGTCCCGGGGCAGTGCATACTCCACAACTGCCCCGACCTGTCCGACGTTTCCGCCACTCTGGACATTCTGCGCCTGCTGGGCTGCCGGGCCGACCGGGAGGGTGACACCGTCATCATTGATGCCTCGGCGGTAAACCGCTCCGATATCCCGGAGCATCTCATGCGGGAGATGCGCTCCTCGGTAATTTTCCTGGGGGCGCTGCTGGCCCGGCTGGGGGCGGCGGAGCTGTCCTACCCTGGGGGCTGCGAGCTGGGCCCCCGGCCCATCGACCTGCACCTGGCTGCCCTCCGGGCTCTGGGGGCGGAGATTCTGGAGGAGCAGGGGGCGCTGGCCTGCCGTTGCTGCCGGGGAGGGCTGCGGGGCCGGGAGCTGTGCCTGTCCATCCCAAGCGTGGGGGCCACTGAAAATGCCATGCTGGCCGCCTGTGGCTGTCCCGGAGTGACCACCGTCGTGGGCGGAGCCCGGGAGCCGGAGATCATCGACCTGCAAAGCTTCCTTCAGGCGGCCGGCGCACAAATAGAGGGGGCGGGCACCTCCACCATCACCATCCAGGGAGGGCTGCCCCTTCATCCGGTGGAGTACCGGGTGATGGGGGACCGCATCGCCGCCGCTACATACCTGTGCGCCGCCGCAGCAGCCGGGGGAGAGGTGGAGCTCACCGGCATCGCCCCGGACACCCTCACCGCCGTCCTGGCCTGCCTGGAGGAGGCGGGCTGCACCCTGCACACCGGCCCGGACCGGGTCGTCCTGACCGGCGCCGCGCCGGTGCGGGGCATCTCCCCGGTGCGCACTGCCCCCTATCCCGGCTTTCCCACTGACGCCCAGGCCATCCTCATGGCTGTCCTGGCCGGGGGAGAGGGGGCCACCCTCTTTGTGGAAAACATCTTCGACAGCCGCTACCGCCATGTGGATGAACTGCGCCGCATGGGGGCGGATATCCAGGTGGCCGGCCGGGCGGCCATGGTGTCGGGGGTGGGCAGGCTCCACGGGGCCGCTGTCCGGTCCACCGACCTGCGGGGTGGAGCCGCCCTGGTGGTGGCCGCCCTGGGGGCGGAGGGGATCACCCGGGTGTCGGAGCTGCGCCACATCCGCCGGGGCTACCAGGCCCTGGACAAAAACCTCCGCGCCCTGGGGGCCGATATCCGGGAGATACCGTAGACGCTTCACGAAGCGTCCGCCCGTGAATCGGGCGCAATCCACAGAATTTCGCACCAAGGAGAACACCATGCCAAGATACAGCCACCGCAGCAGAACACGCAGGCGAAACAGGGGCCGGTTCGGGCCGCTGTTCAAGCTGTTGTGTGTGGTGGGGGTCATCCTGGCCCTGACCGTGGGGGCGACGGTGTTCTTCCGGGTGGAGCAGGTAACGGTGAGCGGCAACCAGCGGTACACCCAGGAGGAGATCATCGCCGCCTCGGGCATCCAGCTGGGCGACAACCTGTACAGCCTGAACAAGGTGCGCATCGACCAGAACATCCGCACCACCCTGCCCTACATCGGCGACCTGACCATCAACCGGGCCCTGCCCAGCACCATCCAAATCACCGTCACCGAGTGGGAGGCGGTGGCCCAGGTGGCGGCTCCCGGCGTGGAGCAGGTGGCAGCCTATCAGGAGGAGGCAGGGGAGAAGGCTGTGACCACCGCTCAGGAACCGTGGCTCATCAGCGTAAAGGGCAAGCTGCTGGAGCCTGCCCCGCCCGACTCCGCCGCCATCGCCGTCACCGGACTGATCCCTCTGTCCCCCCAGGCGGGCAGCATGATGGAGGTGCCTGAGGGGGAGCACACCCGGCTGGCGGCCCTCACCGCCCTGCTGGAGGCCCTGGGGGAGGCGGGGATGCAGTCCCAGGTCTCCGACATCCGCCTGGAGGCCACCCAGCTGATGGTCCGCTACGCCGGCCGCTTCGACGTGAAGATGAAGCTGAACGCCGATTTTTCCTATGATGTGCGGCTGATGCGGGCCATCCGGGAGAAGATGGAAGAGCAGGACGGGGAAGGGGCCTGCGGCTCAATGGACCTGACCCGTTCCCCGGCGGTATACGCTCCCGCCCAGCCCCAGCTTTCCCCATGAAAATATTGGAAACTTTGGTCGTTTTGTGATTTCCTCTTGACCTGAGGGGAAAACTGCGTTACAATGAACAATAATATGGCCAAAACCCGGGACCACCCCACAAAGCTTTCAATGCGGGACCCCGCTATACATAGGAGGAAAAAGAATGGCGTTCGGATTAGATATGGGCCCCGAAAGCGTAGTCAGCATCAAGGTGATCGGGGTAGGCGGCGGCGGCAACAATGTGGTCAACCGCATGGTGCGCACCGGCACCAAGGGCGTGGATTTCATCGCCGTAAATACCGACAAGCAGGCGCTGGAGGCCTCCAGCGCCACCAACAAAATCCAGATCGGCGAGAAGCTTACCAACGGCAAAGGTGCCGGGGCAGACCCGGAGGTGGGCCGCAAGGCCGCCGAGGAGAACCGCAAGCAGATATCCGAGATTCTGGAGGGCACCGACATGGTGTTCATCACCGCCGGCATGGGCGGCGGCACCGGCACCGGCGCGGCCCCCATCGTGGCCGACATCGCCAAGGAAATGGGCATCCTTACCATCGGCGTGGTGACCAAGCCCTTTAAGTTTGAGGGCATGCGCCGGATGCGCCAGGCCGAGGCGGGCATCGCCGAGCTGCGGGAAAAGGTAGACTCCCTGGTGATTATCCCCAACGAGCGTCTGAAGCTGGCCAGCGACCAGAAGATCACCATGGTCAACGCCTTCGAGATTGCCGACGACGTACTCCAGCAGGCGGTCCAGTCCATCTCCGACCTGATTAAAAACACCGGCTTTATCAACCTGGACTTTGCCGACGTGTCCGCCGTTATGAAGGACGCCGGCCGGGCTCACATGGGTGTGGGCCGGGCCGCGGGCAAGAACAAGGCGGAGGACGCGGCCAAGATGGCCATTTCCAGCCCCCTGCTGGAGACATCCATCAACGGTGCCCGCGGCGTGCTGATCAACGTCACCGGCTCCATGGACATCGGCCTGGAGGAGGTGGAGACCGCCGCCAACCTGGTGCAGGAGGCCGCCCACCCCGAGGCCAACATCATCTTCGGCGCCGCCTTCGACGAGACGCTGGAGGATGAGATCCGGGTCACGGTAATCGCCACCGGCTTTGAGGAGAACCAGTCCATCCCCTTCCCCCACCAGGTGGAGGAGAAGGCCGCCCCTGCAGTAGAGGAACCCGCCCCCGTGGCAGAGACCACCCCGGAGCCTGTCGCGCCCCCGGTAGTCCCCACGCCCGAGCCCCCCAAGCCCGCGGTCAACGACGACGACTGGGACATTCTGGAGCGCATTTTCAGCAAAAAGCGATAAGAAAAGGCCGCCCGACGGGCGGCCTTTTTCTATAGAAACAGCGCCAAAAGCGAGGTAATGATCCCACACACGCAGATGGCAATGGAGCTCATGGCCCCCTGAACGGAGCCAATCTCTATAGCCCGGGTGGTGCCCAGGGCGTGGCTGCACGCCCCGATGGCCAGCCCCTCGGCCACCGGCTCGGTGATGCGGAACACCCGGGCGAACAGGGGGGCGAACACCGCCCCGGTGATGCCTGCCACCATCACGGCGGCGGCGGCGATGCCGGCCACACCCCCGTGGCTCTCGGCAATGCCCATGGCGATGGCGGTGGTAACGCTCTTGGGCAGGAGGGAGGCGGTAAGGGCCTCCTCCACCCGAAACACCCTGCACAGGGCCAGAATGCTGCCCACGCTGGTGAGGCTGCCCACCAGGCACCCGGCCAGCACGGGGAGAAAGTGTTCTTTCAAAATGGCCCGCTGGTTGTAGATGTTCAGGGCCAGCACGGCGGTAACGGGCCCCAGCATCAGCTTGATAAAGTCACCCCCGGCGGAGTAGGCCGCGTAGGGGATATCCAGCAGGGCCAGCACGGCGATGATGAGGGCCACAGCGATAAGCAGGGGGTTGCACAGCAGCAGCCCCGTCTTTTTTTGCAGCCAGCAGCCGGCGCACCAGGCGGCGGCAGTGAGGGTCAGCCCGAAGAAGGGGGAGGTGAGGATCACGTCAGTCACGGGACCGGCCCTCCTTTCTCCGGGCGCGCCGAATCATCCACTGGACGGCCCAGGCGGTGGCCAGGTAGACCAGCGGGGTGGTAAGGAAGCTGATAAGCAGGAAGGGGGCCAGCTGCCGCAGGATGGCCGGCGCGTGCTCCATCACCCCCACGCAGGAGGGAAGGAAGAAGAAGGCCATATTTGCCACCAGAAAGGCGCTGAAGCGCTGAATGTGCTCCGGCTTGAGGATTTTGGCAAACAGCAGCAGGGCCAGCAGCACCAGCGCGATAACGCTGGCGGGGAAGGCCGCCGGAATCAGGGCGGAAATGACCTCCGAGACCAGGCAGACGCCGCAGATAATGGCGATTTCCGCCATGATGTTCAAATGGAATCACCTCTCCCGTTTTTCCGACCGCCCCACCAGGTAGTCCAGGGATACGTCGTAAAAATCCGCGATCTGGACCAGGACGGAGGCGTCAGGCTCCCGTTCTTTTTTTTCATAGCGGCGGTAGGTACTGAATGGAATGCCCATGCCCTCTGCGGCAAGCAGCTGAGTTAAATTTCGTTCCTTGCGCAGAGAATATAGTCTTTCTGATAATTTTGTCATTTTTACCATTTCCTCTTGACAGGCCTGTTTGGAGTAATTATAATAGGGGTAGAAGTAATCCAAATAGAGTAATCCGAACGGAGTGATTAGAATGGATGACCTGACCCAATACCTGTACGAGTTTCTGATGGAGCGGTGTATGAAGGACCTGCGGGAAGATGCGGAATACAACGCGTGCATTTCCGCCGTGCTGCAGCAGGAGGAGCAGGTAAGAGCCGGTTTAAACCCGGAGCAGCAGAGCCAGCTGGACCGTTTCATTGACCAGATTCTGGAGCAGGAGTATCTGGAAAGGGAGCACCAGTTCCGCGCGGCGCTGGGTCTTGTCCGGGAACTGAGCGCCCTGGTGCGGGCGTAAAGCCCCCCTTGCCAAAGGGGGGTGCCCCCGAAGGGGGCGGGGGGATTCCAACCGCACAATGTCCGCCCCTACACCCCCAGATCCAGCCCTGCCAGCGCCTCCAGCGCCCGCTGAGAGATAGCGGCGTTTTTATTCCGTTTCCCCTTCACCCGGTAGCCCAGCTGGGGAATCAGGCCAAAATTCACATTCATCGGCTGAAAATTCACAACGCTCTGGTCGCTGACATAGAGGGCCATTGCCCCCATGGCGGTTTCCCTGGGGAAGTCGATGGGCGCCTTTCCCTCCAGCCGCCGGGCCAGCTCCAGCGCGGCCAGGCACCCGGACGCGGTGGACTCCACATAGCCCTCCACCCCGGTAATTTGCCCGGCGAACATCAGCCTTTCATTCCCCCGTACCCGGTAGTACCGGTCCAGCAGCCGTGGGGAGTCCAGAAAGGTGTTCCGGTGCATCACGCCGTAGCGCACATACTCCGCCTTTTTCAGGGCGGGGATCATGGAAAAAACCCGCTTCTGCTCCGGGAAACGCAGATGAGTCTGGAAGCCCACCATGTTGTAGATGGACCCCTGGGCGTTGTCCTTCCGGAGCTGGACCACGGCAAAGGGCTCCTTTCCGGTCCTGGGGTCCTTCAGCCCCACCGGCTTCAGGGGGCCGTAGCACAGGGTGTCCCGCCCCCGCCGGGCCATCACCTCCACCGGCATGCAGCCCTCAAACACCCCCGCGTCCTCAAACCCGTGGACCTCCGCCTCCTGGGCCTGGGTCAGCTCGGTCCAGAAGGCGTCGTATTCCTCCGCCGTGAGAGGACAGTTGATGTAGTCCGGCGTCCCCCGGTCATATCGGGAGGCGAACCAGGCGCTGTCCATGTCGATGCTGTCGAAGGTGACCAGCGGGGCGGCGGCGTCGAAGAAATTGAGGTATTTGGAGTCGGGAAACAGCCCTGCAATCTCCGCCGACAGGGCCTCGCTGGTCAGCGGCCCGGTGGCGACGATCACATTTCCCTCCGCTGGAAGCGCTGTAACCTCCCCCTCCGCCACGGTGATGCCGGGGTGTTTTTTTATTTGTTCAGTGATGGCGGCGGCAAAGGCGTGGCGGTCCACCGCCAGGGCTCCTCCGGCCTCCACCCGGTGCCCGTCGGCGCAGGCCATAATAAGGGACCCGCACCGCCGCAGCTCCTCCTTGAGCAGCCCCACAGCGTTTTCCAGCTGGTCGGACCGCAGGGAGTTGGAGCACACCAGCTCTCCGAAGTACGGGGTGTGGTGGGCGGGGGACATTTTCCCCGGCTTCATCTCCCGCAGCTCCACGGGAATCCCCCGCCGGGCCAGCTGCCAGGCCGCCTCGCTCCCCGCCAGCCCCGCACCGATGACGATTACTTTTTCCATAGCGCCTCCTTCGTCCCTCCTCTGTCACGGCTTCGCCGTGCCACCTTCCCCACAAGGGGGGAGGCAAATCCCCGGCTCCCCCTCAGGATATTTTTTCATTCCTCTTTCGCCGCAGCTTTCTTAGTCGTGGTCTTCTTAGCGGCAGTTTTTTTCGCCGCCGTCTTCTTCTCCGCTGCAACCGTCTTCTTCGTCGTAGTCTTCTTCTCTGTGGCCTTTTTCGTGGCAGTCTTCTTCGCAGTGGACTTCTTCGCCGCCGCGGCCTTCTTCGGTTTCTCCTCCCCCTCAGCAGCGGGAGCCTCTCCCTCGGCGGCGGGCTTTTTCCAGCCGCCCCGTTTCTCCTCGGGGGTAAAGTTGGCGCACGTCTCATTGATGCAGAAGGGCTTCTTGGCCCCCCGCCCCGCCTTTTTAAACATCGTCTGACCGCAGATAGGGCAGTTGTCCTTCACCGGCACGTCCCAGGTCATAAACTCGCACTGGTTGGTCTCCTCCTTGCCGGTGCGCCGCTCACAGCAGTAGAAGGTGTATTGCTTCCCCGTCTTTTTGGACTTGCCGGTGCGCTTCAGCAGCCGCCCCCCGCACACGGGGCACTTCCCGGGCATCTCCACCACCAGGGGCATGGTAAAGTCACACTCCGGCCAGCCGGGGCAGGCCAGAAACCGGCCGAACCGGCCCGACTTAATCACCAGATTCCGCCCGCACTGGGGGCAGATCTCCTCAGACACCTCGTCAGGCACCTTAATCCGCTCCCCGTCCAGGTCCGCCTCCGCCTTTTTCAGTTCAGCGTCGAAGTCCCTGTAGAAGTCGGCCAGGAGGGCCTTCCAGTTGGCCGCCCCCTCCTCCACCTTGTCCAGCCGCTGTTCCATCTGGGCGGTAAAGTCGTAGTCCACAATGTCGTGAAATTTGTCCTTCATCAGCCCGGTGACCACCTCTCCCAGGGGGGTGGGCCGCAGAGCCTTGCCCCCCTCCTTCACCACATACTCCCGGTTGAGAATGGTGGAGATGGTAGGGGCGTAGGTAGAGGGGCGGCCGATGCCCTGCTCCTCCAAGGCCCGGATCAGGCTGGCCTCGGAGTACCGGGCGGGGGGCTGGGTAAAGTGCTGATCTCTGGTAAGCTTTTTGTGGGTGAGGGCCTCCCCCTCCTTCAAATCGGGCAGGGGGGAGGATTTTTTCTCCTCGTCGTCGGTGTCTTTCCCCTCCTCATACACGGCGGTAAAGCCGGAAAACTTCAGGGAGGAGTGGCTGGCCCGGAAGATATAGCCGGAGTTGACGGCGTCGATGGACAGGCTGTCATAGACGGCGTTGGCCATCTGGCACGCCACAAACCGGGACCAGATCAGCCGGTACAGCTTAAACTGCTCGGTGGTCAGGTCCTTTTTGATATCCTCGGGCACAAGGGTGACGTTGGAGGGCCGGATGGCCTCGTGGGCGTCCTGGGCGTTGCCCTTGGTCTTGAACGCCCGGGGCTGGGCGGGGCAGTAGCTCCCGCCGTACCGCTGGCTGATAAAGCCCCGTGCGGCGGCCACCGCCTCGTCAGACAGCCGCAGGGAGTCGGTACGCATGTAGGTGATAAGACCCACCGTCCCCTGGCCGTCGATGTCCACCCCTTCATAGAGCTGTTGGGCCACGGCCATGGTCCGGGCGGGGGACATATTCAGCTTGCGGCTGGCCTCCTGCTGGAGAGTAGAGGTGGTAAAGGGGGGGGCGGGCTGCCGGTTTTTCTCCTGCCGCTTCACCCGGGCCACCGACCAGCTCCCCTGAGCCACCGCGTCCATCACCGCCTGAGCCTCCGCCTCGCTGTGCAGTTCCATCTTCTTGTCTTTTCCGTGGAACTGGGCCTTGAAGGCCCCGGTGTTGGGGGCCACCCGCTCCAAATCTGCCTCGATGGACCAGTACTCCTGGGGGACAAAGGCGCGAATCTCCAGCTCCCGCTCCACCACCAGCCGGGTAGCCACCGACTGCACCCGTCCGGCGGACAGCCCCCGGCGGATCTTCTTCCACAGCAGGGGGGAGAGCTGATAACCCACAATCCGGTCCAGGATGCGCCGGGCCTGCTGGGCGTCCACCAGGTTCTGGTCGATGGCCCGGGGGGCGGCGATGGACTGGTTGACCACATTCTTGGTGATCTCGTTGAAGGTGACCCGGTAGGTCTTGTCGTCGGGAATGGCCAGCAGCTCCTTCAGGTGCCAGGAGATGGCCTCCCCTTCCCGGTCAGGGTCGGTGGCCAGATAGACTTTTCCTGAGCGCTTGGCCGCCTTTTTCAGGTCGCTGATCACGTCCTCCTTGCCCTTGATGGGCTGGTAGTCGGGGACAAAGCCGCCCTCGATATCCACGCTCAGCTTGCTCTTGGGCAGGTCCCGGACATGGCCCATAGATGCCTTTACCTCATACCCCGGGCCAAGATATTTGCCAATGGTTTTTGCCTTGGACGGGGACTCTACAATAACTAAGTCAGTTTTATTTGCCACTTTGGATATCCCTCCAGTAGGGGGCGGCCTCTGTGCCGCCCCGCTGTTGCTTATTTGTGGGGCCCGGCCCCCTGGCCAGCGGCCGTGGGACCCGTAGGGACGCTTCACGAAGCGTCCGCACCACCCCACCGCGCCGAACCACACATATCATCTGCCGCGCAGCGCGCCGACGGACGCATCGTGATGCGTCCCTACCCCTCCAGCTCCACCAGGGCGAAGAACCGCCGTCCGGGCCGCTCCTCCAAAGCCCCCTGCACCTGGAGCATGGTGAGGGCGGACAGCACCCGCTTGGCGGGAATCTGGGTCCGCTCCACAATCTCGTCGGCGGTGAGGGCGGACTTGGCCGTAGCGGCCAGAATAGCCAGCTCGTCGTCGGTAAACCGGTCCTTCTGCTGTCCCCTTGGAACCAGCTCCCGCTTGGGGCGCTCAGGCTCCCGGGCCTTTTGGGCGGGGTCCTCCCGGGGCTTGTCCCCGGACAGCCGGGCGCTCACCACCGACGGGGGCAGGGGGGCCAGCTTTGCCAGCCGGGTGGGGAACCGGTCCACATAGTCCCGCAGAATATCCCCTGCGTTCTCCACCAGCCTGGCCTTAAAGTCGCGGATCAGCTGATTGGTGCCCCGGGCGCACTGCTCATCCAGCCCCACGGGGACGGCATACACCTCCCGTCCCTGCTCCAGGGCGTGGTTGACGGTGAGCATGGTGCCCCCCTGGGGCTCGCACTCCATTGCCAGCACCCCCAGGCACAGCCCGCTGAGAATCCGGTTGCGCAGGGGGAAGTGGTCCCCCTTGTGGGGGGTTCCCGGCGGGTACTCAGAGATAAGAGCCCCCGCAGCGGCCACATCCTGATACAGAAACCGGTTCTCATAGGGGAACACCACATTCACCCCGCCGGCCAGCACGGAGACCGCCGGCTTTCCCGCCTTGAGGGCTCCGCGGATGGCGTGACAGTCCACTCCCTCGGCAATGCCGGACACCACCAGCGCACCGCTGGAGGCCAGCTCCATACCGAACCGCTCCGCCCACTCCCGGCCCCTCAGGGAACACTTACGCATCCCCACCACGGCGATGGCCGGCTCCTCATCAAAGCGAAAGACCTTTCCTTTGATATACAGCACTGCCGGGGGAACGGAAATCTGACGCAGACGCTGAGGGTAGTCCGCATCCTGAAAGGTCATAATCCGCAGGCCCAGCTGGTCACAGTCTCCCAGGATTTTATTGGGCTCGTCCATGCTCTTGTCCAGCAGGGACTGCCGGGCAAAGGGGGACAGGGGCAGGGCGTCGAAGTCCTCTTTCTCGCCGTAAAAGGCCCGCTCCGGCGTGATAAAATGGTCCAGTACCGTCAGTGCTCCCGCCGGCCCCAGCCCCTTCCTGGTGGTCAGCCACAGCCAGTATTCCAGCTCCGCCATCCAACGTACCCCCTTTTCTCTGCGCCCGTGTCATCCATTCAGAGGGTCTCTCTGAATGGACAAGATAAGCGCCTCTTTTTCCCACGCTTGTCTCATAAATTTAGGAAAGCTGCCGCATGTAGGGCAAGGGCTCTGCCCTTGCCTTTCCTATCCCGTTTTATCCCCTTACGGGGATAGGCAGGGGTAGCGGTCCAGGCCGGCCTCTCTTGGCCCTGCGGGCCAATTCACTTCCAACCCCTGCCCTACAGGACGTACCGGCCGGCATTTCCAGAGGCTTTCCATATTTATGAGATGGGCGTGCTCTTTTGCCAGATTGTTCTTTACAAATTTCCCGTTACGGGGTATGGTTATTCTGATAGGAAGTGATTTTATGAAAAACCCGCCTCACCGCGCCTGGCTGGTCTGCCTGGGCGGCGCGCTGGCCATGTTCGCGGTCATGGGCCTGGGCGTCAACGTCTTTTCCATCTATCAGCCGGAGATTATCCGCCTCAACGGCTTTACCGACGCCCAGGGCTCCTGGATCACCACCACCCGCAGCCTGTTCATCCTGGCCACCCTGCTGTGCGTCAACCAGCTGTGCGCCCGCTTCGGCCTGCGGCGGGTTATGAGCGCCGGGGTGCTGCTGGTGGGCCTCTCCTGCCTCTGCTTCGCCTTTGCCGACCGCTTTCTCCTGTACTGCGCCGCCGCCGCCCTCACCGGGGTGGGCTACTGCCTGGCGGGGATGGTCCCCATCTCCCTGGCGGTAGGGCGCTGGTTTCAGGACCGGCAGGGCCTGGCCCTGGGTCTGGCCTCGGCGGGCAGCGGAGTGTCCACCGTCTTCGCCCCGGTGCTTCTCACCGGCGTGGTGAAGGAGCAGGGCATAACCGCCGCCTTCCTGTGGGAGGGGGCCGTCATGTTTCTGTGCGCCCTTCTGGTGTGGCTGCTGGTGCAGGACGCCCCCGGCGCCGCGGGCCCCTACCGCCGCCCCGGCTCCGTCCCCGGGCCGGACACGCGGAGCGGGGGAGCGGGGCTGTCCAGGTCACAGTGGACCCTGCTTCTGCTGGCCGCCCTCTTTGTGGGGGCCACCGGCGGCCCCGGCTTCTCCCACCTCACCATGCTCTATACATCCTCCGGCTACAGCAGCCTCTTTGTGGCCGGCCTGCTGTCCTACTTAGGGGCCATGATCAGCCTGGGAAAGATCGTCTGCGGCCAGGTCTACGACCGCCTGGGGGGCCTGGGAGGCAACCGCTTTGCCTTCGGCACGCTGCTGCTGGCCCTGGCCCTGTGCACCCTGGCCCCGGTGGGGGGCGTGCTCCTTCCCGTCCTGGCCATCACGGCCTTCGGACTGGGGCTGTCCATCACCGCCGTCTCCCCGGCCCGCTGGGCGGGGGACCTGTGCGCCGACTACGAGAGCGGCGTACGCAGCATCACCCTGGCCTTCACCGCCGGGATGCTGGTCTTCGGCCCTCTGCCCGGCCTGTTGGCCGACTGGCTGGGGGGCTATGTCCCGGCCTACGCCGCCTTCTTCACCCTGCTGCTGGCCGCTTACCTGATCGTCCAGGGACTGTACCGAAGGCGGACCTAGCGCCCCATTTCCCAGAGAATCACCGTCGCCGCCGCCGCCGCGTTCAGCGACTCGCACCGCTCCCGCATGGGAATCTTCACCGTCTTTTCGCTCAATCGGAGCAGCTCCGGCGAAACGCCCCGCCCTTCGCTTCCAATGACCACGGCGCAGCGGCTCAGCCGGGCCTCCCCAACCGTGACGCTGTCCTCCCCCAGAGCGGCGGCATACAGGGGCAGGCCGGACCGCTCCAGCAGCCCCGGCAGGGCCTGCGTCTCCGCCTCATACACCGGCAGGCGGAAGCAGGCTCCCATGGTGGCCCGCACCGTCTTGGGGGAAAAGGGGTCGGCGCAGTGGTTGACCAGAATCAGGCCATCCGCCCCCAGGGCGTCGGCGGTGCGCCAGATAGTCCCCACGTTGCCCGGGTCCTGAAGGCCGTCCAGCACCAGCCAGCGCCCCCCCTCCAGCCGTTCCGGCGGGGAGAGGCCGGGCATTTTGGCCAGAAACAGCACCCCCTGGGGGGACCTGGTGTCGCACAGGCTGTCCAGCAGGTCCGCCGGCGCCTCCGCCCGCCGCAGCCCATCCAGCCCGGGCAGGTCCACCCCCCGGGCGGTGACAACCGCCTCAATGGCAGTCCCCGCCTTCAGCGCCTCGGCCAGCAGCTTGGGTCCCTCGCCAAAATAAAGCCCACAGCTCCGGCGGTACGCCCGGTCCGACGTCAGCTTGCGGATGTGCTTAATCAGCTGGTTGTTCCGGCTGGTGATGACTTCCAAGGCGGATACCCTCCTTTTGGACACGATTCTTATATAATAAAGGTATCCCCCACGGTTGTCAAGGAAAGTTTTTTGTCGAATACGCTTGTCTCATGAATTCAGAACCCCTTCCGAATGTAGGGCAAGAGCTCTGCCCTTGCCTCAGCTTGTCGAAAAACGCTCTACCGTCCTCTAAGGCTCCCTCTTTGAGGGAGCTGTCACCGCCGAAGGCGGTGACTGAGGGAGTAAAACAACGAATGAATATCACTTTTTTGCTTTTAAACTCCCCCCGTCACGGCTCCGCCGTGCCACCCCCCTCTTAGAGGGGGGCTTTTTTGACAGACTGGGGCAAGGGCTCTGCCCTTGCCTTACCCCCGTTTCCGTTCTATCCCCTTACGGGGATAGGCAGGGGTAGAACCCCTGCCCTACATGACGTACCAAGTGGTATTTCTCAGCCCTTCCCAATTTTTAAGACGGGCGTTTTGTCGAAGGAGGGGCTCCCCCCTTTTTCAGATAGGGAGCTCCCCCTCGAACACCGTCCGGGCGGGCCCGGTCATAAAAAGGCTCTCCCCCCGCCGCTCCAGGGTAAGGACGCCCCCGGGCAGAGCGGCCTCCACCCTTGTGCCGCAGCGGTTTTCCTCCAACGCGGCGGCGAAGCAGGCGCAGGCCCCGGTGCCGCAGGCCAGGGTAATCCCGCTGCCCCGCTCCCACACCCGAATCGCCAGCTGCTCCCGGTCCAGGCAGGCCGCAAACTCAATATTCCGCCGTCCGCCCAACGCGGGATGGCGCTCCAGTGCGGGCCCCAGCCGCTCCAGCTCCACCGCGTTGGGGTCCTCGCAGAAGATCACCCCATGGGGGTTGCCCACCTCCACGGGAACCACGGTAAAGGTCTCACCCGCCGCCTCCAGCGTGACGGCACTGCCCACCCGGGCCGTCCCCATGTCCACCGTCACCGCCTCCACCGCCCCGTCCGCAACATGGAGCTCCAGCCGCCGGGGCCCGGCCCCGGTGTCGATGGTGAGGCAGGTCTTCCGGGTAAGCCCCTTGTCGTAGACGTACTTGCCCACGCATCGGATACCGTTGCCGCACATAGTCCCCCGGCTGCCGTCGGCGTTGTACATGTCCATAGAGAAGTCGCCCCCCTGACCCGGGCGGATGCAGATAATCCCGTCGGCTCCCACGCCGAAGTGCCGGTCAGACAGGCAGACGGCCAGCCCAGGCAGGTCCCACGGGACCCGTTCCAGACAGTTGAGGTAGATGTAGTCGTTGCCCAGCCCTTCCATTTTGGTAAAGCGCATCGGTAATTCCCCCTTTCGGAGCCAGCCTATGCGCCGATTCCGCAAGAAAGACCGAAGACCGCAGTCGGCAGGGCGGTAGGGGGCGGGCTCTGTCCCGCCCCGCCTTTCTGGAACCACATACTCCCGGGAGACGGGCCGGGACGGAGCCCGGCCCCTACAAGAACCTCCCAATGGTCGTCCCCGCTCCAAAGGCCCCCTTGCCAAAGGGGGCTGGCACCGCCGCAGGCGGTGACTGGGGGATTCCGCATCCCCTCTCCGTCCCCTCCAGGCCCGGCAATTCTCTCTACCACGACCGCCCGTAGGGCAAGGGTTCTACCCTTGCCTATCCCCGTAAGGGGATAAAACGGGATGGGAACAAGGCAAGGGGATAAAACGGGATGGGAACAAGGCAAGGGGATAAAACGGGATAGGAGAGGCAAGGGCAGAGCCCTTGCCCTACACGCGTCCCCACCGCAAAACCCCCGTCCCCCGCAGGGCAAGCCTTCCATCCTCCGGGGGGAAGGTGCCCCAGTGCGCACACTGGGGCGGATGAGGGGGCGGTCAGGGCTGCTGTTGTTTGGAAAGAGGCAGCAATAGGCAGAAACCACCCCCCAAAAAACACAACACAGGGGCGGCCCAAAGGCCGCCCCTGACGCAAAAGCTCAATAAATCACCAGATACTTCTCCAACTCCCAGCTGGACACCCGGGTCTGATACTCGTCCCACTCCCGCATCTTACCCTTGATGTAGTGCTCAGCCACATGCTGGCCCAGCACATCCAGGATAAGGGCGTCCTTCTCCAGCTCCTCCAGAGCGTCCTTCAGGGTATCGGGCAGGGTATGGATGCCGTGGGCCTCCCGGGTGGCGCTGTCCATGGCGTAGATATCGCCGGTAATCTCCGGGGGCGGAGTAAGCCCCCGGGCGATGCCGTCCAGGCCGGCGGCCAGGCAGACGGCCACGGCCAGATAGGGGTTGCAGGCGGGGTCGGGGGAGCGCAGCTCCACCCGGGTGGCCTGTCCCCGGGCGGCGGGGATGCGGATAAGGGCCGACCGGTTAGAGGCCGACCAGGCCCGGTAGCGGGGGGCCTCATGGCCCGCGCCCAGCCGCTTATAGGAGTTGACCAGGGGGTTGGTCACCGCTGTAAAGCCCTGCACATGATCCAGCAGGCCGGCGATAAAGGAGTAGGCCGTCTTGGACAGTCCCCGCTCCCCGCTGGGGTCGTGGAAGACGTTCTTCCCGTCCTTAAACAGGGACATGTTCAGATGCATCCCGTTGCCGGCGATGTCGTAGATGGGCTTGGGCATGAAGGTGGCGTGGAGGTGGTTCTTCTGGGCGATGCTCTTGGCCACCAGCTTAAAGGTCATAATCTTGTCGGCGCCCTCCAGGGCGTCGTTATACTTAAAATCGATCTCGTGCTGAGCCACGGCGCACTCGTGGTGGCTGGCCTCAATCTCAAAGCCCATCTTCTCCAGATTCAGGCAGATCTCCTGCCGGGTGGACTCGCCGTGGTCCAGGGGGCCCAGGTCGAAGTAGGCGGCCTCGTCCTTGGTCCGGGTGGTGGCCCGGCCGTCCTCGTCGGTCTCAAAGAGGAAGAACTCCAGCTCGGGCCCGATGTTAAACACGTCAAACCCCATGCTCTCCGCCCGGCGGAGCACCCGGCGCAGCACCCCCCGGGGGTCGCCCACGAAGGGGGTGCCGTCGGTGTTGTACACGTCGCAGAACATCCGGGCCACCTTCCCCCCGGCCACCTTCTCGGGGACGATCACAAAGCTGTTCAGGTCGGGGTAGAGGCACTGGTCCGACTCGTGGATACGGGTAAAGCCCTCGATGGAGGAGCCGTCGAACATAATCTGGTTGTTCACCGCCTTCTCCACCTGGGAGGCGGTGATGGCCACATTTTTCATCTGGCCGAAAATATCGGTGAACTGCATCCGGATAAACTCAATATCATTCTCCCGGACGATGCGGATAATGTCTTCCTTGGAGTAGCCCATAAGCAAAAACCCTCTCTTTTCTGATTTCGGGTAATAGTATCGCACTCCGGCACCGGTATTGTCAAGGAATTTTATTGACAAATCGGTGTAAATTCGATAGACTGTCTCTTGCCTTATATACAGAAAAGGAGCTGACCGCACCAATGAAAAAGCCTTTTGTCTCCCTGGAGCAGCTCCAGGAGATCGTGAAGGACTACCCCACCCCCTTCCACCTCTACGACGAGCACGGCATCCGGGCCAACGCCCGTGCCCTGAACCAGGCCTTTTCGTGGAACCCGGGGTTTAAAGAGTATTTCGCTGTAAAAGCCACCCCCAACCCTCAGATTTTGAAGCTCCTCCACGAGGAGGGCTGCGGCGTAGACTGTTCCTCCCTCACCGAGCTGATGATGTCCGACCGCTGCGGGTTCAAGGGCGGGGAAATCATGTTCTCCTCCAACGACACCCCCGCCGAGGAGTTCGTCCTGGCCGACCGGCTGGGTGCCACCATCAACCTGGACGACATCACCCACATCGACTTTTTGCAGAGGACCATCGGCCATATCCCCAAAAAGATATCCTGCCGCTTCAACCCCGGCGGCACCTTCACCCTGGGGGAGAGCAAGGAGGGCTTCCAGGTGATGGACAACCCGGGCGACGCCAAATACGGCCTCACCCGGCCCCAGATGACCGAGGCGTTCAAGCGGCTGAAGGAGCTGGGGGCGGAGGAGTTCGGTATCCACGCCTTCCTGGCCTCCAACACCCTGTCCAACGACTACTACCCCGCCCTGGCCGCCATCCTGTTCCAGACGGCGGTGGAGCTGAAAAACGAGACAGGGGCGCATATCACCTTCATCAACCTGTCCGGCGGGGTAGGGGTGCCCTACCGCCCCGACCAGCCCGCCAACGACATTGCGGTTATTGGCGAGGGCGTGCGCAGGGCCTATGAGGAGATTCTCGTCCCCGCCGGCATGGGCGACGTCTCCCTGTGCACCGAGCTGGGCCGCTTCATGCTGGCCCCCTACGGCCACCTGGTGACGACGGTGCTCCACCAGAAGCACACCCACAAGGAGTACATCGGTGTGGACGCCTGCGCCGCCAACCTGATGCGCCCCGCCATCTACGGGGCCTACCACCACATCACCGTCATGGGCAGGGAGGGGGCTCCCTGCGACCACATGTACGACGTCACCGGCTCCCTGTGCGAAAACTCCGACAAATTCGCCATAGACCGCATGCTGCCAGAGATTCAGGTTGGCGACCTGCTGGTGATTCACGACACCGGGGCCCACGGCCACGCCATGGGCTACCAGTACAACGGCCGCCTGCGCTCCGCCGAGGTCCTCCTGTGCGAGGACGGCTCCACCCGTCTGATCCGCCGCGCCGAGACCCCTGAGGACTATTTCGCCACCGCAATCTGGGACTGATCTCCGGTCCACCGGTTCAGCCGCAGCCCCAGCCGGAGCCCATGGGCGAAGGAAATGAGGTTGGCGGTCTCAATCAGCTTGAAGACCGGCCTGGGAAGGTCGCCGCCGGGAAAGAGAGACAGGCACTGCTCCATCAGCTCGTTGTATTCGGGGGAGTCCTCAAAGACCAGACGGCCCCTGTCCTGTTCGTCGAAGAAGAAATCTTTCAGTTGGTTGTCCATAATGTAGCACCACCTATATTGTAATTACCAATATAATAGCATAAAAACCAATTTTGTCAAGGGGGATTCTATGCTTCATAAGGATGTTTTTTGCATTCGCTTAAAAAAGCTGAGGAAAGCTGGTGGCGAACAGCAAAAAGATTTGGCGGAGGCGATTGGATTGAGCCAAACCCAAATTAGCGCGATTGAAAATGGAAAACAGGGTACCTCCTTTGACAAGCTGGCAGCAATCTGCCAGCACTACAACGTATCAGCTGATTATCTCCTGGGCCTAATCGACGAACCCCGTCCCCTGTCTTAGGAAAAAGGCCCCTTTTCCCCGCAAGGGGGACGCCGCATCCGTAAGGCGGCAAAGCCGCCAACGGCTGCGCAGTGAAAGGGGCTGTCAGCCGCAGGCTGACTGAGGATTGCGTTTTGCGAAGCAAAACATACGAAGTAAACAGGAGGAGCCCCCCTTACAGGGGGCAGGGGCGCGCATTGCGCCCCTGCCACGCACTCCGTCCCCTGTCTTAGGAAAAAGGCCCCCTTGCTAAAGGGGGCTGGCACCGCCGCAGGCGGTGACTGGGGGATTCCATTCGATTGAGCCGTTTAGGAAGACGGAATCCCCCCGCCACCGGGCTCTGCCCGGCGGCCCTCCCCCCTTTGACAAGGGGGGCTTTTGGGGGCAAACCGCCGCAAAACAGAAAAGAGGGAAAACCATGAAGATCATCGTAGACGCAATGGGAGGGGACAACGCGCCCCAGGCCCCGGTGATGGGGGCCGTGCAGGCCAACCGGGAATACGGGGTAGAGATCATTCTGGTGGGCCGGGGGGAGGACATTCTCAAAACCCTGGCTGCCAACGGCATCAGCGACCTGCCCGCCGGGGTGGCGGTGACCCACGCCAGCGAGGTGGTGGAGATGTGCGACGACCCGGCCACCGCCTTCCGCAAGAAAAAGGACTCCTCCCTCACCGTGGGCCTGAACCTGCTCAAGGAGGGGGAGGGAGACGCCTTTGTCTCCGCCGGCTCCACCGGGGCTCTGCTGTCCGGGGCCACTCTGGTCACCAAGCGGATCAAGGGCATCCGCCGGGCGGCCCTGGCCCCCGTGGTGCCCACGGGGAACGGCGGCGCAGTGCTTATTGACTGCGGGGCCAACGCCGAGTGTCCCCCGGAGTATTTACTCCAGTTCGCCTACATGGGCTCCTACTACGCCGAGAAGGTGCTGGGCCGCCCCAGCCCCAAGGTGGGCCTGCTCAACATCGGGGCCGAGCCCTCCAAGGGCACCAGCTTGCAAACCACCGTCTACCCCATGCTGGAGGCGGCGGCGGAGGCCGGCCGCATCAACTTCGTGGGCAATGTGGAGGCCCGTGAGGCGGTGGAGGGGGCGGTAGATGTGATTGTCTCCGACGGCTACTCTGGGAACATCTTCCTGAAGACTATGGAGGGCACCGGCCTGTTCCTGGTCCGGGAGCTGAAAGGCATTTTTAAGAAGAACCTCATTACCAAGCTGGCCGCCGTTATGGTGTCCGGCGGATTGAAGAACCTCAAAAAGTTGATGAGCGCCAGCGAGGTGGGGGGCACCGCCCTGGTGGGCATCTCCAAGCCGGTCATCAAGGCCCACGGCTCCTCCGACGCCTACGCCATCCAGAACGCCGTCCGCCAGGCCCGGGACTTCGCCGCCTCGGGCATGATCGAGAGCATCACCCAGCACATCGACCTGATGCGCCTGGACGCCCCGGCCAAAGAGGGCACAGAGGCATGAGCGTCAAAAAGCTGGCCAGCACCACCAAGCGCATCGAGGACTGGCGGGCAAAATACGATATGGCCGTTTTTGAGAAGTCTTTTCAAAAATGGCTGGCTGAGCTGGAGCGGCCCGAGGCCAGCTGGACCATTCAGGACCTTATTGACAGCGGGGCAGACTTCACAGCACAGAACCCGCTTACCAAGGAGACCTACCGGCGGGAGCCAAAAAATGAGATGCTGGTGGGGTACCATGCTTTTACCGTTCTGAGGGGGGACTATCATATCCTGGCCCAGTGCCGCCAGTTGATCCAGCGGGACCCGAAAGGGTGCAAAGAGGCCATGTATCTGGCCGCATGGTGCCAATGGGCCATGTGCCGCTGGCCGGATAATTCCCCTAACAGCGGTTTGGTCAGCTTTAATTTTTACAACGTGTGGAATGTGTACGGGACCATCATTGCGGATGCGAACGAGGGCTTTATCGCTGAACTGGCCGACCTGCTCCGCCGCCCAGAGTATCAGTGTCACAGTGAGAAGGTTATGCGGTCCACTGGCAGCGTCTATTTTGACATGGTGCTGGGGAGGACTGAAGACGATATCCTCCGCGTTCAGTTGGAGAAGAACCTGGCGGACCTGGAGCGGCGAAAAGGAACTCGGAGGGGTTGGCTGGCCGAGGTGCGTGTTATACTGGATATTTTAGACCGGGACGAGGAGGCGCTGGACCGGGACCTGCGGGAGATGATCCGCTGCCATCGTTCTAACCCCGACAACCACCTGTGCCTGTACGCCCTGGCCTACGCCAAAACGGCCATGCGCCGTGGGCTGGAGGTCACGGTAGACACCGAGGACTGCCCGCTGTCCCTCAGCCGCCCGGCGGATATGGACTACAGTGGCCTGGAGCTGCCCCGGCCTAAATATGGCTTCCCATGGGAGCGATATGAAGCGGAACCGTCTCCCTAGATGGGGGGCGGTTAACCTGTAAAAATCCCTCCGTCCCCCGCAGGGCAAGCCTTCCACCCTCAGGGGGGAAGGTGCCCCCGCAGGGGGCGGATGAGGGGGCGGCCCGGTCTGCTGCTGTTTCGGTAAGGGGCAGAAAACGTAAAAGGCCCAACTCGGCCACATCATGTAGGGCAGGGGTTCTACCCCTGCCTATCCCCGTAATTTGTAGGGGCGGCCTGTGGCCGCCCGCTTTTATTGGATTTGTGCCGGTTGATTGCGGGCGGACAATGTCCGCCCCTACAGAAAACCCCACCGTCCCCCGCAGGGCAAGCCTTCCACCCTCAGGGGGGAAGGTGCCCCTGCAGGGGGCGGATGAGGGGGCGGCCCGGTCCGCTGCTGTTTCGGCAAGGGGCAGAAAACTTGAAAGGCTCAACCTGGCCACATCATGTAGGGCAGGGGTTCTACCCCTGCCTATCCCCGTAATTCGTAGGGGCGGCCTGTGGCCGCCCGCTTTTATTGGATTTGCACCGATGAATTGCGGGCGGACAATGTCCGCCCCTACAGAAAACCCGACGTCTCTCG
This sequence comes from uncultured Eubacteriales bacterium, assembly GCA_949525845.1. Taxonomy (GTDB): domain Bacteria; phylum Bacillota; class Clostridia; order Oscillospirales; family Oscillospiraceae; genus Lawsonibacter. The sequence continues at coordinate 39,869 of CATEPI010000019.1, forward strand.
CAGGGGATAAACCCTTACGTCTTAGGCTTAGGCTTACAGATAAGGGCCACCAGAAACCCGAAGAAGATGGCGGCGGTAATACCGCCGGCGGCGGCGGTGGAGCCGCCGGTGAGTGCTCCAATCAGGCCGTCCTGGCCCACCGCCTTTTTGACCCCCTTGGCCAGCAGGTGGCCGAAGCCGGTAAGGGGCACCGTGGCCCCTGCGCCCCCCCAGTCCACCAGGTACTGGTACACCCCCACGCCGCTGAGGACCACCCCGGCGGTGACATAGCTCACCAGAATCTTGGCGGGGGTGAGGGTGGTCTTGTCAATGAGAATCTGCCCGATGACGCACAGTGCGCCGCCGCAGAGAAATGCGTTTACATAATCCATACTGATCTCCTCTGTCGTTCCCACTGGGGGAATTGTACAAACTGCCGAAAAAATCAAAAAGGGAGCCGGACCGGGAGGAAAGTGTCCGCGTGAAATGGACGGTACTCATAAAGGACCAAAAAGGATCTGTTTTGGGACCTTAAACGGCCCATTTTTGGTGCTTAAGTGGTGTATTATTTTAATAAAATATTCCTCTTGGTATTTGACGTCCGCACACTGTGGACAATCTGCCTATTTCTGCGTTGAGATAGCGATGGCGTGGCAGATGCCGGGGATGGACTCCCCCTGAAAGGCGGAGGTAGGGGAGTGGAGGGCTCCAGTGGGGCAAAAAAGGATATTTTTCCAGGTTTTTGCCTTTAAATTGTTCAAAATATAGCCGGTAAGCACCGAAGCGCAGCACCCGCAGCCCGACCCGCCGCAGTGGACGTCCTGATTTTTGATATCAAACAGCATAGCCCCGCAATCTCCGTGATTTTTCACCTGAATCCCACTTTTTCGCAACAATTCCACCAACAATTCGCTGCCCAGCGTTCCCAGATCGCCGGTAAAAATCATGTCATAGCTGCCGGGGGACCGTCCGGTGTCGTTAAAATGGGAGATAATGGTATCAAACGCCGCCGGAGCCATCGCCGCCCCCATATTATTGGTGTCCGTAACCCCTTTATCCACGATTTTCCCCACGGTGACGTGAGTAATATAGGGTCCCGGGCCCTCCCGAGCCAGCACCGCAGCCCCTGCGGCCGTAGCGGTCCACTGGGAGGTAGGGGTCCTCTGCCCGCCGTACTCCAAAGGTGTGCGGTACTGCCGTTCCGCCGAGCAGAAGTGGGAGGAGGCCGTCACCGCCGCCCACTCCCCAAAACCGCCGTCCAGGGTCATGGCGGCCAGGGCCAGGCCCTCTCCCATGGTGGAGCAGGCCCCGTAAAGCCCGAAGAAGGGCACCTGCTGTTCCCGCGCGGCGAAGGAGGAGCCGATACACTGGTTGAGCAGGTCGCCGGCAAAGAGCCAGTCCAGGCTGGACGCCGCCTGCCCCGCCTTGTTCAGGGCCAGACCAAGGGCCTGCTTCTGCATGGCGCTCTCCGACTTCTCCCAGGTGGATTCGCCAAAGGTGTCGTCCCCGTCGATATAGTCAAAGGTGTCGGCCAGGGGGCCCTCCCCCTCCTTCTTGCCAACCACGTTGGCCCAGGCGGCCAGAGAAGGCGGGTTGGCCAGCGCCGCCGTCTGGGTCCCGATTTTTTTTGTTGTCATGTGGTCACGTCCCGTCTGTGATGTTTGCAGTTAGTTTTTCACCGGTTTGGGGAAAATATGTTTGACCAATGGGATTTTTTTTCGTATAATAGGGAAAACGAAGGGGGGCGGCCTATGGAGCACGAGGTCTATATCGACGCGGAGGTGGAGGCACCGGAGGCGGTGGAGGAACAGATCAGACGTTCCGTCCTGGCTGCCCTGGAGGAGGAGCAGGTGGACGTGCCATGTATTGTGGCGGTGTGCGTCACCGACGATGCGGGCATCCATCAGACCAATTTGGAGATGCGGGGGGTGGACCGGCCTACCGACGTGCTGTCCTTCCCCATGTTCGAGCTGGAGCCGGGGGAGAAGCCCCGGGCGGAGTGGGCCGAGCCGGATACGGACAAGGTGCCGCTGGGGGACATGATGCTCTCTCTGGAGCGGGCCCGGGCCCAGGCGGAGGAGTTCGGCCATTCCCCGGAGCGGGAGGTGTGCTACCTGGCCGTCCACTCGGTGCTCCACCTGCTGGGCTACGACCACCTGGACGAGGGGCCTATGAAGGCCCGGATGCGGGAGCGGGAGGAGGCCATTCTGGAGAAGCTGGGGATTACGAGAGACGGCCCGTAGGGCGCGACGACCCGGCGCGCCGCCTGAAAGGGCCCCTGTATCATACGGCGGGCCGGGGTCGTCCCGCCCTACGCATGGACCCGGGAAACGCCGTAGGGGCGGCCTGTGGCCGCCCGCCAGAGGGAACCCGCAAGATATACGGGCGGCCACAGGCCGCCCCTACGGGAAAAGCTGCGTGATTTGCGGGCGCACAATGTGCGCCCCTACGGGGGAAGCTGTACGGTTTGCGGGCGGATGATATCCGCCCCTACAGAAAGAGAGAATTCCGTGAACAAGAAAATCGTTCCTTGGATTTTGCTGTGTACCATCTTGTGCGGATGCCAAGCAAAAGAGAAAACGCCTGCCATATCCGCCCCGCCGCCGGAACCCGCCCCCAAAACTGCCCAGGAGCTTTTGGAGGGACAGATTATCGACGACACCCACGACGCTTTCCTGGTGGACACCGGGGGGCGGCTGGGCACCCTGCTGGTGACGGTGGAGCGGGGAGAACAGAATCTGGAGGAGGAATTTGGCGGGTACTTTACCACCCTTTCTGTCTGGAATCCTCAGAAAATGGATAGTCCTATTCAGACAATGGAAATAGAGGTGGGAGGCTGGGCCTTTGGGCACCACGATGTGGTGGACGCCAATTTTGATGGGTATCAGGATTTTGGATATCTGTGGTTTATGGGAGCCCATAGCAGTCAATCGTGGTATTATTGGCTTTGGGATGAAAAGCAGGGGGAATTTGCTGAGGCATCGGAATTTCATGACGAAGATATATCGTCGCCTAGTTTCAATGCAGAGGATAAGACAGTTTCCAACCTGATAAGGTATAGTGGAGCCGGAGATGGTCTGCTTGCTGTCTATCAGTGGGTGGATGGGAAACTGGTCTGTATGAGGAAAATCGAGATTGAGCCGACAGGCTGGACAGACTATAACAGCCCTTGGATTTTGACGGTAAGAGACCGGATCAACGGCGAACTGACCGAGGTGTTCCGAGAGGAATACCCTTTGGACCCGGAGGAGGAGTATTTTGAGGCGCGCATGAAGTGGGAGGACATCAACTATCACGGCGAGACAAGATAGAGCCGCCCCTACAGTTGCCATATCCAATAAGATTATTATAAGAAGGAGAGATCATCATGAAAAAAATCAGACTGACCGCCATTGAGGACGAATTTGACGACTACGAGGACATGGGCCGGCAGGAGGGGAGAAGCTGGAACTTTGAGTTTGACCTGACGCCCTATGTTGTCACCTGCGCCATGGCATGCGTCCTTATGTTCGTGACCCGTCTGGTGCGCAAGCATGTGTTCCACGAGGACCTGTACAAGAAATATCATTAACCAAAAACGTCCGGGGAACTGCTCACACCCGGCAAGAAAGTGAGGATTACCTATGATTAAAAAATCCGGTATTATTACCATCTGCGGGCGGCCCAACGTGGGCAAGTCCACCCTGACCAACGCCTTTGTGGGGGAGAAGGTGGCCATTGTCACCAACAAGCCCCAGACCACCCGCAACCGCATCTGCGGCATCAAGAACCGGGGGGAGTGCCAGTTCGTCTTTGTGGACACCCCCGGCCTCCACAGAGCCCGCACCCGGCTGGGGGACTACATGGTCAACGTGGTGAAGGAGAGCGTGGCCGATGTGGACGCCGTGCTGCTGCTGGTGGAGCCCATCCCCAACGTGGGGGAGCCGGAGGGGCAGCTGATCGCCCGGATCAAGGCCCTGGGCTGTCCCGCTGTGCTGGCCATCAACAAGGCGGACACCGTCCCGCAGAAGGACAAGCTGCTGGAGGTAATCCAGGTCTACAGCCAGGAGCACGACTTTGACGCTGTGGTCCCGATTTCCGCCAAAACCGGCCAGGGGGTGGAGGAGCTTCTCGGTGTGCTGGAGGGCTTTCTGCCCGAGGGCCCCCAGCTGTTCCCCGACGGCATGACCTCCGACCAGCCCGAGCGGCAGATGATGGCGGAGATCATGCGGGAGAAGCTCCTCCTGCTGCTGGACAAGGAGATCCCTCACGGCACTGCCGTGGAGATTACCCGCTTTTCTGAGCGGGACGATGAAATTGTAGATGTGGAGGCCACCATCTACTGCGAGAAAAACAGCCACAAGGGTATCATCATCGGCAAGGGGGGCGGGATGCTGAAAAAGGCGTCCACCCTGGCCCGGCAGGACATGGAAACATTCATGGGGACCAAGGTTTTTTTAAAGACCTGGGTCAAGGTGAAGGAGAACTGGCGGGATAACCCGGCGGCTATCCAGAACTTTGGGTATGTAAAGGAGTAAAATGGAGTATTCCAGGGATGACCTGATGGAGGCCGGGCGGCAGATCGACTCCACCCTGCATAAGCTGCGGGAGACCGTGAAAACCTTGCGGGGTAAGGAAAATCCGGAGCGGTACAAGGCTCAGATTACCTTGGCGGAGCGGCGGATTCGGGCGTTTGAGCTGGCGAACGGCTTGATTGAGAGGGAGCTGGAACGGATGTAGGGCAAGGGCTCTGCCCTTGCCAGGGATAGCTTCCGCCTCTGTCAGGAGGCAAGGGCAGAGCCCTTGCCCTACACGCGTTCCCGGCAGCATACATCCTCCGTCCCCCGCAGGGAAAAGCCTTCTACCCTCCGGGGGGAAGGTGCCCCCGAAGAGGGCGGATGAGGGGGCGGTTAGGGCTGCTGTCCTTTACGATAAGGGGCGGAAACCTGCCACGCACCCTCATCCGTCACGGCCTTCGGCCGTGCCACCTTCCCCCTGGAAGGGGGAAGGCTTTGGCGGATCCTTAAGCCCCCCTCACCCGGCTTCGCCGGGAGCTCCCCCACAAGGGGGGAGCCAGGGGTTTGCCCTTACCCTGCATGATGCGGCCGCTGCAACAACTGTAACAACAAAATTTACCGCTTATATCCCCCGCTGAAACTGGTAAGCCTAACCGCAGAAAGGGAGGGCTGCGCCATGGACGAGCGGGGACTTTGGAAGCTGTTTTGTGAGACCGGACTGCCGGCGGCCTGGCTGGCCGTGGTGGGTCAGCGGCGGGAGGAGGAAGCCCGCCGGGAGGAGCCGGTCCGGACGGCCTTTCAGCCCAATGTGAAGCAGGTATAATAGCGGGGCGGCGGTCTTTGCCGGAGGGGCAGGGGCCGTCCCGCCCCCGCCGGATACGTTACATAGGAGTGTGGACCCATGCACATTACCACCAAGGCCCTGGTTCTGCGGGGGGTGGACTACAAAGAATCGGACCGGATTCTTACCCTGCTCACCCAGGAACAGGGGAAGCTTACCGCCTCCGCCCGGGGATGCCGGAAAAAAGGGAGCGCCATCGCCGCCGGGTGCCAGCTGCTGGCCTGGTCGGAGATGGTGCTTTACGATTATCAGGGGCGCTGGGCCGTTAAGGAGGCGGCGGCCGAGCGGCTGTTTCAGGGGGTGCGGGAAGACATTGAGCGGCTGGCCCTGGGGTGCTACTTCGCTGAGGCGGCCGAGCTGCTGGCGGTGGAGGGGGAGTCCAGTCCGGAGCTGCTGTCCCTCACCCTGAACAGCCTTCACGCCCTGGATAAAATGCAGGAAAAACCCCTTGCGCTGGTGAAGGCCGCCTTCGAGTGGAAGGCGATGGCTCTGGCGGGGTATGAGCCCCTGATCGACGGCTGTGCCGTGTGCGGGGCGGCTGTGCCGGAGGAGCCCCGGTTCCACCTGCGGGAGGGGGTGCTCCACTGCGCCGGGTGCCGGGGCGGGGTGGGGGAGGGCATCTCTATGCCCCTGCCGCTGCCGGCGCTGGCGGCGCTGGAGCACATTGTCCACGGCGACCCCAGACGGCTGTTCTCCTTCCGGCTGGGGGAGGAGGACCTCCGGCAGCTGGGCGACGGGGCGGAGGCCTACCTCCACACCCAGCTGGAACGGGGATTTTCCACGCTGGACTACTACAAGGGTCTGCTGCGGACGCAGTGAGGGGCAGGCCGGGGGGTCCCCTGCGGAAAGTGGGAAAATTTTGGCGGGGGCCGGGTTAAGTCCGCCGCCGGAGCGGACGATATGGTACAGTGGCCGTGAAACGGCAGGGATTACATCAAACGGGCCGCAGGCGGCGGTGTGTGGCGTCGGCGGCGGAAGCATAAGAGGAAAGGGAGCGCATCTATGGAGAACAACAGACCCAGAGGCCGGGAGAAGCATGTGACCGGCCCGGCCAGGAAGGTTCAAAAGCAGGGAGAGGGCCTGGGCACCGGCCCGGTGGGCGAGGCCGGCGGCTACTCGGACCGCAAACAGGGGGGCTTCTCCGGCACCCGGAGCGCCGGGACCAGGGGGGGCGGCGGCGTGAAGCTGATTGGCCTGCTGCTGGTGCTCCTGCTGGGCGGCGGCGGAGGGCTGACCGCCCTGCTGGGGGGACAGCCGGGGGGACAGAGCCCCTCCGCAAATCAGCCCGGCACAAACTGGGCCCAGGTGCTGGGCGGGCTGGGCGGGGGCAGCGTGTCCTCGGGCTGGCAGAGTGAGGCCAACACCGGCAAGCTGAATACCTCGGTGGCCCCCGGGGCGCGGGAAAAGTACACCCGGCTGCTGGGGGAGGGAAAAGACACCGTTACCATTATGGTGTATATGTGCGGCACCGACCTGGAGTCCCGCAGCAGCATGGGCACCTATGACTTGCAGGAGATGCTGGCCGCCAAATTCGGAAAGAATGTCAACCTGTTGGTGTATACCGGGGGGTGCAAGGGCTGGAAGAACACGGCGGTGAGCAGTGCCACCAACCAGATCTGGCAGGTGAAGGGCGGTCAGCTGGTGTGCCTGGAGAAGGACCTGGGCGGCGTGCCCATGACCGACCCGGACACCCTGTCGGACTACATCCGGTGGTGCGCCAGGCACTATCCGGCCAGCCGGTATGAGCTGATTCTGTGGGACCACGGCGGGGGCTCGGTGAGCGGCTACGGGTATGATGAAAAATTTGCCTCCAGCGGCTCCATGGACCTGGCCGGGCTGGACCGGGCCCTGAAGGACGGCGGGGTGAAGTTTGACTTTATCGGCTTTGACGCCTGCCTTATGGCCACGGCGGAGACCGCCATGACCATGGCACCCTACGCCGACTACCTCATTGCCTCGGAGGAGACCGAGCCGGGGGTGGGCTGGTACTACACCGACTGGCTCACCGCCCTGGGGGAGAACACCTCCATGCCCACCATTGAGATCGGGCGGAATATTGTGGACAGCTTTGTGGACGTCTGCGCGCAGAAGTGCCGGGGGCAGTCCACCACCCTGTCGGTGGTGGACTTGGCCGAGCTGGAGGTCACCCTGCCCGCGGTGCTGGCGGACTTTTCCAAGTCCACCGCCGGGCTGATTCAGGGGAAGGAGTATCAGACCGTCTCTAACGCCCGCAGCGGGACCCGGGAGTTTGCCCGGTCCAGCCAGATTGACCAGGTGGACCTGGCGCATCTGGCCCAGAACCTGGGGACCAGGGAGGGCAAGGAGCTGACGAAGGTGCTGCTCAGCGCGGTGAAATATAACCGCACCTCCGCTGACATGACCAACGCCTACGGCCTGTCCATCTACTTCCCCTACCGGAAGACGGCCACCGTGGACCGGGCGGTTTCCACCTACCGGCAGATCGGCATGGACGAGTCCTACAGCCGGTGCATCCGGCAGTTTGCCAGCCTGGCGGCCAGCGGACAGGCGGCCTCCGGCGGCAGCGCCTCGCCGCTGCCCGCCCTGCTGGGCACGCTGGGCGGGAGCTCCGGCGGCGGGGACGTGGTGTCCGCCCTGCTGGGGGAATTTCTGGGCGGCGGCTTTGGCCGGGTGGCCGGGCTGACCGGGGAAAATACCGACTTTTTAAGCGACCGGGCCATGAGCGAGGAGGAGACGGTTCAGTATCTGACGGAACACCGGTTCCCCGACGAGGCGATGGTGTGGCAGACCGGGGAGGACGGCGTGCCGGTGCTGCGGCTGGACGAGGCGCAGTGGGGGCTGGTGCAGGAGCTGGAGCTCAACCTGTTCTATGACGACGGGGCGGGCTACATCGACCTGGGGCTGGACAATACCTTTGAATTTGACGGGGCCGGGGGGCTGCTGGGGGTGAACGAGAACACCTGGCTGGCCATCGACGGCCAGCCCGTGGCCTACTACCACACCGCCACCGTGGACGACGGGACCCGCTACGCCATTACGGGCCGGGTGCCGGTGCTCCACAACGGACAGCGGGCGGAGCTGATTCTGGTGTTTGACAGCGACACCCCTCACGGCTATGTGGCGGGGGTGCAGACGGTGTATCTCGGCGGGGAGACCGACACGGTGGCCAAGAGCCAGGACGGCCTCCAGGCCGGGGACACGCTGGAGTTCCTGTGCGACTACTACAGCTACGACGGCGATTACCAGGACAGCTACCGGCTGGGAGAGCCCCTGGTGGTGACAGAGGAGGCGCTGACTGTAAGTGATGTGCCGCTGGAGGGGGAGACCCAGGCCTGCTACCGCTTTACGGACCTGTATGGCCAGCACCACTGGACGCCGGCGCTGGGTTCGCGGTAGATGATGTCCGTTCCCCTGACGGGACGGATGGAGGTGCGGATGTTAGCCGTGCAGCTTGCCCGCCCCACAAAAGTTTCCGATTCCTCGTTTGCTTCGCATATTTTGGCTTCGCCAAAATGCAATCCTCCGCCCCAGTGTGCGCACTGGGGCACCTCCTTTCTAAAGGAGGTTTTTTGCGCCTTCTGTATCGCAGCTACTTTTTTGACAAGCTGAAGCCGGCGCAGTTTTAACTGCGCCGGCTTGAATTTTGGGTGGGGTGATTTTGCCCCTTACTCCTGCTCCTGCTTCAGGGCGTTGATGATCAGGGGGATCATCTGCTTCTTCCGGCTGACTACGCCGGGCAGGGAGGCCACGCCGTTTTCAATGGCGGTGTGGAAGGTCTTGGCCACCAGCTCCTCCGCACCCGGGCCCGCCATCAGCAGCTCGGTGCCGGAGTTGCGCACGTCGGTGAACATGTAAAAGATGTAGTCCAGGCCCTGCTTCTCCAGGGCCTGGGGCAGGTAGGGCCCCACGAGGGCCTGGGCGGCCTTGCGGTTCTTCTCGGTCATGTAGCTGCCCTGGCCGACGCCAAAGCGGACGTCGCCGCTGGTGAAGATTTTATAGTCGCCGTTGAAGACCTCCGCCGCCGTCTTGCCCGTGACGTCGCCGCCGTGGGCAAACATGGCATCGGCGTACTCCTCCAGGTCTACCCCGGCCAGTTCGGCCAGCTTTCGGGCGGCCCGCTCGTCGTCGGGGGTGCAGGTGGGGCTGCGGAACATGAGGGTGTCGGACAAAATGGCCGACAGCATCAGCCCGGCCATGGTGGGGCTGATGTCCACGTCTTTCTCCCGGTACATCTGGTAGACGATGGTGCAGGTGCAGCCCACCGGCACGTTGCGGAAATACACCGGGCCGTCGGTCTCCACCGCGCCGATGCGGTGGTGGTCGATGATCTCCAGCACCTCGGCCGACTCGATACCCTCGGCGGCCTGGCTCTTTTCGTTGTGGTCCACCAGAATCAGCTGCTTTTTGTGCAGGTTGAGCAGGTTCCGGCGGGAGACCACCCCGATGTACCGGCCCTCGTCGTCCAGCACCGGGAAGTAGCGGAAGCGCACGGTGGCCATGACCCGGGTGGCCTCCTCCACAGGGGTGTGGAGGGTGAAGGTGAGCAACTTGCCGGTGGTCATGTAGTGGCGGATGGGGGCGGCCTGGCTGAGCATCTGGCCGGTGACATAGGTGCTGTTCTGGGTGGTGATGACAATGCAGCCCTTCTCCTCGGCCAGCATCTGCATGGTGCGGGACACCTTGCTGCTGGCGCAGACGATGATGCAGCCCGCGTCCATCTCCAGGGCGGCCAGCTGGCTCTCCGCCCGGTTGCTGACCACCACAATGTCGCCGGGGGAGATGGAGGCCTCGATCTGTTCGGCGCTGCCGGAGCCAATGATGATCCGCCCCTCCACCGTCTTGCCGGTGACGTCCCCTACCAGAACGGTGCCGTCCAGAATGTCGATCAGGTTCTGGTAGCTGGTTCTGGCGGTCTCCAGGGAGTGGGGGTCCATGCCGTCCATGTTGGCGGTGGCCACGTCCTTGACGGTGATGACCCCCTTCAGGTACTGGTCCTTGTCCACGATGCACAGGGTGTCCAGCTCCTGGTCCCGCATGGCCATCCAGGCCCGGCGCAGGCTGGTCTCCCCGTCCACCCCCTGGGCGGGGCGGATGTCTACGTCCCGGATGTGGGGGCTGACGTCGGTGTACAGCTGGGGCAGGGGGACCTTGAAGTAGTCCAGCACAAATTCCGTCTCCCGGTTGAGCAGGCCCGCCCGGCAGGGCTTGCAGGGGCGGTCCGGGTCCAGGATGTTTTTCAGGTTGCTGTAGGCGATGGCGGCGCAGATGGAGTCGGTGTCCGGGTTGCGGTGGCCGATTACCTTGATGGCGCGGGGGTTGGCGGTTTTGTTATCCATGTTCTTCCTCCCTTTCCCGGCGGAGAGCTGCCGGGCTGTGTTCAGACTGACCCTATCATACCACGCCCGACGCTACCGCGCAAGGGATATCCCCGGGAAAGAAAAAGACAGGCGCTCCAGATTGCCCAAAAAGCCCCCCTCTAAGAGGGGGGTGGCACGGCGGAGCCGTGACAGGGGAGTTTTGAAGCCAAAAGTGATATTGATTCGTTGTTTTACTCCCTCAGTCACCGCCTTCGGCGGCGACAGCTCCCTCAAAGAGGGAGCCTTAGAGGACAGTAGAGAGTTTTTCGACAAGCTGAGGCGCCGCGGCATATGCTGGGGTGCCCGTTGGGTCAGTTCAGCGGGAGGTCCCAGGGCAGGTTGTAGGGGCTGTCGGGGCGCAGCCACAGGGCACGGTGGATGGTCCGGCGCAGCTCCTGCCCCTGCTCGGTCCCCATCCACTCCAGGGCGGAGGCCAGAAAGCTCTCGCTCATCTCCTGCCAGCCGGAGAAGGTCCTCTGGATCAGTTTGCCCACCTGGCAGGAGCGGCGGACCATGTCCTGCCGGCTGATCCAGCCCAGGCGGAAGGCGATGGCCAGCAGCTGGGTGCAGCGGCACAGCTCCCAAGCCTGGTCCGCCTTGGTCCGGCACTTCTGAAAGCCGGGGCCGGTGCTCATGTAGGTCACCGTCTTCAGCAGCTCGCGCCGGGAATGGATGTCCCAGGGGTTGTCCAGCATGGCGAGAAAATACTGCCGCTGTTCCTTGCTGTCGTAGGGGCCCAGGCGGCCGCCAAAAAGCATGGGGGTCCGCTCGTAGTTGGGCTCCAGAGCGGCGGCGGGGCCGGTGGTGAGTTCGCAGTTGTACAGCGCCCAGTTGGCGCAGGTGCCGAAAATCCACCGCTCCACATCGTTCCGGGGCTCCAGGTCCTGGTCCCGCCGGCGCAGAGTGCGCAGGATGCGCATGACCAGGAGGCCGGCCACGGCCAGAAGGAGCGGCAGGCCGGGCAGGCCGATGCGAACCGTTACCGCCAGGGCCATGCCCAGCAGGCCGGCATACAGGTATGTCATAGCAATCCCTCCGTGTATATGGATGAAAAGAGCAAGCCCCCCGGCGTTACCGGAGGGCTTTTTCACTTACTGCTGGGCCTCAACCTGGCCGAAGGTACGGCCGTTATAGGTCAGGCAATTCTTGCACATACGGTGAGGCAGCCGGTAAGCCCCGCACTTGGGGCAGGTCACGATACCGGGAGTTTCCAGCTTCCAGTGGGAGCTGCGCCGCTTATCGCGCCGGGCCTTGGATACTTTTCCCTTGGGGACCGCCATGGGTGACACCTCCTTCGGCTGTGCCGGTCAGGGCACATCTACTACTCACTCAGCTTCCTTATCCAACAGCTGCGCAAGGGCCGCCAGTCTTGGATCAACATCAGGTCCGCACCCGCAGGGGCCGAGGTTCAAGTCGGCTCCGCACTTGGCGCACAGCCCTTTGCAGTCGTCTGAGCAAAGGTTTTTGGTGTCCATTGCGAGGATGAAGGCGGTGCTCACCGCCTCGTCCAGGTCCAGCTCGGTGCCGTCCAGCAGGAGGATGTCGTCGTTTTCCTCGTCCTCCAGCTCCTGGGCCACCAGACTGTCCAGCGCTACCCTTTTTTCCCGGGAAAAGGACTTCCCGCAGCGGTCGCATTGAAGTTCCAGAAGGGAGCGGGCGCTCCCCTCCAGCACCAGGGCGCCGGCGTGGTTGGTCACGCGGCCCTCCGCCTGGACGGGGTGGACGATGGGTCTGGCCCCAAAGAAATCCTGGCCGGACAGGTCCAGCTGGAATTGGAACGGCTTGTGTGCGTCCGGGATGTGGATGATGTCTCGCAGCTCCAGGCGCATGGCGTTCCTCCCTGGGGGGCGTGTTCCCCCTATACTCGCAGAATGGTACGCAGGATATTATAAAGAATCTTGTCCCAAATGTCAAATACTTTTCACAAATTTCTCCACGAAATTTATTGACACGGGGGGCGGAATATGGTGAAATATTGCTTGTTGGCTTTATAGTAGGAAAAGCCTCCTTTTGAAAGGAGGTGCCCCAGTGGGCACACTGGGGCGGAGGATTGCATTTTGGCGAAGCCAAAATATGCGAAGCAAACAAGAGGTCAGAGACCTTTGTGGGGCGGGACGACCTTGGCCCGCCGAATCGACACGCTGGAGGGAATGGCCCGCCGAATCGACACGCTGGAGGGAATGGCGCGCCAAATCGATACGCTGGATGGAATGGCGCGCCGGGGTCGTCGCGCCCCACAGGTGGCGGAAACTTTGTTTACTTCGTATGTTTTGCTGCGCAAAACGCAATCCTCAGTCAGCCTTCGGCTGACAGCCCCTTTCAAAAGGGGCCTTGGGGGGAGGTCCTGCCATGAAAGAATTTACCATCGGAAAAAACGACGCCGGGCAGCGGCTGGACCGCTGGCTGGCCAAAACCCTGCCCCTGCTCCCCGCGCCGCTGGCACAGAAGTACATCCGCCTGAAGCGGGTGAAGGTGAACGGCAGGGGGAGCAAGCGGGATGTGCGGCTCCAAACGGGGGATGTGCTCCAGTTGTATATCAACGACGAGTTTTTTGACCGGCCTACCCCGGAAAACGCCTTTTTGTCCCTCTACCAGCCCAAGTTAAATATCCTCTATGAGGACGAGCACATTATGCTGGTGGACAAGCGGCCCGGGCTGGTGGTCCACCCCGACGAGAACGAGCGGGTGAACACCCTGCTCACCCACATTCAGGCCTATCTGTATCAGAAAAAGGAGTGGTCTCCCTATTGGGAAAACTCCTTCGCCCCCGCCCTGTGCAACCGCATCGACCGGAACACCGGGGGGATTGTGATTGCCGCCAAGACCGCCGAGGGGCTGCGGGTGATGAACCAGAAGATTAAGGGCCGGGAGCTGACCAAGCTGTATCTGTGCGTGGTCCGGGGAAGAATGTCGCCCCCGCAGGGGCGGCTGGAGGGCTTCCTCTTTAAGGACGAGGTGAAAAAGCAGGTGTATGTCCGGGTGCGGCCCGAGCCGGGGGCCAAAAGCGCCGTTACCGCCTACCGGACGCTGGCGGTGGAAAACGGCCTGTCCCTGGTGGAGTGCGACCTGATTACCGGCCGGACCCATCAGATTCGGGCCCAGTTCGCCGCCGCAGGCCACCCCCTGATCGGGGATGGCAAGTATGGCAGCGAGCGGGAGAACCGGAAATACGGCCGCCACGGACAGGCTCTGTACTCCTATAAGCTCACCTTCCGGTTTACCACCGACGCCGGCCCTTTGGAGGCCCTTAACGGCCGGAGCTTTCAGGTGGAGGATGTGGAGTTTGTGAAGGAGTATTTTCCCGGGGTGGAAAAATAATGCCGGGAGTTCTTGCGAAGAAGCTCTGTTTATGGTAAAATACGGGAGAATTTCAATGAATGTCAGGAGGAAACTTTCGATGAAACAAGATATGATTGTTGTACTGGACCTGGGCAGCGAGGAAAATCCCAAGATTGCACGTGAAATTCGCGCCCTGGGGGTCTACTCCGAGATACACCCCCACGACATTACCCTGGCCGAGCTGAAGGCCCTGCCCAACGTGAAGGGGATTATCCTCAACGGCGGGCCCAACCGGGTGGTGGACGGGGTTTCCATCGACGTGGCGAAGGAGATTTATGACTGCGATATCCCCGCCCTGCTGGTGGACCACCGGGGAGATGCCCCCTGGCCTGTGGATGACGGGGAGCGGGAGACCGCGTTGAAGAACTTTATTTTCACCATCTGCGGCGCTGAGGCCAACTGGAATATGGACAACTTTATTGCCGATCAGGTGGAGCTCATCCGCAATCAGGTGGGGGACAAAAAGGTGCTGCTGGCCCTGTCCGGCGGGGTGGACTCCTCTGTGGTGGCGGCCCTGCTGATCAAGGCCATTGGAAAGCAGCTTACCTGTGTCCATGTGAACCACGGACTGCTCCGCAAGGGGGAGCCGGAACAGGTGGTGCAGGTCTTCCGGAATGAGATGGACGCCAACCTGGTGTATGTGGACGCGGTGGACCGCTTCCTGGACAAGCTGGCCGGGGTGGCCGAGCCGGAGAAAAAGCGGAAGATTATCGGCGGGGAGTTTATCCGGGTGTTTGAGGAGGAGGCCCGCAAGCTGGACGGCATCCAGTTCCTGGGCCAGGGCACCATCTATCCCGACATCATTGAGAGCGGCACCAAGACCGTCAAGGCGGTAAAGAGCCACCACAACGTGGGCGGCCTGCCTGAGGACCTGGATTTTGAGCTGGTGGAGCCGCTGAAGATGCTCTTTAAGGACGAGGTCCGGGCCTGTGGCAGGGCTTTGGGGCTGCCCGACTCTATGGTATACCGCCAGCCCTTCCCCGGCCCCGGTTTGGGAGTGCGGTGCCTGGGGGCCATCACCCGGGACCGGCTGGAGGCCGTCCGGGAGTCCGACGCCATCCTCCGGGAGGAGTTCGCCAAAAACGGCCTGGAGGGCAAGGTGTGGCAGTACTTTACCGCTATCCCTGACCTGAAGTCAGTGGGCGTCCGGGACAACCGGCGCACCGAGGAGTGGTGCGTGATTATTCGGGCCGTCAATACGGTGGACGCCATGACCGCCACTGTGGAGAATGTGCCCTTTGACCTGCTCCAGCATATTACCGCTCGGATTACCAGTGAAGTAAAGGGCGTCAACCGGGTGCTCTTCGATTTGACGACAAAGCCCACCGGAACCATAGAGTGGGAATGAGATTTTGAAGTCCCAGACCCGTTGCGGCGCAACGCTTCCCCGGTTTTACGCCCCTCTTTTGATAACGATTTGATAACGTTCCCCATAGGCCGTATCATTCTGTATCCCCGGTGGATTGCAGGTGAAAAGTGTTCCTTTGCGGCTTGTGGGTGACAAAATCCATATTAGAAAGCCCTTACCGATGGCAA
>CATEPI010000020.1:0-54756 GCA_949525845.1 uncultured Eubacteriales bacterium
TGCTGGCCGCCGCCAACGCCCCCGCTCAGGAGCCCGCGCCCGCGCCCGAACCGGCTCCCGCTGCACCCTCCGGCGGCAAGATGTCTCAGGAGGACATTGAGAAGATGCTGGCCGCCGCCAACGCCCCCGCTCAGGAGCCCGCGCCCGCGCCCGAACCGGCCCCTGTTGCGTCTAAGCCCACACCTCCTCCTCCCGCACCGGCGGAGGACGAGGACGTCTCCTATATCAACATTATGCAGGTGCTGGTGGAGGAGAAGGCCCCCGCATATATCAAAAAATTTGGCCTGTGCACCTGCAAGCAGTGCGAGGCCGATGTAAAGGCGCTAACCCTCACCAATCTGGTGCCCAAGTATGTGGTACTGTCCAAGCTGGACCGCATCCCCATGCTTACCGTTTACGAGGGCCGTTTCAACTCCACCGTCTTCGCCCAGCTCACCAGGGCCTGCAAGGTGGTCATGGACCACCCCCATCACCACCGCTGAGTACAAAGAAAACCCGCCGGAAGGCGGGTTTTTTCTTAATCCTTTGCGTTGTGCAGCAACTGGTCCATCACGTCTACCAGATGGCCGATCTCCGGCTTGCTCATCTGCTCGTCGGCCCCCAGCTGGCGGCCCTTGATGCGCATTTCCTCGCTGATCAGAGAGGAGAAAATGATAAGGGGAATCGGCTGGAACCGGGGACTGCTTTTCACCAGCTTGGTCAGGCGGTGGCCGTCCATCTGGGGCATCTCAATATCGGTGATGATCAGCGCCACCTGCTCAAAGAGCTTATTTGACTGGGGCAGAGCATTCAGCGCTTCCCACATCTCCCGGCCGTTGGGGAACATGCGCAGGTTGACATAGCCCGCCTTGCGCAGACATTCCTCGATCATTTTGGACAGGAGGATGGAGTCCTCCGCAATCCAGATGGGTTCATCGCTCCGGGCCCGGGGGCCCATCTGCTCAATCTCATCCATCTGGATGGTGGTCTCGGGGGCAATCTCGGCCACAATCCGCTCGAAGTCCAGAATGGTCACCAGGTCGGGGCCGCACTGGGCGATGCCGGTGGCCACCCCCTCAGAGCCGCCGGACACCGTCTTGTCCGGCTTATGGATGTCCGTCCAGGAGATGCGGCTGATGCCCACCACGGTGTGTACCCGGAAGGCAATATACATCTTATTGAAGTTAGTAATGATAAACAGGTCCTTCTCGGCCTTCTCCTTGTCCACACCCAGGTATTTGGGCAGGTCCACCACCGTGATAACCACATCCCGGGGCTTAAAGATACCCTCCACCGCCGGGTGGGCATGGGGCATCACCTTCACCGGCGCGGACATAATAATCTCCCGCACCTTGGCCACGTTGATGCCGTACAGGCTCCCGTCGATGGTGAACTCCATAATCTCTATCTCGTTGGTGCCGGACTCCAAAAGGATACCGCTGTTATGTACCTCCGCCATGTTTGACACTCCTCACTCTATTTCAGATGGCGCCGCCCGGCGCGTTGGCTGTGCTTAGAAAATAATGTCCTTCTGCCCGTAGGACCGGATGCAGCCCTGGCCGCTGCCCACGTCAAAGAGCAGGGTCCTGGCCACCTTTCCTCCCACGTCCTCCGCCAGCAGGCGGATGTTCTCCCGCTTCAGAATGGCGTGGACGCTTTCGATATTGCGCTGACCGATATTGCCCAGGCCGCTGCCCCCGGCAATTTCAAACATCTTCGCCCCGCCGGCGATCTTCACCGTCATGCGGCTGCGGGAGGCCCCCTTGGCCTCCATGGCCTTCAGCGTCTCCTTGATGCCGGTATCGGCATACTTCAGCGGATGGGTCCGTCCGGCTTCCATGTTCAGCGGCAGCATGATGTGGAGCAGCGCGCCCAGCCGCAGCCTCGGGTCATGAAAGCACAGACCGATGCAGGAGCCCAACGCATAAGTCACCAGAATGCCCTCCCCCTGGAGCATCTTCATATCGGCGATTCCTACCGTCAGTTTTTGCTCAGCCATCGCTAACGCCCAGCTTTCTCAGCAGGAAATCCAGAGACCGGAGGTCGGGGGACAGCAGCAGGTGGCTGGGGATTTCCTGCCCGTTGCATACAAAGTTCCCCCCAATGGTCATCAGGTAGTCAGACATGCCGCCGTACTCGGCCATGGGCACCGTTAAAATGGCGCCCTGCATGTCCACCGCGAAGGCGGGGACGGTCAGATTGATGTTGATGCCCGCCAGGCCGGACAGGGCGGTGACAAAAGCGGAGATCATAATGTTGCCCACCTCGATCAGGGCGGACTGCTGAAGCTCCTGAAGCTCCTCATAGCCCCGGATACCCTGGTCCAGCATGGTCTCCAGGATGAAGTTGATCAGCTCCAGCTTCTGCACCGACAGCATGATGCCGCCCACGTCGCCGCTCATCTTCACCAGCACGCCGGCGGTAACCGCCTCCGGCCCGCCGATCCACTCAATGGCCTCGTTGTAGCCCATGATGCGCACCTCGGGCATGGTGATGCGCACCTCTTTGCCCAGCATCTGAGACAGCGCCGTGGCGGCGTTGCCCGTTCCGATGCTGCCGATCTCCCGCAGGGTATCAATCTCCAGTGATGTCAACTGTTCAAAGTTTTTTATCATACCCCAGCTTACCTTCTTTCTATTAGTTGGGCAGGCCGTTGATGGTCTGCTCGATCTCGTCCGATGTCTGAACCATCCGCAGCGCGTAGCTGTATGCCCGCTGGGACTCGATCACCTTGGTCAGCTCCTGGGCCAGGTCCACGTTGGACAGCTCCAGATAGCCCCGCTTCACCTCGCCGGTGCCCAGGTACAGATCGCCGTTTTTCTCGATGGGGGAGAAGCGGCCGCTGTCGGCATGGAGCATACCATCGTAGATGCGGTAGTCGAACACGCCGATGTCCAGGTCCGCCTTCCGGTCCTGGGGGTCGATTACAATGAAGTTGCCCATGCGGTCCAGCACGCAGCGGCCCTCGTTGTCCGACAGCCGCCACTCCTCGGTGGGCTGGGGCTCAATCTCTTCGCCGGTGACGGGGTCGATCTCCGGCTCGGCGTCCTCGTCGGGGGGGACCGTATAGCGGGCCATCATAAAGGCGCCGTCCCGGCTGAAGGAGATATCCTCTGTGTTCGGGTCATACAGGGCAAAGAAGCCGTCGCCCACAATGGCAAAGTCGAAGGTGCGGCCCGTCTCCTGGTAGCCGTTGGTGGTGTAGTCCACGCTGGCCTTCACCATCTTGGTGCCGGTGCCCCGGGGCAGGTCCTCGTTGTCAATACCCACCACGTTGCCATACATCAGGTGGTGGAAGGTGGCCCGCTCTGCCTTGTAGCCGTAGTTGTTTACATTGGCAATGTTGTTGGCCTGGACATTCATGCGCTGTTGCTGCTGGAAGGCGCCCACAGCGCCGGTGTAGAAGGACATATTCATAGCTTGCTCACGCCTTTCTTTCCCTGGAAACGATTATTGCAGACGGCCGATGTCGTTCACGGCCCGATTGATTACCTGATCGTAGATTTTGCTCAGCTGGGCCGCGCTCTGGAGGGCCCGCTGGGTGGTCATCATGTTGACCATTTCCTTAATCATATTCACGTTGGACCGCTCCACCCACTTGTGATGGATGACGACCTGATCGTTGAGCTGCGCCCCCTCGCCGGTAAAGAGGCCGTAGGGAGTGCGCTCCAGCTCGCCATTGTCCGGGAACATGAACACGCCCAGCGTAGCCAGATACTCCCCGCCCTGGGTGGACAGGTTGCCCTGGGCGTCCACATCCAGCTTGTCGGTGGGCAGCTGGATGGGGTTGCCCTCCCGGTCCAGCACCCGGCCCAGCTCCGACAGGCACAGGTAACCCTCGTTGTCCAGGGTGAAAGAGCCCGCCCGGGTGTAGGCCACCCCGTCCACCGTCTGGATGGCGAAGAAACCCTCCCCCTGAATGGCGAAGTCCAGGGGCAGATTGGTCTCCTCCAGTGAGCCCTGGATAAAATCGGTGTACAGATGATCCGGGGCCAGGATATGGCTCTGATAGGTCTCCATGGTCTGGTAATGGGACTTGTCAATATTGCCGATACGGGACACCATCACCTCGTCAAAGGTGCGGTCGGTGTAGTGCTCAGCCTTATACCCGGCGGTGGAGATGTTGGTCATGTTGTTGGCCACCACATTCAGCCGGTTCTGCTGGGAGGCCATCCCAGAGGTCAGATTATAAAATCCCTTCATCATAGCGCAAGACTCCTCTCGTCCCCGGCCCTCATTTGGCGCCGGTCATGTACTGGTTCATATACAGCTTCAGCTTCTGGATGGCCCGGGAGTGGAGCTGGGAGATGCGGGGCTCGCTGACCTCCATCACCTGGGCGATCTCCTTCATGCTGAGGTTTTTGTGGTAGTAGAGGGAGATTACGGTCTGTTCGTTCTCCCGCAGGGACTCAATGGCCTTGGTCAGGATCTCCAGCAGCTCCTGGCGGAGCATGGAGTCCTCTGGGCGGCTGTCCGCGCCGTTGTCGGGCACCTCTGCGCCGCCGTTCTGCTCCCGGTCCTCAAAGAGGGCGTCCAGGGACAGGACGTTACACATGGCGGAGTTGGCCAGGTCCTCCTGGTACTGGTCCTGGGTCACGCCCAGGCGGTCGGCCATCTCCCGGTCGGTGGGGTAGCGCCCCAGCTCGGCAAACAGCTCACTGCTGGCCTGGTCGATGTCCCGGGCCTTGCGCCGCACGCTGCGGGGCACCCAGTCCTGCCGCCGGGCCAGGTCGATCACCGCGCCTCGGATGCGCTTGGACACATAGGTCTCGAATTTGATGCCCTTGTCCGGGTCAAATTTGTCCACCGCGCCAGCCAGAGTGAGCAGCCCCTCGTTGACGATATCGTCCACCTGGGCAAAGCTGCTGTAAACACCTCTCACCTGGAGGGCAATGGTCTTGACCAGCCCCATGTAGCGCATCACCAGGGGCCACTTCAGCTCTTCGCTCCCGGTGCGCTTGTAGGTCTGAAACAGCTCCTCGGTGGTGAGGGCGTCCAGCTCCTCCTGGCTCCAGGTCAGCTTTTCCCCGGTCATACCGCGGCCGCCTTTCGTTCCGGCCGGGTCTGGGCGGTATCCAGTGTGATGTTCCCCAGGGACTGTATCTGCACATCGCTGGTAATCTCGTTAAAGGAGAGCACATAGACCCCGGGATAGAACTGGGACAGCATCCGGCTGAGATAAACCCGGATGACCTGGCTGGTAAGGACAATGGGGGTCTGAGACAGGTCGCTGAATTTTTTCAGGTAGTCGGCCAGCTGGGTGACGATGGACTGCATCAGATCGGGGCCCATGGCCAGGTAGATGCCCTGCTCGTTCTTGCTCAGGGAGGAGATGACCCGCTTCTCCACCTCGGCGTCCAGCGTGACCACCCGGAGCTGGCCATGCTCGCAGAAGCGGCGGGTGATGGTGCGGCTGAGGGCCACGCGGATATTCTCGCACACCATATCCATATCCTTGGTGGTAACCAGGGAGTCCACGGCGGTCTCCAGAATGGTGGCCAGGTCCCGGACGGGGACCCCCTCCTTCAGCAGACCCCGGAGGATGCGCTCCAGGTTGGCGTAGGACAGCACATTGGGGATGGCCTCCTCCACCAGCTCGGGGGCGGTCTTTTTCAGGTTCTCCACCAGCTGCATCACCTCCGCCCGGCCCAGAAGCTCGTAGGCATGGCGCCGGACCACCTCGCTCAGGTGGGTCTGCATGACGGACAGGGGGTCAATGACGGTATAGCCGTAAATCTCGGCCATCTCCTTGTTCTCGGGCAGAATCCAGCGGGAGGGGATGCCGTAGGCGGGCTCGATGGTCTCGATGCCGTCGATCTCGCCGGCGGGGCTGACGGGCTCCAGGGCCAGGTAGTAGTCCACCAGAATCTCTCCCCGGGCCACCTCCTCCCCCTTGATCTTCACCACATACTGGTTGGTACCCAGCGCGGAGGAGTCGTGGAGGCGGATGGAGGGAATTACGAAGCCCATTTCCTGGGCGTACTGGCGGCGGAAGATTACGATACGGCTGATCAGCTTGCCGCCGCTGTTCTCGTCCACCAGAGGTATCAGGCTGTAGCCGAACTCCATCTCGATGGGGTCCACGGTGAGCAGCCCATAGACGTTGTTGATGTCCTTGTAGTAGTCGGTTTCGCTGGGGGCCATGGTCATGTCGGCCTCGGCCGGGGCCTCCGGCTGGACCAGCTCGGCGGCTTCCTTGCGCTCCATCCGCCCGCTCATCAGGTAGCCCAGCACGGCCAGCGCCACGCCCACCACCAGCAGGGGGAGGGTGGGGGTGCCGGGGATCAGGCCCAGGACGACCAGCACCGCGCCTGCGGTGAGGATGGCCCGGGGCTGCCGGGCGAACTGCTGGATTACGTCGCTGTTCAGGCTGCCGTCGGACACCGACCGGGTGACGATCATGCCGGTGGCGGTGGAGATCATAATGGAGGGCAGCTGGGAGACCAGGCCGTCGCCGATGGTGGCGATGGAGTAGGTCTGGGCCACGGTGCCCAAGTCGCCCACGCCGTTCATGGAGCCGATGATGATGCCGCCGATCAGGTTGATAGCGGTGATAATCAGGGACATGGTGGCGTCGCCCTTGACAATCTTGGTGGCGCCGTCCATAGCGCCGTAGAAGTCGGCCTCCCGCTGGATTTTGCCCCGGCGCTCCCGGGCCTGCTGCTCGTTAATCAGGCCGGAGGACAGGTCGGCATCAATGGCCATCTGCTTGCCAGGCATGGCGTCCAGAGTGAAGCGGGCGGCCACCTCGGCCACGCGCTCGGCTCCCTTGGTGATGACGATAAACTGCACCAGCACGATGATAAAGAAGATGATGATGCCCAGCACGATATTTCCTTGGGTAATAAGCTGGCCAAAGGTACGTATCACCGCCGTGCCCACCTCGCCGCTGCCGTCGTAGCGCAGAATGGACCGGGTGGTGGACACGTTCAGGCCCAGCCGGAACAGGGTGGTAATCAGCAACAGGGACGGGAAAATGGAAAATTCCAGCGCCTCGGAAATGGTCATCGTCACCATCAAAATCACGATGGACAGAGAGATGTTAATAATAATCAGAATATCAAGCAAGCTCTCATGCACGGGAATAATCAGGAACATGACGATGACCACTACCATAAGCGCTATGCTGTTTTGAAAAATACGCCGCATGGTGTCATCCTTTCCTGAAACACTATCAAAACGCCCCGAAGGGCCTTATTCTCGAACCTATCGGACCTCCTGGTCCAGCTTGAGGACGTAGACCAGCACCTCAGCCACCGGGCCGTAGAGGTCGGGCGGGATCTCCCGATCCAGCTTTGTAGAGGCGTAGAGCGCCCGGGCCAGGGGGACATTCTCCACCACGGAGACGCCGCTCTCCTCGGCCACCTTCACAATGCGCAGAGCCAGTTCATCCACGCCCTTGGCCACTACCACCGGGGCGTTGTCCTCCTGCTCATGGTAGCGCAGGGCAACGGCGAAGTGGGTGGGGTTACGGATGACCACGTCGGCCCCGGGCACCTGCTGCATCATGCGCTGCTGGGCCCGCTGGCGCTGGATCTGCTTGATCTTGCCTTTGACCTGGGGGTCGCCCTCGGTCTGCTTATACTCCTCTTTAATCTCCTGCTTCGACATTTTCAGCTGGCGCTCGTAGTCCCACCACTGGTAGAGATAGTCGAAGAAGGCCAGGGCGGTGAAGGCCACCGCGATTTGTAGGACCAGTGTGACGATATCCTGAAAGAGGATGGAACAGGACTGCCACAGGCCCATGTTTAAAAACCGGCTGAAGCTGATCGCCACGTTGCTGAAGTAGTTGTAGATCAGAAAGAGCAAAATGGTGATTTTCAGGATGCCCTTCACAGCCTCGATGATGCTGCGCAGGGAAAACAGCCGTTTGAAGCCCTGAAGTGGGCTGATCCGGTTGAATTTCGGCTTGATGGATTCGCCGGCCACCAGCATCTTGGTCTGAAAGAAGGTGACGCCGACGGCCAGCAGGGCCGTTACCGCCAGGAAGGGGCCGGCCATGACCACAAAGGACAGAGCCGCCGTTTTAAACAGCTCTCCAATCAGGCCGGAAAGCATCCCCGGGGAGCCGTTGGCCATGTAGTAGAAGCACAGATGCAGCAGGTCCTTGACCTGTTGCAGAATCACGCCGCCCATCATCTGAATCATAAACAGACTGCCGATGAGGGTGGCGACGGCGACGGCGTCCTTGCTCATAAGGACGTTACCTTTTTTTCGTTCGTCTCGCCGCTTTTTGGGTGTTGCCTTTTCGGTTTTGGAGTCGCCGGCCACGGAGTGATCCCCCCTTTGTCAGCCAAATTGTGGGTGCGCCTTCAACCTGACATGAGGGGCAGGATCCGCTGGAGGGTGAGAAGCATCTCGGCCTCGGCATTCAGCAGGAAGTCGCTGAAGGGATTCATCAGAAGCATCACCATCACCAGACCCACAATCACCTTCAGCTCGATGTTGATGGCGAACACGTTGATCTGGGGAATGACCTTCATCAGGATGCCCATGCCCACCTGGCCCATCAGCTCCGCTGCCAGCACCGGCATACACAGCTTGACACCCAGAAGGGTGCAGTCAATAAAAATCTGGATCATGGCTCCATAGAAGCCGTCCCCCAGCGCCACCTGTCCGAAGGGGACCGCCAGGTTGGAGGTGGCAAAAATGCGGATCAATGTGTGGTGGCCGTTGGCCACGAAGAACAGCAGGGACATCAGCACATTGAGGGCGGTGGAGGTGGCCGTCACCTGGATACCCGAGGCCGGGTCGTAGGTGGAGGCCATGGACAGGCCCATCTGCATGTCAATCACGGAGCCCGCCATCAGGGGGATATAGAAGAACAGGTTGACAATCAGCCCCAGCACATAGCCCAGGAACAGCTCCATCAGGAAGGTGAAGGCCAGTCCCAGCAGGGTGGCCGGCATCTGGAGCTGCTGGGCCGTCATAGAAAAGACGCACAGGGACAGCAGCAGTACAAAGCCCGCCTTGATCAGATTGGGCACGCCCCGCCGCCCCAGCAGGGGGTTAAACACCACGAAGCCAGTCATGCGGCCGGTAATCATCAGAAAGAGGGTGAGGGAATTCCAGTCCATAGGAGCCCCCTAGCGCGTACCCATCAGCTCAAAAATCCGATGGGTATAGTCCAGAAGGGTCTCCATCATCCAGCCTCCTCCCACAAGGAGAACCAGAATCACCACAATCAGCTTGAGGATGAAGCCCAGGGTCTGCTCGTGAATCTGGGTAACGGCCTGGAAGATGGCAATGAGCACGCCCACCACCATACTCAGCACCAGCATGGGGCCGCCCAGCTTGATGGCGACCCAGATGCCCTCCCGCAGGATTTGGGTAACTAAGCTTGTGTCCATGTCCCCTCCTTACCCAAGGCCGAAGCCCTGCACCAGCGTCTTGAACAGCAGCTGCCACCCGTCCAGCAGGATAAACAGCAACAGCTTAAAGGGGGTGGAGATCATAGAAGGCGGGAGCATGACCATACCCATGGACATGAGGGTGGAGGCCACCACCATGTCGATGAGCATAAAGGGGATATACAGCAGGAAGCCCAGGGTAAACGCGTGCTTCAGCTCACTGGTGACAAAGGCGGGGATAATCACCATAAGCGGCAGCTCCACAGCCTCCTCTTCCGTTGCCGGAAGGGGCTCCCCGGCCATCCCGCAGTACAGCTCCAGGCTTTGCGGCTCCGTCCAGCTGCTCATAAACCGTTTAAACGGCGCCTGTGCCCGCTGGAAAAATTCCTGCTGGGTAATTTCCTCCGCCTGATAGGGGGCGAAAGCCTCCTCGTTGACGGCGGACAGGGTGGGGCTCATGGTAAAAAGGGTCAGAATCAGGGCCATACCCACCAGCACCATGTTGGGCGGGGTCTGCTGGGTGCCCATGGCGTTGCGCAGGAAGGAGAAGACCACCACATACCGGGTGAAGGAGGTCATCATGATGATCAGCGAGGGCAGGAGCATCAGGACGGTGGTCAGAAACAGAATTTCCAGTGTCTGCACACTTTCCCCATTTACATTGATCAGCGCGTCGGTCGGCATCCTTCCTCACCTCGATTCTTCACCGGCACTTCGGATTATTTCTTCTCTCTCAGCCGCTGCATCAGGGCGCGGAAGTCGGCGGGCCGTCTCTGCTCCGGCCCATCCGGCGGTGTGGGCGCTTCCCAGCACTCCCCCTCCGCCCGGGTCAGCTCGGCCAGCAGGGTGAGCCCCGCGGGCGTGCTGCCCAGCAGCAGGTATCGCTGGCCGGCTTTAACCACCAGCACGCTCTGGTCCCGGCCCACTGTGGCCCGGTCCAGCACCTGGAGGCGGCCGCCGCGGCCTGCGGCGAGAAATCCGCCCCCCAGATTCTGTCCCGCCCAGCGGGTGAAGACCCAGGCGCCTGCCAGCACCAGCAGGATAATGGCCAGCAGGCTGAGCACAGAGAGGACCTGGGACCAGTATTCCATCAGGGCTCGCCTACGATGGAGGTGACAGTCTTCAGCACGCGCTCGGGCTTGAAGGGCTTGACGATAAAGTCCTTGGCCCCGGAGCGGATGGCGTCAATCACCATTGTCTCCTGGCCCATGGCCGAGCACATGACCACATTGGCGTTGGCGTCGGCGGCGCGGATGGCCTTCAGGGCCTCCAAGCCGTCCATGTTGGGCATGGTGATGTCCATGAGCACCAGGTCGGGCTTGATCTCGTTGTACTTCTCTACCGCCATCGCGCCGTCCTCGGCCTCGAAAATCTCGGTATAGCCGGCCTTGCTCAGAGTGTCCTTGATGACCTTGCGCATGAAGGCAGCGTCATCGACTGTAAGAATCTTAGCCATAGTTAACCATCCTTTTCAAAAATAGTTGATGTATACTTCTGTATGTTTAAAGGGCTCAGCCCTGGGTCAGCACGTTGATATCGGGCTTTTGCAGAATCTCGGTGATGCGGATGCCGAAGTTGTCGTCGATAACCACCACGTCGCCCTTGGCCACGCACTGCCCGTTCACCAGCAGGTCCACCTGGTCGCCGGCCAGTTTGTCCAGCACCACCAGCGAGCCCTTGGAGAAGGAGAGGATATCCTGAATCTTCCGGCGGGTCCGGCCGATCTCCACCGCCACCTCCAGGGGAACGGATAGGATCAGGTCCAGATTGTCCTTCTGCTCCTGATTCAGCTGGGCCTCGGCGGCCAGCTCCTTCATGCGGTTAGGCTGCGCATTGATGACCTTGGGGTCCGGCGGCGCGGGGGGCTGCTGAGGTGGGTACATGGGGTAGGGCGGATAGGGGTAGGGGTACTGGCCGTAGGGGGGGTAGCCCGGGTAGCCGGGCATCTCCCCTGCCGGGGGCATAGCCGGAGGCGAGGAGGGCGCCGCCGCCGGGGCGGCGGGGGCAGCCGGAGCGGCCGGGGCAGCCGGAGCGGCGGGGGGGGCCGGAGCGGCGGGGGGGGCGGCCGGGGCGGCTGCGCCGCCGGCCATCATCCGCTCGATCTCCTCCTGGCTCATGGTGGCCCCTCCGCCGGCGGGAGCCGGGGCGGGGGCGGGTGCCGGGGCGGGAGCCGAATCCAGGGCCGACTCGTCCAGGCCGAAGCCGGAAACCAGCTCCTGGGCCAGCTCCACCGACATGACGTTCATGAACTCACTGTCCAGCACGTCCTCGATGGTCAGATTGAACCGGACCACCACCACGGGGCCGTGGGTGACGGGGAAATGCTCCTCCTTCACCTTGTCCAAATCGTCCAGTTCAAAGGACTCGGGGGTGGAGATGTTCACCATCCGGCCCAGCAGGTCGGACAGGGCGGTGGCGGAGGAGCCCATCATCTGGTTCATAACCTCACACACCGCGCTAATGGACAGCTCGTTGAGCTCAAACTCCTCGTCCAGGGTCTCGGTGCCCATCAGAATATCCACGATGGCTTTCACGTCGCTGCGCTTGAGCAGCATGATGTTGCTGCCCTCCAGGCCGCAGACATACTTGATCTCCACACCTACCGCCGGTTCGATCCTGCCAAGCGCGAAGTCCTCCGCGTTGACCACGCTCACCCTGGGCGTTGTGATGTCCACCCGGTGGTCCAGCATGTTGGAGGCCGCGGTGGCGGAGGAGCCCAGGCTGATATTCATGATCTCCCCGATGGCGTCAATTACCATCGGGCTAAAAATAGTATCTTCCATCCAGATTCGCTCCTTTTAGCCTACATTTTAATGTAGGTCTCTCCGATTTTCACGGCCACCTGCTTGTTGCTGGTGCCCATTTTGCCGTCAAACCACCTTCGGCCGCCGATGTTCAGGAAGACGGGGGAGTCTTTAGGCCGCTTGATGTCTACCACGTCGCCTACGTTCAGGTGATACAGGTCGCTGAGTAAGATCCGGGTTCTGGCCAGCTCGGCCACAATCTCCAGCTCGGACTCCCGCAGGGAGTCGAAGATTTCCTCGGACTTGTCTTCGCCGGTGGTGCGGCGGCTGGTGCTCTTGCTGATCTCGGTAAACACGTTGGTCAGCATCTCGCCGGGCAGGCATAGGCTCATTCGGCCCGTGCAGTTGGGAAACTTGATGTTCAACCCCACAATCACCACCGTCTCGTCGTAGCCAATGAGCTGGACCAGGGTGGGATTCACCTCGGTGCGGACATAGGAGAAGTGGAGTGTCATGTAGTTCTCCCAGCTGCCGCCCAGAATGGGAATCAGGTCGGCGATCAGGTCGTCGTACATGTTCAGCTCCAGGTCGGTGAGCTTGTAGTCGTTGGGCACGGTGGGGTCCGGGTCGCCCTCGCCGCCCATCATCCGGTCCAGCATTGACAGCACCACCGGCGTGTCCATGTGCACCAGAATGGGGTCGTCCCCCTGAAGCTTCTCCTGGTCAATCTCCGCCAGCGCCACAACGTCGCTCTCGGTCAGAGCGTTGGAAAACTCATAGTACCGCTGCTCCTCCACGCTGTCCACGTCGATCTCGCAGGTGGCGTGGAGAAGGGCGTTGATCCTGGAGTTGATCACCCGGGCATAGCTCTCAAAGATGCTGTTGAGCATCTTCAGCCTGTCTTTGGTGAACTTGCGCGGGCTGTAAAAGTCATATTTACGATATTTTTTCTCCTCAGATTTCTCCGCCGGCTTGTCTACGTCCAGTTCTCCGCTTCTGGCCGCATTCAACAGGGCGTCTATCTGACTTTGCGATAAGACTTCAGCCATATTGTTCCCTCATTTTAGAAAATGCTCCCTCCTGCCCCGGAGGGGCGGAGAATCCAATCCGGTTTAATCGCTGGTGGTGTAGCTGGGGACGGTGCCGCTCTGGTCCGGGGTGCCATAAATGCCAAAGTAGCTGTCAAACTCGTTGTTCATCTTCTCCTCCAGGTCCCGGCCGCTGATGACCAGCTCCACGCGGCGGTTCTTGGCCCGGTTGGCCTCCACGTCGTTGGGGGCGATGTTCCGCCACTGGCCGAAGCTTTCCACAACCAGACGGCCGTGGTGCAGGGTCTCGTGGGGGATATGGTTCTGGAGGTAAATAATTACCTCGGTGGCGCGGTCAGAGGCCAAGTGGCGGTCGCCGGCAACATTGGGGTTGGGCCGGTCGGCGTACATCTGGGCGGTGTGGCCCAGCACCTTCAGCTCGTCAATGTAGGGGCTGGCCTCCACCAGGGCGGGGATGATGGTGTCCAGAACCGCCTTGCCGTCCGGCCGGAGGACGGAGCTGTTGCCGTCGAAAAAGACGGAGTCATTAAAGGAGATAAACACATAGCCGTCGCCCTTGCTGACGGATACGTTTTCCGCCGCAGCGGCCGAGCTCGCCTGATACTCCACCAGGAAGTCGTAGAGCTGTTCCAGGGCCTCGTCCACCTCGTTGTTGTCGTCGGGAACGGGGTTGTTTGTACCTCCCGAGCCGTCGCTGACATCCATCGGGCCGGGGTTGACAGGCTCTATCTCATCTATTGCATCCCGGTTAAAGCTCTTGACAAAAATCATCCACTTATCCTGCTCAATGGTGGAGATGGAATACAGCAGAACGAAGAAGCACAGCAGCAGGGTCACCATGTCGCCGTAGGTGTCCATCCAGTTGGCGCCGCCTCCGCCGCCTCCGCTTTTCTTTTTGATGCTTGCCATGGTTTCACCTCAGTTCATACATGGGAGGGCTTATTCGCCGCCCTGCTTGCCCTTCTTGCCGCCTTCCTCACTGCGCTGCTTCTGACCCATGAAGGTGAGCAGCTTCTCCCGGAGGAACTTGGGGTTTGCGCCGGACTGGATGGACATGATGCCCTCCACGATGATAAGCTTGCACAGGGTCTCCTCCTCGTCACGGCGGCGGAGCTGGGTGGCGATGGGGCCAAAGATCATATGGGCCAGCACGCAGCCATACAGGGTGGTAACCAGAGCGGTAGCCATGGCGGGACCCAGGTCGCCGCCGCCGCTCTCCACGTCCATGGCCTTCAGCATGTTAATCAGACCAACCAGCGTACCCACCATGCCGAAGGCGGGAGCCACGGCACCGGCCTTGTCATACATGCCCGCGCCGTCCTCGTGGCGGGCCACCGACTGCTCGATGTCGTTCATCATGATCTCTTTGGCCTGGTCGGCGTCGTTGTTGTCCACAATCAGCATGATACACTGCTTAAAGAAGGGATCGCTCTCCTGGTTGCCCTTTTCCTCCAGGGCCAGCAGGCCGCTTTTCCGGGCAATCTGGGCCAGCTCCACCAGCTTGTCGATGATGGCCATGGGGTCATACCGCTTGGCGTTCATGATAACCGCGAAGTGCTTGGGCACGGCGGTCAGGGCGCTGATGGGGAAGCTGGCGATAAGCACGGCGAAGGTACAGCCGATGACGATAAACACACTGGCCGGGTCAATAAAGTTCCCCAGCTGGCTTACAGTGATAAAGCCGCCCGATCCGCCCTGCATCATACCGATAATCATGACCGCAAAAGCAGCTACAGTACCAATGATATAGGTGATATTCATAGGTCCGCTCCTCTCCCCCGCTGGGGGCGTATTTTATTTCTCTCAGGGCGCATTTGAAAGGCGTCGGGTCTCTCCGGGCACACCGCCCCCCGCGCTTCAGGCTTGACGCCTGTCAAACACGCCCCGCGGCCGGCGCTTTTCAGCGCCGGTCCACGACGGTCAGCGCGCGGTGTACGTCCTGCACCTTGGCGGTGTACTCCGCGATGCGCTTGATGATGGTGTCGGGGTCCTCGCGCACGATGAAATAGTCACGATTCATCATGACGATTTTGGACTCGGGAATCATTTCGATACTCTCAATCTGGGTGTGGTTGACTAAAAACCGTTCTCCATTTCGTTTCGTCAGTTGGATCATGACAAACCTTCCTTTCCTCTCCTTGCCCGCTGGGCGGGCGTTTTCCCTCGCAAGCCCCCCTTGCCAAAGGGGGGAGGGCCGCCGGGCAAAGCCCGGTGGCGGGGGGATTCCGTTTATCGGAGCTATTCCGTGCGGACGGAATCCCCCAGTCACCGCCTTTCGGCGGTGCCAGCCCCCTTTTGCAAGGGGGCCTTGTTCGCTCACCTTAAAAAACTGCTAAGCTTACCGCTTCATGTTCACCAGTTCTTCCAGCATCTGGTCGGTGACGGTGATGATGCGGGTGTTGGCCTGATAGCCGCGCTGGGTGGTAATCATTTCGGCAAACTCGTTGGCCACGTCGGTGCTGGAGGCCTCCAGACCGCCGTTCTTGATGGAGTTTTTGGAATCCGAGAGGATTCTGTCCGCAGCCACGGGCTGGGGATCTGTATCGTTCTCGGGCACCTTCTGATTGCCCAGATACGAAGTGGGCAGGTCCACCAGAGCCGCAACACGCAGATTACCCGCACCGCCCATGGCCTTGTAATAGGAGCCATCCATGTGGGTCACGCCGTCGGGGCTGTCGGCGCTGGCGATGGCCACGTAGCCGATGACCACAGTCTTGCCTTCGCAGGTGCCGGTGATAGAGCCGTCGGGACCGATAGCCATACTTTTCAGCTGCACCGGCATCTCGTCAGAAACGCGGTTCTCATTGGTATTCTGGGCAACTGCAATCTGGGTGCTGTTAAGCGGTGCTTTATTAGCAGTATCCTCAGGGTTCTTCGCTCCATCCTTATAAGAGGCATACCGGTTCTCACCGCTTGCGTTCAGGAAAGGATAAACGGGGTCGCCCTCCTCCCAGAGGTTCACATCGACATCCTTGCCATCAACCGTCTTTGTAACGATACCTCCATTGTCCTTAGTCGGAGCAGCTGCAGAGAGGGGGATACGCAGAGGGACCAACTCAGTGCTGATAATCGTAGCACTCTCAATATCTATTCCCTTAGTCTTCGCAGCTTCAAGATCGTCCTTTGTCGGATTGGGGTTATAGTTGGGGTTCTGCACCCGGGCAAAGCCGTAGAGCACCTTGTTGTCACGGTTACAGATATAGCCGTCGGCGTCCACCCAGAAGTCGCCCACGCGGGTCAGGTAGGGCTCGGTCAGATCGCTGGCGCTCTTGATTCCGTGACCTGTTGTTATGGGGTTATCGGGGTCGGTTTCATCCCGCACGTAGTTAATCTTATCGCCCACCATAAAGAAGCCTTCGCCGGTAAGCATGCAGTCCAGGCCCACGCCGGTGGGGGAGTAGGTGGAGGGGCTCATGTTCAGGTCGATGGAGCCCACCGAGCAGCCGTAGCCGATTTGGGAGGGGTTATTACCGCCCATAGTCACGCCGCCGTTGGAGCCTGATTTACTGGTGGTGTAAATGGACTCCCGGAAGGTCATGCGCTGGGCCTTGTAACCGACGGTGTTCACGTTGGCCACGTTGTTGCCGATTACATTCAGCTTGGTCATGTGAGCTTTCAGGCCGCCAATGGCGGCGTACATTGCGCCTGTCATATCGCTAAATTACTTCCTTTCTGTTGCGCTGCCGGTCCCCTGTCAGTCGGGCAGGGGACCAAAGCATCCATAAAAGGTCCTGCTCTTGCCTATTTCAGCAGTACAGCGCCGTCGATATTTGTGAAGATGTTTTCCTCCATCTCCTCCTGGGACATGGTGGTAATCACCCGCCCGTGGGGGACATTGATGATGAAGGCACGGGTTGCGTCGAAGGCCAGGATGTTGGTGGCCCCCTTGGCCTGGGCCCGCTCGACCGAATCGGCCAGCTGCCCCATCAGGGTGTCGTCCACCTGGATGCCCCGCTCTGCCGCCCGGCTTTGGGCGTGCTTGGAGAAGGAAATCGCAGGCTCCGCGACTTTCAGCTCCTGGTTCAGCAGAGCGCCAAACTGTCCGGATGCCGCCCGGTTGAGCTGGCTGACCCGTTGGACGCGCTCCACCGGGGACACACCCTGGATGGAATTGATGCGTTCTGCCATATCGCTTCCTCAACTTTCTTCGCGGACCTCCTGTCCGCTTACTGTGGCCGGACTCCCTCCCGGCCCTGGTACTCAGCCTGCCGCGCCGCCACTCGCACCGGAATTGTCTCCGCCCTCGGTGTCGGTATTGTTGTCGGTGTTGGTTCCGTCGGTGTTGTTGTTGGTTCCGTCGGTGTTGTTGTTGGTTCCGTCGGTGTTGTTTTCGGTGTCAGTGCCGTCGGTGTTGTTGTCCTCATCCTCGCCGGGTGTCTCCTCCACCTTGGGAGGCAGCTTGCCCACGGCCATGATGTCGCTCAGGTAGTAGCTCTTGCCGTTTACAAAGATAACCTGCTGGCCGTTGTAGGTGCCGGTGCCTTCCACCACGCCCTCGAAGTCCTCCAGCTGCTTGGTCTCCTCGTTCCACACGCCGATGGTAACCGTCTGTCCCACCAGAGAGGCGGCGTAGGACATCACGTTGGCCAGGGTCAGCTCCTTGATCTGTGTGGTCATGTCGGTCATGGCCTGCATGGTGGTCATCTGCACCAGCTGGTTCATCATGTCGGTGGTGCTGGCCTGGTTGTCGATGGTCTGGTTCTGGAACTGGGTAACCATCAGGCCCAGCATGTCGGTAAAGGAGAGGGTGCCCTTGTCCTTATAAAGTGCGTTTTCCTTCTCCACGTCCGCGGGGTTGGTGTAGATATCCCGGTCGCCGGTGGTGGCGTAGGTGGAATAGCGGCTTGCGATATCCCGCCCGCTTTGAATCATGGAATCTGCCATATTCGGTTCACCTCCTGATTAAATTGTGTCGTCCAGGCCGAACAGTCCCAGGCGGAGCTTCTGCATGAAGTCGCCGTCGTGCTGTTCCTCCTGCCGGTGTTCCTGCTGTTGCCGCTGTTGGTTGTGGCCGTCGGGGTTGGTCTGCTGCTGCTGGGCCTGCTGGCTGTCCTCGCCGCGCTGGACCTCCACCCGGACCTCGCTGTTCTGGCTGTAGCCCTGGAGGGCCGCGTTCAGGTTGTCCAGATGCTGGTTCAGCAGGTTGGCCGCCTTGGCGTTGGCCGTGTGGAGCACCACCTGCAAGGTGCCGTCGGTGGCCTGCGTCAGCTTCACGGTGAGGCTGCCGAGGTTCTCGGGACTCAGCTTGATCTCGATCTGCTTCAGGCCCTGCTGGGCGGCGAAGCGGATGGTGTCGGCCAGATTTGCCTCCATGTCGGGCTCCTGGGTGTCCAGCTGGAAGTTCTCGCCTACCTTCACGGGAGCGGCCTTCACGTCCTTAAACAGGGGCTGGGCGGTTTCTACCTCGCCGCTCAGGTCCGTCATGTCCTCGTCATCGGTCTGTTCGGTCTCAGGCATGGCGACCACGCTCCCCATCTTGGGCTGCATATCCTGGGATTTTTCCTCCAGTCCGCTGAGGATGCTCTCCGCAGAGCGGGGATCGCCGGTCTTTTGAAGCAGTTGCTCCAGAGCGGTTTTCAGCTCCGGTGTGGGTTCCACCACCCACTCATCCACAAAAATCGCCGAAAAGTCCCGGTTGGCAACGATGTTTTCCTCACCAAGCAGGATTCGGTCCACCAGGGGGTTGTTCTGTGCGCTGCCTTCTCCTACAAATACCGCAAGCCATACAGTCCCGTCCTCCATCACCGGAGAGAGGGCTGCGTAGCCGGCTGCCACCATAGCGGCCTCCTCAGCGGTCAGCATCACGGTTTTGCCGTCGGTTTTTACCGGAATCTTGGTGGTCTGGGACTGCTCCGTCTTCTGGGCGGCATCGTTCTTCTTTACGGCACTGTCCTTCTTAGGGGCCTCCACCTTGGTGTCCTTGGCCTTGTCCATCAGGTCCTTAAAGCTGTCGCCCTTCTCAGGCTTGGACGTGTCGGTGCTCTGACCCACCTGGGGCAGGGAAGCGGCCATGTTGGCGGCCATCTGCTGCATCCGTTCCAGCATCCACTGGTCTGTAACATTCATCTCTTTTACACCTCCTTTCCGATTTGAGTGGGATCACTGGTTTCGCTGGGGTTTTGCGCTTCTGTGACTTCCAGACGTTTCTCGTTGTCCTCCTGGTCCTCCTGGTCCTCGCGGTTGTTCTCCTCCACCTGGTCAACCTGTTCAAAGTTGAACCGGTCGCCCAAGCAGGAGAGCAGGGCCTGAACGGTCAGGGTTTGGGTGGGGTCCACCCATCCTACCCGCTTGGTGCCGTCCTCCATGATTTCCTCGGCCTGCTCCGTGATGGCCTTGCCGGCGTTTGCCAGGGATTCGGCCAGGGTCTGCTCCGTCTTGCCGGACGCCTTATCCTCCTCCGAGGCGTTCATGGCGTCGATCATGGCCATCAGGGCATCCTCCTCGGCGTATTCGGCCTCCTTTTCCCGCTGTTCCCGGACCTTTTGCAGGTAGTTCAAAAAGAGCTGTCTGGGGTTCCAGCCGGTCTGCTCCTCAATGCTTTTCTGAGGGGCGGGCATCTGCCCATACCGTGCGCTGATGCCACAGAATGAAAGCGGCGTGCTCATTGCGTTCACCTCCTTCCTGTGACCCATTATATAGAGAAACACTTAAAAAGTGTAACTCACCTGTTAAATACCCATCGCCGCCATGGCGCGGGTGGTGGAGACAAACTCCTCAATGCGCTGCTCCTCGTCCTTCTGCTCCGCCTTGCGGTAGTCCTCCAGCTTATGCTCCCGCAGCTTCTCGATGGTGGCCGTCTCCTTTCGGGCCTCCACCACCTGGGTGCGCTTCTGCTCCTCCATGCGGCGCAGCTTTTCCAGCTTGTAGTACTCCTCGTGTAACTTGCGCTCCAGCGAGCGGAGGTAGGCCTCGTAGCTCATGGCATCCACAATGTTGATGCCCTCCAGCTTGCGCCGGGTGAACTCCCCGTCCGCCTGGCGGTGCTCCGCCTCCAGGTCCTCAATGACCTGCTCCTGGGCTCGGACCCGGGCCAGGATGGCCCCATGCTCCGCCCGGATGGCGTCCAGCGCCTGCTGCTTATAGTCCAAAACGGTTTCCAGTGAGAAGCGGAACTTCTTCATCTGTTAAATCGCTCCTTTGGTTAATTGTTCCGGCAGGGGCGGCCCCGGGCCGCTCTTACCGCTTGCTCTATCTCAGAATACGCCGCAGCTGTTCCAAACTCTCCTCATGGGAAAAGGCCTCGTCAGTCCCCTGCATCAAAAACTGATTGATGCCGTCGATTTTCGACAGGGCATGGTCCAGCTTGGGGTTGGTGCCCGCTTTGTAGGCGCCGATGGACACCAGGTCGGCGTTCTTTTCGTAGACGCCCATGATGTCCCGCAGCTGGCCGGCCAGCTGCCGGTGCTCCGGCGAGACGATCTCGGCCATCAGACGGGAGATGCTGGCCCCCACGTCGATAGCGGGGAAGTGGTTGGCGTTGGCCAGAGCCCGGGAGAGGACGATGTGTCCATCCAGGATACCCCGGACCGTGTCGGCAATGGGCTCGTTGGTGTCGTCGCCCTCTACCAATACGGTGTAGACGCCGGTAATAGAACCTTTTTCAAAGTTTCCGCTACGCTCCAGCAGCTTGGGCATCTCCGCGTACATGGAGGGGGTGTAGCCTCTGGCCACCGGCGGCTCCCCGATAGCCAAGCCGATCTCGCGCTGGGCCATGGCGAAGCGGGTGAGGGAGTCCATCATCAGCAGGACATCGTAGCCCTGGCCGCTGAAGTACTCGGCGATGCTGGTGGCAACGCTGGGGCATTTCATCCGCAGCATGGCGGGCTGGTCGCTGGTGGCAACCACCAGCACGGAGCGGCGCATCCCCTCCTCCCCCAGGTCCTTCTGCATGAACTCCAGAACCTCCCGGCCGCGCTCGCCCACCAGGGCGATGACATTAATGTCGGCCTTCACGTTTTTGGCAATCATGCCCATCAGGGTGGACTTGCCCACGCCCGAGCCGGCGAAGATGCCGATACGCTGGCCCTTGCCGATGGTGAGCAGGCTGTCGATGGCCTTGATGCCGAACTCCATCCGTTCCCGGATGGGGGGGCGGGCCATGGGGTTTATGTAGGTGCTGTCCACAGAGAAGGTGTCCCCCCGCTGGAAGGGCTCCAGCCCGTCGATGGGCTGGCCCAGCGCGTTGATCACCCGCCCCCGCAGAAAGGGCCCCACCGGAAGGGTCAGGCGTTTGCCGGTGTTGCGGACAAAGTTGCCCGCGGAAATCCCGCTCATGTTGGCGTAGGGCATGAGAAGGATGTGGTCGTTTTTAAAGCCGACTACTTCGGCGGGTATCTGGCCGCCGGACTCGTTGGAGTAGATACGGCAGATGTCGCCTATGGCGGCCCGGCCTCCGGAGGCCTCGATGGACATGCCCACGATATTCTCGATTTTCCCCGTCCGGCCCACCGTCTCGGCGGAACGGACCGAGGGGATCAGCTCTCGAAACACGTCCTAAATCTCCTCCTGGGGCGGCCAGTAGGCCCCCATCTGGTCGTGGAGCACATCCCGGATGTTGGACATCTGGGTGGACACGCTGGCGTCCGCGATCTCCTCGGGCGTCTCCACAATGCAGGTACCGATCTCGTCATCCCCCATGGGGACCACCTTGATGTGCTGGGACAGAGCCCCCAGGGTGCTGGTGAGGGCGGGGGATATCTGGGCCAGCTGCCGGGCGTCGCAGCCGGAGATGTAAATATGGACCCACTCCTGCCGCTTCATCCGCTCGGTGGCGGTCTGGATCATGCGGACGATTACCTCGCTGCTGCTTTTCAGGCTCACCCGCACCACCTTTTCAGCGATGGACAGGCACAGCTCCAGCAGCTCCTCCCGGGTCTGAAGCAGCATCTCCTCCCGGGCCAGAGAGGCCTTTTCCAGGAAAGCCTGGACCTCCTTCTCCAGCCGGGCGGCGGTGGCCTCCCGGTCCCGGACCGAGTCGTCCATAGCCTTGGCGATGCCCTGGGCGTAGCCCTCCCGGTAGCCCTCGTCCCGGGCGCCCGCCCGGATCTCCTCCTGCTCGGCCTCCGCCCGCTGCCGGGCCTGGGCCAGGATCTGCTCCGCCTCCTCCCGGGCCTGATTCAGAATCAGCTCGGCCTGAAGCTGGGCATAGTGGACGGGAGTCTCCTTCTTTGGTTCGGGGGGCGGCTCCGGCTCGGGCGGTTCTTCCTCCGCCTCACCGCCCACAGTAATGTCCAGCGCCTCCTGGGGGAGCTCCTCCTCCCCTTCTTCCCCCAGGTCGAAGTTCTCCCCCTCGAAGCGGATATCCCTGGCGTCGGGCAGGACGTAGGCTTCCGCTTTGGGCTCCAGGAACCCTTTCAGGATGTTACGCAATGATATCGTCCTTTCCGCCCTTCATAATGATAATCTCGTTTCGTTCCTCCAAATCCCGGATGACGCCCACAATGCGCTGCTGGGCATCCTCCACGTCCTTCATGCGGACATTGGTAGTAACCTCCAGGTCGTCCCGGATGCTTTCGGCCATACGGGCGGACATGTTGGTAAACAGCTTGTTGGCCACGTCGGCGTTGGCCGTCTTCAGGGCCAGCACCAGGTCTCTGGGATCGCAGTCCCGGACAAACCGCTGCACCGAGCGGTCGTCCATGGTGATAATGTCCTCGAAGACGAACATCCGCTTGCGAATCTCGTCGGCCAGCTCGGAATTGTGGGCAGACAGGCCGTCGAAGATGGATTTTTCGCTGGACCGGTCCAAATTGTTCATGATGCCGGCCACATAGTCGATGCCACCCACCTTGACGTTGGACTGGGTGATGATGCTGGAGAACTTGCGCTCCATCTCCGCCTCGATGGTCTTGATGGCGGCGGGGGAGGCGCTCTCCATGGTGGCGATGGCCTCCACCACCCGAATCTGGCGGCGGGGCTCCAGCTGCTCGATAACGCCGGCGGCCTTGTCCGGGTCCACGTAGGACAGCACAAGGGCCATGGTCTGAGGACGCTCGTTTTGCAGGGCGGAGAACAGGGCTTTGACGTCCGCCTTGTCCAGGAAGGCGAACTCCCGGTTTTTCAGGGACTTGGTCACCTTCTCCAGCAGGGCCAGAGCGGTCTGGTTGCCAAAGGCCTTCTCCAGCACGGTGCGGGCGTACTCCAGGCCGCCCTCGGTCACCGCCTTGCTGGTCATGCAGTTCTGATAAAATTCGGTGAGCACCGCCTCGGTCTGCTCCGAGTCCAGCATACCCAGCCGGGCCACCTCCAGGGTGAGGGCCTCAATCTCCTCCGGCTCCATGAACTGGTACAGGCCGGAGGCCTTATCCGCGCCCAGGGAGACGATGACTGCCGCCGCCTTCTGTGGGGGGGTCAGCTCAACTTTTATCGCTTCAGCCACTGCTTTCCTCTCCCTTCAGCCAGGCCTTCACCATCTGCGCGGCGATCTCCGGGTTGTTCTGGGCGAACTGCCGGACGTTCTTACGCAGCTCCATACTCTTTTCGGTGTTGACCTCCATAATATCGGCGCCGCCGGTGGGAGGCGCTGCGGCAATGATGGCCGCTGCCTCGGCTGCCGCCTCGGCCGCCATCATCTCCTCCTCCAGGGCTCTCTGCCGCTCCAGCCGGCGCTTCTTGCTCCGTCTGGACAGCAGGATGACGACCAGCAGCAGAATCAGGAAAAGTACCAGTCCGCCGATGGCGGCGTACAGCACCCAGCCGCCTTGCAGCAGGATACCGTTGATGCCGTCCGCTCCGGCCGGCGTATTCTCCGCGAAGGGCGCGATGGTCACGTGGACCCGGGAGGCGGCCACGTCCGCCGTGGTTCCGATGCCGGCCAGGGTGGAAACCTGGTCCCGCAGGGCGTCGATGGTCATGGCGCCGGAGTTTTCACACTTCTGGTTGACCGTTACGATTACCCGCAGGTCGGACAGCCGGCCCTCCAGCACCTCCATCTGCTCCTTGGTAATATTCAAAGCGTGAGCCCGGTCGATCTGTTCGCCCGCATACTGGGCGTTGCCGTTCAGTTCGTCCTCCAAATCGGGGTAGTTTGGCAGATTGGAGTTGGTGGGGGTGCCTACCGTGCCGCCGGTGGGCTCGCTGCCGTCCCGGATAACCTCCCAGAACAGCGTGTCATTGGTAATCAGACCGCCGCCGTCCACAGAACCATCGGGCTGGTCATAATAGGTTTTGTCTACGATCTTGCGGGCCACCTCTACCGAGCACAGCACGTTCACCTTCACATTATCTTCGCCGTAAATGCTGCTCAGGTTGTCGAACACCTGCTGCCGCACATTGTTGCTGATCTGCTCCTCGTGCTGCAGCTTCAGGGCCGTGGCATCACTGGACTGAGAAATCACGCTGGTATCCGAATAGGGGTTGCCGTAGATATCCTTGATGCTGACATTCTCGATAGCCAGCTCCTGCACACTGTGCTTCACTATGTCGCGGATGGCCGCTACCACCTCGTTTTTCAGCGGCTGGCTGCCATAGGGGGTGATTGTCACCGCCGCGCTGGAGGGGGAGGCGCTGTCCTGAAGGACATAGAGCCGCTCGGTCCCCGGGGCGATGCTTACGGTGGCATCCTGTACGCCGTCAAACTGGCGGACCACCGCGGCCAGCTTCTGCTCGATGGAGATCAGCCAGGCCCGTTCATCCTGTATCTGGCTGTTAATCCCGCCCGAGTGGTCCGTGTAGTAGGGGTACAGATAGGCGTTGTTCACCCGGTTGCTGGCCATCAGCTGGAACTGCAGCTGGGTCTCCCGCCCGGCTGGCACCAGAATGGTGTCGTTTTGTATCTTGTAGTCCGATACCCCGTTTTCGCCCAGGAACTGGACCACGGTGCTGATGTCGTTGGCGGACAGGTCGGTACAAAGGACGGCGTACTCCTTTTTATTCATCCGCAGCGTCAGCAAAATGACGGCGGCCAGGATCACAACCAGGCACACGCCCAGCAGGATCCGTGTCTTCTTATTCAGTTTTTGGAAAAAGCCCTTAATCTTTTCCCAAAGCTCTTTCAGCTTTGTCTGAAATTTCTGCAACTTGGATCCCTCCGGACTGTTATCTCAAGGTCCCTTACAGGGAGACACGCATCAGCTCATTGTACACATCCAGCGCCTTGTTCCGCAGCTCCATCAGCAGCAGGGCGGCGTTGGAGGCATTGGAGGCGGCCAGGGTCAGCTCGGCGGGATTGTCCAGCTGGCCGGTGGCCAGCTTATACTCCAGATCCACCTTCTTGGCGTCGGTCTCCCGGACGTTGTCGATGGCCGACTGGAACACGGTGGCAAACAGCGAGGCGCCGGCCCGCTCCGCCCCTCCGGCCTGCTGGGTCCCGGTGGAGTCAATGATGGGGCGGATAGGGGCGATGGGTGTAAATTCCATGACAAAAACCTCCAAAATTCGGTTGAAATCGGGGACATTCGCGGTATCCCATAGCGCAAATCCAGGCCAGACCAAATCCTTGCCCTTGGGCTCCCTGCCCGCTGGGCAAAAACTCGACCTGACCTAGCTAAGGTCTTACTTGCCGATCTCCAGTCCCTTGGAGATCACGCTCTTTAACAGATTAAACGCGGTTACGTTGGCGGAGAAGGCCTGGCTGGCCGCCATGCCATCTGTAATCTCCATCACCAGGTTTACGTTGGGCAGCTCCACATAGCCGTCCTCGTTGGCGTCAGGGTCGTCGGGGTCGTACTTCAGCTTGAAGTCGGAGGGGTCCTCCGCCACCTCCGCCACCCGGACGCCGTCCTTGGCCTCGGTGCTCCAGTGTCCACCCCTGCCGTTGCGGGTGCGGGCCAGCACATCCCGAAAGCGGGTGCCGCCGTTGTCCGCCTCGAAGACCACTACCTTCCGGCGGTAGGGGCCCTCTCCGTTCTCGGTGCGGGTGGTGTTCATGTTCACGATGTTCTCGGAGATGATATCCAGCCTCTGCTGCTGGGCGGTGAAGCCGGAGCCGATGGTGTCAATTGCGCTGACGAATGCCATATGTATCTCCTCCAAATATATTTAACGCGTCGGCGGGGGCAAAGCTCTTTCCCACGCCGGGCGGCGCGTGCTGCCGTTCTGGTTACTGGCCCCGGATCATGGTGCGGATCAGGGACTGGTTGCTGTTGATGGCGTCGATGGTGTACTGCATCTGGTAGGTGTTGCGGGTAAGCTCGGTCTCCTGCTCGGTGACGTTGACGCCGTTGTCGTCCATGCGCATGCTCTCCCGCTCAGCCACATGGACAATGGCCTGGGAGCGGTCGATGGCGGAGCGGACCGAGGAGATGCGCCGCTTGTCCGCCCCCATGAGGGCGGTGCGGATGCTGGCGTCCAGCGCCTCCTCGAAGGTGACGTACTTCGCTTTGTAGTTGGGGGTCTCGGCGTTTACGATGTTGTCGTTGATGGCGACCTGCTTGGTCCACTGGAAGTTCATGGCCCGCTCCAGCATCAGCTGGGAGTTGGTATACAGCAGATTGGACATGGAGCTCCCTCCCTCAAAAAAATCAAATGGTTAAAAACGGTGCTTATAATCTTACCACAGGCCGCGCCGAAACGCAAGCCCGGACAACCACTTTTCACACCGTCTTCATCGTATTGCCCGGTTGCCGGCTGGGCCGGCTGAATCACTGATGATTATACCGCATTTTTCCGGTCATTGCAAGACATTGGTCAAATTTATCTTCGTGGATTTTATCCAACACTTCACAAAACTGCCAAGCCATTTTTTGGACGCGGGAAAAGGACCGGGGCTACAGCATTTTATAGAATACTCCATATCTCTGCCGATTGCAATGGTAATTTCAGTAAACTTCCCGGCTGCCCCGGGCGAAGCGCCCCTTTTTATACCAAAAAATGTCTGCTTCCGCCGGGAAGCGGGAAAAACAGGGGCC
The DNA here is from genome assembly GCA_949525845.1 of uncultured Eubacteriales bacterium. GTDB lineage: Bacteria > Bacillota > Clostridia > Oscillospirales > Oscillospiraceae > Lawsonibacter. The sequence goes on from CATEPI010000020.1 coordinate 26,970, forward strand.
ATACGCTGCTAAACATATGGCCCTGTGACTTATTCTCTTTTTTCCTTCAGCACGCCCAGCAGCTCCAGGGGGGAGACCTCCTCGGCGGCCGCCTCCCGATTGGTCTGGGCGGCCACCTTCAGCTCGCTGCGCAGAATGGTAACGCTGCGGGGAGCCTGGATGGCCAGGCGCACCCGCCCAGCCTCCACGGCCAGTACGGTGACCTCCACTTCGTCCCCGATCAGGAGGGACTCCCCCTCCTTGCGCTGTAAAATCAGCATGGCGCCCCCTCCTCCTTCCGCCCGAACTCCGACAGAAGGTGATGCATGTGGTAGCTGTCGTCCTCCAGGATGACCTGGACGGCCCGCCGGGTGTGGTCGTTGATGGCCACGGGACAGCGCAGGTTCACGGTGCTCTCGGCCGCCGGGCTGCGCACCACGCACAGGGTGTAAAAGCACAGGTCCTCGCTGCGCTCCACCTCCATGGCCTTCAGCTCCCTGGCGGGGAGCACCGGGGCATAGTCCGGCTTGAGGGAGAAGGGATTCATGGCCACAAAGGCCAGCTCCGGCGTGACCGCGCTCTGGAAGCACAGCAGGCTGCCGTCGCTGCCCTCGAAGGGCAGCAGGAAAAAGGCCTTTTCCTCCTCAAAGCCAAACAGGCCGTCGGGGAAGTGGAGCTGGTCCTCCTCATGGCAGTCGATTTCGCCGAAATACTTTGTTTTCAGACGCATAGTTCCTCCTGTTCGGGGCTCTGCCCCGCAGATAAGTGTTTGGGCCTCCCCGGAAGGGGGAGGCCCGGTATTGTCAGACCTTTACGTCCACCGGCTCGTAGTTGGGGTCGGAGGAGGGGGGCACGTAGATGGGGCCGCCCACATATTTAATGACCACGTCGGGCCGCTGGGTGACGGTAAACTCAATGTCGCCGGGGGTAAACTCAAAGCTGCCCTCGCCCATCTTCCAGTCGATGGCCAGCTTATCCATTTCATAGCGGATGTTCATTTCGCCGGGGTCCCAGGTAATTTCGGGGCCGGGGTCGGGGAGGAAGTCAATGCCCACGTTGGTCTTGACGTCCTTCATCATGGCCTCCTCAGCGAACTTGGTCACCAGCTCCTCCCCTACCTGAGTCTGGAGCAGCAGCTGGCCCTGGCGGGCGTAGGTGGCGGTGGCCTCATAGGCGGCCTGATGGCCCTTCTTGGCGCTCTGGTCCAGGTAGCGGGCCAGGGTGGGGGAGAGGGAGTTCCGCGCCTCGAAGGTGTCGATGTTCACCTTAATGGGGCGGCTCTTGATCTGGAGGTTGCCGTTGTCCCGGCTGATCTCCATTTCGGCGGTGCCCCTGGCGTACTCCAGCCTGGCATTGGTGGTTTTCATTTCGATTTGAATTGGGACTGTTGTGATTTCGATTAAGGGTTTCATTGTGTGGCGCGCTCCCTTCTACTATATACTTAGCAGGGCATCCCTACCCCAATACACACAATTAACGGGAAAAATCACAAAATTGCGGGACGGGCGGCCCCACAGGGCCGCCCGGCAGCGTTTCTCAGCGCATATAGTCGATCAGCGACTGGCTGAGCAGCTGGTTGCCGATTTTCAGGGCGGCATTATAGCAGTACTGCTCCCAGGAGAAGGAGGTGATGGCGTCGGCCAGGTCCACCTGCTCCACGTTCAGAATCTGTTCGTTGAGGTCCGACTTCTGGGTGGTCAGACGGCTCTCGTTGGTCTGGAGGAAGACGGACTTGGCGTCCAGCTCCACCCATTTCTCGGTGGTGTGCTCCTGGGCGGCTTTCAGCTTATCCATAAGGCGGTTGGCCTTGGCCTCCAGCTCGCCGCTGGTGAGGCCCTCGGCGGAGTTCTTGGCCAGCGCCGGGTTGTAGCTCTGGGTGTCCTCGTCCCAGGTTTCAAAGACGTCGGCCAGCTCCCGCATAATGAGGGCCAGGTTCTGGGGGTCGCCGTCCTTGTCGGTGCCGTAACCGATATAGTCCACACCCGAGAGGGCGCTGTTGAAATACGAGCCCTTTACAGGGATGTTGGGGCTGCTCTCCTCGGCACCCATGCCCAGGTCGATATACAGCTCCTCCTTGGCCATGGCCTCCAGCTTGCTCAGGTTCCGCTTGTCGTCGTAGTAATTAAACCAGGCCTTTTCCGCGTCGGTCCAGTTCGCGTCCGCCTTTTTCGGCAGGCCCTCAGGAAACGCCTTGGGGTCCTTCGGGTCCACAGTGCCCCAGCCCTGAACGGTCGGGCTCTGCTCCAGCAGCGGCTTTTCCTTAGTCTCACGCTTGTAGTAGGAAAGCCAAGCATTCGCTTCAGCTTCCGTAAGCCCCAGTGCTGTCAAATCTGCATTATCTCTGCAATTCTGGAGCCACGTCGGCTCCGGGAACTTGGTATCATCGGGCTTCGTATCGGAGATGCCCATGTAGTAGTTATACCACACTTGGGCAGTCTCAGTCTCGTCCCACTCGCTGACATTGGCCATTTGATCCGCCCAGTCAGGCGCTTTAAGCTCTTTCCCCTTGTTATCCTTGGGCACGCCAGTGGTTGGGTCTTTATAGTACTTAATCCACTTCGCCGCTTCATCCGCAGTCATTTTCCCACTTTTTACGTCTGCATCTGCAAACTTATTCAGCCAATCAAGAGCCTTATCCGTCGCCGCAATAGGTGCACCAGCCTTTATGCCGTCATACCAATCTTGCATTGCACCATTTGTATCGGTAGCTGTGCCCATGATCTTGCTGGCTTGCATGTTCTGCTTAATGGTATCCAGTTCCTTCAGCCATTTAGGGTCATTGGCTGTGGGCTTCTCCACCTTGCCGGAATTCACGTCGATACCGCGGTAATACAGGGTCTCGCCCTTCCAGGAGAAGGGGACGTTCAAGCCGTCGTTGCCGGCGAAGATGAAGTGATCGCCCAGCTGCTGGTTCATGGCGTGGACCACCGACTCGGAGGTCTCCCGCAGGACGATAGCCAGAGCCTTGCGGCTCTCGCCGGCGGTGCCGTTGTTGCCCCGGATGGAGGACACCCGGGCGGTGGCGTCGCTGAGGTTCTCCACCACGCCGGCCAGGTTGTTCCAGGCGGTGTTGAACTTGCTGTAAACGGCACTGGTATTGTTCAGGTAGTTGTTGGTCTTGCAGAAATCCCGGCGCAGGCGGAAGGACAGGGTGGCGGCCGCCGGGTCCTCGGCGTAGCTGTTGAAGGTGCGCTGGGTGAGCACCTTGTCCCGGGCGTCCGCCAGCTTGTTGGTGGAGTTCATCAGATTGTGCCGGTAGGAGTTCATCATCATGTTTGTGGTTATACGAAAGCCCATCTTAGTTTACCTCCTTATCTGATGGTGTCGTTAATCAGCTTATCCAGCATGGAATCCAGGGTGGTCATCAGCTGGCAGGCTGCGGCGTAGGACTTTTGGAAGACCATCATGTTGGTCGCCTCGTCGTTCAGGTCCACACCGGACACGCTCTGCCGGCTGTTCTCCAGCACCAGGGCCTGGGTGGTGGTGTTGTTGTAGAGGGTGGCGGTGGTCTGGCCGTCCAGGGCCAGGATGCTGTTTATATCGGACAGCCGCTCCTGGAAGGAGCCAGTAAAATACTTCTTCGTCCCGTCCGCCGCGTTGTCCACGATTTCGCTGGGGAGATAGTCAAAGTCCTTGTTGATCAGGTTGATGATGTGGTAGATGTTGTCGTCGGCGGTGGTGTGGCTGAGAACCTTGTCCGGGCCGCCGTTGGGGTCTTCAATCAGCGTGTCCGGCTTCTTGGTGTTCAGGATGCGCACGTCGCCGGTGGACCAGGCGGAGGAGATGGTGATGTTGCTGGCGTTGATGCCGGTGGGGTCGTTGGTGTCGCCGTGGTTGCTGAACAGCACGCCGCCGTTGTAAAAAGCCCACTCGGTGGTCAGGTCGCCGCTCTGGCGCAGCAGCTCCATCTTTTCATACAGCGCCTCGGACCGGCCAGGGATGTCTTTATTCTCCAAATCCGCTATATCTTTCCGTAAATCAGCCAGTTTTTGCTCTTTTTCCGCCTCAGGAAGTGCCTTATCCGCGAGAACCTTCTTCAGTTCTTCCCGCAGACTATCCAATTGTTCAATGTCTTTGGCCAAATCATCAAATTCGGCAGCCGTAATCGCGTTGCCATCCTTATCCCGAATTACATTGCCGTCCTTGTCAATAAAAACCTTAATTTGCTTCGTCGGATCATTAGGGTCTGCAATTTCTTTTGTTACATAAGCCTCGCTCACCTGACTAAACTCCAGCCGGTTGGCCTTGTTGAGCTCGTCGGCAAACTTCTTGGCCAGGGCGTCCAGGGACTTCTTGTAGTACTGCACACCCCGCTTCTGTGTGGCCTCGGGGTCAAACAGGCGGTCGTCCGCGCTGGAAAACTCGCCCTTCTCGGTGAGGAACTCCCGGATAGACTGGAGGGAGCCGTAAAGCTGGTTGTCGGTCAGGTCCACCGACTCGGTGATATCCTTGTGGTACTGGTCCTTCATGAACTTGCCCCGGGCGTCCTTCAGCGGCTCCAGCGACATCCACAGCCGGTTCTCCTCAGAGCCCTCCACGGCGTTGTCCACCTGGGCGGCCAGTTCGGGGTCGTCAGTGGGGTTGCCGTCTTTATCCAGATAACGGGCATTGTCGGGATTGTATTTGTTGGCATCAGAAATACCGTTTTCAAATCCGGCCATCTGTTTAATCAGAGCCTCACCAGCATTATCATTGGTGATAATATCTCCGTTTTCATTTCTCAGTGCCTCCCGCTCAACATTCGTATATTTGATATTTCCGGGAGTACTCTCCTGGCTGATATAGCGGTTGCTCTGCGGCTTGCTGGGGTCATAGGCCGGATTCCGCTTCGCTGTTGTATCCGGCATAGTCAGCTGTGTGCCGTAGATGCCTTGAATCAGCTTGATGGGCGGGTTGCCGGAGCCGGCAATGGAGATGTTGATGCGTTCCACCGAGGAAAACTCGTCAATCTTCTCCATATCGTAGCTCACGTCAATCTTCATATAGGCGGACAGCTCGTCGATATACACATTCCGGTCGTCCCGCAGCTCCAGGGCCTTGTCCCCGTGGATGCCGGCCTCACGAATCTGCTCGCTCAGGTCCCGAATCCGGGTGAGCAGGGAGTTGACCGTCTTCACGTCCTCCTTCAGCTGGTTGAGCTTGTTGTTCTCCACCGTCTTCAGGCCCTCGGCGTAATCCCGGAACAGCTTGGTAAGGCTCTCGGCCGAGCCGCGGACGGTGGTGTCGTACACGTCCACGCCCGCGTTGCCGTTGAAGTTCTGCAGTTGGGTAAGCAGGTCTTGAAACTGCCCCTCAATAATGCCGAACCCGCCGCTGCCCTTGCCCACCTCGTCCAGGATGCTGGCCATCTGCTCCAGGCAGTCCAGCTTGGCCTGGTAGGAACCCACCTTGGAGTTCTCATCACGGAAACGGATATCCAAGAAGGGGTCCCGCAGCTGAGACACCCCTTCGGCCAAAACGCCGTAGCCGATATTCAGGTTGTAGCTGTTGGCATAGCGGATATTTCCGTCGGAATGGAGGGACACCAGGTCCATCCGCTGCCGGGTGTAGCCCTTGGTGTTGATATTGGCGATATTGTTGCCCGTCACGTTCAAAGACGACTGGGACGCGTAAATACCCAGCCGTGCGGCAGTGAAGGAACCAAAAGTACCGATAACAGCCATAGTCTTCGTTCTCCTTTATATCACTCGGACCTCAGGCCCGGAAGTCTGTTTGATGATCCCTGCGCTGTTCCGCCGCCTCAGCGGCGTCGCCAGCCTGCACGGCCTGCATGCGCTCAATGGCCCGGAGGTTGATCTCCAGGGTGTCCCGGGCCACCTGGCTGGCGTTCTGGAACAGGGCATACTGCCGCCGCAGCTCCTCCACCACCCGCTTGGTCTCCAGCTGGAGCTCGGGGGGGCTGCGGTCCTCCAGCTGGCTGAGGCTGACCCCATGCAGCCCCAGCTGGGCCAGCATGGCATCACGCTTCTGGTCGCATCCCCGCAGGGACAGGCTGAGCACCTGCTCCCGCTTCATGCACTCCTCCACCCCCAGCACGTCGCCCCGGGAGGCGGCGGCGTTCTTGTCCAGCTCCACCTGGGTGAGCTGCTCCAGGGTGCGGCCCAGGCCCTCCATCAGCTTTAAATAATCCTGCCAAGTCGCCATTTATTCGTCCTCCGACAGCAGCAGCATCCGGGCCGCAGTCTCCCGGGCGTCGGGACGGTAGTCCCCCGACGCCACCTGGCTGCGCAGCTCCTGAATTTTGCCGGTAGTGTTAAAGGTACGTACCTGCTGGGACAGGCTGGCCGCCAGGTCCCGGAAGGTGGGGCTGGCCGCCTGTCCGGCGGACAGGGTGATCTGGTCGAAGCTGCTTTCAGCAGCCGCCGTCCCCTGGGCGCGCCTGGCCCCGGCGGAGCGCACGCCGCCCGCCGTGGTAATGGGCGCGGCGGAAAATCTGTCTCGTCTTGTGACCCACATATTGTAACCTCCTGCGGTCCTGCCCCGGGCAGAACCCCGCTGTGATCAATTCAAAAAACATTCTGTATTACTTTTATCGGACCGTTGCGGGCAAAAAATAACATAGGACCGGAAATTTTTTTATTCCGACCCTGTCTGTAATTTTTCAATTGACCGTTGCGCGGGGGAGGATTTTCCATTATAATGGATAGAGTGCTGTCAGGCGCAGCCCTGGAAATGAAAACGAGGTGCATCGAGATGACTCCATTCTATCACTGCAAAAAAGCGGAGCTCCCGGATACGAAAGGCGGCGCGCCGATCCGTGCGACGGTGGGCAACGCCCCTACCGGCGGTCTGCTGCTCACCCTCCCCCGGGATGTTGAGCTCCCACTGCGTACCCCCATTGAAGTGACCTTTTACGACCCTCTTCTGGGCGTGGTCCGCTGCCGCTGCAGCCTTTTTGCCCCCCTTCCCGCCGGCGAGATGCGCTCCTACCGGTGCGAGGTGCTGGAGCAGCTGTCACAGACCCAGCGGCGGGAGGACCTGAAAATCTCCCTGTCCGCCAAGGTGGAGGTCTCCTATAACGGCGGCCACTGGCCCGCCACCATCTATAATATCAGCGCCAGCGGGGTGCTGCTGGTCTCTGACCTGGTGGCCAAGTCGGGGGAACAGCTGGTCTTCGACTTCCCCAAAATCAGCCCTCCCATCTCCCTGGTGGCGGAGGTGCTGCGGGTGGAGCTGCGGCCCGCCCGGTACGGCCGCGTCACCTACGGCTACGGCTGCCGCTTCCTCAACCTGACCCCGCAGCAGGAATCCCAGCTGCGCAGCTACATCTTTCAGGAGGAGCGGCGGCTCTATCACCCGGACTGAAACGTACAGCCCCCCTTTCGGGGGGCTGTTTCCTATTCCAGTGCGGCCAGCGCCCGCTCGGCGGGCAGGCAGGCGGTGTAGCGCCGGATGTAAGCCTGGAAGCCCGCGCTTCCGGCGGGGTCGGGGTGGGAGGTCTGGCTGTCCGCCTGAGAAAAGACCTTTTCCAGATAGTCCTCCATGGTCTCCCCCTCCCCCTTCCGGCACAGGTAGGCGGCCAGCAGGGCCATCCCCCAGGGGCCGCCCTCCCCGGCGGTGGTCATGGTGGAGATGGGCACCCCCAGGGCGTCGGCCATGATCTGGCGGCCCACCCCCTCGGTCTTAAAGAAGCCCCCGTGACCCAGCAGCCGGTCGGTCTCCACATGCTCCTGTTCCACCAGCAGGTCGATGCCCAGCTTCAGGGTGGCAATGGCCCCGTAGAGCTGGGCCCGCATGAAGTTGGCCAGGGTAAACCCCTCGCCGGGCAGGCGGGCGAACATGGGCCGGCCCGTCTCCGTCCCGGTGACGGGCTCGCCGGAGAAGTAGTTAAAGCTTACCAGCCCGCCGCAGTCCGGCTCCCCTTCCAAGGCCTTTCGGAACAATTTTGGGAACAGCTCCCCCAGGTCGGTCTTCTGGCCCATCAGCTCGTAGAACTCCCCGAACAGCCGTACCCAGGCGTCCACGTCAGAGGTACAGGTGTTGGTGTGGACCAGGGCGGTGGGCCGCCCGGCCGGGGTGGCCACCACGTCGATCTCCGGGTAGCAGCCCTTCAGCTCCCGCTCCAGCACCAGCAGGGCAAAGGAGGAGGTCCCCGCCGAGATGCTCCCCGTCCGGGGCAGCACCGCGCCGGTGGCCACCATGCCGGTGCCCGCGTCCCCCTCCGGGGGGCACAGAGGGATGCCGGGCTCCAGCAGGCCGGTCTCATCCAGCAGGGCGGCCCCCTCTGCCGTCAGCACCCCCGCCGGGGCTCCGGCAGGCAGGACGCCGGGGAGGATGTCCCGCAGCTTCCAGGGAAACCCCCGGTCCGCCACCAGGGCATCGAACCGCTCCACATGGGCGGCGGAGAAGTCCCCGCTCTCCCGGTCATAGGGGAACATGCCGCTGGCCTCCCCCACCCCCACCACGTTCCGGCCGGTGAGCCGCAGGTGGATATAGCCGCTGAGGGTGGTGAGCAGGGCCACGTCCTTCACATGCGCCTCCCCGTTGAGGATGGCCTGGTACAGGTGTGCGATGGACCACCGCTGGGGGATGTTGAAGTGGAACTGTTCCGTCAGCTCCGCCGCCGCCTGGCCGGTGATGGTGTTGCGCCAGGTGCGGAAGGGGACCAGCAGCTCCCCCGCTTTGTCAAAGACCAGATAGCCGTGCATCATGCCCGAGATGCCCATGGCGGCAAACTGCCGGGGGCGCTGGCCAAATTTCTTCTCCACGTCGTCGGCCAGGGCCCGGTAGCAGGCCCGGAGGCCCTTGACAACCTCCTCCAGGTCATAGGTCCAGATGCCGTTTTCCAGCCTGTTCTCCCAGGCGTAGTCCCCGGACGCGATGGGCCGGTGGTTCTCGTCGATCAGGACGGCCTTGATCCGGGTGGAGCCCAGCTCCAGCCCCAGCACCGCCTGTTCCAGATCGGGTTTCATATGCAGCGCCTCCTTTTATGATGATTTTCCCCGCCCGGTGGGCGGGGAAATTTCGTTTGTTCAGATTGCCTTGGCGTGGGCCAGCAGATACCGCTCCGCCTCGGGGTTCCACAGGCCGTTGTTGGCCTTGCAGAGCTTATCCAGCTCGGCAAAGAGGGGGTCGTCCTTCCCCTTTTCGGCAAAGTCGTCGATGGCGGTGAGGGGCAGGTCGATGTGGTTGTAGATCAGCTTCTTGCCGCCGGGAATTTTGGGCAGGTTGCACACGGTGTCCACCACGGTGTTCAGTCCACCGATGTGGGTGACCATGGCCGCCGGATTCAGCTTGCCGGCGTTCATCAGCTCCACCGCCTCCCGCAGGTCGTCGCTGTTGCCGCCGGAGGTGCCCACCACGTGGGTGTAGAGGTAGTGGACGTTGTACCAGTTGAACTCCGCCTTAAACTGGGAATCCGTAGGGCCGGCGAAGAAGTTGAGGCAGCCGTCGTAGCCCAGGATATCACCGGCCTGCTCCACCACCGGCTTGACGGGGGCGAAGCAGATTACGTCGTCATACCCGGTGCCGCCGGTGAGCTGGCGCAGGTACTCGGTGGCGTTGTCCATGCGGGTGTTGACGTAGTGCAGCTCCACGCCGCACTTTTTGGCCTCCTCCACGGTGAAAATGGACTCTGCCCGCTTCAGTCTGGCGTCGTCAATGTCGGTGACCACCAGCAGGGAGGGCCGGCGGTCGTCGTTGTGGATGGCGTAGTCAATGGCGCCCAGGCCCATGGGGCCCACCGAGGCCAGCAGGGCCATCTTGCCCCCCTCCTTGATGCCCATTTCGTGGACATAGGAACCCGCCTTGGTGTGGTACATGGCGTGGAAGGTGCCCACCACGCAGCAGACCGGCTCGGCCAGGGAGCCGTAGAAGTAGGTGTCGGAGTGGTAGGGCAGCAGGCAGTCCATAATCAGGGTTTCGATGGGGATGTTGGCGTACTGAGAGGAGCCGCCGCAGTTGGGGTAGGAATAGCCCGGGGCCGCCTGGGAGCCCTTGTAGTAGTGGGCGGGCTGGATGACGAACTTGTCCCCCACCTTATATTTCTCTTTCCAGTTGTCCCCCACGGCGATGATGTCGCCGCAGAACTCGTGGCCCACAATCACCGGGTTTTCCGCCACATTGTCGGGCACCCGCTTGTGCTCCGCCCCCTCCAGGGCAGCCTTGTGGGTGGACATGCACACGCTGTCCGAAATAATCTTTACCTGCACATCGTCGGGGCCCACCTCGGGCAGAGCCATCTCCTCCAGCCGCAGGTCCATCTTGCCGTAGAGCCGCACCGCTTTGGTATTCATAACGTATTCCTCCTTGCTGTCGTTTTTTATTTTCGCTGTAACGCTTCAGGTCTCTGCCAAAGGCCCCTTTTGAAAGGGGCTGTCAGCCGAAGGCTGACTGAGGATTGCGTTTTGCGAAGCAAAACATACGCAGTAAACCCAAGTTTGCAAAGCTTTGTTTGCTTCGCACATTTTGGCTTCGCCAAAATACAATCCTCCGCCCCAGTGTGCCCACTGGGGCACCTCCTTTCAAAAGGAGGCTTTCGCGTTCCTGCTCAAGTTCGTTTTTCCATAAGGGCCGCCCCGGTCTTCTCGTGTTCGATAAGCTTCCAGGTGGCATCGATCAGGTTGGCAAACAGGGGATTTTCCATCGCCTTGATGACAAAGCTCTGCCGGGGGGTGTTGATATCCTCCCCGGAGACCTGGAACATGCCGTATTTCTCACACAGGCCCTGCAGTCGCTCCAGCTGGGCGGGGGTATTCCGGGTGGGCATGTAGGTCACCGCCCACACCCCCTCCTCCCGGAGACATTCAAACACGTCCTCCAGGTAGTCGTCCTCAAACTTCTGGGCCTTCTTGTCCCCGGTGACGCTGTCCGCCACGTCCCCCAGGTAGGCGTAGCACAGGCAGGCGTCCACCTTCCGGCACAGCTCCACCAGCTGGGATACCCTGGGGCACTCCTCATCTGCGTCCACATAGATTTTCCCCACAAAGGCCCCCTTGAGGATGCCCAGCAGGTCATACTCGTAGAAGGGGTATTCCACATCCCCCAGCAGGGCCCGCTGCTTGTCCGACAGGGCGATGCCCATGTCCATCAACCGCTCTATCACAGGCTGACCCCTGCCCGTCTGCGCCACCAGCTTCTTAGCCAGGGCATACATCAGGTGCCGCTCGGTCACCCCGCCCCCCTCATGGGCCAGGGACAGGGGGAGTACATCCCGGTCGTAGTCCAGGCCGATACCGGGCAGAAGACCATTGATATTGTCCGTCATCTTCCGGTTCCGCACGTGGCGCGCCTCCCGGTAGGGAGCAAAGAATTGGTCCAGCACCGGGATTTTGTCGTGGGGTACCGACTGGATGGTCATATAGCTGACCCCCGCCTGGTCCGGGTTGTTGGTGCGGCGGCCCTCCAGCCGGGTGCCCGCCATAGACGCCCGGCACTCCATGCCGACGGTGGCGGGTATCCCCGCCAGCTCCGCCGCCGCCAGAAACTCCTCCGCCCCGGCGATGGAGTCGTGGTCGATGATTCCCGCCGTGCACAGGCCCTCCGCCCGGGCGGCGTATACCGCCGCCGTGGGGGAGTAGGGGGAGAAGGAGTAGGTGGTGTGGATGTGGTTGTTGATGTACTCAGGCACCGCGGGGGGGAAGTTTGCCTCCCCCAGCAGGGCCTTCAGATTGTCCAGCCGCTCCGCCCGGTTAGGGGCGTTGAGGCGGTTCAGAATTTCAATGTCGATCATGTCCGCTCCTTACGCCAGCATGACCTGGCCGCCGGTGACGGGGATGGCCTGGCCCGTCTCATACTGCTGCTCCACGCAGTACATCACCGCCCGGGCCACATCCAGAGGCAGACAGCCCCGGTTCATGGGCACCTTGGCCTCGTAAAAGCGGCGTACATCCTCCACCGTCTTGGCCCCGGGCACCTTGCCGTCCTCCAGGTACTGGACGAACAGGCCCCGCACCGGGTCGGTCCACAGGGGGCCGTCCAGGTAGTTGCCGGGACAGATGGCGTTCACCTTGATGTTGTAGGCGCACAGCTCCAGGGCAAAGCTCTGGACCAGGCCGATGGACCCGAACTTGGAGCCGGCGTAGGCAAAATTCCTGTTGGACCCCACCAGCCCCGACTTGGAGGACATGGCGACGATGTCGAACATGGCGGCCGGGTCGGCCTCGTGCTGGGCCTGCATGATGATGGCGGCGTATTTGCAGCACAGGAACAGGCCGGTGTAGTTGATGGAGGTGACAAACTCCATGTCCTTCTTTTCAAAGGTGGCCAGGGGGCCGGAGCGGACCACGCCGGCGTTGGCCAGCATCAGGTCCAGGCCGCCGTACTTCTCCACCGTCCGGGCCACCATATTGGCCACGCTCTCCTCGTCAGAGACGTTTACCGGGATGGCGCAGGCCCGTTCCCCCAGCTCCCCGGCCACCGTCTCGGCCAGGGGCTGGTTCATGTCGGCGATGACCACCGTGCACCCCTCTTTATACAGCTCCCCGGCGATGCCCTTGCCGAAGCCCTGGGCCGCGCCGGTGACAATGGCGATCTTTCCCGCCAGCCGTCCCGCTCCGGCGGGCCGGTCGTGGATGCGCGCTTTGGCTATTTCCTGCCACTTTGTCATGTCTACGCTCATTGAATTGCACCTCTCATTTCATTAGAGCTTCCAGCTTGCGATAGGCCGCTTCCCACTCCTCCGTGTGGTTGGGGGTATAGGTCTCCACCTCTACATTGCTCCGGACGATCCGGCGCAGGCCTGTCACATCGGGGATGTCCCCCAGGGCCATGGCCTGGGTGAGCAGGTTGCCCATAGCCGCCCCCTCGATGGGGCCGGTGACCACAGGCCGGCCGGTGGCGTCGGCCGCCATCTGGTTGAGCAGCTTGTTCTGGATGCCGCCGCCCACGATGTTCAGGGAGCGGATGGGCTCCCCCTTCATCTCCTCCAGCCCCTCCAGTGCCTTGCGGTACTTCAGGGCCAGGGACTCGTAGGCGCACCGGGCGATCTCCCCCACCGTCTCCGGCACGGGCTGGCCCGTCCGGGCGCAGTAGTCCTGAATCTTCTTCACCATGCCGCCGCCGGCGTAGAACTCCTGGCTGTCGGTGTCGATGACGGAGCGCAGGGGGACAGCGGTCCGGGCCTGGGTCACGATATCATCCCAGGACAGGTCCTTCCCCTCCTTCTGCCAGTCCCGGCGGCACTCCTGAACAATCCACAGGCCGATGATGTTCTTCAGCGGCCGGAAACCGCCCTGGATGGTGCCCTCATTGGAGAAGCCGGAGCCCGCCCCCAGCTCCAGCACGGGGCGGTCGGTCTCCACTCCGAACAGCGACCAGGTGCCGCTGGAGCAGAAAGCGAAGCTCCCCTCCCCGGGGATGGCCGCCACTGAGGAGGCGGTGTCGTGGCTGCCCACCGCCACAAAGGCGGCGGGGTTCAGGCCCAGCTCCTCGCACAGCTCGGGGCGCAGATGGCCCCGGACGGTTCCGCTGGGCTGGATTTCGGTAAAGATGTGTCGGGGCAGGCCCAGCTCGTCGATGGTTGCCCAGTCCCAGTCCCGGGCGGTGGGGTTGTAGAGCTGGGTGGTGGTGGCGATGGTGTACTCCGTCCCCGCCGCGCCGGTGAGGAAGTAGCCCAGCAGGTCGGGGGTAAGGAGCAGCCTGTCGGCTGCGGCCAGGGCGGCGTCCCCTTCCCGCTGGCGGCGGCACAGCTGATACAGGGTGTTGAAGGTGAGGGAGGGGTCAATGCCGCTGCGGGCATAGAGGGTGTCCGCCGGAATTCTGGCGGTGACGGCGTCCACATCGGCCTGGACCCCCAGCCGGTAGGACCGGGGCACCCCGGCCAGGTGGCCGTTTTTGTCCAGAAGGCCGTAGTCCACCCCCCAGGTGTCGATGCCGAAGGAGTCCAGCTCCCCAAAGCCCCCCTGCCGGAAGGCCAGCAGGCCCTGCTTCAGCTGGCTGTATAGATAGGGCGTGTCCCAGTAGAACACCCCGTTCATTTCGATGTAATTGTTCTCAAACCGGTGCAGCTCCTGCATGGTGAGCCGCTCCCCGTCAAACCGGCCCAGGATTGCCCGGCCGTTGCTGGCCCCCAGGTCGAAGGCGATCATGTTGCGGATCATAAACAATTCCTCCTGTTCGGAGTAAATTTGCGAGGATACCTCATGGAAAGGGCCGGCGCCGCAGAGGCTGCGGCGCCGGCCGGGATTCGTTCAGCCTGACAATCGGTTAGGATGTTCAGTCTTCTGAATTAGTCATAGACCAGCAGGGCGATCATCTCGTCGTCGATGTTGTCGGCATTGTACCACTGAGCGCCGGTGTCCACATCGGAGACGGCCTCACCTTTGGCGGCCTTGTAGGCCATCTCAACGGCGTTGTAGCCGATCTGATAGGGGTCCTGGGTGACGGAGCCATAGAACCAGCCCTGACGGACGGCGTTCTTCTGGGCGGCGCCGGCGTCGAAGCCAGCCACGACCAGGTCGGCGTAGCGGCCGCCCTCGGCCAGGTCCTCACCGTCGGAGACAGCGGCCAGGAAGCCGGTCACAGCGCCCTCGTTGGAGCAGAACACGGCGGCCAGACCCTTGGTGCCCAGCAGAGAGGTGGCGGCAGTCTGAACAGCGGTGGCCTCGGTGGTGGCGGAGATCTCAACGCGGATGATGATGGCGGGATCGGCAACCTTCTTCTCCCACAGGGTGTGGCCCTCGATGGAGACCTTGCCGGGCTGATACTTCTCAGCAATCTCGGCCATCTTGTTCACGAAGCCGGTGGTGCGGCCGGTGACGGAGGCGGACACGGCGTCCTGAGAGATACAACCGATGACAACGGGCTCGGCGGAGGTGGCAGCCTGCATCTTGGCAACCAGACCCTCGTGCTCGCCGAACTTCTCGGCGGCCAGGGCGGCGGCGGCCTCGTTGTTGGTGGCGGCGGTGGCCTTCACGGCGCCGCTGGTGTCGTCGGGCACGCCGGAGTCAAAGCCGATGACCGGGATGTTCTTCTCGGCGCACTCAGCCAGAATCTCCTTCACGGCGTCGGTGGACAGGGCCGCCAGAGCCATGGCCTTGGGGTTCTTGGCCATCTGGTCCTTGACCATGTTCACCTGCTTGTCGATCTCGGTCTCAGAGCCGGGGCCGTCGAAGTAGATTTCCACGCCCAGGTCGGCTGCGGCCGCGTCAGCGCCTTGCTTAACGGCCTGCCAGAACTGGTGCTGGAAGCCCTTGGCCATAACGGGGATGAAGATTTTCTCGCCGTCGCCGCCGGAGGGCTGGCTGGTGCTGGAGCCGCCGGAGGGCTGGCTGCCTCCGGAAGGCTGGCTGCCACTGGTGCCGCCCTTGTCACCGCCGCCGCAGGCGGCGAGGGAGAGCATCATGGCCGCGGACAGGATCGCTGCAAACAGTCTTTTCTTGTTCATTACATTTCCTCCTTAAAAATTTCGGTTCGTTATCTATTAAGGGGACGATTGCGCCCCGCTTAATACCAGATCAGGACTTCTTCACCCGGTTGGCCGCCTTGGTGCGCTGGATGTCCAGCAGGACGGCGCCGATGACCACCAGGCCGGTGAAGAAGGTCTGCCAGGGGGCCTGGAGGTTCAGGTTGGACAGGCCGGTTTTCAGCACGGACATGATAAACACGCCGATGAGGGTGCCCACCATGGTGCCCGAGCCGCCCGACATGGAGGTGCCGCCGATGACCACGCCGGTGATGCCGTTCATCTCCTGGCCGTTGCCGGTGCCGGGGGTAATGGTGGTGTAGGCCGCGGCGTACATGATGCCGGACAGGCCCACAAAGATGCCGCTCAGGGTGTAGACGGCGATCTTCCAGTTGTCCACATTGATGCCGCTGAGCCGGGCGGCCTCCTCATTGGAGCCGATGGCAAACACATAACGGCCAAACTTGGTCTTGTGGAGGATCAGGGCGGCGATGACAAAGAAGCCGATAAGCCAGAACACACCCACAGGGAAGCCCTTTACGCCAAAGAGATCGGCCCGGATGAACACCTTCTTGAACCAGCCGCCCACGGGCTCGGTGGCGGTGGGCCAGGTCTGGGACTGCACCTTGGTGATGATGGAGCCGAAGCCCTGGCTCATCATCATGGTGCCCAGGGTAGCGATGAAGGGGGGCAGCTTCAGCTTGGCTACCATCACGCCGTTGAGGAAACCGAACACGGCGCCTACCAGCACAGCCACCAGCAGGGAGACAATCAGCGGGAAGTGCAGCTGCTTGAAAGTATACGCGCCCAGCAGGGCGGCGCACATCATCACGGTGCCCAGGGACAGGTCGATGCCGCCGGTGATGATGATAAAGGTAACGCCGAAGGCCATGAAGCCGATGTAGTAGCTGGATTCCAGGATGTTCTTGAAGACAGTCATGCTGAGGAATCCGTCGCCCACAACGGAGAAGAACACATACAGGATGACCAGTGCCGCCGGGGCCAGCACTTTTTGCATGTCAATCTTTTTTTCATTCAGTTTCATACTGCTTCCTCCAGTTCACGTTTTGTGGCAAAGGTCATAATCCGCTCCTGGGTGGCCTCGGAGATATCCAGCTCCCCGGTGACCCGGCCCTCGCACATGACCACCACCCGATCGGACATACGCAGCAGCTCGGGCAGCTCGGAGGAGATCATGATGATGGACTTGCCCTCCGCTGCCAGCTGATTCATCAGCTTGTATATCTCGCTCTTGGCACCCACGTCAATGCCCTTGGTGGGCTCGTCAAAAATCAGCACGTCGCAGTCCCGGTGGAGCCACTTGGCGATAACCACCTTCTGCTGGTTGCCGCCGGACAGGCTGCGGATCAGGGTCTTCACCGTGGGGGTCTTGATGCGGATTTTGTCCACGTACTCGGTGGCGGCCTTGTGGATTTTGCCGTCGTCCACAAACAGGGGGCCGGACAGCTTATCCAGCGAGGGCAGGGCGGTGTTGTCGGCCACGCTCAGCCCCAGGCACAGGCCAAAGAGCTTCCGGTCCTCCGACAGATAGCCGATGCCGGCGTTCACCGCGTCCTTGGGGCTGCGGATATTGACCTCCTTGCCCCGCACCCTGATGGTGCCGCTGTCCCGCCTGTCGGCGCCGCACAGCAGGCGCATGGTCTCGGTGCGCCCCGCACCCATCAGGCCGGCAAAGCCCAGGATTTCGCCCTTGCGGAGCTTGAAGGAGACATTTTTCACGTCCAGGGAGGTGAGGCCCTCGGCCTCCAGCACCACCTCGGCGTCCGGGGGCACGTTGGAATGGCTCTTGGGCTCCTCGTAGATCACCCGGCCCACCATCATCTGCACCACCTGGTCGATGGTGGTGTCGGCGGTGTTCACGGTGTCCACGTACTGGCCGTCCCGCATGACGGTGATCCGGTCAGTGATCTGCTTCAGCTCGTCCATGCGGTGGGATATGTAGACAATGCCCACCCCGGTGGCCTTCAGCTGGCGGATAAAGGTGAACAGGTCCTCAATCTCGCTGTTGGTCAGGGCGGTGGAGGGTTCATCCATAATGAGCACCTTGGTGTTCTGGTAGGACAGGGCCTTGGCAATCTCCACCATCTGCTGCTTGGCCACCGTCAGCCGCTTGATCTGGGTTCTGGCGTTGATGTTCAGGTGGAGGGAGGCCAACAATTCCTCCGTCATCCGGTTCTGCTCCCCCTGGTTCAGGAACAGGCCCCGGCTGGGCTCCCGGCCGATGAAGATGTTCTCCGCCACCGTCAGGTCCTGCATCAGGTTCAGCTCCTGGTGGACGATGCAGATGCCCTTGCTCTGCGCGTCCCGGGGCCCGTGAATTTCGATCTCCTGGCCGAAATACTCAATGGAGCCCCCGTCCTTCTGATAGATGCCGGTGAGAATTTTCATCAGGGTGGACTTGCCCGCCCCGTTTTCTCCCACCAGGGCCATCACTTCTCCGGCCCGCACCTCCAGGTGCGCGTTGTCCAGCGCGTGGACGCCGGGGAAGTATTTCTGGATGCCGTCCATTTTAAGGATCACTTCACCCATTCCAGTTCTTCCCTCCCAATCTCAAATAAAACTCGTCCTGCTTTCACGGCGGACACGTGCCCGCCGGTTTTCCCGTCGTTCTGCATAAATTTCATTCTCTATTTTTAGTTTTAATAGCCAAAACCCCCGGTCAAAACTCGAATCGTTTCGTTTTTTGGAGGCGATTTCGGGCTGTTTTTTCTGTTCGGTTTCCTATTATAATAGACTTCCGCACAAATTGCAAGATATTTTTTATAAATTTTTGTATTGACAGCACAAAGCTTTTTCTATATCATAAAAGGAGCGCAAGCAAAACAGAGTTTTTTGCGCGAAACGATTCGTTTTCAGGGAGGTTATATGGCAACAATCAAGGATGTGGCCCGGATGGCAGGGGTTTCCCAGTCCACCGTCTCAAAATACATCAACGGCGGACAGGTGCGTCCGGCCAATCTGGAATCCATCCGGCAGGCCATCGCCGCCCTGGACTACCGGGTCAATCCCTTTGCCCGGAGCCTGAAGACCCAGCGCAGCCATTCCGTCGGCATCCTGCTGCCCACCCTCAGCGTCCCCTTCTACAGTCAGATCTTCACCGCCCTGGACAAGGTGCTCCGAGAGAGGGGCTACCACACCATCATCTCCTGCTACTCCTCCGACCACGGGCTGGAGCGGGACTATTTCAACTTTCTCGTCAGCACCGGGGTGGACGGCCTGATCTATCTGCCAGAAAACCTCACCGCTGATGAATTTTCCGAGATCATCGCCAACCGGAGCGTGCCGGTGGTCCAGGTGGACCGGGCCATCCCCGGTGTCTGCGCCGATGCGGTGCTCACCGACAATACCGAGGCCTCCTGCCAGGCGGTCAGCCACCTGATCCGCAGCGGACACCGCCGTATCGCCGCCATCACCGGCCCCGGCTCCATCCAGACGGCCCGGGAGCGCATCGCCGGCTACCTCCGGGCGCTGGAGGAAAACGGCATCCCCTACGACGACTCTCTGGTCCTCCGGGGGGAGCTTATCTTCGCCACCGGCTACCAGGGCTTTCTGCACATGATGGGCCTGGCCGCACCCCCCACCGCCATCTTCTCCACCAACAGCGACATCACCATCGGGGTAATCACCGCCGCCCGGGAGCGTGGGGTGAACATCCCCAACGACGTGACAGTGTTCGGCTACGACTGCGTGGACGTCTGCTCTATGATGACGCCCCCCCTGCCGGTGGTCTACCAGCCTGAGCAGGAGATCGGCCGCACCGCCGCCCAGTGGCTTATCCGGCGGCTGGAGGGGGACGGGGACCCGCCCCGTACCGTCCGGCTGAAGTGCAGCCTTCAATTTTAGTATATCACGCTTTCCGGAGCGTCTTATAAATTCCATATACCCCCGCCGGACACGGCGGAACAGTCAATACAAGGAGGAAGATTATTATGGCAAAGAACCGGTACATCGGCGAGTATCCCGTCATCGGCATCCGTCCCACCATCGACGGCCGCCGCGGCCCCCTGAAGGTCCGGGAGTCCCTGGAGGACCAGACCATGGCCATGGCCCAGGCCGCCAAGAAGCTGTTTGAGGAGAATATTTTCTACAGCAACGGCGAGCCGGTGAAGGTGGTCATTGCCGACACCACCATCGGCCGGGTAGCCGAGGCCGCCGCCTGCGCCGCCAAGTTCAAGAAGGAAAATGTGGATATCACCCTCACCGTCACCCCCTGCTGGTGCTACGGCGCCGAGACCATGGACATGGACCCCATGACCATCAAGGGCGTGTGGGGCTTCAACGGCACCGAGCGCCCCGGCGCGGTGTATCTGGCCTCCGTGCTGGCCACCCACGCCCAGAAGGGCCTGCCCGCCTTCGGCATCTACGGCCATGAGGTGCAGAATCTGGACGAGGTCACCGACGTCCCCGCCGACGTGCGGGAGAAGCTGCTCCGCTTCGGCCGGGCCGCCGTGGCCGTGGCCACCATGCGGGGCAAGAGCTACCTCCAGATCGGCTCCATGTGCATGGGCATCGGCGGCTCCATCATCGACCAGGATTTTATTCAGGACTACCTGGGCATGCGGGTGGAATCCGTAGACGAGGTGGAGATCATCCGCCGCATGACCGAGGGCATCTACGACGAGGCCGAGTTCCAGAAGGCCCTGGCCTGGACCAAGGAGCACTGCAAGGAGGGCTGGGACAAGAATCCCGACTTTGTCAAGGCCTCCCCGGAGAAGAAGGCGGAGGCTTGGGAGTTCACTGTTAAGATGTACTGCATCATCAAGGACCTGATGAACGGCAATCCCAACCTGCCCGAGGGCCGGGAGGAGGAGATGGTGGGCCACAACGCCATCGCCGGCGGCTTCCAGGGCCAGCGCCAGTGGACCGACTTCTACCCCAACTGCGACTACCCCGAGGCCCTGCTCAACTCCAGCTTTGACTACAGCGGCGCCCGGGAGCCCTATATCCTGGCCACCGAGAACGACGTGCTCAACGGCCTGGGGATGCTGTTCATGAAGCTGCTCACCAACCGGGCCCAGATCTTCGCCGACGTGCGCACCTACTGGTCCCCCGAGGCCACCAAGCGGGCCACCGGCTATGAGCTGGAGGGCGTGGCCAAGGAGAACGGCGGTTTTATCCACCTGATCAACTCCGGCGCCGCCTGCCTGGACGCCTGCGGCGAGTGTGTGGACGAGAACGGCAAGCCCGTTATGAAAAAGTGGTGGGAGGTCACCGAGGAGGATATCGAGAAGATGACCAAGGCCACCGACTGGCCCTCTGCGGACTTTGGCTACTTCCGGGGCGGCGGCTTCTCCAGCCACTACATCACCCGGGCCGAGATGCCCGCCACCATGATCCGTCTGAATCTGGTGAAGGGCCTGGGCCCCGTCCTCCAGATCGCCGAGGGCTGGACCGTCAATCTGCCCGACGAGGTGACCGAGAAGCTGATGCGCCGCACCGACTACACCTGGCCCTGCACCTGGTTTGCCCCCCGGTGCGACGGGGTGGAGGGCAGCCCCTTCCGCTCGGCCTACGACGTGATGAACAACTGGGGCGCCAACCACGGCGCCATCTCCTACGGCCACGTGGGCGCCGACCTGATTACCCTGTGCTCCATGCTGCGCATCCCCGTATGCATGCACAACGTGCCCGACGCCGACGTGTTCCGTCCCGCCGCCTGGAACGCCTTCGGCATGGACAAGGAGGGCCAGGACTACCGCGCCTGCGCCGCCTACGGCCCCATGTATAAGAATATCCGCTGAGCCTGCGCTTCATCCCCTCCCCCACGGGGGAGGGGATATTAAATAAGGAGGTTATCCCTATGCTGAAAAATATCCCCCCCATCCTCTCCCCTGAGCTGCTGAAGGTGCTGGCTGAGATGGGCCACGGCGACCGCATCTGCATCGGTGACGGCAACTTCCCCGGCAAGTCCATGGCCGAGGCGGGCGGCGCCGTTCTGATCCGGGCCGACGGCCACGGCGTCCCCGAACTGCTGGACGCCATCATGCAGGTGATCCCCCTGGACGCCTATGTGGAAACCCCCGCCATGACCATGGAGCCCATGGCCTGCGACAAGGACCTGGATATCCCCATCATCAAGGAGTATAAGGACATCGTGGCCAAGTACGACGACCGGGGCGAAGCCGCCTTCGGCACCTATGAGCGGTTCGAGTTCTACGACCACGCCAAGCAGTGCTACTGTATCCTCCAGTCCGGTGAGACCGCCATCTATGCCAACATTATTTTGCAGAAGGGCGTTATCAAGTAAGCTCTATGCATGAAAAGGACCGCAGGCATCGCCTGCGATCCTTTTTTGCGATCATTCAGATGGCCAAAGTCTCCCCCATATCCGGTATGGTCACGGGGATGCCCTGGCAGCGGGACAGGGTGGTCTCCACCGCCTGCCACAGGCCCTCCGGGTCGTTATTCCGGGCGGGCAGGTGGAGGAGCACCAGCCGCTCAGGGGCCAGGCGCTCCACAATCCGCCAGGCGGCGGGGGTGGCGGCGTAGGCAAAGGGGGCAAGGAGCACATCCGGCCGGATGGGGCTGCCCTCCCACTGGGTGGGGGCGGCGTCCCCCGCAAAGAGGAGCCGCCGGGAGCCCTCAATCAGCAGGCTGCTGTGCTCCAGCGTCCGGTAGGCCGCTCCGATGTGCCGGGACGGGATGGGGGTCACGGTAACGCCCCCGGCAGACACCCCCTCCCCCACCGTCACCGGCCAGGGGGACAGAGCTTCCCGCACCGCCCGGGTGCCCAGCACCGGGGGGCCGCCCCAGGCGTAGAGGCACTCCTGCGTTCCGTCGGGATCCAGGTGGTCTGGGTGCGCATGGGTGAAGGCCGCCAGGTCCACCCGGCGGCCCGCCAGCTCCTCCAGCAGGGCTGGCGGGGTGGGCAGATAGGGGCCTACCCCGCCGCATATCCCATCCAGCAGGACGGCAATCCCGTCCAGCTCCAGCAGTCCGCCGGCGTTGGCCGTCCGGGTAAATCGAAACCGTGCTCCCACCCCCACAGGGGGTGGGAGCACAACGCTTTTACACACCTGCCTTGGCCTTTCTCAGCTGCTCGGCATCGGTAAAGCTCTGCTGGGGCACGTAGCCGGGAATGGGTACGATTCTCTCGTGGATGGCGTCGATGATCCAGGAGGGCTGGGGGAAGAAGTAGTGGTCGAACTCGTAGGGCGGGGTGATCCAGTTCTTGGCCCCCACCACCACGGGAGGCGCGTCCAGGTCGTCGAAGCACAGCTCGGTGATGTTCCGGGCCACGTCGTCCAGGAAGGAGCCCCGGGCGCAGGCGTCGCTCACCAGCACTACCCGGCCGGTCTTCTTCACGCTCTCCACGATCTTGGTGTAGTCCAGGGGCACCAGGGAATGGAGGTTGATAATCTCAGCCTCCATGCCGTACTTGTCCTTCAGCTCCTTGGCGGCCTCCACCGCCCGGTAGAGCACCGCGCCGATGGTGAGGATGGTCACGTCCTTGCCGGTCTGAATCACGTTCACGTCGCCGAAGGGAATCTCATACCGGCCGGCGGGTACGCCGCCCTCGTGGAACTGCTCGCCCACGTCATAGATACGCTGGCTCTCGAAGAAGATCACCGGGTCGGTGCCGTTGAGGGCGGTCTCCATCAGGCCCTTGGCCTCCCAGGGGGTGGCGGGGAAGCACACCTTCAAACCGGGGATGTGGGCGCACAGGGCGGTCCAGTCCTGGCTGTGCTGGGCGCCGTACTTGGAGCCCACAGACACCCGGACCACCACGGGCATCTTCAAAATGCCGGCGGACATGGACTGCCACTTGGACAGCTGGTTGAAGATCTCGTCGCCGGCGCAGCCGATGAAGTCGGCGTACATCAGCTCCACCACGGCCCGGCCGCCGCACATGCCGTAGCCCACGGCGGTGCCCACAATGGCGGCCTCCGAAATGGGGGAGTTGAACAGGCGGCTGTGGGGGATGGCGTCGGCCATGCCCCGGTAGATGGCGAAGGCTCCGCCCCAGTCCCGGACGTCCTCGCCATAGGAGATCATGGTGGGGTCCTCGTAGAACTTGTCCAGCAGCACCTCACTGATGCCGTCCCGGAGGTTGAACAGCTTCATCTTGCTCACCGGCTTGCCGTCCTTGGTGAAGGGGGCCCGCTCCTTGCCCTGGATCTTCTGCCACAGGGGGCACTCCTCCTTGGGGGTGAGGGCGTCGGGCTGACGCTCGGTGTCGAAGGAGGGCACCTTCCCGTTGGAGTACATCAGCCGCTCCACATAGGCCGGGTCGTTGTCAAAGTCGGCGTAGGGGGACACGGCGGGGTCGGCGGCGTGGCGGCAGATCATGGTCATGCGCTCCACGGTCTCGGCCATAATCTCCTCGAACCTGCTGTCGGGGGCCACGCCGGCCTCCACCAGGCCCTGGCGGTAGGTGACGATGGGGTCGATGGCCCGCCAGGCCTCGATCTCCTCCTTGGTGCGGTAGGCGTTCTGGTCGGAGGTGGAGTGACCGGACAGGCGGTAGGTGATGGTGTCCAGCAGGACGGGGCCCTTGCCGGAGCGGAGCAGCTCCAGCTTGCGCTCCATGGCGTCGATGACCGCCAGGGGGTTGTAGCCGTCCACCCGCTCGGCATGGAGCTGGGTGGGGGACACGCCAGAGCCCATGCGGGCCAGCATGTCATAGGCCATGGTCTCGCCCCGGGTCTGGCCGCCCATGCCGTAGGAGTTGTTGAAGATGTTGTACAGGATGGGCATACCCTGGTCCCGGCCCTTCTCCCACAGGGTGCGGAACTGGTCCATGCAGGCGAAGTTCATGGCCTCCCACACGGGGCCCCGGCCCAGAGAGCCGTCGCCGATGTTGCACACCACAATGCCGGGCTTCTCGTTGCACTTCTTGAACAGGGCCGCGCCGGTGGCGATGGTGGCGGAGCCGCCCACAATGGCGTTGTTGGGGTAGACGCCGAAGGGCAGGAAGAAGGCGTGCATGGAGCCGCCCATGCCGTGGTGGAAGCCGTTTTCACGGGCGAAGACCTCGGCCAGGGCGCCGTAGACCACAAAGCGGATGGCCAGCTCCTTGGTGTCCTTCACCGGCCCCAGCTTCTCCACCGCCCGGAGGGTGCGGCCGCCCAGGAAGCCCTCCATGACCTCCATCAGCTCCTGGTCGGTGAGCTTCTCAATGCAGCTCAGGCTCTTGGCCAGAATCTCACTGTGGCTGCGGTGGCTGCCAAAGTTGAAGTCGTTACGGTCCAGCAGGTAGGACTGGCCCACGGCGGCGGCCTCCTGGCCCAGGGACAGGTGGGCGGGGCCGGGGTAGGTGGTCTCGATGCCGTTGTACACCCCCTGGGTCTTGATCTGGTTCAGCATGGACTCGAATTCCCGCAGGATGGTGATGTCCCGCCAGATGCGCACCAGGTCGTCGTCACTGAACTTCTTGCGCTCCTCGGCGATTGTCTTGTTGTAGGCGTTGACCGGGATGTCCTCAAAGGTAATCTTGCCCGGGGCCCGGGTAGCGGCGGGGTCCACAAAAATGCTCTTAGGCATGGTGATTTCCTCCTTATTGTCTTTTCAAAGGCTCCCTCTCTGAGGGAGCTGTCACCGCCGCAGGCGGTGACTGAGGGAGTTTTCCGTTGACGGACTCCCTCCGTCACGGCTTCGCCGTGCCACCTCCCTCAAGGAGGGAGGCTTTTTGGCGCTTCCTTAAATCTTAAACATGGCTTCCCGGATGATTTCGCCCACGGTGGGGTGGGGGAAGACCAGCTTCTTCAGCCGCTGGGGGGGCAGCTCGGTGTCCACCATCATGGCGGCGGTCATGATAATCTCAGAGGCGTAGCTGCCCACCATGTGGCAGCCAATGAGGCAGTTTTTGCTGGTGTCCACCACCAGCTTGATAAAGCCCTTTCCGTTCTCGTTCTCGGCCACATAGCGGCCGGAGTAGAGCATGGGCAGCTCCACCTCTTTCACGTTCAGGCCCTTGGCTTTGGCGCTGTCGGCGGTCTCGCCCACGCTGGCCACCTCGGGGTCGGTGTAGATGACGGAAGGAATCACGTTGTAGCGCATCTCGTCCTTCACGCCCAGCATGTGGTTCACGGCCACCTCGGCCTCCCGGTAGGCGGTGTGGGCCAGCATCAGCTTGCCATTGCAGTCGCCGATGGCGTACACCCCGGCCACGTTGGTGCACAGGTGGCTGTCGGTGACGATGGCCGCCCGGTTCATCTCCAGGCCCAGCTTCTCCACGCCCAGCCCCTGGGTGAAGGGCTTGCGGCCGGCGGACAGCAGCACCAGGTCGCACTTGACCTCCTTCTTCTCCCCGGCCTCCTCATAGAGGACGGAGTCCTTGGTAACCTCAAGCACCTTGCAGGAGAGCTTGAACTCCATGCCTCGCTTGCCGTACTCGTCCATAAGCACCTTGCAGATGGCGGGGTCGGTAGGGCCGGCGATCTTGGGCATCATCTCGATAACGGTGACGTGGACGCCCACGCTGGCGAAGTAGCAGGCCATCTCCAGGCCGATGACGCCGCCGCCGATGACCACCAGTTCCTTAGGAAGCTCCTTCCGGTCCAGCACCTCCCGGTTGGTGACCACAAAGCCGGATTCAATCCCCTCCTTCAGGCCGGGGATGGGGGGCACCACCGTCTCGGATCCGGAGGCAAGCACCAGCCGTTTTGCGGTGTATGTATCGCTGCCCGCCTTGACGGCGAAGCCGCCTTCGGCCCGGCCCTCGATGGCCGCCCTCTTGTCGATGACGGTGACCTTGCAGCCCTTCATGGTGCCCTTCACGCCGGACACCAGGGTGTGCACCACCTTGTTCTTCCGCTCCACCACCCTGGCGTGGTCCAGGGTCACATTCCCGGCGGTGACGCCGAAGGCCTCGCTCTCGGTGGCGTGACGGTAGAGCTTGGCGGAATTGAGCAGGGTCTTGGTGGGGACGCAGCCCTCGTTCAGGCAGGTGCCGCCCAGGGCACGCTCCTCAAACAGGGCCACCTTCATGCCGCCCTGAGCGGCCCGCTCGGCGCACAGATAGCCGCCAGGGCCTCCACCGATGACGATTAAGTCGAATAATTCCATATTGCAACCTCCTTGACACAATCTATTTCACGGGAACATCCACTGTAGGGACGCATCACGATGCGTCTCAAGGGGGATTCCCGGCGGACGCTTCATGAAGCGCCCCTACTTGGCCAGCAGGACGGTAAAGTGCTCCAGCTGCTTGCACAGCTCCTGCACAAAGCGGGAAGCGGGAGCGCCGTCGATGGCCCGGTGGTCGTAGGTGAGGGAAAGGGCCATGGCGGGGTAGAGCTGGATGGAGCCGTCAGCTCCCTTCCGGGGCCGCTGGACGGTGGTGCACACCCCCAGGATACCGGTCTGGGGCGGGTTGATGACGGGGGTGAAGCTCTCCACGCCGAAGCCCCCCAGGTTGGAGACGGTGAAGCTGGCCCCGGTGAGCTTGTCCGGGCTGATGGCCCCGTCCCGGGCCTCGGCGGCCAGCACCTTCAGCTCGTTGGAGATCTCCAGAAGGCTCTTTTCGTCGGCGTGCATGATGGTTGGCACAATCAGGCCCCGGGGGGTGTCCACCGCCACGCCCAGGTTGACGTGGTTGAACTTGCGGATGCTCACGTCGTCCAGCATGTGGGCGTTCAGGTCGGGCCAGCCGGGCAGCACCCGGGACACGGCGTAGAGAATCAAATCGCCGATGGTGATGCCGGCACACTCGCCGCCCGACTCCTTGAGCATCTTCCGGTAGGCCAGAATAGCCGAAGCGTCAAAGGAGAAGTTGTGGGTCAGCTGGGCCATGGAGGTGAGGGAGTTGTGCATGGACTTGCTGATGGCCCGGCGGATGCCGCTGAACTTCACGTCCTCATACTCGGGACCGGCGGCAGCCACGGCGGCGACAGGGGCGGCGGCGGGGGCGGCGGCCTGAGGGGGAGCGCCCTCGGCCATCAGCCTGCGCACATCCCGCTCGATAATCCGGCCGTCGGGACCGGTGGGGGTGGCCAGGGAGCCGTCCACCCCGGCGCGCTCGGCCAGGTTCCGGGCCCGGGGCGAAATTTTCCCCGTGCCTGCGGCGGAGGTGGTCTCAACAGCCTGAGCAGCCACAGGAGCGGCAGCGGCAGGGACGGCGGGGGTCTCCTCGGCGGGGGCGGCGGCAGGGGCCGCGCCGTCGGGCCGCAGGGCGGACACGTCCTCCCCCTTGGCGCCGATGGCGCACACGTTCACCAGACAGGGGACCTCCTCGCCGTCGCCGAAGAAAATCTCCAGCAGCTCGCCGGCGGCGGTGGACTCACACTCAAAGGCGGCCTTGTCCGTCTCATAGGTGAACAGGATATCGCCCTCGGCGATCTGGTCGCCCACCTTCTTCTCCCACTTGCCGATGATACAGGACTCCACTGTGATGCCCGCCTTGGGCATCAGGACTGCGTTTGCCATGACCATTCCTCCTAATTATAAATTTATAGTGGCGATTGCGAAACACGGGAAAGGCTTGAAAATCAAGCGATTCCCGGT
>CATEPI010000021.1:0-50109 GCA_949525845.1 uncultured Eubacteriales bacterium
AACACCTGACCTGCTGATTACGAATCAGCTGCTCTACCGACTGAGCTACACTAGCATCTTATAAGAACCGGCCCATTGCCATGTTCTGTTTTTGTTTCTCTGGCGCAACGTCTAACATTATACTCAAACCTGCCGCATCCGTCAAGAGGCAGGCGGGCAATTTTCTGCTATACTTTTTTTAAAGTTAATGTTAAAATATACATAATCACAAAAGAAAAGAGGATGTCCCATGGTCATCTCCGGATTTCCCGCGTTAAAAGACAGACTGCAAAATTTGCCGCCCAAGGCGGCGGTAGTGGCGGCAGCTCATGACGAGCACACCCTCCAGGCGGTGTTTGCCGCCCGGCGGGACGGTCTGATCCGTCCCATCCTGGTGGGGCGCCGGGAGGATATCCTGTCCATCGCCCGGGGCCTGGGGGAGGAGCTGGACCCCGCCCAGGTGGTGGACGCGGCGGATGACGCCGCCTGTGCCGCCAAATCGGTGGCCCTCATCTGCTCCGGGGAGGGGGCCATGCTCATCAAGGGGATGCTCCCCACCGGTACCCTGCTCAAAGCGGTGGTCCACAAGGAGACGGGCATCCGGGCCAGTCAGGTCATGTCCCACGTGGCCATTCTGGACGTGCCCAGCTACCATAAGCTGCTATATGTCACCGACGGCGGCATGGTGGTGGCCCCCGACTTAGAGCAGAAGCGGCACATTCTGCAAAATGCGGTGGACTTCTGCCGGTTTCTGGGCTACGACTGCCCCAAGGCGGCCGCCCTGTGCGCGGTGGAGACGGTAAGTCCTGCCATGCCCGAAACGGCGGACGCTGCCGCGCTCAAGGCGGAGGGGGAGCGCGGGGACTTCGGTCCCTGCCTGGTGGAGGGTCCCATCTCCCTGGACCTGGCCACCGACAAAGAGGCGGCGGAGGTGAAGGGCTACCATAGCCCGGTGGCGGGGGACGCCGACATCCTGCTGGCCCCCTCCATCGCGGCGGGCAACCTGCTGGGAAAGTCGCTGTATGGTCTGGCCGGAGGGGAGATGGCCGGGGTGGTGCTGGGAGCCCAGGCCCCCATCACCGTCAACTCCCGGGGGGCCACGGCGGAGGAAAAATACTGGTCCATTCTGATCTGTGCGGCAATGAGTGAAAGCCTCCCTCTTTGAGGGAGGTGGCACGGCGAAGCCGTGACGAAGGGAGTTTTCGTAGGAAAAAGCAGCAAAAATGCGCTGTTTTACTCCCTCAGTCAGCCTGCGGCTGACAGCTCCCTCAGAGAGGGAGCCTATGAGAAAGGAGGTCCTTCATGTACGATATTTTAGTTCTGAACCCCGGTTCTACCAGCACCAAGGCGGCGGTGTACCGGGACGAGCGCCCCCTGATGGCCCGGAGCGTGGTCCACACCAACACGGATCTGGCCCCCTACCCGGCCCTCAATGACCAGCTGGACTACCGGGTGGGCATGGTGCGCAGCTGGCTGGCGCTGGAGGGCTACGACCTGTCCGGCCTGTCCGCCGTGGTGGGGCGGGGGGGCATCATCCCCAATATCGTGTCCGGGGGCTACCTGGTGGACGAGGCCCTGGCCGATTGCCTGCTCCACCACACGGTGTTCGACCACGCCTCCAACCTGGGGGGGCTGATGGCCCGGGAGTTTGCCCGGCCGCTGGAGGTCCCCGCCTACATCTACGATGCCGTCACCAGCGACGAGCTTCTCCCCGAGGCCCGGGTCACCGGCTTTAAGGAGGTCACCCGCACCAGCTTCTGCCACGTCCTCAACGCCCGGGCCACCAGCCACAAATACGCCCAGGCCATGGGGCGGCGGTACGAGGACATGAATCTGGTGGTGGCCCACCTGGGGGGCGGCATCTCGGTGTCGGCCCACAGCCACGGGCGGATTATCGACTCGGTGTCCGATGACGCTGGGCCCTTCTCCCCCGACCGGGGGGGCAGCCTGAACATGCTCTACGTGCTGGATATGTGCTACTCGGGCAAGTACACCAAGGCGGAGATGACCAAAAAGCTCCGGGGGGAGGGGGGGATGTCCGCCCTGCTGGGCACCCACGACTGCCAGGAGGTGGAGCGGCGCATCGCCCAGGGAGACGAGTGGGCCGCCTTGGTCTACCAGGCTCAGGCCCTCCAAATTGCCAAGGGCATCGGCACCATGCTGGCCTGCTTCACCGGGCTGATCGACGCGGTAATCCTCACCGGCGGGCTGGCCAACTCCAAAATGCTCACTGGGAAGGTGATCGACTACCTGCACAATCTCTGCCGGGTGGTGGTCCTCCCGGGGGAGAACGAGATGGAGGCCCTGGCCCTGGGCGGCCTGCGCATCCTCCGAGGGGAGGAGGATGCCCACCAGTACCACCCGGTCTGCCCCATGGTGCAGGGCTGACCCGTATACAAAACATTCAGCGGTATAACGGAAAACCGGCTGGCCAGCGGCCAGCCGGTTTGTTATCTGATCTGTTTACACCTCGCTCAGGGCGCTGACAACAAAGCCGAACATGTTGTCCTGAGGCTGGAGGGTGGCCTGGAAGCAGACCAGCACCTCATTCTCCACCTCATACACCAGGGCGCCGGTGAGCATGTAGCCGTCGCCGGAGGCCGTCAGGCTCTCCACCTGGATTTGGGCCAGGTTGTCCTCGCCGCAGACCACCACGTAGCTGCGGGAGACATTGTCGTAGTTCAGCCGGTCCCGGATGGAGGCCGGGGGCGCGCCCAGCTCGTCCAGATCCACGCCCAGCACGGCGGCGTAGTCCATCACCGTCTCCTCGGGCAGGAACAGCTCGCCCTGCTCGGTGATGCTGCGGCTGTCCATCTGGCCGTAGAGAGAGAGCATGTTATACAGCCCCTCCCAAGTGAGGGCGGCGTTGCCAAAGTCAAACCGTTTCACGTCGTGGTTCACCATAGCCAGCACCAGGGCGTGGAGGGCGGGGGACATGGACTCCGCCGCGTCGGTCTCAGCGGGCACGTCGCCGGGGAGATAGCCCTGGGTCTGCGCGGAGGCCGGGGCCTCCACCGAGCCAGCCGGGCCCACGCTGCTCACAGGTAAAATGAGCATCGAGGTGACGAGGGCCGCTGTCAGAATTTTTTTAAACATAGAGGAGACCTCCTTTCCCGTTTGTACCTCTATCTTAGCACGGATGTTCTGTTACCTTCTTATCGAAGCTGTTACAAGTTGATGTGAAAATGGTTACAGATTGGCTACAGCTTGCCTGTCCAACCCCAGTCTATGCGGAGGGAAAAGGGGACATGCCTGTTTTTATTTGGTTGACCGGGGCAGTTATTTGGATTACAATATAGGGGCGGCCCCGGCAAAAACCGGCGGGCGGCCACCATTTGGGAATAACAGGAGTGTACATATGTTAAACCACGAAAAACAGCTTCAATTCTGCAAGGCACGCCGGGGGGCCATTGCCCGGGAGTTTCCCCGGCTGAACCCGGAACAGTGCAAGGCTGCCCTGGCCACCGAGGGGCCCCTGCTTCTGCTGGCAGGGGCGGGGAGCGGCAAGACCACCGTCCTCATCCACCGCATCGCCAACCTGATAAAGTACGGCCGGGGCTCCGACTGCGAGGAGGTGCCGGAGTTTGTCACCGAGGACGATCTGGCCTTTCTGAAGCGGTACGCCGAGACGGGCGAGGGGGACAAGCTCCGTCAGGAGCGGCTGTGTCGGGTGGACCCCGCCGCACCCTGGACCATTCTGGCCATCACCTTTACCAACAAGGCCGCCGGAGAGCTGAAGGACCGGCTGGCCGCCATGCTGGGCCCCTCCGCCAACGACATCTGGGCCAGCACCTTCCACTCCGCCTGTGTGCGCATCCTCCGCCGGGACATCGACAAGCTGGGCTTTTCCTCCTCCTTCACCATCTACGACACCGACGACTCCCTGCGGGTCATCAAGGATATCCTCAAGGACCTGAACATGGACGACAAGCAGTTTGCCCCCCGGTCGGTGCTGGGGTACATTTCCCGGGCAAAGGACGCCATGAAGCTGGCCCCGGACTACCTGGCGGAGTGCAAGGCGTCAGGGGACTTCCACCTGACCAAAATTGCCAACGTCTATATGGAGTATCAGCGCCGGCTGTGGGAGGCCAACGCCCTGGACTTTGACGACATCATCCTCCACACCGTCCGGCTTTTGCAGGGCTTTGACGACGTGCGTGCCTACTATCAGAAAAAGTTCCGCTACGTGCTCATTGACGAATATCAGGACACCAACAATCTGCAGTACCTGCTGGCCTCCACCCTGGCGGGGGGGTATGAGAACTTCTGCGTGGTAGGCGACGACGACCAGTCCATCTACCGCTTCCGGGGGGCTACCATCGAGAACATTCTGTCCTTTGAGAAGCAGTATAAGGGGGCCAGAGTGATCCGTCTGGAGGAAAATTACCGCTCCACCGGCCACATTCTGGACGCGGCCAACGCCGTCATCCGCAACAACCAGGGCCGGAAGGGCAAGGAGCTGTGGACCCGGGCCGGGCCGGGGGAGGCCCTCCGCCTGTACACCGCCATGAACGAGAGCGACGAGG
Source organism: uncultured Eubacteriales bacterium (assembly GCA_949525845.1). GTDB lineage: Bacteria > Bacillota > Clostridia > Oscillospirales > Oscillospiraceae > Lawsonibacter. The sequence goes on from CATEPI010000021.1 coordinate 4,506, forward strand.
CCCAGTATGTGGCCAACAAAATTCTGGAGAACTTCGGCCAAGGGAGGCGGTGGAAGGACCACGCCGTTCTCTACCGGATGAACGCCCAGTCCAACCAGATGGAACAGGCCTTCAAGCGAAGCGGCGTACCCTACCGGATTATAGGGGGCACCCGGTTTTTCGACCGGGCGGAGGTGAAGGACGTGCTGGCCTATCTGGCTGTGCTGGACAACCCGGAGGACGACCTGCGCCTCACCCGGATTATCAACAATCCCCCCCGGGGTATCGGAGCCCGGACGGTGGAGATCGCCCAGGGGCTGGCCCGGCGGGACGAATCCTCCTTCTACGCCGTGATCGACAACGCTGCCCTCTATCCCGAACTGCAAAAGGCGGCCAAGCGGCTGGGGGAGTTTACCAGGCTGATACAGGAGCTTTACCAGCTGCTGGCAGAAAACCGGCTCACCCTGTCCGACTTCTATGAGGAGCTGCTGGTCCGCACCGGCTACGCCGTGATGCTGGAGAGCAAAAACACCGTGGAGGACCGCACCCGGCTGGAGAATGTGCGGGAGCTGCTCACCTCCATCAACAGCTATCTGGAGAACCGGGCCGATTCGGAGGAGTCCCTTCTGGACGCCCTCCACAACTTTCTGGACGAGATCGCCCTGTATACCGACATCGACAGCCACGACCCCAGTCAGGACTGCGTGGTGATGATGACCATGCACGCCGCCAAGGGGCTGGAGTTCCCGGTGGTCTTTGTGGTAGGGGCGGAGGAGGGCATTTTCCCTGGCATCCGGGCCATTGGCGAGGCGGAGGAGATGGAGGAGGAGCGCCGGCTGTGCTATGTGGCTATGACGCGGGCACGGGAGCAGCTCCATCTCACCTGCGCCAACCAGCGGATGCTCTTTGGCCGCACCAGCGCCAACCGGCCCTCCCGATTTGTAGAGGAGATTCCCCCGGAGCACCTGGAGCGGTCGGGAAAGACCTTCCTGTCCGACCTGGGCGGAGGAGAATGGGGCGGGATGCCCAGCCGGGCCTCGGGCTACGGAGGGTACGGCCAGCGCCCCGCCTACGGGGCGGGACGGCAGAGTTCCGGCGGAGGGGGTACCCCGGCAGGGGGCAGCCTCCGGGCCGCCCCGCAGGCGGCCAACGATTTCCGGAAAGCGGGGCAGGACAGAGCACGCCCCCTACCGGGCGCCGGCACCTCCCTCCAGCTGGCCAAGGGGGACATGGTGGACCACAAGGCCTTCGGCCGGGGGATGGTGCTCTCCGTCCAGGCCATGGGGGGCGACGCCCTGGTGGAAATCGCCTTCGACAACGTGGGCACCAAGCGGCTGATGCTCAGGTCCGCCTCAGCCCATATGACCAAGGCGTAAATATTCCCCCTTCTAACGCACATGCCAGGCGCCCCCGGAGAGGCGGCTTCTCTCCGGGGGTGTCTTTTTCCCGTTGCCTTTGCTGCGGGCGGCCGGAAAAGCTGCCCGGGAGACACGCCCAGGTTTTTAAAAATTTTTCCAGATCGGGAACTTTTTCCCGTTTTCTGCGTCTATATAGAGAAAGGACAACGCCAAACGCCCCACCTTAAGGAAATCTTAACCGAAATTGTAACCAACTTGTAATTGATACCCTCGGGCAACGGGCATATAATGGGGGGAGCATGTACAAGCTGGGCCTGTCCGCCTTTTGGGCAGGCAGACCGTTTGAACAGGAGGAACACCGCTATGCCAGATGTGAAAGAGATTCAAACCGCCGCCCCCGCGCAGGAGGCGGTGGAACCTGCAACGAGCGGGTCGGTGACGCCGGTCCCGCCCCCCAAGCCCAAAAAGCCGGCGGGGAAGGGCCGGCAGAAGATTGTCAAGCGGCTGATCGCCCTGGGGGTGGCCGCCGCGATCCTTGGAGGCGGGGGCTTCGCCCTGTACCGCTTCCTCACCGACGACGACTCGGAGCTGGGGGAGATCTATTCCCAGCCCGCCGAGATCGGCACCATCCAGAGCAAGGTGTCCGGCCGGGGCAGCGCCCGGGCCAAGGAGTCAGCCGCCATCACGCTGACCCAGAGCGGCGTGGTGCAGGAGGTCTTCGTGGCCGGCGGGCAGACCGTTATGGCCGGCGACCCGCTGTACACCATCTACAGCGAGGCGGCGGAAAAGCAGCTGTCCGAGGCTCAGGAGGAGATGGACAGACTGCTGGAGGAGGCCAATAACCTCACCGTCCGGGCTCCCTTCGCCGGCAAGCTGATCGATGTGGAGGAGTTCCAGATCGACCAGCAGGTGGGCGAGGGCACCAAGGTGGCTACGCTGGTCAACGACAAGAAGCTGAAGCTCTCCCTCTACTTCAGCTACGCCTACGAGGGGGAAATCTGGGCGGGCCAGAGCGTGGACGTGTCTATCCCCGCGGTGATGAAGACCTTCACCGGCCGGGTGGAGAAGGTCAACCGGGTCAGCTTTATCTCCCCCGAGGGGGCGGTCCACTTCGAGGCGGAAATCGTCTTTGACAACCCGGGTACCCTCACAGCCGGCATGGACGCCTCCGCCGTCCTCACCGCCTCCGACGGCTCGGAGATTTACCCCTACGAGAACGGCCAGACCCAGTTCTATGAGACCCGGGACATTATCACCAAGGCCGCCGGCCCGGTGGCGGGCCAGGGCAACCTGCTTAACTACGCCAATGTTTCCGCAGGGGAGGAGCTGCTGTACTTAGGGTCGTCCACCATTGACGAGAAGATTCAGGCCCAGCAGGTCAAGCTGGACGAGGCCCAGGAGGCCATGGCCGACTTTAACGCTGTGGCCCCCATCGACGGCACCGTCACCTCCTGCAACCTGGTGGAGGGCCAGGAGGTGAAGAGCGGCGACACGGTGATTATGATCTCCAACAATGTGACCATGCTGGTCACCATCAACGTGAACGACCAGAACATCTCCTTTATCAAGCCGGGCAGCTACGTGGAACTGAAGGACTGGAACGACAACGTCTTCCAGGGTCTGGTTACCTCCATCGACATGTCCGGCAGCCAGGGAGGCGACAGCATGATGGGCGGAGGCTCCGGCGGCGGGACCAACTATCCCGTCACCCTGACGGTGGACAACTTCAGCGGCGCGCTGATGGAGGGCATGACCCTGCAATATTCCTTTGTCACCAGCGAGTCGGCCGAGTGTGTGCTGGTGCCCACCTCCTGCGTGAAGTATTTCTCCGACCAGGAGGGCAACCGCTGCAAGGTGGTCTTTGTCCAGCGGGACGAGGCCCCCGAGGAGCTGCCCGAGCTGATATACCCCGAGCTGCAGCCGGGCCAGACCCGGGACTATCCCACCCAGGAGGAGGGCTACTACCCCGTGGTGGTTGAGACCGGTATCGCCGACACCCAGAATGTGGAGATCATCTCCGGCGTGGAGGCTGGGGACATGGTGTTCATCAATTACACAGTAACCGACTACAGCAGCGGTTGGGGCTGATGAGGTAATTCCATGCTGATTGACATTCAAAACCTCTATAAGATATACAACGAGGGCAAGGAGAGCGAGGTGCGGGCGCTGGACGGCGTTACCCTCCAGATCGACAGGGGGGAGTTCGTGGCCATCGTGGGCCAGTCGGGCTCGGGCAAGTCCACCATGATGAACGTGCTGGGCTGTCTGGACATTCCCACCTATGGGGAGTACCGCCTGGACGGCACCGATATCGGCTCCCTCTCTGATAAGCAGCTGGCCCGCATCCGCAACCGGGAGATTGGCTTTATTTTCCAGGGCTACAACCTGATTCAGGAGCTGGACGCCCTGGAGAACGTGACCCTGCCCCTCATCTACCGGGGGGTGTCGGTCTTCGACCGGGAGGACATGGCTATGGCCGCCCTGGCCAAGGTGGGCATGGACGGCCGGGCCCACCACCGGCCCTCGGAGATGTCGGGCGGCCAGCAGCAGCGGGTGGCCATCGCCCGGGCCATCGCCACCTCCCCCCCCATCATCATGGCCGACGAGCCCACCGGCGCCCTGGACTCCAAAACGGGCAAGCACGTGCTGGAGATCCTCCGGGACCTGTACCGGAGCGGGACCACCGTTCTGCTTATCACCCACGACGACGGCATCGCCGCCACCGCCAAGCGGGTGGTGCGGCTGTCCGATGGAAAAATCATTTCGGATAACCCCCAGGAGGTGGATTGGGAATGAACCTTTGGCAGGCCTTTAAAATGGCCTTCAAATCCATCGCCATGAAGAAGACCCGGTCCTTCCTCACCATGCTGGGCATCATCATCGGCGTGGCGTCGGTGGTTATCATGGTGTCGGTGATGCAGGGCCAGGCGAAGAAGAGCATGGAAATGTTTGAGAAGATGGGGGAGAACAAGATTAACCTCTACCTCTACGCCTGGGACGGCGGCGAGAGCATCCAGCGGGTGATGGACTACTGCCTGTCCCTCAACACCTACATCAGCGGCATTACCCCCAACGCGGAGATCAACGACTCCGTGACCGTCCAGTACGGCTCCAAGACCGTGAAGACCAACGACTGGGACAACATCAACTGGGACGTTCCGGGGGTGGACCCCTGGTCCACCATGCTCCACGTCTATCTGGGCTCGGAGCAGTACGGGGTGTGCAACAACTACAAGCTGGCCAACGGCCGGGAGATGTCCTATCTGGAGGTGGAGGAGACCCTTCCGGTGTGTATGCTGGGGGCGGGGGCCAAGGAACAGCTCTTTGGCTTTACCGACCCGGTGGGGGAGACCATCACCCTTAACGGCGACCCCTTCCTGGTGGTGGGCTGGTATGAGAAGATGGACATAGACTGGCGGCCGGAGATGGACAATGTGATTGTCATTCCCCACACCTTCAACCGCACCATGAACAACAACTACGACATGAACCAGTATGTTATCAAGGCCCGGGACGCTCAGTCCACGGTCAAGGCCATGACCCTGCTCACCGCCTACCTCAACGGTATGTTCCCCAAGGATGCCGACGGCAACCGGATGAACGGCAACTACGACCTGGGCAGCGACAACAGCGCGGCGGAGAACCAGCAGAAGGCCAGCCTGATGCAGTCCCTGGTAATGGGGGCTATCGCGGGAATCTCCCTGCTGGTGGGCGGCATCGGCATTATGAACATCATGCTGGTCACTGTTACCGAGCGCACCCGGGAAATCGGTATCCGCAAGGCCATCGGCGCGGAGCGTTCCAGCATCATCACCCAGTTCCTCATTGAGGCGGCGGTGATCTGTTCCATCGGCGGGCTCATCGGCATCGCCATCGGCTATGTGGGCACCATGATCGCCGGCAAGCTGATGGGCGACGTGTTCGAGGGGATCATCCTCATGCCCGAGCCCTTTATCGCCTTTGGCGCCTTCGCCTTCTCGGTGGTGCTGGGCATCATCTTCGGTATGTACCCCGCCATCAAGGCCTCCGGCCTCCAGCCGGTGGTGGCCCTGCGGGCGGATTAGGAACGCGTGTGTAGGGGCGGATATCATCCGCCCGCACAATGCGGCGCGATAACGACGGGCGGATATTATCCGCCCCTACGACGCAAGTTAGGAGCGTGAACGAAATGAGAGTATTCAAACGGCTGACGGCAGCCATCCTCACTGCGGCCCTGGCCCTGTCCCTGGTGGTGCTGCCGGCGTCGGCGGCGCCGGGGTCCTTCATTGACGTCACCGACCCCAATACCGCCGTCAACGCCGATATCCTGCGGCTGATGGGGGTGGTCAGCGGCACCGGCGGCAACATGTTCAACCCCGGCGGCACCCTGACCAGGGCCCAGTTCTGCACCATGGCGGTCAACTTCCTCCAGAAGGGGGAGGAGGCCCCCCGGTACGCCACCCGTACCATCTTCTCCGATGTGAAAAGCGGCCACTGGGCCCGCAGCTACATCAATCTGGCCGCCTCTGACCCCTCCCTCTTTGTCAAGGAGGGGGGCGGGGAGGACAGCAAGGGCGTCCCTCTGATCTCCGGCGTGGGGGACGGCACCTTCCAGCCCGACAACAACATCAGCCTGGCCGAGGCGGTTACCATCCTGCTGCGGGCCTTGGGCTACACCAGCAAGGAGGCCGGGGCGGTGTGGCCCCAGGGCTACATGGACCTGGCAGGCTCGGTGGGCCTGCTTGACGGGCTGGATGCGGGGGCCTCCGCCTACATCACCCGGGCCCAGGCCGCCCAGCTCTTTGTCAACGCCCTGTCCTGCAAGAGGCAGGACGGCAAGGTCTACTACACCACCATCGGCGAGGCCTCGGAGGACAAGACTATCATCCTGGCCGTCAACGTGGAGGCGGACGACGGCAGCGCTTCGGGCGCAATCCGCACCACCAGCAATAAAAACGCCGAGTCCTACCTCCCCGCCCACGGCGATGCCAACGTGACCGCCCTCCAGGGCCGGCGGGGCAACCTGGTGCTGGACGCCAACCATGAGATCGTGGCCTTTGTCCCTGACAAGAGCACCGCCACCACCATCGTCCTCAACGGCGACGCCCAACCCGGCTATGTGAAAGCGGGCAGCGGCCAGCAGTACACTATCTCCGGTTCCGCCCTGGTCTACGCCTCGGGTGAGGGGGAGGGCAAAAACTACAGCGAGGCCTACACCACCCTCCTCTCGGGCGCTCAGATCACCATGTACGCGGAAAAGGGCAAGATTGTGGCCATCTACTCCACCAGCGGCTCCACCACCGCCAGCACCGACGCCGTGGTGGTCCAGGGCAACGCCACCGCCGCCACCTTCCACCGGCTCACCGGCGGCGTGACCAACTTCAACATCATCAAGGACCGGCAGCCCATCACCCTGTCTCAGATCAAGCCCTACGACGTGGTCACCTACGACGCCATCAGCAACACCCTGGTGGTGTCTGACCTGCGGATGACCGCCGTCTACACCGACCCCACCCCCAACCCCAAGGCCCCCGAGAAGCTCAAGGTGATGGAGGGCGGCGAGGAGCTCACTGTGCTGGAGAGCGCCTGGGATACCATCGGCGACACCAAGCCCGGCGAAAGCGTCTCCCTCCTCCTCACCGCCGACTGCAAGGTGGCCGGCATCGTGAAGCCCTCCGCCCAGACCCGCTCCACCGCCGTGGGCTTTGTGGAGGGAAAGAGCGTGTCTATCTTCCTGCCCGATGGCAGCACCAAGAAGCTGGGCGGCAGCGTGGCCAACTCCTCCAGCGTGGCTGACGGGGAGCCGGTGATTGTCTCCGCCGGCCGGTCGGCCTACTCGGTCAGCAAGCTGCCCACCAACCGGGCCCCCGGCGACTTCAACGTGGCCGGCATGAAGCTGGGTACCCTCACCGTCTCCTCCGGCGTGCGCATCTACGAGCAGGTGAAGGGCGGAGTCATGCGCCCCGTGGACCGGGGCAGCCTGGAGATGGCCACTGTCTCCGCAGAGAAGGTGACGGGCTACCACACCAACAGCGCCGGGTACGTGGACTACATCATCCTCAACGACGTCACCGGCACCGCCTACATCTACGGCATGATGGTGGGGGGATATGAGGAACGTAAGGTGCAAGCAACAGATGACAAGGGCAATCTTCTCTACGATGATAAGGGCGATCCCGTCTATGAGATACAAGACGAATGGTATGCTTGGCACTTGCGCAGCGGCAGCGAGGAGATCGACTTCACCCGCGCCACCACCTACAAGGGCCGCAGCGGCGACATGGTGGGCGTGGTCATTGGAAAACCCATGGGAGGCGGAGAGAACGACAAGGACAAATACATCATCCGCTCCGTGGTCCAGCTCACCGAGATCCACAGCGTGAAGTCCGGCGACTTCTTCGAGAGCCAGGGCGTCCCCTATGTGAACGTCAACGGCAAGACCTACCGCATCTCGGATGACGTGGAGTGCTACTACAACCGCACCGGCAACAAGGTGTCCAAGGACAACTGGCTGCGTGGCGGCGTAAACGAAACCGGCGCCGGCCGCCTGGCCTCCATCCGCACCTACTCCGATACCTTCTCCATCTATGTTGACCCCACAGGCCAGCAGGTGCGCATCATCACAGCAGACTGACCCCGGACATAAGACAGCCCCCCGGCTCCGGCCGGGGGGCTGCTCAGATTATAGATAAACCTTCGTCCCCCGCGGGGCAAAGCCTTCCACCCTCCGGGGGGAAGGTGCCCCAGTGGGCACACTGGGGCGGATGAGGGGGCGGGGCGGGGACGCATTTCTTTCGATAAGGGGCAAAAACCTGCCACGCACCCTCATCCGTCACGGCCTGCGGCCGTGCCACCTTCCCCCTTTAAGGGGGAAGGCTTTTGGGCGCGTTCTTTACAGTGTGCTTTTTTGGCACACTGGACATTCCCCGGCTCTGGCCAGGGGGCTGCTGTTACAGGTAAAACCGCCAGGGGAAGTCCACCGCTTCCTCGGCGTAGTCGATGCCGATGCGCTTTCCCGTCCGGACCGCCGCCGGGTCCGGGGGCGCGCCGGGCAGGAGGTACAGCCCGCCGGCGGGGCCGGTGAGGTCGAGGCCGTTCTGCGCCCGGGTGAGGTCCAGCCCCCGGCACAGCTTGCCGGGGCCGTTGAGGAAGTTCTTCCGCTGGTAGGCCGTCATATCTTTTTCCTTGCAGGCAAAGCGGTTTTCTGCTATAATATCCCCGTTTGTGACAGGGACCGCCCCCCGAATCAGCACCGCGGCGGGCTCCCCTTCCCCCTCGGTGACAAAGTTGAGGCAGTGGTACATCCCGTAAATGAGGTAGATATAGGCCGTCCCCGGCGGGGCAAACAGGGTTTCGGTCCGGGGGGTGCGCTTATAGCCGTAGGCGTGGCAGGCCTTGTCCAGCCGGCCGATGTAGGCCTCCGTCTCGGTAATCCGGCACACCAGCCGCTTTCCGTCCTCCCGCGCCCGGACGATGTCCCGGCCCAGCAGGTCCCGGGCCACCGTGAGGGTGTCCCGGCTGTAGAACGCTCTTGTGAGAATGTCCATCTGTCTGCCCCCTTTCCGCCTATCATACCATAGCCCAAACCAATTTTGCAATCTGGAGTTGATTTCCGTGTCAAACAAAACCATGCGCATGCTGGCCAAGCCCATGCTGTTTGCCGCCGCCCTTATCTGGGGCACCTCCTTCTTTATCATGAAAAATGCTCTGGACGTGATGCCGGTATTCTTCCTGCTGGCCGTCCGGTTTACCGCCGGAGCGTTTCTGCTGGCCCTGATCGCCTGGAAGCGCTGGAAGGTATTCACCCCGGACTACCTCTGGCGGGGGGCGGTGATCGGCGGCTTCCTGTTCCTGGCCTACGCGGTGCAGACCTTCGGCCTGGCCCGGACCACCCCCTCCAAAAACGCCTTTCTCACGGCGGTGTACTGCGTAATTGTCCCCTTCCTCACCTGGGCGGTGGTGAAGCTGCGGCCCGACCGGTACAACATCGCCGCCGCCCTGCTGTGTGTTACCGGGGTGGGGCTGGTGTCCCTCACCGAGGAGCTGACCATCAACACCGGCGACCTGCTCACCCTGCTGTGTGCCGTGTTCTATGCCAGCCATATCGTGGCGGTGGCCAAGGTGTCCCCGGGGAAGGACATTACCCTGCTTACCGTGTTTCAGTTCGCCTTCGCCGCCCTTTACGCCTGGATTTGCGGGGGATTTACCGAGACCTTCCCCACCGCCGCCCTCACCGACCCGGCTCTCCTTCTGCCCATGCTCTACCTGTGCGTCATGGCCACCACCGTGGCCCTGCTGTTCCAGAACGTGGGCATGGTGTGGTCCGACCCCGCCTCCGCTTCGGTGATCCTCTCCCTGGAGTCGGTGTTCGGGGTGGCTTCCTCGGTGATTTTCTACGGCGACCCCATTACCGGCCGGCTGCTGGCCGGGTTTGCCCTGATTTTTGTGGCGGTGGTGTGCTCGGAGACGAAATTTTCCTTTTTACATAAAAGCGCGTAGAGGCCGCCGCTTTCGGCGGCCCGGGCGGCTGCAATGGCAGCCCACCCAGAGATATAAACGCGGGCCGCCCAGGGGGGCGGCCCCTACAGGAGCTGATGAAGTGACCGACAAGCCCATGAAGCTGCTGGCCAAGCCCATGCTGTTCGCCGCCGCCTTCTTCTGGGGGGCCTCCTTCATGCTGATGAAGGGCGCCCTGGACAACATCCCCACCGGTTACCTGATCGCCATCCGCTTTACCGTGGGGGCGCCCCTGGTGGCCCTAATCAGCTGGCGGCACTGGAAGGCCTTCACCCCCGACTACCTGTGGCGGGGCGGTCTGGCGGGGCTGCTGCTGTTTGGGGTCTACTGGGCCCAGACGGTAGGGCTGGAGACCACCACCGCCTCCAACAACGCCTTTTTGTCGGCGGTGTACTGCGTGATTGTCCCCTTCATGGCCTGGCTCCTGTTCCGGGAGCGGCCCGACCGGTACAATGTGGCCGCCGCCCTGCTGTGTCTGGCGGGGGTGGGGCTGGTGTCCCTCACCGAGGCGCTGACCGTCTCCGTTGGCGACGGATTTACCCTGCTGGGGGCGGTGTTCTGCGCCGCCAACATCATCGCCGTGGCCCGGCTGGGCCGGGGATGTGATGTGATGCTCTTTACTGTGGTCCAGCTGTCCGCCGTGGCCCTGTGCGCCTGGGCGCTGGCCCTCACCACCGAACGCTTCAATTTCTCCGCCCTGGCCCGGCCGGAGGTGGTCTGGCCCATGCTCTACCTGTGCGTCATGGCCACCGCCGTCTGTCTGGTGCTGATGAACGTGGGACTGGTGTGGGCAGAACCCGCTCCCGCTGCGGTGATTCTCTCCCTGGAAGCGGTGTTTGGGGTGATTCTGGCGGTGATCTTCTACGGCGACCCCCTCACCCCCCGCCTGCTGGCCGGCTTTGCCCTCATCTTTGTGGGTGTGCTGTGCTCCGAGACAAAATTCTCCTTTTTGCGGAAGAAGACTTAAAATTTCCCCGCCGGGTAGCGGGGAAATTTTAACAAAAAGAAAAATAAAATTAAAGCTTGACTTTAATAATATTAAAGTGTATACTGAACCTACAGAAAGGAGGGGTGTCCATGGCAATCGAACTGCTGCCCGAGTGGATGGCCGGGCTGGAGGAGGAGGACGTGGCCTTTATTAAGAAGTTCATCCTGGCCTCCGGGTCGCTGAAGGAGGTGGCCGGGCAGTACGGCGTCACCTATCCCACGGTGCGCCTGCGGCTGGACCGGCTGATCCAGAAAATCAAGCTGACGGAGGACACCGCCGCTGACCCCTACATCGCCACCATCAAGCGGCTGGCGATGAACGAAAAACTGGACCTGGACACCGCCAAGGTCCTGATTGCGGAGTATAAGAAGACGAAAAATAAGGAGGAATCGTAATGGCAATGGCTTCTGTTGCGGGCATTTTTGGCCTGATTATCTATCTGTTTGTGTTGATGCTCCCCATCGCCCTGCTGGTGGCTTTGCAGGTTTGGCTGTGCCGAAAGGGCACCAGGCTGGGGTTGATTCTGCCGGGCATCTCCCTGGCACTGTCTCTGTTGCTGACGCTGAGCCTGGCTGGGTTCGGCGCGCTGACCAGAGGCGGTGGGACTCTCACAGTGCGCGACGAGATCACCGGTGAGATCATCCAGCAGGAGAGCTTTGAGAGTGATGTACAGATAAACCCCGCCGCCTTTGTGGGCGCTGGCGTGTTCTTTTTAGTGAGCAACATCCCTACGGCGGTGTTCGGCGGCATCTGGCTGCACTACAAGGGCCGCCGAGATACCCTGGAGGATTTGAAACGGATGCAGATTGAGGATTTGGAGTAGAGAGCGCAAAAAAAGCCCCTTTCGAAAGGGGCTATCAGCCGCAGGCTGACTGAGGATTGCGTTTTGCGAAGCAAAACATACGCAGTAAACAAAGTTTTGCAAACCTTGTTTATTTCATACATTTCGCCTGCGGCGAAATACAATCCTCCGCCCCAGTTTGCGAACTGGGGCACCTCCTTTCAAAAGGAGGCTTGCCCTCTGCGGAGGGGACGAGAATGAGACGAAAAGGAACGCCCCGCCTGACGGCGGGAAACTAACAGGTAAGCGCAAAAAAAGCCCCCTTGTGAAAGGGGGCTGGCACCGCCGCAGGTGGTGACTGGGGGATTCCGTCTATGGAAAATGCTTCAATTAACGGAATCCCCCCGCCACCGGACTGCGTCCGGCGGCCCTCCCCCCCTTTAGCAAGGGGGGCTTTTTATTTGTTACCGGTTCAGCGTGAGGTACTCCGCCGACACATAGCCGATGGCGGCCTGGCCGTCGGGGTTGCGGAACAGCACCTGATACCAGCCCTCCTGCTGGCCCAGGACCACCACGCTGGCGTCGGCCTTCAGGCCGCCCACCCGGCCGTAGTCAGAGCCGGGACCGGAGCGCACATTCAGCCCGTTTTCCGCGTTGGTGACGGTGCCGGTATGCTGGGCCTGCTGGCAGATGATGGTACAGCTGGAGGTCAGGCCATTCCAGTTGGCGGTGATGGTGGCGGTGGCGCTCCCCGTGCCGGGGTACAGGTTGGTCACCATACCGGTGGGGGAGACCACGGCGACCTCGGGGTTGCTGCTGGTCCAGGTGACGGCGGCGTTGGACACCGCGGGCAGGATGACCGCCTTCAGGGTGACGCTGCCGCCGGAGGCCAGCTCCACTCTGCTCTGGTCCAGGGCCAGGGCATAGTTGCCCGGGGGCACCGGATCGGTGGGCTGTGTCGGGTCGGTGGGGGTGGTGGGGTCAGTCTGGATGGGGGTGTGCTCCAACACCCGGTAGAGGAGGGAGGCCATCTGGGCCCGGGTCAGGGTGCCCTTGGGGTCCAGATTTCCGCCGCTGCCCGAGGCCAGCCCCTGGGCCACCAGGGTGGCGGCCGCCGTTTTGGCGTAGTCAGCCACGTTTTTCCGGTCGGCGAACTGGTCCAGCACCGACAGGTCGCCGTCGGGGCAGGTCTTGCCGAGGATGGGCAGGTAGCGGTACAGCAGGGAGAAGGCCTGTTCCCGGGTAATCTTATCCCTGGGCGAGAAGCCGCCCCCTCCGGTACCCGAGGCCAGTCCCCGGCCCTGAGCCCAGGCCAGGGCGTTGTAGTAGTAGTCACTGGTGGAGACGTCGGTGAAGGTACAGGGGCTGGTGACCGCCGGCTTGCCGGCGGCGTTATACAGCATGAGCATGAAGTCCCCTCGGATCATGGAGTTGTCCGGGCCAAACTGAGTGGTGCTGATGCCGCTGCACACCCCCTTTTCATAACAGTACTCCACCGCGTCGTAGGCCCAGTGGCCGGGCTGCACGTCGTTGTGGACATAGGTGGAGGCCACCTGGACGGTCTGGCTCAGCCCGCCGGCGGTGAAGGTGATGGAGCCGCCGCTGCCCAGGTTCTGAGCGGCGGTAAACAGGCCGCTGGCGTCCACCGTGCCCACCTCGCCCTGGACGGTTACGTCCACGTCGGCAAAGTCCCGCAGGGCGGTGCGGCCCCAGTAGGCGCCCGAGGCGGCCAGCTGGACCTGCTCCCCCGGCTTGACGGACAGGGCGGTGAGGGCGCTGGTGCTGCCCGCGCGAGTGACCTTAAACTCGGTGAGCCGGTCCACCACGTGGACCTGGGCGTAACCCTCCAGCTGGCCGGCGGTGAGGCGGAGGTTGTCGGTGCCCGCCTGCCAGCCGGCGGTGTAGACCCCGTCGTAGATAGTTCCCAGCCGGTCCATGGAGGTGTACTCCAGGTCCCGCAGGCTGGTGGAAACGGGGTTGAGGAACTCGTCCATCGCCACGGCTTCGGGCAGGGGCAGGGAGGAGCCGGCCAGGAGGACCAGGCCGTTTTCCTTGGGGGCCAGCCGCTGGGCGGTGTAGCTGGGGCTGTCGCCGGCCACCAGCAGCAGATAGGTGGCGCAGCTCCGGGGCCGCCCGTCCGAGGGCTTATTCTGCAAGGCCGGGCCGCTCTGGCCGGGCACCCACAGGGACAGGGAGGTGGAGCCGCCGCCGTCCAGGTTGACGGCGGTGGTGCAGCCCTGGCGGAGCAGCTCCTCGGCCAGATTGTACTGGCTGAGGCCCACCGAGTGGCCCGACTGCCGGCCGTCCACCGCGTAGAGCACCAGGGTGCCGTCGTCCTTGATACCTAGGGCGGTGCGGGGCTGGCGGCCGTCCTTGGCATAGGTCCAGCTGGCGGTGTCAGTGATGGCGCCGTTGCGCACCATGATATCCCCCACACCGCAGGCCCACTTGGCCTGGGACAGGGCGGGGTTGGAGCAGCCGGTGGTCAGGGTGACGGTGTCGCCCACCTGAAAGGCGGCAAAGGCGTCCCCCCGGTTGGAGGGGTCGGCGGCGGTAAGGATGTACTCGTCCGGTCCAATGGCGATGGACTGGTCGGAGATGAGCAGCTCGGTCACCTCCAGGGTGAGGCTGCTGTTGACAGTGAGGTCGGGAACCCGGCCGGTAAAGGGGTCGGCCGCCGCCCGCATGCGCACATACCAGCCGCTGCCGTCGCTGCGGGTGGAGACGGTGGAGAAGTCCTCGTTGAGCAGGTAGACGCCACCGATCTGGTGGCGGGCCTTGTTGAAGTTGTTGGGGATCACTGAGGCCCCGGTGACGTTGTTGTACAGGGACATGGCCACAATGGGGGCGTCCAGAATGGAGGCGCTGCCATACTGGTCAATGACCAGGGCGTTCTCCGTCTCGTTGCTGGACTTGTAGACCCCGTCCTCAATGACGATGCCCAAGGGCACGCCGGTAGCCATGGAGAAGAAGTCCGTGTTGATGGCGGCCAGCACGTGGTAGCCCATCTCCTGGGCGCTGGACACCGCCTTGTTGATGCTGGCCCCGGCGTAGATGGTGCTCGAGCCCTGGAGCATGATGGCCCGGGCCTCGCTGTCGGGGTCCAGTTCCAGGGCGAAGCTCTCCACCCGGCTGCCGCCGTTGTCGGTGACGGTATTTTTATAGGTCAGGCCGTCCACAATCTGGGTGGAGGTCTGTATTTTCCGCTCTCCCGCCGTGGCATAGGCCGTGGGGAGCAGCAGGAGGCAGGCCAGCAGAAAGGCTGCCGCCCTGCGGGGAAGGGATACGGTATGTCTCATGGGGTTCTCCTTTGTTCATATGTTCCAAGGCGTACTTTTCCTATTATAGCAGAGGGGGCGTGCAGTTTCAATGGGAAAAAACGGGATGGGCACAATAAATGGAATGTGGATTCAGTGCAGAATGTGCTGAAAATGTTCTGCCGGGGGTAAGCTCCATGGGAATTTGCGCTATCCAACCCTGTAATGTCAGCGAAACCGGATCAGGCCTGAAACTTTTATAAGATAGCTGGACATACTCTCCCAATTATGCTATGCTACAGAGGAAATCATTCTATTTTGTGGTTATGGAAGTGTATTCTGCTCATGTTCCATACACCGTTCCGGAGGGGTGGATTGCTGATATGAAAAAGGGCAAGGCATCTTCCAGTCGCAGTAAAAAGCCCGTGAAAAAGCAGCGTCCGCTGCTGTGGCTGGCTGCGGCAGCTGTTCTGTTGTGTGTGGCCGTGCTGTGGCGGCATTTTAGCGTTCCACAAATCGAACTGCCCTATCTCACGGCCCGTTACGTGGCGGTTATGGACGTTGACACCGGGCGCTTTGTTTACAAGCAGGATATCGACACTCCCCGCTCTCCCGCCAGTCTGACCAAGCTGATGACCCTGTTTTTGGTCCTTGACGACCTGGAGAGCGGCGCCCTGAGCTGGGAGGATACCTTCACTGTCACCCCGGAGCAGGCCCACACCCAGGGCTCCAAATATGGCATGACCCCCGGGGAGGTGTTCACGGTCCGGCAGCTGGTGGCGGGCACTGTGCTGTCCAGCGGCTGCGACTGTGTGCAGTGCCTGGTGCTGATGTGCGCCCAGGATGAACTGGATTTTGTGGCCCGGATGAACGAGAAGGCGAAGGAGCTGGGGATGAAGGGCTCCAACTTTGCCAACGCCACCGGCATCGACGCGTCGGGCCACTATATGACGGCCCGTGATATCGCGGTGCTGTCCCGGGAACTGATTCGGGCCCACCCGGAGCTGCTGGACTTTACCAGTGTGCCCAAGCTGACGGTGGAGGACCGGGAGTTTAAAAACATGCACCGCCTGGTGGGCCGGGATGAGCGGGTGGTGGGCCTGAAGACGGGCACCACCCTCATCGGCGGCTACAATCTGGTGACCCTGGCCCGGGAGGATGGGCGGGAGTATATAATCGTCCTGCTGGACAGCAACAACGACAACAGCCGTTTTTCCGAGGCCAAGACCGTGGTGGACGTGCTGTTTGGGGAGGGGCAGAATGGCCAAAAGTAGCAGGCGGCGGCAGGACCTTCCGGTGGAGCGGCCCAGGACCAACACGCCGCTGCTCTTTCTGATGCTGCTCCTCGTCCCGCTGTTTGGAGGGTACTACAATTTTTCCGTTCTGGCGTGGGGCGCGGCGCTGCTCCTGCTGCTGGGCTGGACGGTCCACAGAACGGGGACCCTCCGCCTGCCGGTGGGGGTGGAGGCCTGGTGCCTGTATGGGCTGTGCGCCTGCCACCTGCTGACTGTCCCCTTTGGGGTGAGCTGGGGGATGGCCTTTACCGGATTTCTGCGCACCGCGGTCTGGGCCCTGTTTTTCATCTATGCTGCCTCCTACTCTCAGGAGGAGCGGCGGCAGATTCTGGATGCCGTCGCCTATGAGGGCGCCATCCTGTCCCTGCTGGCCACGGCGGCCTTTCTGTATGACAGCGCGGCGGGGGTGGCCAGCCGGAACGGGCGGATCGACGGGCTGTTTCAATATGCCAACACCTGGGCCCTGTTTCAGCTGATCTGCCTGATTCTGCTGCTTTTGAAGGACAGGCGCCGCAGCATCGACTGGGCGGCGATGGCTGTGCTGGTGTGTGGCATCTATCTGTCCGGCTCCCGGGGCATTTTCCTGCTGTTTCTGTTTATGGCGCTGGGCTGGGGCGGATGGTCCGCCCTGAGGGAGAAAAAAATCCTGCCGGTGGCCCTGGGCGCCTTGGGCGTTGTGGCGATTGGGGCTCTGGCGGTGGTGTTCAGCGGGGGACTGGTGCTGGACCGGCTGCGGGCCATTACCCTGACCTCCTCCAGCCTCAATGGACGGCTTCTGTATGACCTGGACGGCCTGCAAATGCTGCTGCGCCACCCACTGGGGGTGGGCCGGGGGGGCTACCTCTACATCCAGCCCCTGGAGCAGACGGGCGTCTATACCCTGCGGTCCATCCACAACGAGTACCTCCAGGCCGCGCTGGACGGCGGGGTGCTGGCCGGGGTGCTCCTGGCGGGGCTGATGGCCGCCCTCCTGTTCCGGAAGGGCGCTCCCCTGCGGGAGCGGGCAGTGGTCTTTGCCATTGCCGCCCACTGCCTGATCGACTTTGACCTGCACTTTACCGCTGTGGTGTTTCTGCTGCTGCTGTGCGGATCCGGGGGGAAGTGCCGGCAGATTTCGTTGCCCCGCCGCCCGGTCCTCGTCGCCGGGACGGCGCTGGCCCTGATGTTTGGATATTTTGCCGCAGCGTACTACATGGATTTTACCGGGCGGGCCAAGGCCGCCTATACCATGTTCCCTGCCGACCTCTCCCTGGCGGAGAACTATTTACAGACCTTTTCCACTGTGGAGCAGGCTGAGCCGATGGCAGACCGGATCATCCAGATGTCGCCCCTGTCCATGGTAGCCTGGGACTGTAAATTCGGCGCGGCGGCCCGCCGGGCCGACCTGCCTGCCATGGTAGAGGCAAAGTACAACTATCTGCGGCTGAACCGTTACCGGGGCGAGGTGTATGAGGAATTCACCGCGCTGCTGGAAAATGCATGTGCGCAGGGTTCCCAAGAGGAACTTTCCAGATATCTTACCGTAACAGAGAATGTGATACAGCAACTGGAGGAGGTGAACCGTACAACCAGTCCCCTGGCATATCGCATCGTGGACAAGCCTCAATTGGGCTTTAGCGGAGAGATACTGGAGCGCTTACATCAAAGAAAAGAGAGGTTACAAGATCCATGAAACTGAATCGCAAATTATTTGCCGTTCTGCTGGCCATGTGCATGATGCTCGGTACGGTGCTGCCCATCTCGGCGGCCGAGATCAAGGCCGCTTACGGCGAAGCCAGCTACTACGACATCGCTGTGACCAGCTACTCCCGTATGCTGCTGTTCCAGAACGGCGTGGTGGCTGCGGCCGACTCCAGCAAGCAGTATGGCCTCATTGACGCCACCGGCAAGGTGGTCGTGCCCTTCCAGTACGCCGGCATGTGGGCCCTGGGCGGAGGAATGTTCAAGGTCAGTGATACGGTTGACGGCTACGGCGGCAACAGCGGCATCATCGACTCCACCGGCAAGGCTGTGGTGGCCATGGGCCGCCACTCCATCGGCTACAACAACCAGATCATCGAGATCGACGGCGAGTACTTTACCACCGACATGAAGCCCTCCACCAGCGATGCCTTCTACGGCTGGTCCTCTGACAACGGCAGCGACGATAACACCCCCCAGTACAGCTTTGCCAATCAGTACGACGACATCTGGGAGGACTACCGGGGCAGCAGTGTCCTGCATGTGACCAAGGACGGCAAGCAGGGCGCAGTGGATACCAACGGCAAGGTGCTGGTTCCCCTGGGCGACTATGAGGTCAACGGCATGAACCAGAACGGCTATATCTCCGCTTACAGCCATAGCAGCGGCACCACCCAGGTGTTCAAGAACGGCTCCCTGGTGAAGACCTTCGACAAGGAAGTGGCTACCGAGGTCTACTACCGCGACCTGGCCTTCCGGGACGGCGAAAGCGAAAAGGTGGGCATGATGGACATTAACGGCAAGGTCATCATCCCCGCCAACTACGAAAGCATTAACGGCGACAACAACGGCAACCTGCTCACCGTCAACGAGGGCGAGGACTGGAGCTACACCTACGGCCTGTACTCCTACGACGGCAAGGTCATCTTCAAAGACGGCTATGAGCAGCTGGACTACCTGAAGGACAACAAGTATAAGCTCTACGACGGTACCCACTACGGCGTCACCGCCCTGAACGGGACCGCTGTAATCCCCATGAAGTATGTGGATATGCGCCTGCACACCATGGACTTCATCGAGCTGTACGACGGCAAGAACTACAGCATTGTGGACCTGAGCAACCAGACCATCGTCCCCGCCACCACCGAGAGGATTCAGCTGTTCCACTCCATCCCCGGCAATCCTTTGTCCAAGGATCTCGGTGATGCCATGTGGATGGCCGCCTCCTACGACGGCTACAAGGAGAGCGAGCTCCCCTTCTGCTACAAGCTGGCTGATGGCAGCTATGCCACCGTCTATGCCGACTACAACACCGGCAAGGTGACCGGAACCCTGGCCAACCGGGCTTCTCTGCCCAATGCCGACGGCATCTTTGTCTACCAGGCCACCAACGGTCTGTTTGGCTTCGGCAATCTGAACGGCGATTCCCAGCCCAATGTCCCTGACCAGCCCACGTCTCCCGCCCAGAATGCCGCCGCCAATCCCACCAACGACAGCCTGACCGCAGACGGCGAACTCCAGAGCCCTACCGTCTACAAGATCAACGGCAGCAACTACTTCAAGATTCGTGACCTGGCCGCCATTCTCAACGGCACATCCAAGCAGTTCTCGGTGGGCTATGACGCCGCCCTGAACTCCGTTACCGCCACCACCGGCGAGGGCTATGAGAAGCAGGAAGGCGACCTGGCCGGCGCTCCCGAAGGCGGCGAGAAGACCGCGGTCATCAGCAACGACTCCATCTACATCGACGGCGAGAAGGTAGAGGCCGAGGTCTACAAGATTGACGGCAATAACTACTTTAAGCTCCGCGACCTGGGCAAGGCCCTGGATTTCTATGTGGGCTGGACCGCTGAGCGCGGTGTGTACATCGAGACCGCCGAGCCCTACGCTGAGTAATTTTCCGCATCACCAGTCAATTATATAAAGTGACGCAAAACGTCCACCGGCAGCGCCGGTGGACGTTTTGTATCCGGTAAATATTGTGATGGCGGGACATATCGCCGTACCGCCGCTATCCGTTGTGGGGCTCCCTGCTCAGCCTGTCATAGAGGTCTTCCGCGTTTTCTCTGAGATACCTGTACTCCGATTTTTCTGCCAGCGCTAAATAGTGGGGGAGCTTTGGGGAATGAATTTGAAACAGGACATGGAGGACCATGATTTTTTGATACTCGTCATATTCGTATTTCTTCCGTTCCCAGAAGTCAACCGCGTACCGCTCCGCCTGCTCGGGGTAGATTTCAGCCAGTGCCTGGAGCGCCATGCGGTCTGTGTATTCGTCATCGGTCTTGAAGAAGTCGTATATGATCTCCTTAAAATCGTTAAAACCGTCGTGGTCCTTGCAGTTGGGCAGATGCTTCGCAAACTGCCATTTCGCGGCGATATAGCCTGTTTGCAGGCAACGTCTGCACAGCAGAGCGAACCATTCGCTGTGCTCCTCCAATTCGTCCACAAAGTTTTCGCCCTCGTTGTCCCGGGCGGCCACAAACAGCAGGTCGTCTATCATCTGCCCGGTGGCTTCCCCGGCGGCCAGATTGCGGATGATGGCCATGGAACAGTCGTACATCTCATAAAATTCGTCACAAAAACACCACTCCCCATTGTCGTTTTCCTCAGAAAATGCGGGGAAGTTTTCTTTTGTCCACGCTTTAAAGCGATTTACCTTTGTGTGCAAATCTTTTTCATATTCTTCTACCATGCATATCACCATAGCTCCAATTAAATGGGATAAAACCGGCGGCGCACAGGGTAAATGTGCGCCGCCGGTGGGTTTTACATGGCCAGCAGCTCCAGCTTCTCCCCGTCGGAGACGGCTTTCAGCTGAGACACCGGGTTTTGATACCCCTCAATAAGCCGGACGGCGATGGCGTCCTCCAGCTCCTTCTGGATGAGACGGCGCAGATTCCGGGCGCCGTAAGTGGCGGAATAGGACTTCTTCACCAGGTAATTGAGGAGGGTGTCGTCCCAGGTGAAGTTAATCTCCTTCTCCTTCAGGGTGCCCACCAGCTCCTTGAGCATGAGCACGGCAATGCCCTTGAAATTCTCCTCAGACAGCTGGTTGAAGTAGACGATCTCGTCCACCCGGTTGATGAACTCGGGGCGGAGGAAGTCGTTCAGCGCCTTCATGGCCCGGTCCTTGCCCTGCTCGTTGGCGGTGCGGCCGAAGCCCACCGAGCCGCCTCCCTTGGTGCTGCTGCCAGCGTTGGTGGTCATGACAATCACCGTATTCTCAAAGTTCACCACCCGGCCGTGGGCGTCGGTGATGCGGCCGTCGTCCAGCACCTGGAGCAGGATGTTCAGCACGTCGGGATGGGCCTTCTCAATCTC
The DNA here is from genome assembly GCA_949525845.1 of uncultured Eubacteriales bacterium. GTDB lineage: Bacteria > Bacillota > Clostridia > Oscillospirales > Oscillospiraceae > Lawsonibacter. Next base: position 25,664 of record CATEPI010000021.1, read on the forward strand.
GTCGAAGAGGACCACCGAGTAGGGCTTTCTCCGGATTTTTTCGGTGAGCTGGCCCGCCTCGTCGTAGCCCACGTAGCCCGGAGGGGAGCCGATAATCCGGGAGACAGCGTGCTTCTCCATAAACTCGGACATATCCAGCCGGATCAGGGACTCGGGGGTGTCGAACAGGTCGGCGGCCAGCTGCTTCACCAGCTCGGTCTTGCCCACGCCGGTGGAGCCCACGAAGATGAAGGACACCGGCTTGTGCTTGGGGGAGATACCGACTCTCCCCCGGCGGATGGCGGCGGAAACCGCCTTCACCGCCTCGTCCTGGCCGATCACATGGGACTCCAGCCGCTCCTCCAGCTTGGCCAGGCGCTGGAACTCCTGCTCCTGGATGCGGCTGGCGGGGATGTTGGTCCAAAGCTCGATGACGTTGGCCAGGTGTTCCTCGGTGAGGGAGGGGTGGGCATCGTTTTGCAGCTCCGATTTCTCCTCCTCCAGCCGCAGCTCCAGGCTCTTGATGTCGGCCAGCCGCTTGTAGGACTCATCGGTGGCGGCGGCCATCATGACCTCCTTCTCCTTGGCCAGGTCGGCCAGCTCCTTGTCCACCGCGTTGAGACGGGCCAGGGCCTTGTTGTGGAGGTTCACGTTGGAGCAGGCCTCGTCGATGAGGTCGATGGCCTTGTCGGGCAGATAGCGGTCGGTGATGTACCGCTCACTCATAGTGACGGCCAGCCGGCACATGGCGGGGGAGACCGTGACCTGATGGAAAGCCTCGTAATAGGGGGCAATGCCCTCGATGACAGTGATGCTGTCCTCAATGGAGGGCTCCTCCACGATGACGGGCTGGAACCGCCGCTCCAGGGCGGTGTCCTTCTCGATATGCTTGCGGTACTCGTTGAGGGTGGTGGCTCCGATCACCTGGAGCTCCCCCCGGCCCAGGGCGGGCTTGAGGATGTTGGCGGCGTTCATGGAGCCCTCGGCGTCGCCGGCGCCCACGATGGTATGGACCTCGTCCACCACCAGGATGATGTTGCCCAGCTTTTTGATCTCCTCAATGAGACCCTTCATCCGGCTCTCGAACTGGCCACGGAACTGGGTGCCCGCCACCAGGGCGGTGAGGTCCAGCAGGTAGACCTCCTTGTCCAGCAGCTTGTAAGGGACGTCCCTGTTGGCGATGCGCTGGGCCAGGCCCTCGGCAATGGCCGTCTTGCCCACACCGGGCTCGCCGATAAGGCAGGGGTTGTTCTTCTGCCGGCGGTTGAGAATCTGCACCACCCGCTCCAGCTCCCGCTCCCGGCCGATGAGCTTATCCAGCTTGCCCTCCTGGGCCCGCTGGGTCAGGGAGATGCAGTAGCTGTCTAAAAACTTCCGCTTGGCGGGCTTGGCCTGCCCCTTTTCGCCCCGAGCGGGCGGGGGAGTGGGCCCCTCGCCGGAGGAGGGCTTTTCCGGGGAGGAGGAGCCGCCGCCAAAGAGCTGGTTGAGGAAGGGGAAGGTGGCGGTGCGGCCGTCGTCCTCCTCGTCGTCGTCGTCCTTGGCGGGGGACATCATCCCCTCCATCCCCTCGGCGCCGCCGAAGGCGGACATCATCTCAGTGGTGAGGTTGTCCAGGTCCTCGTCGCTGATGCCCATTTTCTTCATCATGTCGTCGATGGGCTTAATGCCCATCTCCCGGGCGCACTTGAGGCACAGACCCTCGTTTTTGGAGGTGCCGCCCTCCAGCTTGGTAATGAAGATAACCGCCACATTTTTGCCGCAGCGGCTGCACATGGTTGGCTGCATGGTGAATACGCTCCTTTCGGGAAAAGTCCACGTTTGAGGAGATAGTACACCCCAATTATGAACTGGCTATGAACACTGGCCCTGAGAAATACAGGGTTTACAGGAAAAATGACAACGGGCTGACGGTGCAGAAGAACTTTAGCAGATAGGTCTGTTCCACCGCCTCGGGGGGAATATAACCGTCTCGCAGCAGCCAGACGGCGATGAACACCACCAGCGCCCCCTTCACCAGCCCCACAATCCCGCCGCCCCAGCGGTTGGCGGTGTAGAGGACGGGCAGGTGGGCCACCAGGTCCAGGGTGTGGCTGAAAAAGAACCAGGCAATGAGCACCGCGAAGAAAGCGACGGAGAAAATTACCATCCGGGCGATCTGCACCGCCACAAAGTGGGCCAGCGCCTGGGCGGCGTGGGTGACGATGTCAGCCGCCTTGTCATCCACCGCTTTTTGGAAGGTTTCCGCGAAGCCCTGGAAGAATTTGGAGTCCTTCAGCGGCTCCAGCAGCTCCTCCAGGGGGAGCTGGGCCAGCCAGTCATTCTCCTCCGCGGAAGTGTGTTCCGCCGAGGAGCGTTCGTAGTAGCTGGTCACTGTGTCGTGGATGCTGCTGGCGACAGCGGGCTCGATGGCCTTGGCCACCGGCTCGGCCAGGGCGTTGGAGAGGAAGGAGGCCCCGATCAGGGCCACAAAGACGGCCAGCAGGGAGCACAGAGTGAGCACAAGGCCCTTCCGATAGCCCAGCCAGACGAACAAGAGCAGAACGGCAGCGATGCCGATATCGTAGACAATGTAAGACATGGAGACCTCCTGATAAATGGTGTGTGGGGCCCGACGACCCCGGCGGGCCAACCGGCTTTTTCAGGACCCGCCCGGGTGGTCGGGTCCCACAGGCCCCCCGGCTACGGGATATACAGCCAGGCCTGCTGGTCGTTGGCCAGCAGGGCGGAGCCGTTGGTGTTCAGGTCCACCCTCCGGGCGGCGCGGCTGTTCTTCACCCCGGCGACAAACTCCAGGCTGGTGTTATACACTGAAAGCTGGCTGCCGGTGAGCAGGGCGCAGTATTCGCCGGCGGCAGCGTAGTCCAGCACCTGCCCGGTGAGGGCGATGGACTGGACCACCTGGGCGGAGCTGTCCACCAGCAGGGCCTGGTCGGCGCTGCCCGAGCGGTAGCGGCCCATCAGCAGGAAGGCGAAGCCGTCGCCGCCCAGGGAACAGCCCTTCAGGTAGCTGGGGCTGAAGAAGCAGGTCTGCACCGTCTCGCCCTCGGGGGTGAGGGATACGGTGAGCAGCCGGTCCTCTCCCACCAGCCAGACCACCCCCAGGTCGAAGTCCATATCCAGCACCGTCATGCCTCCCAAGTCCAGCTGGGCGAAGGGCTCGGTCTTATCCACCGAATAGAGCAGCAGGCGGCTGAAAAAAGCGCCGTTCTCCTGGCCGATGGTGACCACCGCCACCGTCCGGCCGTCGGGGGAAATTGCGGCGTCCACCGCGAAGGTGGAGGACAGGCTGATCTGGATAACCGGCTCCCCCCGCCGGTCGTAGACGGTAACCGCCCCCTTGTAGCCGCTCTGCTGGGCGGTAACAGCCAGCCAGCCCCCGTCGTTGGGCCGGGCGGACAGCAGATCCGCCCCTCCCTCCAGGGAGAGGGAGAAATTTTTCTCCCCGTCTCGGAAGGCAAACAGGGACTGGTTGCCGGCGTCGTAGACCACAGCGGTGCTGCGGGAGGCGGTGAGCACCGGATTTTCCAGGGAGCGCACCTCCTCGGCCAGCTGCTGGCCGTCCAGACCGTAGTAGTGAGCCCCGGCGGCGGAGGCCGTTACCACGCCGCTGTTCAGGTAGGCGATGGACAGCTTGTCGCCCCCGGCATGGGAGAAGGGGGCGGACTCGCCGGTGGCACCGGTGTCCATGCGCTGGTAGTCCAGCCAGTGTTTGAAGGTGTTCATGTTGATGGTGTCCCGGTAGATCACCAGGATCATGGCCCCCAGCAGCAGTGCCGCCGTGGTCAGCAGGGCCAGCAGGCGGAGCAGGGGATTGGGCTTTTTCAGCCGCTTGAGGGCGGGCGCGTTTTTGTTCTCATCCATATTTACTGCTTAAATATCCTCATCATACCACAATCTTGTCATGTACAGCCCCCCGGGGGGGACGGTAGGCCCGGCCAGGGTCCGGTTGCCCGAGACCAGGATGGCAGGGATATCCTCCGGGGCCAGCTTGCCCTCGGCGGCGTAGACGATGGTGCCCACCATGGCCCGGACCATGTTGTATAAAAAGCCGTTGGCGCACACCCGGCAGGAGATCAGGTCGCCGGAGCGCTCCACGTCGAAGTAGTGGACGGTCCGCACGGTGGTTTTGGTCTCGGTGCCCACTGAGCGCACCGCCCGGAAGTCGTGAGTGCCCACAAACTGCGCCGCCGCCCGGGCCATAATTCCCTCGTCCAGACGCTTGGGGTAGAACCAGGCTCGGTTGACATAAAACGGATTGCCCAGCCGGGAGTTGTAAATGCGGTAGGTGTACTCCTTTTTTAAGCAGGAGCCGATAGCGTTGAAGCTGTCAGGCACCTGGGTGGCTTTCACCACCACAATGTCGTCGGGGAGCCGGGTGTTCACCGCCAGGGGCAGCTTGTCCAGGGGGATGCGGCAGGTGGTGCGGAAGTTGGCCACATAGACTTCGGCGTGGACCCCCGCGTCGGTGCGCCCCGCCCCGGTACACTTCACCGGATGGCCCACCGTGGCCGCCAGCGCCTTCTCCAGCGTTTCGGCCACCGAAATTGCGTTTTTCTGCACCTGCCACCCATGGTAGGCCGTGCCGTTGTACATCAGCTTTAGAGCAATGTTTCGTTCCATAAAAAACCCCCGTCCCGCCCGCAGGCGATAAGCCTCCCTCTTAGAGGGAGGTGGCACGGGCGAAGCCCGTGACGGAGGGAGTACGCCGGTCAAAGATGCTTACTCCCTCAGTCACCGCCTTTGGCGGTGACAGCTCCCTCAGAGAGGGAGCCTTTTTGCGCTTACCTGTTAATCTCCCGCTTATCCGTCAAGCCCAGCAGGTAATCGGTGCTGACATCGAAGAATTTGGCAATCTGAATCAGGCCAGGAACTTCGGGATAGTGTCTCCCGTACTCATAGCCCTGATAACTGCGCAGTTTTACTCCACAGATTTCGGCCATTTCCCGTTGTTTCAGACCGCGTTCCTTTCGGAGCTCTCTCATTCGTTCAGAAAAAATCTGCATATTTCCTCCTGAGCTATTGACACGCAACTAAAAGCGGTATAAAATAAAGACGCAACTAAAAGATACAAAAGGAGATGACACTATGAACAAAACCTTGAAAATGCTTTTCGTAGACAATCCCTACATAGCGGAACAGGTCTGTGCCTTTTGCAGCACGCTTTCGGAGTTCCGGGAAGCGGAGCGGGAATTTAACGCTGTCAGCGAACAAATCGCGGAAAAGCTGGGTCAGGAGCTGTATCTCGACTTTGAAGAAGCCCAGTCCTGGTACATGGCAAAGCTGGTCAACGCCTATTATCTCTTTGGACTGGGTCTGCGTCAAGAGGTTTTGTCAGCTTTACAGCCCAAAGTGTCCTAACACGCCCACACCCACGGTGATGGCCAGAAAGAGGAACAGGGCCACGTAGTCGGCGGCCTTGTATTTCAGCTGCCGCAGGCGGGTTCTTCCCTCGCCGCCGTGGTAGCAGCGGCACTCCATAGCGGTGGCCAGCTCGTCGGCCCGGCGGAAGGCGGAGATAAACAGGGGCACCAGCAGGGGCAACAGGGCCTTGGCCCGCTGGATCAGGTTCCCGCTCTCGAAGTCGGCCCCTCTGGCCCGCTGGGCGGACATAATCTTGTCGGTCTCCTCGATCAGCGTGGGGATGAACCGCAGGGCGATGGACATCATCATAGCCAGCTCGTGGACGGGTACCCGCACTATTTTCAGCGGCCCCAGCAGGGACTCCAGCCCGTCGGTGAGCAGGATGGGGGAGGTGGTGTAGGTGAGCAGGAAGGTGCCGGAAATAAGCATCATAATGCGCACAACCATGAAGAAGGCCCGCCAGACGCCCTCCAGGGTGATGGTAAAGACCCAGAACTGGGCCAGCACGGTGTCCCCCGGGGTGTAGAACAGGTTGAGGACGGCGGTAAAGACCACAATGAACAACACCGGTTTCAGCCCCCGGAAAACCGACTTCACCGGGACCTTGGACAGATAGATGGATCCGGCCAGCACAGCCAGCATAACGGCGTAAGTGACAAACCAGGCGGCCAGAAACAGGGCCACGATATAGAGGACCACGCAGATCAGCTTGGTCCGGGGGTCCAGGCGGTGGACCGGGGAGTTTCCCGGGAAGTACTGGCCCAGGGTAATGTCTTTCAGCGCCAATTACACCGCCCCCTTTCCCAATTTTTCCAGGATGGCGGCCTTGGCCTGGTCCAGGGTGTACACCGAGGGGTCAATGTCCACCCCCATGGCCTTTAGCCGGTGGAACACCCGGGTGAGCTGGGGCACACCCAGACCCATCTTCTCCAGCTCGTCCCCGTGGCGGAAGACCTCCCGGGGGGGACCCTGGAAGGGAATTTGCCCGTCGTTGACGGCCACCAGCCGGTCCACCGACCGGGCCACCTCCTCCATGGAGTGGGACACCAGGATGACGGTGGCGTTGTGGGCCTGGTGGTACTCCCGGATGTTGCCCAAAATGGACTCCACCCCCTCCGGGTCCAGGCCGGCGGTGGGCTCGTCCAGAATGAGCACCTTGGGCTCCATGGCGATCACCCCGGCGATGGCCACCCGGCGCTTCTGGCCGCCGGACAGCTCAAAGGGGGATTTTTCCAGGTGGTCGTCCCGCAGGCCCACGAAGTAGGCCGCTGACCGCACCCGGCGGTCGATCTCCTTCTCGTCCAGCCCCATGTTCTTGGGGCCAAAGGAGATGTCTTTATACACCGTCTCCTCAAAGAGCTGATACTCCGGGTACTGGAACACCAGCCCCACCTGAAACCGGGTCTTTTTGGTGATCTTGGGGTCGGACCAGATGTCCGTGTCCTGAAAGAGGACCGTCCCGGAGGTGGGCCGGAGCAGGGCATTCAGGTGCTGGATCAGGGTGGACTTGCCCGAGCCGGTGTGGCCGATGATGCCCAGGTACTCCCCGGGGTAGGCGCAGAAGTCCACGCTGTCCAGCGCCGTGTGCTCAAAGGGCGTCCCGGCGGAGTAGGTGTGGGTAAGCTGTTTCGTTTCGATTATGGGCTGCATAGAGATACATCCTTATTAGTAGTGGTACACGCCCGGAGGGTCGCGTCCTAAGCCTCCCTCTTTGAGGGAGGTGGCACGGGCGAAGCCCGTGACGGAAGGAGTCCGTCAACGGAGAACTCCCTCAGTCAGCCCTGCGGGCTGACAGCTCCCTCTCTGAGGGAGCCTTTTTATTGCAGTAGCTGATACAGCGCCTGGGCGCACTCCTCGTCGCTGAGGGCATCCAGGGGGACGTTGTACCCCGCCTGGCGCAGCTCCCAGAGGAGCTGGGTCGTCTGGGGGACGGTGAGGCCCACCTTCCGCAGCTCCTCCACCCGGGAGAAGACCGCTTTCGGCGCGCCGTCGGCCACCACCCTGCCCTTGGCCATGACAATGAGACGGTCGGCCTGGGCGGCCTCGTCCATGTGGTGGGTGATAAGGACCACCGTCACCCCCCGGGTCCGGTTCAGCTCCTTGACGGTGCGCAGCACGTCCTTCCGGCCGATGGGATCCAGCATGGCGGTGGGCTCGTCCAGCACAATGCACCGGGGCCGCATGGCGATTACCCCGGCGATGGCCACCCGCTGCTTCTGTCCGCCGGACAGAAGGTGGGGGGCGTGCTCCCGGTGGTCATACATGTTTACCGCCTTCAGGGCGTCGTCCACCCGCTGGCGTATTTCCGCCGGGGGGACCCCCAGATTCTCCGGGGCAAAGGCCACGTCCTCCTCCACCACGTTAGCTACAATCTGGTTGTCCGGGTTCTGGAACACCATGCCCACCGCCCGGCGGATGTCCAGCAGCCGGCTGTCGTCGGCGGTGTCGATGCCGTCCACATAGACCGTGCCCCCGGAGGGGAGAAGGATGGCATTCATGTGCTTGGCCAGGGTGGACTTGCCGCAGCCGTTGTGGCCCAGCACGGCCACGAAGGAGCCCTCCTCAATGGACAGGCTCACCCCGTCCAGCACCACCGGCGTGACCCCCTCGGCGGCGGGGTAGGAGAAGTGTAAATCTTCGGTTTTGATGATTGCTGCCATAGTTTCACCTTTTTTCAGTCCTGGGATTCGATGTGTATGAGGACGGCGCTTTGTAAATCCCTGCGGCTCCGGGCCAGGTCCAGCATGGCGGGGAGGGATTCAGTATACAGAAAGACCTTTCGTGCGCCGCACTGGATGGCGGCCTCAGCCAGGGCCACCTCCTCCACCTTGGAGGTATGCTCCTGCGTGTGGATGCACATTACGGGCTTGGGGATTAGGACAGCGCCGCAGCCGGCCTGCTTCAACAGCGCCTTCAGCAGCGCCTGGGCCGCAGGATACTGGGCGATTTTCCCCTGGCGGAAGGGGGAAAACACGACGGCCTCCGGGTTGTTTTGATATTGCAGCGCGTCCTTGCCCACCGCCAAGAGCTGGTTGGGTTGGGACGCGCCCACCGCCACCAGGGAGGGCTCCCGGACTTGACGTCCGGTTTTGAGGCTGTGTATGGTAATCTGAGCGGGTGTAAATTCCAGATACCAGTTTTCCGGCAAAAGCTGTTTGGAGCAGGGGTCAAATTGTGTCAGCATAGGGTTTCCTCCTCAGTCGCGGGTCCACCGCCCGGTGGCTCCGCAGGGGAGGGCCAGGCCGCTCTCGGTGACGGGCAGGCCCAGCTCGTCGGAGACAGTATGCCCGCCAAAGCGTTTGGATACCAGCGTCTCCAGAATATAGGTCACCACGCTGGGGGCCAGGCCGGTGGTGTAGGAGTTTAAAATGAGAAACAGGGGATCGTCAGACAGCACGCCGGACACCAGCTCCACAAAGGGATACAGGCTCTCCTCCAGCTTCCAAACCTCGCCGGTGGGGCCCCGGCCGTAGGAGGGGGGGTCCATGATAACGGCGTCGTATTTCCGGCCCCGGCGAATCTCCCGCTCCACAAACTTGGCGCAGTCGTCTACAATCCAGCGGATGGGAGCGTCCTCCAGCCCGGAGCTCTTGGCGTTTTCCCGGGCCCACTGGACCATCCCCCGGGCGGCGTCCACGTGGCACACCGAGGCCCCGGCGGCGGCGCAGGCCACCGTGGCCCCGCCGGTGTAGGCAAAGAGGTTCAGCACGCTCACCGGCCGGCCGGCGCTGCGAATCTGCTGCCGGGCGAAGTCCCAGTTGGCCGCCTGCTCGGGAAAGAGGCCGGTGTGCTTAAAGTTCATGGGCTTGATGTTAAAGGTGAGGGCTCCATAGGATACCGTCCACCGCTCCGGCATGGACTTGTTCTGCCACTGGCCGCCCCCGGTGGAGGAGCGGGCGTACCGCCCGGCGTTTTTCTTCCAGCCCGGGTGGGAGCGGGGGGTGTTCCAGATGGCCTGGGGGTCGGGCCGCACCAGCAGCTGCTCCCCCCAGCGCTCCAGCTTTTCCCCCCGGCCGCAGTCGATGAGCTCGTAGTCGTTCCACCTGTCGGACAGCCACATAGACGAAGTCCTCCCCATAAAAATCCAGAAGTGGGATTAGTATACCATCCGCAAAGGGGCTCGTCAATGAAATAGTGATTGTAATTTGGGGAAAACTGTGCTAAAATACCTCAGACATAGAAAGAATGAGGTGGCGACCTATGGAGCATCCCTTCCGCTCCGCCGCAATCGGCGGCTTTAACAAACAGGATGTCCTGGACTTTTTAGAGGCCCAGGCCAAGCAGACGGCCCAGGCCCAGCAGGAGCTGCAAGGCCGTCTGGAGGAGTCTGAGCGCCAGGGGGAGAACCTCCGCCGGGAGCTGGACGAGGCGAACCGCCAGCTGGAGGCGGTCCGGCGGGCGCTGGAGGAGGCCAACCAGGCCCGGGAGGAGCTGGCCGGACAGCTGGAGCGGGCCAACGAGGCCGCGTCGGGCAGCCGGCAGGAGGCCAGCCGCCTGGCCGGCGAGCTGGAGCAGGCCCGCCGGGAGCGGGACGAGATGCGGGCTCAGCGGGACGCGGTCTGGCCCGACGCCCAGGCCTATATAGAGCTGAAGGAGCGCACCGCCGGGGTGGAGCTGGAGGCCCACCGCCGGGCCCAGGCCATCCAGGCCAAGGCGGAGGAGGACACCCAGAAGGCCCGCCGCCAGGTGGAGCAGTGGCTGAAGCGGATGGGGCGGGAGTATGACGCCCTGTGCACCCAGGTGGAGACCACCGTCTCCCACGCGGCCAGCGAGCTGGAGAAGGCGGGCGCCGGCCTGGAGCGGCTCAACGAGCTGATGAGCGGCCAGGGGACCGCCCTGGAGGGGGTCCGCCGGGCCTACGACGAGACCAACCTGGGCCGCCCCGAGGCCCCCATGCCTATTGACGAGGAATGAATAATTGACAAGACAGCGCCTGCCCTCTATACTGAGGACAGGCGCTGTTGCAAAATGGCGGTTAGCCACTCCCTTGCAGAAGGGGGGTGAAGCGATGGGAAACGGGCGCTGGACGAAGGTCCTGCGTTTCGTGGTGTGTCTGATCATTACAGCTCTGCTGATGATTTTTACATCCCCAAACGCGCGTTAGCCGCCCGGCTAGGCCCCGGACGGCTAACAGTTTCTGCTAGCACAAAGGGCTGACCGCTACGCAGCAGCGCCTTTTATATATTGATTATACCTGTGTTCCGGCGGTCTGTCAAGGGGGGGTGCACTCATGGGAGTGTCCTACCGCGTATTTTATCACAATCAGGAGAATTGACACGAGCTGTAGGGGCGGCCTGTGGCTGCCCGCAAAAAAAGGTTCGTTTTTAAAACGGGCGGACAATGTCCGCCCCTACATATTCCTATCCCCGTAAGGGGATGAAACTCCCTCCGTCCCCCGCAGGGCAAGCCTTCCACCCTCCGGGGGGAAGGTGCCCCAGTGCGCACACTGGGGCGGATGAGGGGGCGGGGCGGGCAAGCAGTTCTTTCGATAAGAGGCAAAAACCTGCCGCGCACCCTCATCCGTCACGGCCTTCGGCCGTGCCACCTTCCCCCTGGAAGGGGGAAGGCTTTGCCGCCTGCGGGCGGGACGGAAATATTAAGCCGTAAAAATGCACTAATATTAGGCTAAATCTCATGCCGGAGGATATGCTTTACTCACTTGGAGACCGAGGAGGAGAGCATAGGATGGACAAGACCCATCTAAGCATCCGCATGGATGATAGACTGCACGATAAATTTCGCTATGTAGCTGGAGCGGAGGGCCGCTCCATGAGCGGCCAGATCCTGTACCTGATTCAGAAGAGCATCCGGGAGTTTGAGAAGGAGCACGGCCCCATCCCGGAGGATGAATTAAAATGACGGTCCGGGAGAGGGTGCTGGACCTGCTTTTTCCGCCCAAATGTCCCTTTTGCCAGAAAATTCTGGCCGAGCCCCGGGCACCGGTGTGCCCGGAGTGCCGGCCCGGACTGCCCTGGCTGGAGGGGGCGGCGGCGGAGCGGCAGGTTGACTTTGCCGACGGCTGTTTTTCCCCGCTGGCTTACCGGGGCACGGTGCCCCAGGCGGTCCACCGGTATAAATTCAGCCGGGTGCGGGCCCTGGGCAAGCCCTTTGCCGCCCTGATGGCCCAGTGTCTCAGCGACCGCCTCCCGGAGGGGGCCGACCTGCTCTGCTGGGCTCCGCTGTCGAAGAAGCGCCTGCGGGAGCGAGGGTTCGACCAGGCGGAGCTGCTGGCCCGGGAGGTGGGGCGGCTGCTGTCCGTCCCGGCTGTGCCCACCCTGGAAAAGACGCGGAACACCGCCCCCCAGTCGGAGCTGGAGGAGGCCTCCGCCCGCCGGGCCAACGCTCAGGGGGCGTATTCCCTGCTGCCCGGAGCCGGGCTGACAGGGCGGCGGGTGGTGCTGGTGGACGACGTGGTCACCTCAGGGGCCACCCTCAGCGCCTGCGCCGCCCTGCTGCGCCAGGCGGGGGCGGAGAGGGTGTACTGCCTTACCCTGGCCCAGGCCCGAAGCCATTAAATACAGCAGGTCCACCCGTAAAAAAAGAGGAAAATTGTTGGAAAAAACGGTTGAAAAGCGGGAGCACTCAGGTTATAATAGAAAGTGGCGTTTAAGAGCCGCCCATATGGGACGGCCAGACAATAACGAATAAAGGATAAGGTGGAACAGAACATGGGTTTCTTTAGCAAGGATATCGGCATCGACCTGGGCACCGCCTCGGTTCTGGTATATATCAAGGGCAAGGGGGTGGTCCTGCGGGAGCCCTCTGTGGTGGCAATGGACAAAAACACCGGCAAGCTGCTGAAGGTGGGCACCGAGGCCCAGGCCATGCTGGGCCGCACCCCGGGCAACATTGTGGCCATGCGCCCCCTGCGGGAGGGCGTCATCTCCGACTACGACATGACCGAGCGGATGCTCAAGGAGTTTATGAAGAAGGTCACCTCCTTCTCCCTGTTCAAGCCCCGGCTGCTCATCTGCGTCCCCTCGGGCATCACCGAGGTGGAGGAACGCGCCGTGGTGGACGCCGGTATCCAGGCGGGGGCCCGCCGGGCCTACCTCATTGAGGAGCCGGTGGCCGCCGCCATCGGCGCGGGCATCGACATCACCAAGCCCGACGGCCACATGGTGGTGGACATCGGCGGCGGTACCGCCGACATCGCCGTGATTTCTCTGGGCGGCGTGGTGGAATCCGCCTCCATCAAGGTGGCAGGCGACAAGTTTGACGAGGCGGTGGTGAAGTATATCCGCCGCAAGCACAATGTACTCATCGGCGACCGCACCGCCGAGGAGCTGAAGATTCAGATCGGCTGTGTCTTCCCCCGGCCGGAGGAGGTCTCCATGGAGATCAAGGGCCGGTGCCTGATGAACGGCCTGCCCCGGGTGTTTAACGTCACCTCCAGCGAGATGATCGAGGCCTTTGAGGAGACCTCCAACTCCATCCTGGAGGCCATCCACGGCGTTCTGGAGCGCACTCCTCCCGAGCTGGTGGCCGATATCTCCACCAACGGCATTGTGATGACGGGCGGCGGCTCCCTGTTGTGGGGCTTTGACAAGCTGGTCGAGTCCCACACGGGCATCGAGACCCATGTGGCGGACGATGCCATCTCCTGCGTGGCCTTTGGCACCGGCAAGAGCCTGGACAGCCTGGACCAGATGCAGGACGGCACCATGAACCTGTCCCGGAGAAAGCAGATGAATTATTAAAACGAGCAGCCGGCCTCAGGCCGGCTGTCTTTCTAAGGAGGAGACCTATGGAAACGGTGGAGGAGGTCCTGAAAACGGTGGGCAGGACGGTGGGCATCCCGGACCTGACCCTGGGCGGCCTGCTGCGAGTGGCCATGATGGTCCTGCTGGGCATACTGGCCATCCGTCTGCTAATGAAGATGGTGGACCGGGTGCTGGAGCGGAGCAAATCGGTGGCCGCCATCAAGCCCTACATCCATACGGCGGTGAACATCTTTCTCTGGGTCCTGCTGGCCCTGATGCTGGCGGGTACCCTGGATGTGGATGTCACGTCCATTATTGCCATGCTCAGCGTGGCGGGGCTGGCGGTGTCCATGGCGCTGCAAAATACACTGTCCAACCTGGCGGGGGGGCTGGTGCTGCTGGTGACCAAGCCCTTTGTGGTGGGGGACTATGTGGAGGCGGACGGAGTCAGCGGCACTATCGCCGCGGTGGATATGTCCTATACCACCTTTGTCACCCCGGACAACAAGGAGATTTTCGTCCCCAACAGCCAGCTGTCCGCCACAAAAATCACCAATTACAACCGGCTGGGCCGGCGGCGGATGGATGTGACTCTTACCGCCTCCTACGACGCCCCCACCGCCCAGGTGCGCTCCGCCATTGAGGAGGCCCTGGCCGCCATCCCCGGCATCCTGGATGACCCCGCCCCGATGGTCTACCTGTCGGAGTACCAGTCCAGCAGCATCGAGTACCTTACCCGCCTGTGGACCGCCGCAGACGACTACTGGACGGTCTACTATGCCCTGCTGGAGGGGGTGCGGGAGTCCTTCGCCCGTCACGGGGTGGAGATGACCTACGACCACCTCAACGTGCATATTGTGGAGAAATAAAGCCTCCCTCTCTGAGGGAGGTGGCGCCGCCGCAGGCGGCGGCAGAGGGAGTTTAGCGGACTCCCTCAGTCTCGCTTCGCTCGACAGCTCCCTCAGGGAGGGAGCCTAATTGTATTACGGCATGGCCAGCCCGTGTAAAAAACCGTCCAGTTGCGGGGACAGGACCTCGCCGCCCACCACGGTGTTTTTGCAGATCAGCAGGTTGACCTGTACGCCGGCCTCGCCGGTGGGGTAGTTGAGCACCTCATAGGTGTACCGCTTGACCCGTTTGCCGGCGTACTTCTGCAAATCGAAGCCCTGGCCGGTCTGGAGGGCCAGATACTCGGTGTAGCTGTCGTCCATCTCCTTGGGGATAAGCAGCTCCTGGGTGGCCACGGGATCGGGGGACACCTGCCAGCCGTAGGCGGACAGGTAGTCGATGCGGTCCTGGTTGGATTTGACCCCCCTGGGGCTGGGCAGAGCGGAGCCGGATACCTCCCGGCTGAGGGCGTGGCCGAAATTCAGGGCGATGGCACAGCAGCACAGCAGGGCTGCCGCCGCCACCCCCAGAGTCAGCTTCCGTTTAGGCATTTTCGCGGTTACGATCAACACAGCGCATATCTCCTTCCCTGGCTTGTTCTCTCTTTAAGGTATGCGGGAAAAGGGAAGGATATGCTAATAAGCCCCCCTTGTGAAAGGGGGGAGGGCCGCCGGACAAAGTCCGGTGGCGGGGGGATTCCGGGTAACCCATTCCTTTGCCCCTGCCTCTCCTATCCCGGTTTATCCCCTTACGGGGATAGGCAAGGGTAGAACCCTTGCCCTACGGACGGTCGTGGCAGAGGCAACCGTCGAGCCTGGATGGGATGGGGAGGGAATGCGGAATCCCCCAGTCATTTGCTCCGCAAATGCCAGCCCCCTTTGACAAGGGGGCCTTTTGGAGCGAGGAGGGCAGCTATGGACCGTATCGACAAACTGCTGTGCTCCACCGGGCGGTGGAGCCGGAGGGAGGTAAAGGACCTGGTCCGTCAGGGCCGGGTGGCGGCCGACGGCCGGACCGTCCTCAGACCGGAGGAGAAGGCGGACCCGGAGACCGTCCGCCTCACGGTGGACGGGGCGGAGGTGGTCTGCTCCCCCTTCGTCTATGTGATGCTCCACAAGCCGGCAGGGGTACTCTCGGCCACGGAGGACCGCTCCCAGTCCACGGTGCTGGACCTGCTCCCCCCGGAGCTGAAAAGGCGGGGGCTGTTCCCGGTGGGCCGGCTGGACAAGGACACCACCGGACTGCTCCTCCTTACCGACGACGGCCCCCTGGCCCATGGGCTGCTGTCCCCGAAGAAGCATGTGGACAAGGTCTATCTGGCCCGGGTGGACGGCCGGGTGGACGGGGCGGACGCGGCCGCTCTGGCCGCCGGGCTGACGCTGGGGGACGGGACGGTGTGCCTCCCCGCCGGGCTGGAGCCCCTGGGGGACGGGAGCGCCTGCCTGGTGACCCTGCGGGAGGGGAAGTACCACCAGGTGAAGCGGATGCTGGCCGCCCGGGGCAAGCCGGTGCTGACCCTCCACCGGCTGCGCATGGGCCCTTTGACGCTGGACGAGGGCTTGAAACCCGGAAAATGGCGGTTTTTAACCCCCCGGGAGCGGGCGGAGCTGAGGGGGCTGGAGGGGGCGATTTAATATTTTGGTCGATTTGAACAAAAAAATCGAAAAAACCTCTTGCCAAACAGGGGGGATACCCGTTATAATAGGAACAGCGTACAAAAGTTTACGTAGGAGGGATCGCTGTGTCTAGCAGGATGTTTCAGGGTGTTGTACTCCAGATGAAGGACAGCATCAGCCGAACCGTAGGTGTGGTGGACGCGGAAGGGATTGTGGTCGCCTGCAGCGAGCTCACCTGCATTGGCGAACACTGGCCCGGCGCCGTCGCCGCCATCAACGGCGCGGAAAACAATCTGGCCCGGTTCGAGGGCCGCACCTTCAAGCCCCTGGCGGGCTGGGGCGCTCAATTCGACTACGCCGCCTTTGTCAAGGGGGAGGACGAGTTGGCCGCGTCGCTGTGCGCCGTAGCCGTAGTGGCCTTTAACGGAGCAAAGACCTACTACGAGGAGAAGCACGACAAGGCCACCTTTGTCAAAAATATTATCTCTGACAATATCCTCCTTGGGGATATCTACACCCAGGCCAAGGAGCTCCATTTCGTCTCGGAGGTGCCCCGGGCCGCCTTTCTGGTGCGGCAGCTGGGCCCCGCCGACGTGTCCGCCATCGACGTGATCCAGAACCTGTTCCCCGACAAGCAGACCGACTTTGTCATTTCCATCAACGAGACCGACGTGGCCCTCATCAAGCAGCTGCCCGAGGGGGCGGACTCCAAGGACCTGGGAAAGATCGCCAAGCAGATTGTCACCGCCGTCAGCCAGGAGCTGGGGGTGAAGGTGGTGGTGGGCATCGGCACCATCGTGCCCCACATCCGGGACCTGGCCCGGGCTTATAAGGAGGCCGGGGTGGCCATCGACGTGGGCAAGGTGTTCGACACCGAGAAGACCGTTATCAACTACGAGAACCTGGGCATCGGCCGGCTGATTTACCAGCTGCCCACCATTCTGTGCCAGATGTTCCTTCAGGAGGTCTTCAAAAAGAGCCCCATCGACGCCCTGGACCAGGAGACCCTGCTCACCATCAACAAGTTCTTCGAGAACAACCTGAACGTGTCCGAGACCGCCCGGAAGCTGTTTGTCCACCGGAACACCCTGGTGTACCGGCTGGAGAAGATTAAAAAGCTCACCGGCCTGGACCTGCGGGAGTTTGACGACGCCATCACCTTTAAGGTGGCCCTGATGGTCAAGAAGTACCTGATCTCCCGGGGGATCGAATCCTGAATTTGTATTTTATCAGCGCCGCCTTGACAGACGGCGCTGAAATATTTAAGGAGGAAAACAGCATGAGAAAGAAAATGCTTTCCCTGGTGCTGGCCCTGATTATGGTGCTGGCTCTGCTCCCGGTCTCCACCGTAGCGGCGAATGCCACTGTTACCCAGGTCATCCCCTTTATATATGACGATGTGGATAATTTTTCTGAAGGCCTTGCGGTGGTAAAGCTGGGTGGTATGTGGAGCTTCATCGACAAGACAGGCAGGGAGGTCGTGCCTTTCAAGTATGATGCAGTGTATCATTTCTCTGAAGGACTTGCGGCGGTAAAGCTGGACGGCAAGTTTGGCTTCATTGATAAGGCTGGAAAAGAGGTCGTATCCTGCCAGTATGACGAAACATGGGGCTTTGCCGATGGTCTGGCAGCGGTGGAGCTGAACGGTAAGTGGGGCTATATCGACAAGATGGGGAAAGTGGTCATCCCCTTTAATTATGACGACACATTTAATTTCTTCGATGGCTTTGCGGCGGTGAAACGGAACGGCAAGTGGGGGTACATCGACAAGACGGGCAAGGAAATCGTGCCCTGCATATATGATAATGCGGGTGACTTCTCCGATGGCCTTGCTCCGGTGGGGATTTGGGGTTTTTCCAGCTATAAGTGGGGCTTCATCGACAAGATGGGTAAGGTGGTCGTACCTTGCAAGTATGATGATGCGTGGTTCTTCTCCGAGGGCTTGGTACGGGTGAAATTGAACGGAAAATGGGGCTACCTTGATAATACGGGGAAAGAAATTATTCCCCTTAAATATGACGAAGCATATAATTTCTTTGATGGCCTTGCGGTGGTGGGGCTAAACGATAAATATGGCTACATCGACAAGACGGGTAAGGAGACCATCTCCCTCAAATTTGATGATGCGTATAATTTTTTTGATGGCCTTGCGGCAGTGAAGATGAATGGCAAGTGGGGATATATCAACAGGATGGGCGAGGAGGTTGTGCCCTGTCAGTATGACGATGCGGGTGACATCTCCGAGGGGTTGGCGGCAGTAAAGTTGAACGGAAAGTGGGGCTTTATCTCGGTTAGCGGCGCTTCCACACCCCAGCAACCCGCCAGGACGACCGCATCTCCCACCAACGACAAACTGGCGGTAAACGGCGTGGAGCAGGACCCCACGGTGTACAAGATCGGGGACAGCAACTATTTCAAAATCCGTGACGTGGCGGCAATGCTGGACGGCACCGGGAAGCAGTTCGTCGTGGGCTATGACGGGCAGTTGAAATCCGTCACCGCCACCACCGGACAGGGCTATGCCAGGCAGCCCGGAGACCTGGCCGGCGCGCCCGCCGGAGGGGACAAGACCGCCGAAATCAGCAGCGATACCATCTATGTCAACGGTGAAAAGGTGGATGCCGAGGTCTATAAGATTGACGGCAGCAACTATTTCAAGCTTCGCGACCTGGGCAAGGCTCTGGACTTCTATGTGGGCTGGAGCCAGGAACGGGGCGTGTATATCGAGACAGACAAGCCCTATTCCTGAGCAGAAAACAGCGCCGCCCAACCGGGCGGCGCTGTTCTTCTGCCTGATTTACTTGATAGTGCCGTGGAGGATGGGTGAGAGAGGTTTGTAAACCAGGAAGCACAGGGCGGAGGTCAGCAGGCCCTTGAGCAGGGTGAAGGGGGCGTTGAAGACGATCAGACACTCCATCAGCCCGTTGACACCCGGACGAATTGCCTGATACATGGCGATGATCTTGTCGATGGCCATGAACTTGGTGTAGACGGGGTAGGAGATGTAGTAATTGCAGGGGATGGAGAGCAGGGCCATGACCACGGCGCCGGCCAGCGCACCGATGAGGGCAGTCTTACGGGACTTCTTATAGTGGTAAATCACGCCGGCGGTAAAGGAAAAGGAAGCCCCCAGGATGAAGTTGCACAGCTCCCCGGCGTAGGCGGTAGAGGTGCCCTTGATAATCACCTTGAGCAGGTTCTTCAGGAAGGTGACGACCACGCCGTACCAGGGCCCCAGGGAGAAGGCGGCCAGCAGCTCGGGCAGGTCGGAGATGTCCATTTTGACGAAGGTGGGAATCAGGAACGGGATGGGGAAGTCGAACATGTTGAGCACGCAGGCCACCGCCGAGAGCATGGCGGTGACGGTGAGGGCCCGGGCGGAGACAGAGCTTTTGCGCTTGGAGACGGTTACAGTGGGTGTGGACATAAAAAACACTCCTTTTTTGTATTTGACCGCTGAAAGATCGCTGTCTTCCAGGTGTCAAAACAAACAAGGAGGTGCGCAGACGCACGCCGAAACGGCGCGTGTTGTTTAAACACACATCTTCTTCCATCCGGACTGTGACCGTTGGTCCCGGAGTTTCACCGGGTCAGCGGACACGTTGCCGTGTCCGGTCGCGGACTTTACCGCCAGTGGGGAGTTTCACCCCGCCCTGAAGACATCGTATCCAGTTGTCGCTTTGCATTATACCGCATCCGGTGAGAGAATGCAACCCCCAATTTCAGGCACCGCACGCCTGTCTCATAAATATGGAAAGCCTCTGGAAATCCGGCCGGTGCGTCCTGTAGGGCAGGGGTTCTACCCCTGCCTATCCCCGTAAGGGGATAAAACGGAATCAGAATAAGGTAAAGGCAGGGGAAGGGCAGGCAAGGGCAGAGCCCTTGCCCTACATGCGGCAGTTTTTCGAAATTTATGAGACAAGCGTGTCAGGCGCCGGGCAATTTATGGACAATTTGAAAAACTTTGTCTTACCCTCTATGCAAACGGTAAAAAATATATTAAAATAAGCGTAAGAAAAAAGACAGGAGTGGTAAATATGGAGCAGCCCAAATTCAAACGAGTTCTGCTGAAGATCAGCGGTGAGGCCCTGGCGGGTGAGGCGTCCAGAGGACTGGACTTCAAGGTAATCGGCCAGGTGTGCGACGCGGTTAAGCGCTGCGTGGAGCTGGGGGTGCAGGTCGGCGTTGTGGTAGGCGGCGGCAACTTCTGGCGGGGCGTGAAGGACGGCGGCGACGCCATGGAGCGGGTCCGGGCCGACCACATGGGGATGCTGGCCACCTCCATCAACGCCCTGGCCGTGGCTGACGTGCTGGAACAGAAGGGGGTGGAGGTCCGGGTGCAGACCGCCATCGCCATGCAGGCCGTGGCCGAGCCCTATATCCGCTCCAAGGCCATCCGCCACCTGGAGAAGGGCCGGGTGGTCATCTTCGGCTGCGGCACGGGCAACCCCTTCTTCTCCACCGATACCGCCGCCGTGCTGAGGGCCGCCGAGATCGACGCCGATGTGATCCTCCTGGCCAAGAACATTGACGGCGTCTACTCCGCCGACCCCAAGAAGGACCCCAGCGCCACCAAATACAGCAAAATCAGCTACGACGAGGTGTTGGCCCAGCATCTGGCGGTGATGGATACCACCGCCACCTCCCTGTCCATGGACAACAAGATACCCGTCCTCCTCTTTGCCCTCAAGGACCCGGAGAACATCATCCGGGCCGTAATGGGGGAGAAGATCGGGACCATCGTAGAATAACAGCCCCGGGCTTTCGGTGCGGATTTTGAAAGGAGTGAAAACGGATGAATATGCAGGAAAATGCAAGGCTTATTTTGGGATTGCGCGCCAAGGGATGGACTGACACGGAAATCAACGATTTGGTATTGTGGATTGAAACCGGCAATGAAAAATATAATCCGGAGAAGGAAGTAACAAAGAAAGGAAGTACCAACCATGAGCCCTGAAATCGTAAGCTATGACGAGAAGATGCAGAAGACCATCGAGGTGGTCAAGAGCAATTTTGCCGCCGTCCGGGCGGGCCGGGCCAACGCCGGCGTGCTGGACCGGATCACGGTGGAGTACTACGGCGCCCCCACCCCTCTGAACCAGGTGGCCAACATCGGTTCCCCCGACCCCCGCACCCTCACCGTTCAGCCCTACGACATGTCCCTGCTCAAGGCCGTCGAGAAGGCCATCCAGACCTCCGACCTGGGCATCAACCCCCAGAACGACGGCCGGGTGATCCGCCTGGCTTTCCCCCAGCTCACCGAGGAGCGGCGCAAGGAGCTGACCAAGCAGGTGCGCAAATACGGCGAGGAGGGCAAGGTGGCCCTGCGGAACATCCGCCGGGACGCCATGGACGACATCAAGAAGAAAACCAAGAAGTCCGAGCTCACCGAGGACGACCAGAAGAAGCTGGAGAAGGAGCTCCAGGAGCTGACCGACAAGCGGTGCAAGGACATTGACGATCTCACTGCCAAGAAGGAAAAGGAGCTTATGGCGGTATAATTTTCCGGTAGGGACGCTTCACGAAGCGTCCGCATACGGGAAGTCAGAGCAAAAAGCCCCCCTTGCTAAAGGGGGGAGGGCCACCGAAGGTGGCGGGGGGATTCCGTCCACCGAATCGTTCCGGTAGAACGGAATCCCCCAGTCATTTGCTGCGCAAAAGCCAGCCCCCTTTTGCAAGGGGGCCTTTGGTTAAAAACCGGAACGTGAGAACAAACGCAAAAAAGGAGCGACCCATGATGGCCCTTTTCAGGAAAACAACCCAACCGGCGCAGGGGGAGGTAGACTTCACCCGTCTGCCCCGGCACATCGCCATCATCATGGACGGCAACGGCCGCTGGGCGAAAAAGCGGGGCCTGCCCCGCACGGCGGGCCACGCCGCCGGGGCGGAGACCTTCCGCACCATCGCCACCTACTGCAAGGACATCGGCCTGGACTACCTCACCGTCTACGCCTTCTCCTCCGAGAACTGGAAGCGGCCGGAGGAGGAGGTGGGGGCCATTATGGGCCTGCTGAAAAAATACCTGCTGGAGGCCATCGGCCAGATGGAGCGGGACAGGGTAAAGATGAAGTTTTTCGGCGACCTGTCCCCCCTGACCCCGGAGCTGCGGGAGCTGTGCCAGCGCACCCGGGAGATATCACGGCATTACGAGGGCTGTCAGGTAAACATCTGTCTCAACTATGGTGGCCGGGACGAGCTGGTCCGGGCGGCCCAGGCCTTCGCCCAGGACTGCATCGACGGAAGGGCCGACCCCAACCACCTGAATGCGGACCAGCTGAGCGACTACCTCTACTCCAGGGGCGTCCCCGACCCCGAGCTGATTATCCGCACCAGCGGAGAGCTGCGTCTGTCCAACTTCCTGCTGTGGCAGGCGGCCTACTCGGAGTTCTACATTACCGATGTGCTCTGGCCCGACTTCTCCAGGGAGGAGCTCCACCGGGCCATCGCGTCCTATCAAAACCGGGACCGCCGGTTTGGAGGTGTGTAATTTGGTAACTCGCATCGTTGTGGGCCTGGCCCTGGGCCCGGCCTTTCTGGCGGCCCTGTTCCTGCTGCCCCCCCTGGGGCTGGCGGTGGTGGCGGCCGCCATTGCGGCCATGGCCTCCTTCGAGCTGCTGCGGGCCACCCGGGTAGCCCACCACAACGGCATGTATGCCTTTACCGCCATCGCCGCAGCCCTCATTCCCCTGGGCCACGGGGCGGGGTACGGCAGCTGGACCGCCCGGGCGGTGGCCATCCTGCTGATGGCGGCCCTGTTTCTCCCCGCCCTGCGGCGGTACGGCACCGGGGGGGAGATCAAATTTGAACATATCCTGGTCTGCCTGTTCGGCGGCGTGGGCATCCCTCTGTTCCTGTCCGCCCTGGTGCAGCTGAAGCACTTTGAAAATGGCCGGTTTTTGGTCCTGCTCCCCGTGATCTGCGCCTTTACCACCGATATCGGGGCCTATTTCTTCGGTGTTTTCCTGGGAAAACACCGGGGCATCACCCAGGTGAGTCCCAACAAGTCGCTGGAGGGCTACATCGGCGGAATCGTTACCGGCAGCCTGTGTATGCTGCTCTATGGCTGGCTGGTGGGGCGGTTCGGCGGCGTGGAGGTCATGCTGCCCCGGATGGCCCTCTACGGCCTTCTGGGCAGCGCCGTCACGGAGATTGGCGACCTGTCCTTTTCCCTGATTAAGCGGCAGTATGGCGTGAAGGACTACGGCACCCTCCTGCCCGGCCACGGCGGAATGCTGGACCGGTTCGACTCCACCACCTTTGCCGCCCCCGTGCTGCTGCTGCTGGTGGAGATTCTGCCGGCGTTTTAACCCCCCGTCCCCCGCAGGGCAAGCCTTCCACCCTCCGGGGGGAAGGTGCCCCCGAAGGGGGCGGATGAGGGGGCGGGGCGGGCAAGCAGTTCTTTCGATAAGAGGCAGAAACCTGCCGCGCACCCTCATCCGTCACGGCCTTCGGCCGTGCCACCTTCCCCCTTGAAGGGGGAAGGCTTTTAGGCGGGTTCTGTTACGTGGTGCGCAGGGCAAGGGTAGAACCCTTGCCTTCTGCCTGTGGAAAAAACGCGGCTTCTGTAGGGACGCATCACGATGCGTCCGCTTTAGGAAACCTGCCTCTGGGATGCGGACGCTTCATGAAGCGTCCCTACAAAAAACAGGTGCAAACCCTGTTAAAGGGGGAAATTCCCCTGAGAAAGGAACGCTGTATGAGCAAAAAAATAACCGTATTAGGTTCCACCGGCTCCATTGGGCGGCAGTCATTGGACGTGATTGCCGCCTGCGGCATGGAGGCGGTGGCGCTGGCGGCCAACTCCAGCGTCAAGCTGATGGAGGAGCAGGCCCGGCAGTTCCGGCCGGCCGTGGCCGCCCTGGCGGACGAGAAAGCCGCCGCCGACCTGCGGGTCCGTCTGGCGGACACCAATGTCCACGTCCTCAGCGGCCTGGGCGGAGTGTTGGAGGCGGCCACCCTCTCCAGCGCCGACACGGCCATTGCCGCCCTGGTGGGGATGGCGGGCCTGCGCCCCACCCTGGCCTCCATCCGGGAGGGCAAGCGGGTGTGTCTGGCCAACAAGGAGACCCTGGTGTGCGCCGGCCCCCTGGTGCTGGAGGAGGCAAAGGACTACGGGGCCAAGCTCTACCCCGTGGACTCGGAGCACTCGGCCATCTTCCAGTGCCTGGAGGCCAACCGGGACCGGGGCGAGGTGAAGCGGCTGATTCTCACCTGCTCCGGCGGCCCCTTCTACGGCCGGAAGCGGGAGGAGCTGCGGGGCATGACAAGGGAAAACGCATTGCAGCACCCCAACTGGTCTATGGGGGCCAAGATCACCGTGGACTCGGCCACCCTGATGAACAAGGGGCTGGAGGTCATGGAGGCCATGCACCTGTACGGGATGCCGGCGGAAAAAATTTCCGTTGTAATCCATCGGGAGAGTATTATCCACTCCCTGGTGGAATACTGTGATAATGCCATGATTGCCCAGCTGGGCGCGCCGGACATGCGCCTGCCCATCCAGTATGCCCTCACCTACCCCAAACGGGTCCCCGGCCCCGCTACCCCCCTGGACCTGTGGAACTGCGGGCCCCTCACCTTCGGCACGCCGGACGTGGAGGCCTTCCCCTGCCTGGCCCTGGCCCTGGAGGCGGCCAAAACCGGCGGCGCCGCCGGCGCTATCCTCAACGGGGCCAACGAGGGGGCGGTGGGCCTGTTTCTGGAGGGGAAAATCGGCTTTCTGGACATCCCCGCCAGAGTGGAGAAGGCCCTGGC
Source organism: uncultured Eubacteriales bacterium (assembly GCA_949525845.1). Classification (GTDB taxonomy): domain Bacteria; phylum Bacillota; class Clostridia; order Oscillospirales; family Oscillospiraceae; genus Lawsonibacter. The sequence continues at coordinate 49,965 of CATEPI010000021.1, forward strand.
CAGCGTTCCAGCGGTGCAGAACCCCACCATGCAGGACATCCTGGACGCCGACCAGGCCGCGCGGGAGGCGGCGCTGTAGGGGCGCTCCCGTAAGCCTCCTTTTGAAAGGAGGTGCCCCAGTTCGCAAACTGGGGCGGAGGATTGT
>CATEPI010000022.1:0-47528 GCA_949525845.1 uncultured Eubacteriales bacterium
AACAGCTCTTTTATGCGCTCCCATTGTCCTTTTGTCAATTCATACCGTTTCATATTCCTATTTTCGCTCTTGCCAACGATTTGTGCAATATTTATTTTTCAAACAAGGCCTAATCGATACGAAGCCCAGCTGGCAGTTCGTAGGAATTTATTCTGACGGGTACTACTATCAAAGGACGAAAGTAGCTAAACGCGTTGATATCCGCATGCAGACAGCGCTGTTCTCTGCTGCAACCAACCTGTGATGCGGGCACCTAGCGCTTGGCGGGTGCATAAGATGCCGTGGGCGCTTTGCCGGAGAGAGCCTCCCTGCTCAATACCGGCATTCTGGTGCGCTATGGTCTGCGCCCAAGGCTTGAAAGGAGACACGTTTCTATGTCAATGCCAAGTTTCCCCAACATTGACCCACCCATCCAGCGGGAGGACGCAGTCAACCAGATTCTTTCCTCCATCGCCATGGAAGAGCTGGGCCTGAGCCACATTCTCAATGCGGAAGGCGAGAAACTGCAATATATTTTGGGCACTCTGCCGGGCCTCAGCGGTCCGACTGCCACGGTCAGCGATGTGCTGGCTGCCAATGAGAGCGTCCGCAGTATGCTGGAGACTGCCGTGCAGAACCAGATCTTGCTCAAATCGAAGATGCAGGGCGCCCTGACGGCCTCTCCCATGCAGGGGCCCACCGGTCCCACTGGCCCTGCCGGCCCCACCGGCCCTGCCGGCGGTCCTGCCGGAGCCACCGGTGCCACTGGAGCAACGGGCGCCACTGGCGCCACTGGCGCAACGGGTGCCACTGGCCCCGCAGGTCCGCAGGGTGGTTTGGGTCTTGACGGAGACCCCGGCCCCAAAGGAGACACCGGTCCCATGGGTCCCACGGGTCCCACCGGCCCCACCGGCGCGGCGGGCGCTACCGGCCCTGTCGGCGCGGCAGGCGCCACGGGTGCTGCTGGGGCCGCCGGCGCTACCGGTGCCACTGGCCCTGCTGGCCCCACCGGCCCCAGCGTCACCACTACCTCCGCCTATGCGGCCAATATCAGCGGTGCGGGTCTGCCTGTCGTTACTGCGGGTTTTCCGGTCCCCCTGCCGAATTATCAGGTGCTGCCCGCGGGTATTACGGTAGACGGGACCAACACTGCGTTTACCGTGAGCTCCCCCGGATACTATCGGATTTCCTATACGGTCAACACCACTAAAGCGCTGGCCAGCGGCACCCGGCTGATAATCAGCAATGAACCGAATTTGGCCTCCACTGTGGCGCCTTCGCTGGGCCAGAGCCACTTCTCCAATGAGATCATCGTGGAGCTGAAAGAGGGAGACACCATTACTCTGCAGATCTACGGCATTCTCGACACGGTCACGCTGCTGCCCGGGTCCGCCGGAGCAACCCTGTCCATCATCCGCCTGAGCTGAGGAGGGATGTCTCATGTCACTGCCTACGTTTCCCAAGATTGATCCCCCGCTGAGCCGGGAAGGGAGTCTCAACGAGATCATTTCCTCCATTGCGGCGGAGGAACTCAGCCTGAGCCATATTCTCAACGCCGAGGGCGAAAGGCTGCAATATATTCTGGGCACTCTGCCAGGGCTGGAGGAGGCCGCCGACTTCGACGAGGTCATGAAAGTCAATCGGAGCGTACAGGATACCCTGTCCGATGTGATGGAGCAGCAGGCGGTGCTGACCGCCAAGCTGAGCGCGGCCATGAAGGCCCCCATTCTTCCCGGTCCCGCCGGCCCCACCGGCCCTGCCGGTCCCGAGGGTCCTGCTGAGGGCCTCACCGGCCCTACTGGTCCCACCGGACCCACCGGTGCGGAAGGTTCCGCCGGTACGACAGGCCCCACTGGTCCCACCGGGCCACAAGGCGTTCAAGGTATGACGGGCTATCAGGGCAATCCCGGCGCAACGGGCGAAATGGGCCCCACCGGTCCTGCCGGTCCCACCGGGTCGGACGGCGCAGCCGGTTCCGCCGGTGCCGCCGGTGCCACAGGGGCTGTGGGCGCCACCGGAGCCACTGGCCCTGCCGGCCCCACCGGCGCCACCAGTCCCGGCCTTACCGCCGCCTTTGCTGTCAACACCCAGGGCAGTCCCATCGCGGTGTCATCGGGCGGCACCCCCATCCCGCTGCCCAACGATCAGGTTCTGCCCTCCAGTGTCACGGCCAATCCCGGGAACACCGTGTTCACCGTGGCGGAAGCTGGCACCTATCAGATTTCTTACCATGTGAATACTACTCTGGCTCTGCCGATGGGAACCCGGCTGATGATCAACGGCGTCGACAATATCGCGTCCACCATCGCCCCGAAAATCGCCACCTCCAGATTTGAGAATCAAATCACGGTTTACTTGCCCGCGAACTCCACCATCTCTCTTCAGATGTACCCCATGACTCTTGCCGGAGACGCCGTCCTGGCCGGCGGCGGGGTAGGCGCCTCTCTAACCATCATCCGGTTGAATGGGACGAAACCGGAAAATCCCCCGGAGCACGAAGTGGAAGGCGGATGGGATTTCGAAGAAGAATAAACGCAAGCCTGCAAAGTCAAAACCATGTGCACACGCCGACTTCTGCCGGCGTGTGTACATGTTCCGTATTGAGAGGCGGCCCTGCTATAGTAAGTGTTATAATCGCAAAAAATGGGGAGGGCCGCAACTGGGTAGAGAACAACATCGACGTCTGTTGCCATAAGAATCTGGACCATGACCAGGCGGTGTTGCTGCGCACCTTTGCCTATGACCACCCTGGGCCGATACCTTGTGAGATCAGCTTTCAGCAGGAGCGGTACCGGCGGTCGCCTGCTGGTATGCTCTGACCTGCGCCCGGGACGATTGCCGAGACGGCTTTGCCGCCCCGGATTGTTACGGCTATCTCCCCTGTATCCAGCTGTATGTCTGCCACAACCGGTCGGTCTTTCAGGAGGTGAGAGCCGCGCGTAGCGTTTTATATGGAGCGATCATCATCAAGCGGCAATTTAAGGACCCGGTTTCCCTTTATAGGACATGGCGGCAACCAGTGCGGGGATCTAAGGCTGTCCTGTTATATCAAGCGCCGTACGGCCCTACTATGCCAGTGAGAAGAAGCGAAATACTCGGCGGAAATGGATTTGACCCATATTAGGATTTTTGCCCTGCAAATGTGCGCTGCATACGAGGAGGCTCGCTCGCGTTTGCGGTCTTGGTGGGACAGAATCTTTTTTGTCAACGAAAGACACGTCGGAGCAAAGTTTGCTTTGTGCCGACGATTTTTTATAAAAATCGCCATCCGCTTTTTTGCTCCTCCTCTCCAAACCGCCACCGCTGCGCTGGGTTGCGGTTTGGTTTTTGGTGCAAACCTGACAGCCGCATCTTTTTTGGCACCACATCCCAAATTAGACAAAACCCGAGTATAGCATGACTATACTCGGGTTTTGCTGTTGGTAGTACCAAAGGTACCCCCCGGCTAAGTCGGGGGTAAAAAGAGCTTATAGCGAGGGGCAGAGAAGACAAAGAAAAAACTCCCTACTAAAGTAGAAGTGGTTTGCCGACCACACAACTACAAAAATAGGGAGGTCTTCATCGTGAAAAGAGATAAAGACATAAGTAGTCTAGAGCATACCAGCTGGAGATGTCAATACCATATTGTATTTGCGCCGAAATATAGGAGGATGGAAATCTACGGACAAATCAAACAAGACATAGGGGGAATATTAAGGAAATTATGCCAACAAAAGGGTGTTGAAATTATCGAGGCAGAAGCATGTCCAGATCATATCCATATGCTGGTAAGCATCCCGCCCAAATATAGCGTATCCCAGATAATGGGATATTGGAAAGGGAAAAGCAGTTTGATGATATTTGATAGGCATGCAAATTTGAAGTACAAATATGGAAATAGACATTTTTGGGCAAGGGGGTATTATGTAGATACGGTTGGCAGAAATAAAAAGCAAGTAGCGGAATATATACGCAACCAGTTGCAAGCCGATCAAATGGCTGACCAGATTGGCTTAAAAGAATTTGTTGACCCGTTTACGGGTCGCGAGAATAAGAAGGCATAAATAAATACCCCTTAAGGGGTGGCCCGTGAAAGAAATGCGGTCGGCAGACCTTTCGTGGCCCCTTAAGGGACTTTTGTCCGTAGCAGGCCATTATAGGGCCTACTCAAGCCTCCGGCTTAGCCGGAGGTTTTGACTTAAAAAGTGTTAGAAAACCGGCGTTTGCGAAAAAAGAGAGAAGTCCTAAAACCCTTAGGTTTTAGGACTTATTTTGGAGCGAGTGACGAGGCTCGAACTCGCTACCTCCACCTTGGCAAGGTGGCGCTCTACCAGATGAGCTACACTCGCAACAACAGTGGCTATTATAGCGTCAGTCGACGGAAAAGTCAACCCCTATTTTTAGAAAATCAGAAAATTTTTTTAGGCGGCCGGCTGGGTTAAAATTCCCTCCAGGGCCCCCTGGTGGACGGGCCGCAGCCCCTTGACCCCGCAGAGGTCCGCCGGACGCAGCAGAGTGGGTGGCTTGGGCAGCTCCACTGCGCCGCAGTCCTCCAGAAGCCCGGCTACAAACTGGGAGCAGAAGTAGTGGTGCCGCCGTTGGAGAGACAGGTTGAAATAACAGGCGAAGGCTCCCAATACACTGTAGTGGTACTCTTCCCGTTGGGCGTACATGGAGCGCAGCTTCTGCCGCAGACGGAGGTAGACCTCCTCCTCCACCTTCAGGGCGTACAGGCAGCAGGGGACAGCGCGGCGGTATACTGTGACCTGTTCTTCCACCAGCCCAGCGGGCAGGGCCAAATAGCGGTACTTGCGGGCAAAGCTGTAAAAGGGCCCGTCCGGGCCGTCCAGGCCGATGGAGGCGTGGGTGTAGTTGTCCCGGGTGGCAAAATGAATCAACCGGGAGAACCAAGTCCCCGAGCGGGTAAGTAAAATATAGATGGTACGCTGCGACATGGAACATTTCTCCTCTCCCAAGTTCCGTCGGGGCTGTCCCGACGGGCAGAGCGGCCAGCCGCTCTGAACAGGTTTCTCTTACTGTCAAAATACTAACATGGAAACTCTAAAATGACTTGAAGGAAAAATTAAGATTTTCTGAAAGTTGAAAAGAGTAGTAAACTAATAGAAAATTTAGTTGACAAACAAGGATAGATATTGTATACTGATTTCAAATCCGGGTTACAATCAATAAAGAGAGGATAATATCTATGGAAACCAAAACAAAAAGTAATATTTACCCCCTGGCTATGACGGCCATGATGGCGGCGGTGATTTCAGTGGTCGCGCCCTTCTCCATTCCTGCCTGGGGAGAGGTGTCCTTTACTCTGTGTACCTTTGTTCTCTACCTGTCCCCCTACATTCTCGGATGGAAAAAGGCGGCAATTGCCACACTGGTCTATATTATGCTGGGTATGGTGGGTATGCCGGTGTTCAGCAACTTTAAGTCCGGGCTGGGCGTGCTGGCCGGACCCACAGGGGGCTACATTTTAGGTTACATCCCTATGGTTATCATAGGCGGCCTGATTATTAAGGCCTTTCCGAAAAACCGCGCCATCCATCTGGGCGGTATGATTTTGGCCACCGCCGTGCTCTATGCTTTCGGCACCGCCCTGTTCTGCGCCCAGACGGGTTCTGCGCTGGAACGTGCCCTTGTGGTCTGTGTGTTCCCCTTCATTCCCTTCGACCTGGGCAAGATGGTCATCGCCACCGGACTGGGTCCCGTTCTGCAGGAGCGGCTGGTGAAGGCCAATATCCACCCGGAGGGCTGAACTTTGTCCCTCTCGTTCCGCCGCCTTGGAATAATTCTAAGGCGGCGGGATTTTTTCTTGCTTTCCCGGGAAATGCGCCATATAATAAGAGGGAAAAAAATTTTTGTAAGCGTGCGATAAAATGACCCCTTCGCGCGTTCCTTATGTGACAGGAGAAATGGACTATGCTGACTCTGCTGGGAGCTCAGACAACGGAAGACGAGACCGCCCGCTGTGACCGGGAGCTGGAGCAACTGCTGCTCCAGGTGGGGCGGGGGGACCGGGAGGCCTTCGCCCAACTCTACGGCCTGACCCGGGGGGCGGTGTACGCCCTGGCGCTGTCCCTGCTTCGGGACGCCCACGAAGCTCAGGATGTGGCACAGGATGCCTTTGTCAAGGTGTGGGAAAACGCCCCCTCCTACCGCCCCCAGGGCTCGCCTATGGCCTGGCTGCTCACCGTGGCCCGGAACCTGGCCCGGTCCCGCCTGCGCCGGAGCGAGCGGCAGACCACCCTGGATGAGGCGGAATGGAACGCCATCCCCGCCGCCGCGCCGGACGTCTCCCACGAGGACCGGCTGGTCCTTCAGGATGCCCTGGCCCGGCTGGGGGCGGAGGAGGGGCAGATTGTCCTGCTCCACGCCGTAACCGGCCTGAAGCACCGGGAAATTGCCCAGCTGCTGGAGCTGCCGCTGTCCACCGTCCTGTCAAAATACCACCGCGGGCTGAAAAAATTAAAGGCCCTGATGAAAGGAGAGAGCGACCGATGACCGACCGGGAATTGGAACGGAAGCTGGCGCAGGCGATTACACGCGCCGCCCCCGACGACTTGGAAGCGATCCTCTCCCGCTGCGGTGCGCAAAACGGGAGCGTGATGGAAATGAAAGAGCTGAAATCAAACGGGAATATCATTGATGTGGAGGTTACCGAAGTGAGGCCCAAAAAGAAGCTGCGCCCCTGGCTGGCCGCTGCCTGTGCGGCACTGGTGCTGCTGGGAGCCGGTGGGGGCGGCCTGGTGTACCACCAGAGTTACGCTGTGGCCAGCGTTGTGTCTCTGGATGTCAACCCCAGCATCGAGCTGAAGGTCAACCGGGGGGAGCGGGTTATCTCCTGCACCGCCCTGAACACCGAAGCGGCGGCTGTCCTCTTCGACATGAACGGCGGCGCCGATCTGAAGGGCACCAAGCTGGATGTGGCGGTGAACGCCATCGTGGGAGCCCTGGTGCGGGAGGGCTATATGGACAGCATCTCCTCCGCCATCCTTATCTCGGTGGAGGACAAGGACCAGGCCCGGGCTCAGCGGCTCCAGGCGGAGCTGGTGGCCTCGGTGGACGGTGTGCTGAAGACCCAGGCACCGGGCACCTCCGTTCTGAGCCAGGTGCTGGATGCGAATACGCCCGCGTCGGAGTATATGACCTTCGATAGCGGACTGTCCGCCGGGAAGGCTGCTTTGGTGCGTAAAGTAATGGAGATGAACGGCACCATCGCCACCAACAGCACCACCGCCTTCGACAAGCTGGCCGCCCTGTCGGTGGAGGAGCTGAACGATCTGTTGGAGGCGGGGGAGACGCGCATCCCCATCGGCAAGCCCGCCGCCGCCATGGCGGTGGAGACCTACGCCGGGACGGCGGCCATCAACTCTGCGGTCACTGATGTGGACCCGGAGCTGGACGAGACTCCCCCCCACTATGAGGTCAAGCTGAAAACGGCCTGGGGTGAATTTGAGTATATTGTAGACGCCTTTACCGGCGAGGTGCTCAGCGGGCCCAAGGATGTATTGAGCCTGGCTCCTGGCGGGAACGGACAGACGTCCGAGCCGCCAGCCCCGGAGGTCGGCACCCCGACGAGTCCCAGCGTCAATCCTCCGCAGACGCCCTCCTCCGACACCGGGAGCCAGGACGTGGGTCAGGACGCCGCCAAGCGGGCCGCTCTGGACCACGCCGGACTGACGGAGAGCCAGGTCACAGGCATGACCGTGGAGCGGGACTGGGACGACGGCCGCCTGGAGTATGAGATTGAGTTCTGGTGCGGGACGACGGAGTACGACTACACCATCGACGGCCACTCCTGCTCCATTTTGAAGCACGAGTGGGACCACCACAATGAGGGCAGCCACCATGACGAGCCCCACCGCGGGGGGAACAGCGCAGGCGGCGCGAGCACCGGCGACATCGGCGCAGAGGCCGCCAAGGCCGCCGCTCTGGCCCATGCGGGCGTGGCGGAGAGCCAGACCACCAAGATGGAGGTGGAGCGGGACTGGGACGACGGCCGCCTGGAGTATGACGTGGAGTTTGATGTGGGCCGGACGGAGTACGAGTACACCATCGACGGCGTTACCGGAGCTGTTTTGGAGTATGAACAGGATATCGACTAAAAAAAGAGCGCCATTGGCGCTCTTTTTATGACTTCTCCGGCATAGAGGTGGAGTCGTCCACCACCCGCTTGCCGGCCAGGTCCACGTGGTTGTAATAGATCAGCGTAAGGATGCTGCATACCAGCCACCCGGCGGGGTAGCCCATGGCGATGGGCAGGATGGTGTTGGAGATGTAATTCGCCATGATGTAGAGGTAGATCTGCCGGAAGACCACGAAGGAGGCCAGCATGATGTAGGTGGGCGGCTGGCTGATGCCCGCCCCACGGAGGGAGCCGGAGTAGACCTGGTTGACGCAGATAAACACGTAACAGGGGCACATATTCCGCAGAAATAGGGTACCGTAGGCCACCACCTCGGGCTTGTCGTTGAAGAAGGCCACCAGCCAGGGGGCCAGGGCGATGGCGGCGGCGGAAATGACCACCGTGATCCCCACCGAGAGGAAAAAGGCGTCCCGGGTGCCCTTTTTGGCCCGGTCCACCTGGTCGGTGCCCAGATTCTGGCCCACAAAAGTGGTGGCCGCCAGACCCAGGGACTGCACCGGCAGGATGATGAACTGGTCCAGCTTGCTGTAGGTGGTCCAGCCGGACATACAGTCCAGGCCGAAGAAGTTGATGTAGGACTGGACGAAGACGTTGGAAAAGGAGGTGATGGCCATTTGCAGGGCGGAGGGCACGCCAATGCGGATAATCTGCCGCAGGATGCGCCAGTCCACCCGCAGGTCCTTCCACTGCAGGCGGACGCAGTCCTCCCCCCGGGCCAGCACCACTAGAATCAGCGCCGCCGATACCCCCTGAGACAGGATGGTGGCATAGGCCACCCCCTCCACCTTCATCCCCAGGCCGATGACAAAGAACAGGTCCAGGGCGATGTTCAGCAGGGCGGACACCACCAGAAAATAGAAGGGACGCCTGGAGTCTCCCACCGCCCGGAGAATGCCCGAGCCCATGTTATACAGCAGCAGACCCATGGCCCCGGCAAAGTAGATGGTCAGGTAGGTGGTGGCCTCCGGGATGGCCTGGGGGTCGGTGTTCATCAGGTCCAGCATGATGGGAATAATAAGGATGCCCACCACCGACAGTACCACCCCCAGCACCAGGGTCATGACGATGGAGGTGTGGACGGTTTTCCGCACCTGATCGTATTTTTTGGCCCCGTAATACTGGGAGATGACCACCCCCGCGCCGCTGGCCAGGCCCATGAAAAAGCCGATAAGCATGATGATAATGGGAGTGACGGTGCCCACGGCGGAGTAGGCCTCATTGCTGACGAATTTGCCCACCACCCACAGGTCCACGGTGTTATACAGCTGCTGGAACAGGTTGCCCAGCAGCAGCGGGACGGCGAACCGGATCAGGTGGCCCACCACGCTGCCCTGGGTCATGTCCACCGAGCGGCTGGCCCCCTTTGCCAGTGCGGACAAGTTAATCTACCTCCTAAAACACTCATATCACGGTGTAGGGGCGGCCTGTGGCCGCCTGTAGTTTTTGTGGGGCGCGACGACCCCGGCGCGCCATTTTCAGCAGGGTGGTGCCTCCGGCAGTGAGGCCTTACAGAGTATCAGTCTCCGTAATCCAGCCCGGACAGATACCGCCGGGCCAGGTCGAAGGCGTGGCTGGCGGTCTGGGTGCGCAGCCGCTCCCGCATGGGCCGGGTGCCCAGGTGGAGGGGACGGACATGGGTGCCCTTAAAGGTGGAGATGGCCACAAACATGGTGCCCACCTCATTGCCCCAGTCGTCCTTATCGGGGCCGGCCACGCCGGTGGCGGACAGGGCGATATCACAGCCCAGCGCCCGCCGGGCCCCCTCGGCCATGGCGGCGGCCACCTCTTTCGACACCGCGCCGTACCGCTCCAGTATATGAGGGGGAACCCCCAGAAGGTTTTCCTTTACCTCGTTGGTATAGGACACAATCCCCCCCTTGAAGGCGGCGGAAGCCCCGGGGACATCAGTAAGCCGCTTGGCAATCAGGCCGCCGGTGCAGCTCTCAGCCACGCCCAGGGTCAGGTCCTTGGTTTTCAGGGCCTGGATGACCACATACTCCAGAGAGGGGACGTCCACCCCATAGACCTTGTCGCCGAACAGGGCCCTCACCTGCTCCACTGTGGGCCGGAGGAGGGCCTGGGCCTCGCCGTCGGTGGCCGCCTTGGCGGTAACCCGCAGCTCGCACTCCCCCTCCTTGGCGTAGGGGGCCAGAGTGGGGTTGGACATGGCGTTCATCTGATCCCGCAGCTGGGCCTCCATAGAGGACTCCCCGATGCCAAAGAGCTTGATGGTGTGGGAGGCGATTACCCCCTCGGACAGGGACAGCAGATAGGGCTTTGCCCGGTACTGGAACATGGGCCGGCACTCGCTGGGGGGGCCGGGGAGCATAATCACATGGCACCCCTCCGCCTCAAAGGCACAGCCGGGGGCGGTGCCCCAGTCGTTCTCCAGAATGGTGCACCCCTCGGGCAGCATGGCCTGCTGGAGGTTGTTGTCCGTCATAGGCCGGCCGGTGCGCTGGAAATAGGAGCGGATGCGCTGGGCCGACCCCTCGTCGAAGACCAGCTTCTTGCCGAAGGCCTCGGCCAGCACGTTTTTGGTGAGATCGTCACAGGTGGGGCCCAGGCCGCCGGTGGTGATGATGATGTCGGCCCGCTGTTTGGCCAGGGCCACCGCCTCCTCGGCCCGCTGGAGGTTGTCCCCCACCACGGTGTGCCAGAAGACATTCAGCCCCAGCTCGCTCAGCCCCTGAGAGAGCATCTGGGCGTCGGTATTGGCGATGTTGCCCAGCAGCAGCTCAGTGCCCACAGACAGAATTTCAACGGTATGAGACATAGAAAAGACCTCCTGTTTGCTGTAAATAGATTGGTGGGGCTATTATAGCATGGGAAAAGGGGAATGGGTAGCCGTTTTCCAGAAAGAGGAATGATTTTTGTATAATTTTTCTATTGCGCGGAGGATAGCAGGGGGCGGAAAGAGTTGGGGCGCAGTTTTTTCGCCAATTTGACCTGTTTTACTTCGGCACTTTGCCTAAAAAAGCTCCAGAAAAAAGCGGTAAATCTAAAAAACGAACAAATTTCAGGGCGAATCGTAGATATTTCAATATTTTTGTGAACTTTCTGCAATATTTCGACCATTTTACAGTTGAAATTTTTTTCGCTTTGGACTACAATAGGACCCGCGAGAACGAGGAGGGGCCCAAGTGCTGAACATTGTACTGGTTGAGCCGGAGATTCCCCAGAATACCGGCAATATCGCCCGCACCTGTGCCGCCACGCGCAGCCGCCTTCATCTGGTGAGGCCCCTGGGCTTCGATATCAGCGAGCGGGCTGTGCGCCGGGCGGGGCTGGACTACTGGCACATGGTGGACCTGCGGGTCTATGACAGTCTGGACCATTTCTTTGCGGTCAACCCCAGGCCCGACCTGTGGCTGGCTACCACCAAGGCCCCCCGGGACTACACCCAGGCGATGTTTCGGGAGGGTTGCTGGCTCATGTTCGGCAAGGAGACCGCCGGTCTGCCCGAGGACCTGAGAACGCGCTGGCAGGACCGGTGCGTCCGTATCCCCATGCGGCCCGACGCCCGAAGCCTGAACCTGGCCAACTCGGTGGCCGTCCTCACCTACGAGGCTCTGCGGCAGCTCGGCTTTCCCGGCCTGTCCGGAGCGGGAGAGATGGCGAAACAGTCATGACCCCCTATTTTGTCACCTTTACCAGGAGAAAGGAGTCAAGAAAATGAACTATAATAAGAAGACAGTCAAGGATGTGGACGTCAAGGGCAAGAAGGTCCTTCTGCGCTGCGACTTTAACGTCCCCATGGCCAAGGATGGCAGCGGTGTTATCACTGACGACAAGCGTATCCGGGCCGCTCTGCCCACCATCCAGTACCTGCTGGACCAGGGCGCGGCAGTGATCGCCTGTTCCCACATGGGCAAGCCGGTGGCCACCTTCGAGTCCTACAAGAAGAAGCAGCTGGAGAAGGGCAAGGACGAGGCCTCCATCACCGAGGAGAAGTGGAAGAAGTCTCTGGCCGAGCTGCGCATGGAGCCGGTGGCCGCCCGCCTCAGCGAGCTGCTGGGCAAGCCGGTAATCCTGGCCGACGACGTGGTGGGCCCCGACGCCCAGGCCAAGGCCGCCGCCCTGAAGCCCGGTGAGATTCTTCTGCTCCAGAATACCCGTTTTGAGAAGGGCGAGACCAAGAACGACCCCGCCCTGGCCAAGGCCATGGCCGACATGGCTGAGGTATATGTATCCGACGCCTTCGGCGCCGTCCACCGCGCCCACGCCTCCACCGCCGGCGTGGCGGCTCACCTGCCCGCCGTGTCCGGCTTCCTGATTCAGAAGGAGCTGGACTTCATCGGCGGCGCCCTGGCCAACCCCAAGCGGCCCCTGGTGGCCATCCTGGGCGGGTCCAAGGTGTCCTCCAAGATCGGCGTGATCAACAACCTGCTGGAGATTGCCGACACCATCATCATCGGCGGCGGCATGGCCTACACCTTCTCCGCCGCCCAGGGGGGCAAGGTGGGCGACTCCCTGCTGGAGGAGGACTGGAAGGACTACTCCCTGGAGATGATTCAGAAGGCCAAGGACAAGGGCGTGAAGCTGCTCCTGCCGGTGGACACCGTCATTGCCGATGCCTTCGCCCCTGACGCCAACAGCCAGGTGGTCAAGGCCGGCGAGATTCCCGACGGCTGGGAGGGCTTGGACATCGGTCCCGAGACGGTGAAGCTCTACTGTGATGCCGTGGCCGATGCGGGCACCGTCATCTGGAACGGCCCCATGGGCGTGTTTGAGTTTGAGAAGTTCGCCGCCGGCACCAAGGCGGTGGCTGAGGCCCTCAGCAAGACCAGCGCCATCACCATCATCGGCGGCGGCGACTCCGCGGCCGCGGTGCAGCAGCTGGGCTACGCGGACAAGATGACCCATATCTCCACCGGCGGCGGCGCCTCCCTGGAGTTTATGGAGGGTAAGGAGCTGCCCGGCGTGGCCTGCCTGCTGGACAAATAAATTTGTATTTCTGCGCGTAGGGCGCGACGACTCGGCGCGCCGTTTGCGATCTGGTAAAGCGGGCCGCCGGGGTCGTCGGCCCCTACGCCCAAATACCTCTGGACCGTTGAGGTCCGCAAACAATATACGATAGGAGAGATTTATTATGAATCGCCGCTACCGCAAGACCATCATCGCCGGTAACTGGAAGATGAACAACACCCTGTCCCAGACCAAGGCCTTCGCCGAGGAGATCAAGCCCATCATGCCCAAGGGCAAGTGGTGCAACGTGGTGCTGTGTGTCCCCGCCACCAACATCCAGGCCGCCGTCCGTCTGTTCAAGGACTGCCACATCGCCATCGGCGCTGAGACCTGCCACGAGCTGGACCATGGCGCCTACACCGGCGAGATCACCGCCGCCATGATTAAGGAGGCGGGGGCCAAGTATGTGATCATCGGCCACTCCGAGCGCCGCCAGTACTACAACGAGACCGATTTCACCGTGAACAAGAAGGTCCACGCAGCCATCGAGGCCGGCCTTGTCCCCATCATTTGCGTGGGCGAGAGCCTGGAGCAGCGGGAGCTGGGCGTTACCATGGAGCTCATCGCCTATCAGGTGAAGTGCGCCCTGGCCAACGTGGCCCCCGAGAAGGTGCGTCATGTTGTCATCGCCTATGAGCCCCTGTGGGCCATCGGCACCGGCAAGACCGCCACCGCCGAGCAGGCCGGCGAGGTCTGCCAGGCCATCCGCACCGTGATCCGCAAGCAGTACGGCGCCCATGTGGCCCGGTCCGTCACCATCCAGTACGGCGGCTCCATGAACGCCAAGAACGCCGAGGAGCTGCTGGCTCAGCCCGATGTGGACGGCGGCCTGATCGGCGGCGCGGCCTTGAAGCCCGCCGACTTTGTGAAGATTATCGAGGCTGCCAATCAGGAGTAATTTTGTGTAGGGGGCGGCCCCTACAATAAAGGAAAGGTTTTTTTATGAAAACACCTACCACTTTGATAATTATGGACGGTTTTGGCGTGGAGGGCCCTTCCGCCGGCAACGCGGTGGTCAACGCCCCCACCCCCAATCTGGACAAATTCTTCTCCCAGTGTCCCCACAGCAGGCTGTCCGCCTCCGGGCTGGACGTGGGCCTGCCCGACGGCCAGATGGGCAACAGCGAGGTGGGCCACACCAACATCGGCGCGGGCCGGGTGGTCTTCCAGGACCTGCCCCACATCAGCCGGGATATTGAGACCGGGGCCTTCTTTGAGAACCCAGCCTACCTGGAAGCCATGGAGAACTGCCGGGAGTGGGGCTCCGCCCTTCACCTGATGGGTCTCCTCTCCGACGGCGGTGTCCACAGCCACATCACCCACCTGTACGCCCTGCTGAAAATGGCCCAGGACCAGGGGCTGAAAAAGGTCTACGTCCACTGCTTCCTGGACGGCCGGGACGTGCCCCCCTCCTCGGGCAAGGGCTTTGTGGAGAAGCTCCAGGCCAAGATGCAGCAGCTGGGCATCGGTCAGATCGCCACCGTCATGGGCCGGTACTACGCCATGGACCGGGACAAACGGTGGGAGCGGCTGCAAAAGGCCTACGACGCCATGGTCTGCGGTCAGGCCCCCTTTATGGCTGATGCCGCCGATGCCGTCCAGGCCTCCTACGACGCGGGTGTCACCGACGAGTTCATGGTCCCCGTGGTCTGCGCCAAGGACGCCCGGTTCCGGGACAACGACTCGGTGATTTTCTTCAACTTCCGCCCTGACCGGGCCCGGGAGATCACCCGCTGCCTGGTGGACGAGGACTTTACCGATGTGGAGCGCAAGACCGGCTTTATTCCCGTAGACTTCATCTGCACCACCGAGTACGATGCCACTATGCCCAACGTGACGGTGGCCTATCCCCGGCAGAAGCTGCAGAACATTTTTGGGGAGTATATCTCCAACCTGGGCCTGACCCAGCTGCGTATTGCCGAGACGGAAAAGTACGCTCACGTGACCTTCTTCTTCAACGGCGGCGTGGAGCAGGTCTTCCCGGGGGAGGACCGGTGCCTGATCAACTCCCCCAAGGTGGCCACCTATGACCTCCAGCCTGAGATGTCCGCCTATGAGGTCACTGAGGAGGCGGTCAACCGCATCCTCAGCGGCAATTACGACGTGATTATCCTCAACTTTGCCAACTGCGACATGGTGGGCCACACCGGCGTGTACGAGGCCGCCTGCAAGGCGGTGTCCACCGTGGACGAGTGCGTGGGCAAGGTGGTGGAGGCCACCTCCAAGATGGGCGGCGTGTCCCTTATCACCGCCGACCACGGCAATGCCGAGCGGATGGTGGACACCGATGGCTCCCCCTTCACCGCCCACACCACCAACCTGGTGCCCTTCTGCATCGTTGGGGCCAACGTCACCCTGCGGGACGGCCGCCTGTGCGACATCGCCCCCACCATGTTGGACCTGATGGGGCTGGAAAAGCCCGCCGAGATGGACGGCCTGACCCTGATTGCCCAGTAATTATGTGTTCCCGGCGGGATGGTCCCGCTTTACCAAGTGATATCCGCTGACAATTTGAAAGGAGATCAAACACCATGAAGCAGATGATCGAAATTGTAGACGTAATCGGCCGCGAGATTCTGGACAGCCGCGGCAATCCTACCGTCGAGGTAGAGGTCTACCTGGAGGACGGCACCATGGGCCGTGCCGCCGTTCCCTCCGGCGCTTCCACCGGCATCTATGAGGCCTGCGAGCTCCGGGACGGCAACAAGAGCCGCTACCTGGGCAAGGGCGTGCTGAAGGCCGTGGAGAGCGTGAACACCGAGATCGCCGAGGCTCTCATCGGCACCAACGTGCTGGACCAGACCGCCATCGACAAGATGCTCATTGATCTGGACGGCACCGCCAACAAGGACCGCCTGGGTGCCAACGCCATCCTTGGCGCCTCCTTGGCCTGCGCTAAGGCCGCCGCCAACGCGCTGGGCACCTCCCTGTACAACTATATCGGCGGCGTCAACGCCAAGCAGCTGCCCGTCCCCATGATGAACATCCTCAACGGCGGCGCTCACGCCACCAACAACGTGGAGATTCAGGAGTTCATGATCATGCCTGTCTCCGCCCCCTCCTTCCGTGAGGCTCTGCGCCGCTGCGCCGAGGTCTTCCACACCCTGAAGACCGTCCTCAAGGAGAACGGCACCCCCGCCGCCGGCGTGGGCGACGAGGGCGGCTACGCCCCCAACCTGAAGAAGGATGAGGACGCCCTGAAGGTGATCGTGGCCGCCATTGAGAAGGCCGGCTACAAGCCCGGCGAGGACTTCAAGATCGCCATCGACGCCGCCTCCTCCGAGTGGTGGAACGAGGACGAGAAGTGCTATATCCAGCCCAAGAGCAACAAGAAGCTGACCCAGCAGCAGCTGGTGAACATGTGGAAGAAGTTCGCTGACACCTACCCCATCATCTCCCTGGAGGACGGCATGGCCGAGACCGACTGGGAGGGCTGGGCCATGCTGACCAAGGCTATCGGCGACAAGGTCCAGCTGGTGGGCGACGACCTGTTCGTCACCAACGTGTCCCGTCTGGCCACCGGCATTGAGAAGAAGGTGGGCAACGCCATCCTCATCAAGGTCAACCAGATTGGCACCCTCACCGAGACCCTGGACGCCATCCAGATGGCCAACCGGGCCGGCTACACCGCCATCGTGTCCCACCGCTCCGGCGAGACCGAGGACGCCACCATCGCCGACATCGCCGTGGCCCTCAACGCCGGCCAGATCAAGACCGGTGCCCCCAGCCGCACCGACCGCGTGGCCAAGTACAACCAGCTGCTGCGCATCGAGGAGGAGCTGGGCGACATTGCCGAGTACCCCGGCATGAAGGCCTTCTTCAACCTGCGCTGATTCTCTCCATAGACGCATCAGGGCCGCCCGTAAGGGCGGCCCTGTTTTGCTCTTGATGTGGACCTCTGTAGGGGCGCACAGTGTGCGCCCGCGGGCGGCCAAAGGCCGCCCCTACATATAAATAGATGTACTTTTTTGAAAAAGCCCTTGACTTTCCCGCGCGGATAATATAATATATATACGCGCGGGAAAGTGAGGTGAACTGCGTGTCACCAAGAACCGGAAGGCCGCCGAAAGGGGAGGAGTCCCGTACAGTGGCAATCAATCTTCGCGTTACGACAGCAGAAGCGCAAAAAATCCAATATTGTGCCGATAAGCTGGAAACTTCGAGGACAGATGCCATTGTCAGCGGAATTGATCTCCTGAAGACGGAGCTGGACAAAAAATAGAGTGTTGGCGGCCCAACAAACCAATACCAACACCCTATCTACCACGCCCGGAGGAATGGCAAATCCATTATGCCACAACTCCCGGCGAAAAGCAAGGAGGAAAAGATGGATTCAACACGGCTGTATGATTTGGAGGAGGCCATTCAGCATTTGTCCGACGGCCTGGATGCGGTCGGGGTCATGGTGATGGGGCAGATACAGGATACTCACGCAGGGGGCTTTTATGCTCTTTGGCGGTACCTGGATGGGGCCAGGCAGGAGGTTCGCAGGCAGTTGGACGCCTGCATGAACGCCACATAACAGAAGGGACTGCCCGAAGGCAGTCCCTTTTTCAACGCTTAAATCAACCCTCAGCTTCTGGGGCGCGCGGAGGCGGGCTCCAGCTCCAGGGGGCCGAGCTCGGAGAAGGGGTCGTCCTCAACTTCGGCCTCATCTTCATCCTCATCCACGTTGAAGTCCAGATTGACCTCCCGCTCAGGGCGGCGGCGGGCCTGGGCAATCAGGTTGCCCTCGTCGTCGATTATATCCTCCTGGCGGTACTGGGCCAGGCCGGAGCCGGCGGGAATCAGCTTGCCGATGATGACATTCTCCTTCAGGCCCTGGAGGTGGTCCACCTTGCCCTTGATGGCGGCCTCGGTAAGGACCTTGGTGGTCTCCTGGAAGGAGGCGGCGGACAGGAAGGACTCGGTAGCCAGCGAGGCCTTGGTGATACCCATGAGCAGCCGGGTGCAGGTGGGCAGGACCAGGTCCTCGCCCATCTCGTCCTTCTCCCCGGCGTCGATGCGGGCCTGGATGGCGTCCTGGGCGTCCAGGAAGTCCACCAGATCCACGGTGGAACCGGACAGCAGCTCGGAGCTGCCGGCCTCCTCCACCCGGACCTTGCGCATCATCTGGCTGACAATCACCTCGATGTGCTTGTCGTTGATGTCCACGCCCTGTTGACGGTAGGGTTTCTGCACCTCGCAGATCAGGTAGTTGTGGCAGTCGGACAGGCCACGGATGCGCAGTACGTCGTGGGGAGACAGCACGCCCTCGGTAAGCTCCACGCCCTTCTGCACCACGTCGCCCTCCTTCACCTT
The DNA here is from genome assembly GCA_949525845.1 of uncultured Eubacteriales bacterium. Classification (GTDB taxonomy): domain Bacteria; phylum Bacillota; class Clostridia; order Oscillospirales; family Oscillospiraceae; genus Lawsonibacter. The sequence goes on from CATEPI010000022.1 coordinate 18,386, forward strand.
GATGCCGGAGGAGTAGGGCAGGGCGTAGGTGACCACCTCGCCGTCGTCGGCGGTGATGGTGACGTTGCACATCACGTTGCGTTTGGTCTCCTCAATGGAGATGCGGCCGGAAATTTCGGCCAGCTGGGCCATCTTCTTGGGCTTGCGGGCCTCAAACAGCTCCTCCACGCGGGGCAGACCCTGGGTGATGTCGCCGCCGGCCACGCCGCCGGTGTGGAAGGTACGCATGGTCAGCTGAGTGCCCGGCTCACCGATGGACTGGGCGGCGATGATGCCCACCGCCTCGCCGGCGCCCACGGGCTCGCCGATGGCCAGGTTGATGCCGTAGCACCGGGCGCACACGCCGGAGCGGGCCCGGCAGGTGAGGACGGAACGAATCTTGACCTGGTGAATGCCGTGGTCCTCCAGGGTCTTGGCGTCGTCCTTGCGGAGCATGGTGTCCCGGGTAAAGAGCACCTCTCCGGTGGTGGGATCGACGATATCGTCGGTGGGATAGCGGCCGTGGACACGCTCGGCGAAGGTCTCAATTACCTGGCCGTGCTCCTCAATCTCGCTGACCAGGATGCCCTCGCGGGTGCCGCAGTCCTCCTCACGGATAATCACCTGCTGGGACACGTCCACCAGACGGCGGGTCAGGTAGCCCGAGTCGGCGGTACGCAGGGCGGTGTCGGCCATGCCCTTCCGGGCGCCTCTGGAGGAGATGAAGTACTCCAGCACCGACAGGCCCTCACGGAAGTTGGCCTTGATGGGGATCTCGATGGTACGGCCGGCGGTATCGGCCATCAGGCCGCGCATGCCGGCCAGCTGACGAATCTGAGCCATGGAGCCGCGGGCGCCCGAGTCGGCCATCATGAAGATGGGGTTGTACTGGTCCATGGACTCCTGGAGGGCATCGGTGACGTCCTTGGTGGTCTTCTCCCAGGCGGACACGGTGAGGCGGTAGCGCTCCTCGTTGGTGATAAGGCCCCGGCGGTACTGCTTGTCGATGCGGACGATCTCCTTCTCGGTCTCGCCGATCAGCTCATACTTCTTGGAGGGGACGGTCATGTCGGCGATGGCCACGGTGAGGGAGCCCACAGTGGAGTAGTGGTAGCCCAGGTCCTTAATGGCGTCCAGCATCCCGGCGGAGGTGGTGAAGCCGTGGCGGGTGATGCACTTGTCGATGATCTTGCCCAGCATCTTCTTGCCGACCACCTCGTTGACCTCCAGATCGAACATGGTGTCCGGGTCGGTGCGGTCCACAAAGCCCAGGTCCTGGGGGATAGCCTCGTTATAGATCATGCGGCCCACCGTGGTGGTAACCAGCTTGTGCCGCATCTCGCCGTCCACCTCCCGGAACATCCGCACCTGAATGGGGGTGTGGAGGGTGACCAGGCCGGCGTCGTAGGCCAGCATGGCCTCGTCCTTGTCAGCGAAAGCGTGGTTGACGTCGCCCTCGTCCCGGGCGTAGGTGAGGTAGTAGGCGCCCAGAATCATGTCCTGGGAGGGGATGGTCACCGGCCCGCCGTCCTGGGGACGGAGCAGGTTGTTGGCCGACAGCATCAGCACCCGGGCCTCGGTCTGGGCCTCGGCGGACAGGGGGACGTGGACGGCCATCTGGTCGCCGTCGAAGTCAGCGTTGAAGGCAGTACACACCAGGGGGTGGAGCTTGATGGCCCGGCCCTCCACCAGCACCGGCTCGAAGGCCTGGATGCCCAGGCGGTGCAGCGTGGGGGCGCGGTTGAGCATGACGGGGTGGTCCTTAATGACGAACTCCAGGGCGTCCCACACGGCGGCCTCGCCCTTTTCCACCATCTTCTTGGCGGCCTTGATGTTGTTGGCCAGGCCGTCGTCCACCAGCTTCTTCATGACGAAGGGCCGGAACAGCTCAATGGCCATCTCCTTGGGCAGACCGCACTGGTAGATTTTCAGGGAGGGGCCCACCACGATAACGGAACGGCCGGAGTAGTCCACCCGCTTGCCGAGAAGGTTCTGGCGGAAGCGGCCCTGCTTGCCCTTCAGCATGTCGCTCAAAGACTTCAGTGCCCGGTTGTTGGCACCGGTGACGGCACGACCCCGGCGGCCGTTGTCAATGAGGGCGTCCACCGCTTCCTGGAGCATCCGCTTCTCGTTGCGGACGATGATGTCGGGGGCGTTGAGCTGGATCAGCCGCTTGAGACGGTTGTTCCGGTTGATGACCCGGCGGTAGAGGTCGTTCAGGTCGGAGGAGGCGTACCGTCCGCCGTCCAGGGGGACCATGGGCCGAATCTCGGGGGGAATCACCGGCAGCACGTCGATAATCATCCACTCGGGCTTGTTGCCCGAAATCCGGAAGGCGTCCACCACCTCCAGCCGCTTGATGATCTTCACCTTCTTCTGGCCGGAGGCGTCCTTCAGCTCCTTGCGCAGCTGCTCGGACAGCTGGTCCAGGTCGATCTGCTGGAGCAGCTTCTTCACCGCCTCGGCGCCCATGCCGGCGTCGAAGTCGTCTTCATACTTCTCCCGCATGTCCCGGTACTCTTTTTCAGAGAGGATCTGGTTCTTGCTCAGGGGGGAGAAGCCGGGGTCAATCACGATATAAGCGGCGAAGTACAGCACCTTTTCCAGGATGCGGGGGCTGATGTCCAGCAGCAGGCCCATCCGGGAGGGGATGCCCTTGAAGTACCAGATGTGGGATACGGGGGCGGCCAGCTCGATGTGGCCCATCCGCTCCCGGCGGACCTTGGCCTTGGTGATCTCCACGCCGCAGCGGTCGCACACCTTGCCCTTGTACCGGATTTTCTTATACTTGCCGCAGTTGCACTCCCAGTCCTTGGTGGGGCCAAAGATTTTTTCGCAGAACAGGCCCTCCTTCTCGGGCTTGAGGGTGCGGTAGTTGATGGTCTCCGGGCGCTTCACCTCGCCGAAGGACCATTCGCGGATCTGCTCGGGGGAGGCGATGCCAATTCGGATCGCGTCAAACTCAGCGTAGCTCATGCTTTGATCTCCTCCCTGTGTCAATTATAGTCGTCTTCGGCAAAGAGGGCGTCCTCAGAGCCCTCCTCAGCCGCTGCAAGGGCCAAATCGTCGTCGTCGCTGTCACCCTTGAAGGTGAAGCCGCCTGCGGAGGCAAAGTCGCTGTCGGCCTGATAGCTGCCGAAGTCGTCTTCCCGCTCGTAGTAGTTGTCCTGGACGGGCTGGTAGGTGTCCTCGTCCTCGTCCTTCAGCTCGATCTCAGCGCCGTCCTTGTCCAGCACCTTCATATCCAGACACAGGGACTGGAGCTCTTTAATAAGCACCTTGAAGGACTCGGGCACGCCGGGCTTGGGCACGTTCAGGCCCTTGACGATGGCCTCGTAGGTCTTCACACGGCCGGTGACGTCGTCGGACTTCACTGTGAGAATCTCCTGGAGGGTGTAGGCCGCACCGTAGGCCTCCAGAGCCCACACCTCCATCTCGCCGAAGCGCTGGCCGCCGAACTGGGCCTTGCCGCCCAGAGGCTGCTGGGTGACCAGGGAGTAGGGGCCGGTGGCACGGGCGTGAATCTTGTCGTCCACCAGGTGGTGGAGCTTGAGAAAGTAGACATAGCCCACGGTGACGGGGTTATCAAACCGGCGGCCGGTGCGGCCGTCGTAAAGCCAGTTCTTGCCGTCGATGATGCGCAGGCGGCGCTCCCGCTGCCACTGGGCCACCTGGGTGGCGTCGCCCATCTCCTCGGCGGTGAGGGGACGCATCTCCTGGCCCTCGTCACCGGCCAGATAGAGGGGCTTGCCGATGAGGGGCTCGTCCACGCCCACCTCCCGGGCCAGGCCGGCCTCCTTCAGGCAGTCCTGAATGTCGGCCTCGGTGGCACCGTTGAAGATGGGGGTGGCCACCTTCCAGCCCAGGGTCTTGGCGGCGTAGCCCAGATGGACCTCCAGCACCTGGCCGATGTTCATACGGGAGGGCACGCCCAGGGGGTTCAGCACGATATCCAGGGGAGTTCCGTCGGGGAGGAAGGGCATATCCTCCTGGGGCAGGATGCGGGAGACCACGCCCTTGTTGCCGTGGCGGCCGGCCATCTTGTCGCCCACGGAAATCTTCCGCTTCTGGGCGATGTAGACCCGCACCACCTGGTTGACGCCAGCGCCCAGCTCGTCGCCGTTTTCCCGGGTGTAGACCTTCACGTCCACCACGATGCCGCTCTCGCCGTGGGGCACCTTCAGGGAGGTGTCACGGACCTCACGGGCCTTCTCGCCGAAGATGGCCCGGAGCAGCTTCTCCTCGGCGGTGGCCTCGGCCTCGCCCTTGGGGGTGACCTTGCCCACCAGATAGTCGCCGGCGCGAATCTCGGCGCCCACCCGGATGATGCCGTGCTCGTCCAGGTCCTTCAGGGCGTCGTCGCCCACGTTGGGGATGTCCCGGGTGATGGTCTCGGGGCCCAGCTTGGTATCCCGGGCTTCGGTCTCATACTCCTCGATGTGGATGGAGGTAAATACGTCGTCCTTTACCATCCGCTCGTTGAGGAGGATGGCGTCCTCGTAGTTGTAGCCCTCCCAGGTCATAAAGCCCATGAGGATGTTCCGGCCCAGGGCCACCTCGCCCTGGTCGGTGGAGGGGCCGTCGGCCAGCACGTCCTGGAAGTCCACCCGCTGGCCGGCATCCACGATGGGCCGCTGGTTGATACAGGTGGTGTGGTTGGAGCGCAGGTATTTGGTCAGGCGGTAGTGTTTGGTGCCCAGCTTGGGGTCGTCATAGGCCACGGTGATCCGCCGGGCGTCCACCTTGGTAACGGTGCCCGGTCCCTCGGCCAGAATGGCCACCTCGGAGTCGGTGCAGTTCTTGTGCTCCTGGCCGGTGGCCACGATGGGGGCCTCGGGCCGGAGCAGGGGAACGGCCTGACGCTGCATGTTTGCGCCCATCAGGGCGCGGTTGGCGTCGTCGTTCTGGAGGAAGGGGATCATGGCGGTAGCCACCGATACCATCATCTTGGGGGACACGTCCACGTAGTCCACCCGGTGCTTATCCACGGAGATGGTCTCGTTGCGGTGGCGGCAGGTGACGCGCTCGTTGACCAGACAGCCGTTTTCGTCCACCGGCTCGGTGGCCTGGCCGATGATATACTCGTCCTCCACGTCGGCGGTCATATAGGTGATCTCGTCGGTGAGCCGGCCGGTCTCCTTGTCCACCTTGCGGTAGGGGGACTCGATAAAGCCGTACTTGTTGATGCGGGCGTAGGAGGCCAGGTAGGAGATCAGGCCGATGTTGGGACCTTCGGGGGTCTCGATGGGGCACAGGCGGCCGTAGTGGGAGTAGTGGACGTCACGCACGTCGAAGGAGGCCCGGTCCCGGCTCAGACCGCCGGGGCCCAGGGCGGACAGGCGGCGCTTGTGGGTCAGCTCGGCCAGGGGATTGGTCTGGTCCATGAACTGGGACAGGGGGGAGGAGCCGAAGAACTCCTTAATGGCGGCGGTGACCGGCCGGATGTTGATGAGGGACTGGGGGGTGACCACGTCCAGGTCCTGGGTGGTCATACGCTCCCGGATGACGCGCTCCATGCGGGAAAAGCCGATGCGGAACTGGTTCTGGATCAGCTCGCCCACGCAGCGCAGCCGGCGGTTGCCCAGGTGGTCGATGTCATCGGGGGTGCCAATGTTGTTGGCCAGGCAGTTCAGGTAGTTGATGGAGGCCATAATGTCCTCCACGGTGATGTGGTTGGGGATCAGGTCCTCCCGGGAGCGGCGGATGGCGGCCTTCAGCTCCTCGCCCTTGTACTGGTCTGCCAGGGCGCACAGGGCGGGGAAGGAGACCATCTCGTCGATGCCCACCTCGGCAGGGTCGAAGCCGGTGAGGGCAATAAAGCCCTTCTTGTCCACCATGTTGTTGGAAAAAACCTTGACCAGCCGGCCATCCACGTCCACCACAGCCCGGTTGACGCCCCGGGAGTCCAGCTCCTGGGCCCGCTCCCGGGTGAGGACCTCGCCGGCCTCGGCGATGATCTCGCCGGTGCGGGGGTCGTCCACAGGCAGGGCCAGCCTGCAGCCGGCCAGCCGGGTCCACAGGGCCATCTTCTTGTTGAACTTGTAGCGGCCCACGGTGGACAGGTCATACCGCCGGTGGTCGAAGAAGGTGGCGTTGATAAGGGTCTCGGCGGAGTCCAGCGTGGGGGGCTCGCCGGGACGCAGCTTGCGGTAGATCTCCAGCATAGCCTCCTCATAGCTCTTGCAGGCGTCCTTCTCCAGGGTGGCCAGGATGCGCTCGTCCTCGCCAAAGAGCTCCAGAATTTCCGCGTCGCTGCGGGGGCCCAGAGCCCGGATGAGACAGGTGACAGGGAGCTTGCGGTTCTTGTCGATGCGGACATAGAACACGTCGCTCAGGTCGGTCTCATACTCCAGCCAGGCGCCCCGGCCGGGGATGACGGTGGTGGAATAGGTCTTGTTGTCCGCCTTGTCCACCTCGCGGGTATAGTACATGCCGGGGGAGCGGACGATCTGGGAGACAATCACCCGCTCGGCCCCGTTGATGACAAAGGTGCCCGAGTTGGTCATGATGGGGAAGTCCCCCATGAAAATCTCCTGCTCATTGATCTGGTTGTTCTGGGTGTTGCGCAGCTGGACCTTCACCTTGATGGGGGCGGCGTAGGTGGCGTCCCGGGCCTTGCACTCCTCCACGTCGTACTTGGGTTGCTCGTCCATGGAGAAGTCCACAAAGGACAGCTCCAGGTTGCCGCCGTAGTCCACGATGGAGCCCACGTCCTTGAAGACCTCCTTCAGGCCCACGTCCAGAAACCACTGGTAGGAGGTCTTCTGCACCTCCAGCAGGTTGGGCATCTCCAGGATCTCCTCGTACCGGGCGAAGCTCTTGCGGGGGGTCTTGCCGTACATTACGTCCTTGACGACCATGCTGAAATATCAACTCGCTTTCTTCAGAATTGACGGTTGGTTGACACTTTTTCCTGGCGGAATTTGGGGGAAGCGGGGAAAATTGCCGTCAGTTTGCACAATTATAGCGGGAAGGGGAGAGGTGATACACACGGGCGTGTGGACTGTTTTGTGGGCTTTTCTCTTGCCAATCCCTCCGGGGTGTGCTACACTGACACTGTGAATATGGAAAAGTGTCCGATTGAAACAAAGGGACACAAAAGCATTTTATTCTACCATAACTGGGATAGGCTGTCAAGGCCTATTTCTGTTTTTTTATGCCTGGGAAAATGTCAAGGGTTAAATGCAGAAAAATCTGAAATTGTTTTTTGTGCATTATTTACAATAGCCGCTCCACCCCCTCAACCCCCGCTTCCTGGGCAAGCTCCATCAGCACCCGCCCGGCACACCTTCCCCCAAGGATGCCGCGCGGGTATTCATTTACCCACCGCTGGACCCGTAGCGTATAGCGTGTCTCCGTCAGCATAGATAGCTCCTCTCTCCGGGCCAGCGCCCAGCTCCCAAAATTCAAAAGTGGTGAAGCGTAGCCCTGCGGGCTGTGTGTCAACACAGCACACCGGACGTTTATACAGGGTCAAGACTTGGCCCAACGGGCCAACTTGCAAAAAAATTCTCTGGGCTCTTACGCAAACCCAGAGAAATTTTTTTGGTTTTGACACTGTTTAAACATGTCCGGTGTACCGTCCCCCCAAAGGGGGACACCTTATGAATCTCCCGTCCCGCCCGCTGGCGGCTCTACTCTCCTTCACTGTAAAGCTGATTCCTTTACTTGTCAAAATTCTTCTTGATATTTAACGAAATTTTCCTTTTTTCTTTTTCCCCTCCAGGCGCAGGCCCGGAGGGGAAAATCTTAGTCCTGAAGGAAGGGGGCCACAAGGTGGTAGAGCTCATTGTACTGCTTTAGGCCCATACAGTATTTGTCCAGGTCTGTGAGCTTGATCTCATAGCCGTCCAGGAACCGCAGCTCATAGTTCCTGGCATAGCGAATCAAATGTCCGGTGCGAGTATTGATTCGAGTGCGGTAACGGTCCGATTCCTCCAGCTCCTGATAAGAGTGCCAGCTGGTCCGGATGCCCAAAACATAAGTAGATACGCCGGTGGTAGTGGCCTCCGTCCGGCTGAGGCAGGAGGCTAGCACCAGAGAATGGAGGAGCACCAGAGCGGCGATGGTAAAGGGCAGACATCCTTTCAGCTCCGCTCGAATGCTGCGGAAGTCCTTTTCTCCCTGAGACCAGTCCCGTATCGCGGAAAACACCGCGTCCAGCACCGTATTGAAAAGGCAGATATCCAGCATGAGCGCAAGGCCGGCAACGATCAGGCTGGAGAGGCCATACCGCTGGTAGAGGGTATCGGGGCCTGCCAGGAACCAGTAGTGGAGCTGCTGATGGTAGTAGAAAAACATGGAAAATGACGCCAGTCCGCTGATGACGGTGGCGATAGCCTGGCTTTTCACTCCCGGGGACCGAATCGAACCGCCCACGCTCTCCTGTTCCGCCCGCTTCATCTTCTTCCGCTGGCTGGAGGGGAGATCGCTGTAGGTAAGACCCTTCTTTTTCAGGCACCACCAGGCCTGTTTTTTGTCCGCCTTGACGCTGGATTGTTTGGACAATGCGCTGGCCCGCGCCCTCCTCTCCCGGAGCTTTTTCCGCTCCAGGGAGGAGGGATGTTTTTTCCCGGCCATGGCGTTTTATTTAAAGTACTCCGCGCCGCTCTCGAACAGGGGCATGTGCTTCTCGCCGGGGATGTTGACCGCCACGAAGGGGCCCCGGCGCTCCAGGTGTCCCATCTTGCCGAAGACCCGGCCGTCGGGGGAGAAGATGCCCTCAATGGCCTCCATCGAGCCGTTGGGGTTGGACAGGATGTCCATAGTGGGCTGGCCGCTGGCGTCCACGTACTGGGTGCCCACCTGACCGCTGGCAATCAGGCTGGAGATGACCTCCGCCGGGGCCACAAAACGGCCCTCGCCGTGGGAAATGGGAATGGTGTGCAGGTCGCCCACATTACATTTGAGCATCCAGGGGGACTGGACCGAGGCGACCCGGGTGGTGACATACCGGCTCTGGTGGCGGCCGATGAGGTTGTAGGTCAGGGTGGGGCAATTGCCGTCCATGGGCCTGATCTCACCGAAGGGGACCAGCCCCAGCTTCACCAGGGCCTGGAAGCCGTTGCAGATGCCCAGCATCAGGCCGTCCCGGTGTTTGAGCAGGTCCATAATGGCGTCGCTGAGGGCGGGATTGCGGAGGAAGGAGGCGATAAACTTCCCGGACCCCTCCGGTTCGTCGCCGCCGGAGAAGCCGCCGGGGAGGACCACCATTTGAGCCCCCCGGATGGCCCCCTCCAGGGCCTGGGCGGACTGGGCCAGCAGGTCGGTGGACAGGTTGCGCACCACCACAATCTCCGGGTCGATGCCCGCCCGGACGCAGGCCTTGGCGGTGTCGTACTCGCAGTTGGTGCCGGGGAAGACGGGAATCACCGCCTTGGGATGGGCGGTTTTATTCTTGCAGACGGCGGGGGAGCGCTTGTCCCAGGAAATCGTTTGGACGGTCTCCGACTTGCCCGCCCGGGTGGGGTAGACCTCCTCCAGGACGCCCTCGTTGAGCTTGAGTAGCTCGTCGATGGCGGCAGAGTCGCCGTTGCCCAAGTCAATCACCGGATCGGCGGTAGTCTCTCCGATTTTAAACCAGTGCCACTCGTTTCCGAGGTCTACTGTCAGCTCTGCTACGATTGCGCCGGGCAAAGGCTTTGACCAGAGCTTTCCTCCGCCACTCAAAGTAAAGCCGATCCGGTTGCCGAAGGACATCTTCATAACAGCCTCTTCCAGTCTGTTTTCAACTGCCCATGCGGCTTTGACCTCTCCTTTTTCGCGGAACACCTCAAACTCTTCCCAAGCGGTCCTCTGTTCCTCCGCTGTATCGCCGCCATAGAAGAGATATACGGCGTGTCCCGCCTCCTTAAACTCGGGGGTCATCACTTCCCCAGCCTTGATGGGCGCGATGGCGAAGGAGATCAGCGTGGGGGGCACGTCCTTGTCCAGGAAGGAGCCGGACATGGAGTCCTTGCCGCCGATGGCGGCGCAGCCGTAGTCCAGCTGAGCGTCCAGCGCCCCCAGCAGGGCGGCGGCGGGCTTGCCCCAGCGGAGAGGCTCGTCCCGGAGCTTCTCAAAGAACTCCTGCAAGGTGAGATAAACCTTTTTATAGTCCGCGCCGGCTGCCACCAGCTTGGCGATGGAGGCGGTCACCGCCTCGTAGGCCCCCCGGTAGGGATTGGCGGACAGGGCCTCCGGGTCGCAGCCCCAGGCCATAACGCTGGCCTGGTCGGTCTCCTGTCCCGGCAGCACGGGCAGCAGCGCCGCCATCACCTGGGCGGGGGTGGACTGGGTTTTGCCGCCGAAGGGCATGAGGACAGAACCGGCCCCGATGGAGCCGTCGAACCGCTCGGTCAGCCCCCGGCGGGAGGCGCACTTCAGGCTGGAGGCGGTTTTCCGCAGATTAACCGTGTAGTCCGGCTCCTCCTCAGCTTCCTGGGCAAGGGGCACGCAGGCCGCGGCGTGCTTCACCGCGCCGTTGGTGTTCAAAAAGGCCCGGCTCAGGTCAGCGATCTTCTGCCCCTTCCAGTGCATCACCATCCGGGGGGACTCGGTGACCACAGCCACCTGGTAGGCCTCCAGATTTTCCTTTTCGGCGGCGGCGATGAACTTGTCCGCGTCCTCGGGGGCGACCACAACGGCCATCCTCTCCTGGCTCTCGGAGATGGCAAGCTCGGTGCCGTCCAGGCCGTCGTACTTTTTGCGCACGGCGTCCAGGTCGATCTCCAGGCCGTCGGCCAGCTCGCCGATGGCTACGGACACGCCGCCCGCGCCGAAGTCGTTGCACCGCTTAATCAGCCGGGTGACCTCCCCGTCCCGGAACAGCCGCTGGATTTTCCGCTCCTCGGGGGCGTTGCCCTTCTGTACCTCGGAGGCCATGGTGGTCAGGGATTTCTTGTTGTGGCTCTTGGAGGAGCCGGTGGCCCCGCCGATGCCGTCCCGTCCGGTGCGGCCTCCCAGGAGGATGACCACATCCCCCGGCGCGGGCCGCTCCCGGCGCACATTCTCCGCCGGGGCCGCACCCACCACAGCGCCGCACTCCAGCCGTTTGGCGATATAGCCCTCGTGGTAGACCTCGGCCACGTGTCCGGTGGCAAGGCCGATCTGGTTGCCGTAGGAGGAGTAGCCCGCCGCCGCCGTCTGGCACAGCTTGCGCTGGGGGAGCTTGCCCTCCAGGGTCTGGTCAAAGGGGGTACGGGGGTCCCCGGCGCCGGTGAAGCGCATGGCCTGATGGACGTACACCCGGCCGGAGAGGGGGTCTCGGATGCAGCCGCCGATGCAGGTGGCCGCGCCGCCGAAGGGCTCGATCTCGGTGGGGTGGTTGTGGGTCTCGTTCTTGAACATGAGCAGCCAGTCCTGCACCTGGCCGTCCACCTCAGCGGGGACGTGGATGGAACAAGCGTTGATTTCCTCGCTCTCGTCCAGCTCAGGGAGCAGCCCCCGCTTTTTCAGCACCTTGGTGCCGATGGTGGCGATGTCCATGAGGGTCTGAGGACGGGCTGCCGCCTTCTCCTCGCCGTAGACCTCCACCCGGGCGGCAAGATACCGCTCATAGGCGGCCTTGACCTCCGGGTCGTCAATCTGGATCTCATCCAGATGGGTGGAGAAGGTGGTGTGCCGGCAGTGGTCGGACCAGTAGGTGTCTACCACCCGCACCTCGGTAATGGTGGGGTCCCGCTTTTCCTCGTCCCGGAAGTAGGCCTGCAAGAATTTCAAATCGTCGATGTCCATGGCCAGCCCCAGCTTGTCCAGCAGGGCGGCCAGCCCGGCCTCGTCCAGAGCGGTAAAGCCGGTCACCGTGTCCACATGGTCGGGGATGGCGTGAGAGCGCACCAGGGTGTCGGGCTTCTCCAGGGAGGCCTCCCGGCTCTCCACCGGGTTAATGAGGAAGGCCTTGATTTTGTCCAGGTCCCCCTGAGACAGCCCGCCCCACAGCAGATACATCTTGGCGTAGGCGACAAGGGGCCGGTCCACCCCGGCCATCAGCTGGATGCACTGGGCGGCGGAGTCGGCCCGCTGGTCGAACTGCCCCGGCAGGGCCTCCACGGCGAAGAAGGCCCCCGCCATCCGGGGCATGGGGAAGTCCTCGTCATAGACCACATCCACCTGGGGCTCAGAGAAGACAATGTCCCTGGCCCGCTGGTAGACGGGGTAGTCGATCTGCTCCACGTCATACCGGTTCAGGATATCCACCGACTGGAGCCCGTCAATGCCCAGCTGCTCCCGCAGCTGTCTGCACAGGCCCTGTGCCTCCACGTCGAAGCCCTCTTTTTTCTTGGAATAGCAGCGGTAAACACTCATGGTCTTCTCTCCTCTGTTTTAATGTTGTGTATTGTTGTATATTTTGTGTAGGGACGCTTCATGAAGCGTCCGCAGTCAACGACGGACGAAACCCCGCAGACGCTTCATGAAGCGTCCGCAGCCAACGACGGGCGGAACCCCGGCGGACGCATCGTGATGCGTCCCTACGAGATGATCCAATTCTCGAATCCGTAAAACACGTTCCCCCGCACCGGGGACAGTCCCGACAGCTGGCCCCACTGGGTGAGGACGGAGCCGTTTTTAAACAGAATCGGCACAATGGGGGCCTGTTCGTTAAACAGGGCGAAGAAAGCCCCGGCATGGGCGGCCCGCTCCTCGGGGGCGGCGGACAGCATGGCGGCCAGAAGGCCGTCCACGCCCTCCGCCCACCAGCCGCCGTAGTTGAGGGCGCCGGCGGAGCCCAGCAGGGGGGCCAGGTCGAAGCCGGCGGTGAGGGCGGTCTCCCCCAGGTACAGGTCGAACTCCCCCCAGGCCAGGGCGGCGGCGAACTCCTCAAAGGGGAGCTGCTTCAGCTCCACCGAAAAGCCGGCGGCCTCCAGCTGATAGGCGATAAGCTGGGCAGCGGAGGTCTTGGCCACGTTTTCGCTGTTCACCAGAAACACCAGCTGGCTGCCCGTCAGCCGCAGCCCCTCCACCTGGGCGGCCAGCCCCTCCGGGTCATAGGTGAGGGGGGCCTCCCCCGGCTGATACAGCCCGCTGGCCGGGTGGACGGGGAGCAGGGTGGAAATGGCGTGATTGGCGTAGATGGTGGTGGCCACCGTGTCCCGGTCCACCGCCAGCCAGGCGGCCCGGCGGGCGTCGGCCGAGCGAAAGACCCCCTTCTGGGTGTTGAAGCCCAGGTAGAGGAAGTCGGTGGTGGGGTAGTCCCAGGTCTGGTAATTGCCCCCGTAGCCGGTGGCGTTGGTGGCCATCCGGTCCACGTCCACCAGGGAGACCTCCCCGCCGTCAAAGGCGTAGAGCAGCTCGTCGCTCTTGGAGACGGTGTGCAGAAGGATGGACTGGACGGGCAGGGCCTTGTCCGCCTGCCACCAGCCGGCCCGGAGGGCCAGGGATTGGCCGTCCTCCGCCAGCACATAGGGTCCGGTGCCGGCGGGCCGGTCCCCCTCCCCCAGGGCGATGGGGATGTCCAGCAGCAGGGGCAGGGAGCCGTTGGGCCGCCGGAGGGTGATGACCAGTTGGTTGGGGCTCTCCTCCGGAACGGTGATGGCGGTCACGTCGGCCAGCCGCTCCTGATATCGGCTCCGGCCCGACCGGGCCAGATTCAGGGCATCGGCGGCCGCCTGTCCGGTGAGGGGCGTACCGTCGGAGAAGGTGACACCGGAGCGGAGGCTGAGGGTCCACACCAGCTTGTCCTCACTGACGGCGTAGCTGCCACACAGCAGGGGCTGGGCCTGAAAGGAGGCGTCCACCGTGAACAGGCTCTCGTAGAGGAGAGGGGCCAGGGTGAGGTTGGCCCGGTTGCCCGCCAGAACAGGGTGCAGGCTGTATTCGGGATAGAAGGCCAGGGTAAAGGGGACCGACCTGGGGGGCGGGACCTCTGTCTGGCTCACATCCGCCGAGGAGGCGGAGCCGGAGCCGTCGGGGACAGTCCCTCCACCGCAGGCGGACAGAGCCAGCAGCAGGGCCAGAAAAAGCGCGGTGATTCGGCATCGTTTCATATCGGTTCCTTTGTCAAATGTGATGTTGGGCAAGGCTCCCTCAAAGAGGGAGCTGTCAGCCCGCAGGGCTGACTGAGGGAGTCTATGATTGCTGAACTCCCTCCGTCACGGCTTCGCCGCGCCACCTCCCTCTGAGAGGGAGGCTTTTTCCTAAATCAAGCCAGCTGTATCATGGCCGCCATGCTCCCCCGCTGGTTTCCCTGGACCCGGTGGGACCAGAATTCGTCCAGATTGCAGGCGGTGCAGGCGGGGCAAATTGCGATGTGCTCCGGGCGAAGGCCTGTCCGCTCCAGCCAGCGGGCGTTGGCCCCCTTCAGGTCTACGGAGAACTTTCCCGGCTTGGAGAGCGGGCGAATAAAGGGCGCGGCGTCCTCCCCCAGACCGGAGCGCAGGCCGGCGGGGACGTCGCCGTGGGTCTCGAAGCAGCAGGGGCCGATGCCCGGCCCGATGGCGGCCAGGATATTACCCGCCTGACAGCCGTAGTCCCGGACCATGGCCTCCACCGCCCGGGCGGCAATACCCAAGGCGGTGCCCCGCCAGCCGGCGTGGGCGGCGGCGATGCAGCGCCGGACCGGGTCGTAGAGCAGGATGGGGATACAGTCCCCAGAGAAGATGGTGAGACACACCCCGGGCTGGTCGGTGATAAGGCCGTCGGCCTCGAAGGTGCCGGGGGTCTCGGGGGAGGCCATCACGTCGGCCCGGGTCACCGGGCGGATGATGTCGCTGTGGATCTGATGGTTTTTCACCAGGGCCTCGTCATCCGTCCCGATCGCCGAGCAGAACCAGTTAAAATTCCACCGGACATTTTCCGGGGCGTCCCCCCGGTTGGCGCCCAGATTGAGGCTGTCCCAGGGAGCGGGAGACACGCCCCCCAGCCGGGTGGAAAAGCCGTGCCGCGCGCCGGCCCAGGCCGGGTCGGTGCAGGCGTAGAATTGGACGCCCTCCACCTCTTGCTTGACAATCTCCATGGTCCATCCTCCGTTGCAGCTATGATGTTCTATTTTAGCCTAAAATCTGTCAGATAGCAACCCATAACAAAGGAGAAATGGACTATATTTTTCCCGAAGAAGCGGGGCAAACTGCCAGTAGGGGGCGGCCTCCGGGCCGCCCCGCCGTGGCAGCTTGAAAAACCGGAGGGCCGCCCCGCCGTGGCAGATAGCGAACCGGAGCCCCGCCCCGCCGGGAAACCGGGGCGGGCCGGAGCCCGCCCCCTACAGCTGTTCCAGCTCCTTCAGCGTCTCCTGAATGGTTTTTTTAGGGAGATAGACGGAAGCCATCTCCTCCAGCTGATCCAGCGAGAGGGTGCGCGCGGCGCTCACCATCGGGTGGTTCATAAACCGCCCAAAGCGGCGCTGGAAGACGGCCTTTGACCTGGGATTATCCAGCAGTTCGCCTACCGTGATGCGTTTGTTGCGTAAATCCATGTAAATCACCTCCAGAACAGTCTATGCGCCAGCCGGGGAAGCCTTGACAGGGGCGCGCTTGTCTCATAAATTCAGGAAACTGCCGCATGTAGGGCAAGGGCTCTGCCCTTGCTTCTCCTGTCCCGCTTTATCCCCTCACGGGGATAGGCAGGGGTAGAACCCCTGCCCTACATAACGCACAGGACAGCATTTCCCGGGGCCTTCCCAATTTATGAACAGGCGTATTGGCACAGGCTTCATTCCTTGACTTTCCGCTCCAAAAGGGCTATACTGCCCTTGTTAAGATTACATTAAGAGGATAAAGAGAGGAGCGTTTTCCGTGTCAAACCACAAAAAAGGGATGCGGGCCGTTTTTGCATCGGCTCACGACGCCCTGCGGCGCAAGCGGACGGTGGCGGTGGTCTATTTCACGCTGCGTTTTCTGGTCATCGCCGTCATGGTGGCCCAGTTTTTCAACGGCGACTTTGAGAGCGTCTTTCTGTGCGCCCTGACCCTGGTGCTGTTCCTGCTGCCCACCGTCTTCGAACGGGCGCTGATGATCGACCTGCCCAACACCATGGAAATCATCATCATGCTCTTTATCTTCGCCGCCGAGATATTGGGGGAGATCAGCTCCTTCTACACCACCTTCAAGAGCTGGGACACCATCCTGCACACCCTCAACGGCTTTCTCTGCGCCGCCATCGGCTTTGCCCTGGTGGACATGCTCAACCGGACGGAAAAATTTTCCCTGTCCCTGTCGCCGGTGTTCATGTCCATAGTGGCCTTCTGCTTCTCCATGACCATCGGGGTGCTGTGGGAGTTCTTCGAGTGCGGCATGGACCAGCTGATGATGCTGGACATGCAGAAGGACACGGTGGTCCACTCCATCTCCTCCGTCATGCTGGACCCCTCCGGCCGGAACAACCGGGTGCTCATAGAGAACATTGTGGACACCATTGTGGTAACGGCAGACGGCCAGCAGATTTCCCTGGGCCTGGGCGGCTATCTGGACGTGGGCATCCTGGACACCATGAAAGACCTGTTTGTCAACTTCATCGGGGCGGTGGTCTTCTCGATAATCGGCTACTTCTATGTAAAGACCCGGGGCCAGGGCAAATTCGCCAGTCGGTTCATCCCCCAGGTGGTGGAGGTCCAGCCCGAGGACATCGACCCCCGCCAGCCGAAATTTTTCAAAAAAGGCAAAAAATCCCCGCCGCCCAAAGAATAGACCGGCCCGGGCCGCCGCATACTAAGGCCATCCGAAACAAGGAGGGTTTAGTATCATGAACGACAAGAAGACCTGTAATCCCAGCATCAAGTGTTCCGTAGACACCTGCGCCTACCATTCCGGGGCCCAGAACTGCTGCTCCCTGAACTCCATCAAGGTGGGCTGCTGCGACTGCGCCCCCACCAAGTGCGAGGGCACCGAGTGCGCCTCCTTCAAGCTGGGCGCGAAATAAGGGCAAAAAATGGCTCCGCCGCCAGGCGGAGCCATTTTTTACGCTGTGGGAGGGGTGGTCACTCCCCAAAGTACAGTCCATAGTACCCCACCAGAGCCATTGCCATCAGTCCGGCGGTGATAAGCTGGATGGGCACCCCTCGGAAGGCCCTGGGGCAGCGGTTCAGGTCCACTTCCTTTTGCAGGCTGGCAAAGCTGGCCAGGGCCAGGGTGGCCCCGATGCCGCCGCACAGGGCAAAGATCAGTGCGGAGCCCAGGCTGTAGCTGCGCTGGGCCACCAGCAGGGCGGAGCCCAGCGCGGCGCAGTTGGTGGAGATGGAGGCCAGGTTTTCGTCCGCCCGGCGGGACAGCTCCGGCACACAGGCCCGGAAGAAGCTCCGCAGCCCGGCCACCAGTCCGGGAATGAGCAGGGCGAAGGCCAGCACCTGGAAGTGGGTCAGGCCAAAGCGGAGGAGGACCAGGAAGTTGAGCAGCCAGCCCCCCAGCACCCCCAGCACCATCACCAGGGTGAGGCACAGGCCGGTGCGGATGGCCTCCCGGGGGTCCTGAAAGGACTCCCGATGGGTGCCGATGCCCATACAGGACACCAGCACCAGGTTTTCCGACAGCAGGGCGGCCAGGGCCACCCCGGTCAATTCAAGCGCGGTATTCACAGACTGTCCCTCCTCTCATTGGGTGTCCTCATAGTCGATATTCTCCGTGGTATCCAAATTGGCCACAATGTTCAGCGCCCGGTTGACCCCGGCGGTGATGGCCTTGGAGGTGGCGGTGGCGCCGGTGACAACATCCACCGAGTTGCTGCCGGAGGAGCGGATGGTGCCCGACCGGCCCACATACCGGGCCAGGGCGGCGGGGGTCATGGCGGCGGTGCCCACCCGGTTGGTCTCGCTGTGGCTCTCAATGGCCACGCCGGTAACGGTACCGTTCAGGTCCACCCCCACCGTCATGGTGACAGGGCCGCCGAAGCCCTGGCTCTGCACCTCCACGCAGTAGCCCAGCAGATGGCCCTCCTCCCCGTAGCCGGCGGTGATGGACAGCGCGCCGGCGGCGTGGTAGGGGGTCTCGGCCCCCACCACGGCCTGGGGCATGGCCTGGGCCAGAATCTCCCGCTGAACCTGAATCTCTGCCCGGGCGGTGTTCAGGTCGGTAAAGCGGTGAACGCCGAAGATAACCCCGCAGGTAACGGCAAAGACGCCGGCGAAGGGTCCAACGGTTTTCAGGGCGGAGCGCAGCAGGTCCAGCCAGGCCTCGCCGGGGGCCTGGCCCTCCTTGGGCCGGTAGCGCTGAAGGTCCAGCCTGGGCATGACGAATTTGATCTCCGACAGGCTGGCCCAGGACTGGGCCAGAACGGCCCGGGTGGCGGCGAAGTTGCCGATGCCAAACCGCCGGGGCAGGCCCAGCCGGTCCAGCAGCCACACCATGCAGTTCATGGTGAGGATGGCCCAGCCCACCCCCTCGGGGTAGGGGCTGGAGGAGCGCAGCAACACAGTGAGCAGGCCGCAGCCCACACCGAACATGATGTGCCCCCGGGGGGTTACCGGCGAGGTGGCCGGGTCGGTGGCAAAGAAGATGGCGCCCATCAGCAGGCCGCCGCCCATAAGCTGGTAGGCGGTCCAGAGCAGGGGGGACACTCCGTTGGGAGAGGAGAGCAGGGCAATCACCGCCACCGTGCCCAGATAGGACAGGGGGATGCGGGGGGAGATAATCCGCCGCAGCAGCAGGTAGACCAGTCCCAGCAGCAGCATGAAGGCGGAGACCTCCCCCATGCACCCGCCCCGGTTGCCCAAAAACATCAGGTCCAGCCCCTGGGGGGGCAGCCCTCCCTCGTGGAGGTAGGCCATGGGGGTGGGGGCGGACACCGCGTCCACCGCGGTGAGGGACAGCTTCTGCATGGGCTGGGGCCAGGTGGTCATCAGCATAGGCAGGGTTCCGGCCAGCATCCGCCCGGCCAGGGCGGGATTCATAAAGTTCCGGCCCAGTCCGCCATAGAACTGCTTGACCACAATGATGCCGAAGGCGGCCCCCATCACCGGCACCCAGTAGGGGGTGCTGGCGGGCAGGCTGAGGGCCAGCAGCAGGCCGGTGACGCAGGCGGACAGGTCGCCCACCGACTGCCGCTGTCTGGTGAGCAGCCGGTACAGGACCTCAAACAGGACGCAGGAGCCCACCGACACGGCGGTGAGCGCCAGCGCCCGGAGCCCGAAGAAGAAAACGGCCATGCCCAAAGCAGGGGTGAGGGCCACCATCACGTCCAGCATCATGGCCCGGGTGGTGGAGGGCTGGCGCAGCTGGGGGGACAGGCGCTTGGGTGCAAAGCTGGCGCTCATTGGGCGCTCCCCCCTCTCTTAACAAGGTTGGCGGCCTGGGCCACCGTCTCCACCAGCGGAATCTGTGCGGGGCAGATAAAGGAGCAGCAGCCGCAGGCGTTGCAGTCCTCCAGGTGGAATTTCGCCAGTTTTTCCAGGTCCTGGTCCTCCAGGGCCCGGCGGATGATGGTGGGGGCCAGGTGCATGGGGCAGGCCCTCACGCACTTGCCGCAGCGGATGCACACCCCGGCGGGGGTGTCGGGTTTGTGCTCCCAGCCGGTGAGGCACACCAGACTGTTGGTGTCCTTCATCACCGGGGCGTCCAGGCTCTGGAGGGCCACCCCCATCATGGGCCCGCCGGTGAGGGTGAGGTCGGCCTCCTCCTTCAGCCCGCCGCAGGTCTCCAGCAGGTGGCGCAGGGGGGTGCCGATGGGCACCCACAGATTCCGGGGCCGGGTAACCGCCCCGCCGGTGACAGTCACCGCCCGGTGGGTGAGGGGGCGGCCCTGGAACAGGGCGTCCTGAATGGCGAAGACGGTGGCCACGTTGAATACGGCGCAGTTTACGTCGATGGGCCCCTTGCCCGGGGGCACCTCCCGGCCGGTCACGGTCTGAATAATCTGCTTCTCCGCCCCCAGGGGATAGCAGGTGCGCACCGGGATAATCTGCACCCGGCCGTTGCCCGACCGGCGCAGCCGGCGCTCCACCGCCTCCACAGCGTTGAGCTTGTCCCCCTCGGTGACCACCACCACCCGCTCGCTGCGCAGGCAGCGGGCGAGGGCCTGGGCTCCCCGGAGGATGTGCTCGCTGCGCTCCAGCAGCAGCCGGTAGTCGGCAGTGACGTAGGGCTCGCATTCGGCCACATTGACAATAAGAGTGTCCACCTTGCCGAAGGCGGCGGCGATCTTCTCCCAGGTGGGGAAGGCTCCTCCGCCCATGCCCACCACGCCGGCCCACTCCACCCGCTCCACCAGCTGCTCCAGGGTGAGCTGCCGGGGATCCAGGGGGGCGGGGCGGCCCTCGTAGTGCTCGTTGCGCTCGTCGTTCTGTATGACGATGGCGGGAGAGCGGCCGCCCCAGGGGTGGGGCCGGTCCTCAACGGCGGCCACCCGTCCGGAGACGCTGGCAAAGGCGGCCGCCCCCGTCTGGCCCCGCCGGGCGATGGGCTGGCCGATGGTAACGGGGTCGCCGGGGCGTACCATGGGGGTGGAGGGGCCGTCGGCGCACATAATCAGGGGAATCACAATCTCCTTGGGCGTCCGGGACAGCCGGGACAGGGGCTTGCGCCGGGTCATGTCTTTCCGCGTGGCGGGGTACACCCCGCCGAAAAAGGAGTGGGTCATAGGGTAAAAACCTCCCAGCGGTCCGCGCTTGGACCGCGTTTCGACAGATTGGCAGAAATATCGCTGCATTTATACAGCATACATAATAATCCAACTCAGGCCGTCTGTCAATGTCATTGTACCCAAGGAAATATGGGAACAGCCGCCTAAAGGCGGCTGTTTTTCCTCATCTGCGCCCCTGCCGGGGCTCTGGCTTCCGCAGAATCCCGATCCTGGCGGCGTGGGGGGCGACCTCGGCCCAGGGGGCCAGAAAGGTGCGGATGCCCAGCTCCCGGGCCACCTCCACCTTGTGCCGCAGGGTGTCTCCGTCGTCAAAGAGGACGAAGTGGGCCCCGTTGTCCCGGCTCATGTAGGTAAAATACCGGGCGCACAGGTCGCCGGAGAAGAAGATAGAGGGGGCCAGCCGCTGTTTCAGCTGTTCCAGCTCCTCCTCGGTAAGGGGCTGGCCGCTGCCGGTGGGGGAGGGGAGGAAAAAGTCCTCCCGCCGCTTCTCCAGGGCCAGAACGGTGCGGCTCTCGCCGAACCGCTCCAGGGCCTCCTCCAGCCGCCGCCGGAGGGAGCCCCCGGACAGGGCGGAGGGGATCATCACCCGGGCGTGGGGGGCGTGGGGGCCGTACCGCTCGGTGACATACAGCGTCCAGCCCTGGCAGGCAAAGGCTTCGTCCAGCGCGCCGGCGATCTGCTCCAGCGGGGGCAGGCGGTTTTCAAAGTCCAGAACGGCTCCGGAGAAGCCCCGGGCCTGGCACTCCCGTATCATCTCCTGGCACAGGGGGCCGGTGGCCCCCAGCCCGTCGAAATCGTGGTCGTCCACCACCATCAGCCCGCCCCTGGGGGCGGTGCTGCCCGCCCGGAACAGGTGGGGCCCCGGCCCCAGCCGGTAGGCCAGATGGGCGGGGGTGGCCTGCCAGCCCCGGAGGGCGGGCAGCTGCTGGGGCGGTAAAGTAATAATAAAGGCATCCTGCGGCATGGGAGTTCCCCCTTGTCCAAAATTTCAACCTGTGATATACTACGCTGTACACACTATGAAATTTGACAAGGGGTTAGAACCATGTCCTTATCACCCATACCCCGGGGCGTCTATCCCTCGGTGGCCCATATCTCCCCCCGGGCCCTGGCCGCCCGGGGCATCCGCCTGGTGCTGGCCGACCTGGACAACACCCTGGTTCCCTATAAGGTGGCGGAGCCTCCGGCCCATGTGGCGGCCTGGAAGGAGGCGCTGGCGGCGGAGGGAATATCCCTGTTCCTGCTGTCCAACAGCCGCAAGCCGGGCCGGGCGCAGAAATTCGCAGAACAGCTGGGCATCCCCTATCAGGGCCACTCCGGCAAGCCCCGGCGGGCAGGCTATCTCAAGGCCATGGAGCGCATGGGCTGTACGCCGGGGGAGACGGTGATGGTGGGCGACCAGATCTTCACCGACACCCTGGGGGCCAACAACGCCGGGGTGATCCCCCTGCTGGTGGAGCCCATCCGCCTGGCGGGCAACCCGGGCCGCTACATCCGTTACGCGGTGGAGACTCCCTTCCGTCTGCTGGGAAAAAGGAGGCCCTTTTTATGAGCGCGAAATTTGGCCCGGCGGGCAACTGCGACAGCTTTTCCAAGGTCCATAAATCCTCCCTTGCCGCTCCCCGGTGGATCGCCGACTTCGGCCTGGACTGCTACGAGTACCAGTGCGGCAAGGGGGTCCACGTGGGGAAGGAGACCGCCGTCAAAATCGGGGAAAACGCCCGGGCGGCGGGGATTGTGATGTCCCTCCACGCCCCCTACTTCATCAACCTGGCCAACCCGGACCGGGACGCCCTCCAAAAGACCATCGGCTACATCACCGCCGGCTGTCAGGTGGCGGACTGGATGGGGGCGAGGCGGGTGGTCATCCACTCCGGGGCGCTGATGGGGCGTGAGCGCCGGGAGGCGCTGGACATTGCGAAAAAATCTCTGACCGAGGTCATCGCTGCCTGTGACGACCAGGGCTTTTCCCACATCACCCTGTGCCCCGAGACCATGGGCAAGATTAACCAGCTGGGCGATTTAGACGAGGTGCTGGAGCTGTGCACTCTGGACGGGCGCCTGGTGCCCTGCATCGACTTCGGCCATCTCTACGCCCGTTCGTTAGGCGCGGACGACGGGGAAGCGGCCTTTTCCCGGATGCTGGACCGGATGGCGGAGGTCCTGGGCCCGGACCGGGCCAGCACCTTTCACAGCCACTTCTCCCACATTGAGTTCACCCCCAAGGGTGGGGAAAAGTGCCACCGCACCTTCAACGACAACGGCGGCTACGGCCCCAACTGGCCCCCACTGGCGGCGGAAATCGCCCGCCGGGGCTGGTCCCCCACCTTCATCTGCGAATCCGCCGGCACCCAGGCGGAGGATGCCCTCACCATGAAGGAAACTTACCAGAGATTGTTGTGAGGCTGGAAGGCGAGGAGACCACTGTGAATATAGAAGGGATTTTGATTGGTCTGCTGTGCATCGGCGGCGGCATATATGTACTTGTCTGCCCGGAAAGGGTTTGGAAAATTGTGCTGTATCCGCGTCTGCACCAGTGGCCCGACAGGGAGCCGTTTTCCTGGGAACTGCTTATGACAAGACTGGTTGGCGGGGCCTTGACCCTGTTTGGGCTGTTGGCCTGCTTTGGATATCTTTAGACGTCCAAATTACGCTGCAACGGCCGCCTGTAGGGCAAGGGCTCTGCCCTTGCCTGGGTTAGGTTACCGCCTCTGTCAGGGAGGCAAGGGCAGCGGCCCAGGCCGGCCTCTCTTGGCCCTCCGGGCCAATTCACCTTCAGCCCATGCCCTACACGACGGGAAGCATCTATTGAAAGAGGGAAATCATCCATGAACCACATAACAAAAATCGCCGCCCAGCTGCCGGAGTACGGCCTGGACGCCATGCTGATCACCAGCGAATCCGGGGAGCGGTACGCCCTGGGCTTCCACGGGGAGGGCCTGCTGCTGGTGACCCGGGACGGGGCCCGATACTCCACCGACGGCCGCTACATCGAGGCCGCCCGGGAGCAGGTGGAGGGGGCGGAGGTCCTGCTTGCCGCCCCGGACAGGGGCCACATGGCCCTGGCCAAGGAGTATATCGAGGCCAAGGGCCTGCACAACATCGGCTTTGAGAGCGGCGCCATGACGGTGGACGCCCACCGGAAGTACGAGCAGGAGCTGCCCGGCATCCTCACCCCGGCCCAGAAGCTGCTGGACAGCCTCCGCGCCTCCAAGGACGAGGGGGAGCTGGTCCTCATGCGCCGGGCCCAGGCCATCACCGACGAGGCCTTCAAGGCCATTTTAAACTTCATCCGCCCCGGCATGACGGAGCGGGAGATTGCTGCCCGGCTGGTCTACGAGCTGATGAGCCGCGGGGGCGAGAAGGTGTCCTTCGACCCCATCGTGGCCGCCGGCCCCAACGGCTCCCGGCCCCACGCCGTCCCCGGCGACCAGGTGGTGGACGCGGGCATGTTCATCACCATGGACTTCGGCTGCAAGGTGGAGGGGTACTGCTCCGACATGACCCGCACCGTGGCCCTGGGCCACCCCATCCAGGAGATGGAGGAGGTATACGCCGCCGTCCTGGCCGCCCAGAAGGCGGGCATCAACGCCGCCCGTGCGGGGGTCACCGGCCAGGAGATCGACGAGGCGGCCCGCCGCGTCCTCCGGGAGGCGGGCTATGGTGAGTACTTCTCCCACAGCTTCGGCCACTCCCTGGGGGTGGACATCCACGAATCCCCCAACGCCAGTTCCAGGGAGAAGCGCCCCATGCCCGCGGGGGCGGTCATCTCCGCCGAGCCGGGGGTCTATATCCCGGGGAAATTCGGCGTGCGCATCGAGGACGTGCTCATCCTCAACGAGACCGGCTGCGAAAACATCACCCGTTCCCCCAAGGACCTGATCGTGTTATGATTGCGGGATTGTAGGGGCGCACATTGTGCGCCCGCATGAACCGGACCCGAAATACAGCGGGCGGACAATGTCCGCCCCTACACAGGGGGAGTACTGTGGACAAAGAAAAAACCTGCTGCTTCACCGGCCACCGGCCCGACAAGCTGCCCTGGGGGGAGGACGAGTCCGACCCACGGTGCCAGAGGCTGAAAAGAAGCATTGCCCAGGCGGTGGAGGACGCCTATGTGGCTGGAATCCGCCATTTTATCACCGGCATGGCCCGGGGGTGCGACCTGTACTGTGCCGAGGCGGTGCTGGCCCTGCGGGAGGCGGAGGCAGTTATCACCCTGGAGTGCGCCCGCCCCTGCGAGACTCAGGCGGACAGCTGGCCGGAAAGGGAAAAGGTGCGATACCAGTCCATTTTGAACCGGTGCAACTTCGAGACCCTGGTCCAGCACAGCTATGACCGCTTCTGTATGATCCGCCGGAACCGCTACATGGTGGACCGCTCCGGCCTGCTCATCGCCATTTACAACGGCGTCCCCAAGGGGGGCACCTTCCAGACCCTGGCCTACGCCATGCAGAAGGGCCTGACGGTCCACACCATCGACCTGGAGGATTTTTACCAATGAACACCCTCATGCACATCTGCTGCGCCCCCTGCGCCAACCGCCCCATCGCCCGGCTGCGGGAGGAGGGCGTCTGCGTCACCGGCTTCTGGTTCAACCCCAACATCCACCCCTACACCGAGTACCAGGCCCGGAAGCGCACTCTGGAGGAATATTCCAAGGAGATCGGCATGAAGCTGGTCATCGGCGGGAGCTACGACCTGCGCCCCTTCATCACCGCCGTAGCCGGCGACATTGACGGCCGGTGCGCCTACTGCTACCGGGTGCGGATGGAGGCGACCGCCCAATACGCCGCCGCCAACGGCTACGATAGCTTTACAACCTCCCTGCTCATCTCCCCCTACCAGAACCACGAGGCCATCGCCGCCGCCGCCCGGGCGGCAGGGGAGCAGTACGGGGTAGCGTTCCTCTACCGGGACTTCCGCCCCCTGTTCCAGGAGGGCCAGCAGTTCGCCCGGGACCACGGCTTTTACATGCAGAAATACTGCGGCTGCATCTTCAGCGAGGAGGAGCGCTATATGGCCGCCAAGCGGAAGAAAAAGGCTCAGATACAACAAAAGCACCCCTGATGGGGTGCTTTTGCGCAGCTTGTCGAAAAACTCTCTACCGTTCTAAGGCTCCCTCTTTGAGGGAGCTGTCGCCGCCGAAGGCGGTGACTGAGGGAGTTCATATTCAGGCCAGGGCCTTCTTGGCGGTGTCGGTGAGCTGGGTAAAGGCGGCCTTGTCATTAACGGCCAGCTCGGCCAGCATCTTGCGGTTGATGATGATGCCGGACTTCTTCAGGCCGTTCATAAAGGTGGAGTAATTCATGCCGTTCATCTTGCAGCCGGCGCTGATGCGGGTGATCCACAGCTGGCGGAAGTCACGCTTCTTCAGCTTGCGGCCGGTGTAGGCGTACACGCCGGACTTCATCACGGCCTGGTTGGCCATCTTGAAGTGCTTGGACTTGGAGCCCCAGTAGCCCTTGGCCATCTTGAGGATTTTATTTCTTCTCTTGCGCGTCATCATCGCGCCCTTCACTCTTGCCATTGTTCAGTTCCCTCCCTCTGTCTTACTTGTACAGGATCATGCGCTTGACGGCGGCCTCGTTGGTCTTGTCAGCGATGGTGGTGCCGCGCAGGGCCCGCTTCAGCTTGGTGGTCTTGCCGTGGCCGTTGAGCAGGTGACGCTTCTTGGTCATGCCCCGCTTGACCTTGCCGGTACCGGTCAGGGAGAAACGCTTTTTGGCGCCGCTGTGGGTCTTGATCTTGATTTTGTTCGCCATAACAGTTTGAACTCCTTTACTTACTTTTTGTCCTTAGCGGGTTTGGGGGACAGGAAGATGGACATATGACGGCCCTCAAGCTTGGGGGACTTGTCCATAACGGCGATCTCGCCGCACTCCTCCGCAAATTTGATCAGCAGATCCTGTCCGATATTGGTGTGGGCCATCTCCCGGCCGCGGAAGCGGACAGTGACCTTGCACCGGTTGCCCTCGGCCAGGAATTTTTGGGCGTTGCGCAGCTTCACATTGAAGTCGTTCACGTCAATGCTGGGAGACATACGGATCTCCTTAATCTCCACCACCCGCTGATTTTTGCGGGCTTCCTTCTCGCGCTTGGTCTGCTCGAACCGGTACTTGCCGTAGTCCATGAGCTTGCACACGGGGGGGACGGCATTGGGGGAGATTTTGACCAGATCCAGACTCCGTTCTTCGGCCAGGCGCAGCGCCTCCTGGGAGGACATGATGCCCAGCTGCTCGCCGGATTCAGAGATCAGGCGTACCTCTTTATCCCGGATATCTTCATTGGTTTGATGACCTGTGTTAGCGATGGGAAGCACCTCCAGACAAAATGAAATGTGGGTTGCCGATATGGCCCCCACATCACAGCAAAACAACGCCGGAACTTCCGGCACTGTTATCTCCATGTTGACCCTTTGGCTCAGGCCTGGGGTGAGGACGGGGGAACCGTACCTGCTTTCTTGTGCATTGCGCATTATAGCACCGGAAAACC
The DNA here is from genome assembly GCA_949525845.1 of uncultured Eubacteriales bacterium. Classification (GTDB taxonomy): domain Bacteria; phylum Bacillota; class Clostridia; order Oscillospirales; family Oscillospiraceae; genus Lawsonibacter. The sequence continues at coordinate 45,341 of CATEPI010000022.1, forward strand.
AGCCTGTCAAGGGCAAAAGCGAGATTTTTTCCAAAAATAATTTCCCAACAGGCGCCGATTGATTAACATAATCACAAACCATAAAAGGCCCCGCCATCAGTTATACACATTTTCCACAGGTTTGTCCACAACGCCCCGTGGAAAACCCCGCAATTACAGGGCGGGTGAAAGGGGAGTCCACCAAAATGCAGGGAAAAAAACCATATTCACCGCGCATAGGGATGACATAACACCGCAGGGGCGGCTACCGCCCGCTCCCGTCCCCCGCAGGAATGGCTCCCCCCCCTTGTGGGGGAGCTGTCAGGCGCAAGCCTGACTGAGGGGGGCCGCCCCTCTTGCCAAAGGGGACCATTAAGGGAAACTGACCCGGTTTGCAACAAAAAGCCCCCCTTGCCAAAGGGGGGAGGGCCGCCGCCTTCGGCGGCGGCGGGGGGATTCCGTTATCACCCCACCCCGATATCCCTGGTCGCGTAGGCATTCAAATCCCACCCGGCGGTGTGCCCGGCCTGAAACTCGTAAAACCCTTGACAGCCAATCATAGCCGCGTTGTCCCCGCAGTACCGCAGCTCAGGCAGAAACAGCCGGTCCCCGCTCCGGGCGCAGGCGGCCTGCAAATCGGCCCGGATGCGGCTGTTGGCGGCCACTCCGCCTGCCACGGCGATTTTGCCGTAACCCGTCATTTTGGCGGCGGCCATCACCCGGGGCACCAGGGAATCGCTCACCGCCTTCCCAAAGCTGGCGGCAAAGCCGGGCAAATCCAGGACTTCCCCCTTCTGCTCACTGTTGTGAATCAGGTTAAGGCTGGCCGTCTTCAGCCCGGAGAAGGACATATCCAGCTCCGCCCCGGACACATGCCCCACAGGCAGGGGATACTTGCCGTCGTCCCCCCCCTGGGCCAGCCGGTCCATGGGACCGCCCCCGGGGTAGCCGATGCCCAGCACCCGGGCCACCTTGTCGAAGCACTCCCCGGCGGCGTCGTCCCGGGTGCCTCCCAGCACGGCCATCTCGGTGTAGGACCGCACGTCCACAATGGCGGTGGTCCCCCCGGAGACGCACAGGCACACAAACGGCGGCTCCAAATCGGGGTGGGTGATGTAGTTGGCGGCGATGTGCCCCCGCACATGGTGAACGGGAATCAGGGGCAGGTCCAGGGCCATCGCCGCCCCCTTGGCGAAGTTGACCCCCACCAGCACCGCCCCGATAAGCCCGGGGGCGTAGGTGACGGCGACGGCGTCCAAATCGGCCCTGGTCAGCCCGGCGTCAGAGACCGCCTTGTCCGCCAAAGCGGAAATTGCCTCCACATGCTTCCGGGAGGCAATCTCGGGCACCACCCCGCCGTAAACGGTGTGCATCTCAATCTGAGAGGACACGCAGCTGGACAGCACCGTCCGCCCGTCCCGCACCACGGCGGCGGCGGTGTCGTCGCAGGAGGATTCAATGGCTAAAATATTCATAGAGACACCACTTTCCAAGGAAATGTTGTAGGGCGGGACGACTCGGCCCGCCGCATTTCAAAAATATGCGGGTTAACGGCGCGCCGGGGTCGTCGCGCCCTACGTTTCCTTCCCAAACTCCCGCGTCATAATCACCGCGTCCTCCCGGGGGTGCTGATAGTAGCCCGGACGCAGGCCAACCTGCTGAAAACCATGCTTTTCATACAAAGCGATGGCGGCGGTGTTGGACTTGCGCACCTCCAGGGTAAGGAAGGCCAGATTGACCGCCCCAAACCGGCAGAACACATCCAGCAGGGCGGAGGCCACCCCGTGCCGCCGGGCATCGGGGGCCACGGCCACGTTGTCGATGTACCCCTCATCCAGCACGGCATGGAGCCCGGCATAGCCGAGGACATTGCCCTCCTCCCCGTCCTCGGCCACGATAAAGCAGGCCTGGGTGTCGAACAGGGCGTCCTCCAGCAGGCGCTCGCTCCAGGGGTCGGAGAAGCACTCCCGCTCCAATGCAGCAATCTGAGGGATATGGCTGCGGTCCATGGGGACAATCTCGTAATACATAGGAACACTCCTTTAATAAGCCTCCCTCTCAGAGGGAGGTGGCACGGCGAAGCCGTGACGGAGGGAGTTCATTGAGCGAAACCTTTTGATAGACGAACTCCCTCAGTCAGCCTTCGGCTGACAGCTCCCTCTCAGAGGGAGGTGGCACGGCGAAGCCGTGACGGAGGGAGTTCATTGAG
>CATEPI010000023.1:0-47400 GCA_949525845.1 uncultured Eubacteriales bacterium
CCGCCGAGACCCGCATGGGCTCCGGTAAGGGCTCCCCCGAGTACTGGGTGGCCGTTGTGAAGCCCGGGCGTGTCATGTTCGAGATTGCCGGCGTCTCCGAGGAGACGGCCCGCGAGGCCCTGCGCCTGGCCAGCCACAAGCTGCCTGTCAAGTGCAAGATCGTCAAGCGCGAGGAGACTGAGAAGGGTGGTGAAGCGTAATGAAGGCTAATGACGTTCGCAAGCTGTCTGCCGCCGAGCTGGAGACCAAGCTGGTGGACCTGAAAAAGGACCTGTTCAACCTCCGCCTTCAGCACGCCACCAACCAGCTGGACAATCCCCTGCGCATCGCTGAAGTGAAGAAGGATATCGCCCGAGTGAAAACCATCATCCGCGAGCAGCAGCTCGCAGGCCGCTAAGAGGAGGAATAGAAGATGGAAAACAGAACTTCTTCCCGCAAGACCAGAGTCGGCCTGGTGGTTTCGGACAAGATGGATAAGACCGTTGTGGTCGCCATCGCCGACCGCGTGGCCCATCCCCTGTATAAGAAGATTGTTAAGAGAACCTATAAGCTGAAGGCTCATGATGAGAACAACCAGTGCGGCGTGGGCGACCGCGTCAAGGTCATGGAGACCCGCCCCCTGTCCAAGGACAAGCGGTGGCGCGTGGTTGAGATCATCGAGAAGGCGAAATAAGGAGGTGTCGGCAGCATGATTCAGCAGGAAACTTATTTGAAGGTGGCCGACAACACCGGCGCCAAGGAGATCAAGACCATCCTGGTGCTGGGCGGCTCCAAGCGGAAGTTCGGCAACATCGGCGACGTGATCGTGGCCTCTGTCCGCAAGGCTCAGCCCGGCGGTACCGTGAAGAAGGGCGAGGTGGTAAAGGCCGTCATCGTCCGTTCTTCCAAGGGCGTGCGCCGTCCCGACGGCTCCTACGTCCGCTTTGACGACAACGCCGCCGTCCTTATCCGGGACGACAAGAACCCCCGCGGCACCCGTATCTTTGGCCCAGTGGCCCGTGAGCTGCGCGACAAGGATTATATGAAGATCCTGTCCCTGGCTCCCGAAGTGCTGTAAGGGAGGGTTACCGATGAACAAATTGAGTATCAAGAGCGGCGACACCGTCGTCGTCCTGTCCGGCAAGGACAAGGGCAAGCAGGGCAAGGTTATGTCCGTGGACCCCAAGGCCGGCAAGGTGGTTGTGGAGAAGGTCAATATGGTCTCCCGCCACACCAAGCCCCGCCAGCAGGGCCAGCAGGGCGGCATCCTCCAGAAGGAGGCCCCCATCTACGCCTGCAAGGTGCAGCGCGTGTGCCCCAAGTGCAGCAAGCCCACCCGGCCCGCACACAAGCTGCTGGCCGATGGCAAGAAGGTCCGCGTCTGCAAGAAGTGCGGCGCTGAGATTTAAGAGAGGAGGAGCGAAATGGCTAATACACCTAACCTGAAGAAGCTGTACCAGGACGAGGTCGCTCCTGCTCTGATGCAGAAGTTTGGCTACAAGTCCACCATGCAGATTCCCCGCCTGGAAAAGATCGTGGTCAACGTGGGCTGCAGCGAGGCCCGTGAGAACGCCAAGGTGCTGGACGCCGTGGTCAACGACCTGACCACCATCACCGGCCAGAAAGCGGTTATCACCAAGGCTAAGAAGTCCGTGGCTAACTTTAAGCTGCGTGAGGGCATGCCCATCGGCGCCAAGGTTACTCTGCGGGGCAACAAGATGTGGGAGTTCCTGGACCGCCTGTTCAACGTGGCCCTGCCCCGCGTCCGTGACTTCCGGGGCATCTCCGCCGACGCCTTCGACGGCCGGGGCAACTACGCCCTGGGCATCAAGGAGCAGCTGATCTTCCCCGAGATCGAGTATGACAAGATCGACAAGATCCGCGGCATGGACATCGTGGTTTGCACCACCGCCCAGACCGATGAGGAGGCCCGTGAGCTGCTGAAGCTGGTGGGCGCTCCCTTCGCCGGCCGCTAAGAGGAGGAAGAATTTATGGCTAAAAAGTCTATGATCCTGAAGCAGCAGAAGGAGCCCAAGTTCTCCTCCCGCCGCTACAACCGCTGCAAGCTGTGCGGCCGTCCCCACGCCTACCTCCGGGACTACGGCATCTGCCGTATCTGCTTCCGCGAGCTGGCCTATAAGGGACAGATCCCCGGAGTCCGCAAGGCCTCCTGGTAAAAAGAGTGAAAATGTCCGGAACGGAGCCGAAAAAGCTCCGTTCCGGCATATCTCTGTCCACACGCTCGTGTGTTCGGACGAAGTTTTCCTTGCAAATCCTCCCTTTCGGGAGTATAATCAATCGTTGTGTCCCCGTGGGACAACTTAAATTGCTCCACACGCTGCCGTGCGTTTAACCTGCGTACCGTATAAACTCCAGAAGCCTCTGGAAAGTGGTATGGCCGCAGGGAAGCGAAAAGCCTCCTTTAGAAAGGAGGTGCCCCAGTGCGCACACTGGGGCGGAGGATTGCGTTTTGCGGAGCAAAACATACGAAGTAAACCAGGTTTCTGCAAGCTTGTCTGCTTCGCACATTTCGCCTGCGGCGAAATACAATCCTCAGTCAGCCTGCGGCTGACAGCTCCTTTCCAAAGGAGCCTTGCCCTGCGGGGGACGGCAGAGCTCCCCGGGGAAGCATTTGGTCAAACCCGCACATGCGGTTTTGATAGGAGAATCCGGGCCCAACGTGTACAGGCCCTGGGAGCTCCTGAATACAAAAATGCGCCTGCCCCAACCAGGCGCGGGGCGGTCAACAGGTCGCAGGAACGACCTAACCTGCGATACCTTGCCGTCTGTACCGGACAAAACCGGTAATCTGTATAGGAGGTAATCACGCAATGCAAATCACCGACCCTATCGCGGATATGCTGACCCGTATCCGCAACGCGAACAACGCCAAGCATGACACCGTGGATGTGCCTGCGTCCAACATGAAGAAGTCCATCGCGCAGATCCTGCTGGACGAGGGGTATATCAAGAACTTCCAGCTCATCGACGACGGCACCCAGGGCGTCATCCGCATCGCCCTGAAGTACAACGCCGGCAAGGAGAAGGTCATCTCCGGCCTGAAGCGGGTGTCCAAGCCCGGCCTGCGGGTGTACGCCGGCGCTGACGAGCTGCCCAAGGTCCTGCGGGGCCTGGGTATCGCCATTGTTTCCACGTCCAAGGGCGTCATGACCGACAAGAAGGCCCGCGAGGCCCATGTCGGCGGCGAAGTCCTGGCATTTATCTGGTAAGGAGGGTATAGGAATGTCCAGAATTGGTAGAGCTCCTATCGCCATTCCCGCCGGAGTGGAGATCAAGGTAGAGGACAACAATGTTGTCACCGTCAAGGGCCCCAAGGGCACCCTGACACAGCAGTTCAACCCCAACATGGCCATCACCGTGGAGGGCGCTGAGCTGAAGGTCACCCGTCCCAACGACGCCAAGGAGAACCGCTCCCTGCACGGCCTCACCCGCACCCTGCTGAACAACATGGTGGTGGGCGTGACCGAGGGCTACAAGAAGGAGCTGGATGTAAACGGCGTGGGCTACCGTGTGGCCAAAGAGGGCAGCAAGCTGGTGATGAACCTGGGCTATTCCCACCAGGTCATCATGGAGGAAAACGCTGACATCAGCATCGAGGTCCCCAGCCCCAACAAAATCGTGATCCTGGGCTGCGACAAGCAGAAGGTGGGCCAGTTTGCCGCCGAAGTGAGAGAGAAGCGTCCCCCCGAGCCTTACAAGGGCAAGGGCATCAAGTATACTGACGAGGTCATCCGCCGCAAGGCTGGTAAGACCGGCGCCAAGAAGTAATAAGGAGGTGTGCCACTTATGATCAACAGACCCGATACCCGCTCTCAGCGCATTAAGCGCCACAAGCGCGTGCGTGCCAAGATTTCCGGCACGCCCGAGCGTCCCCGCCTGTGCGTTTTCCGCAGTGAGACCAACATCTATGCCCAGGTCATCGACGACGTGAACGGCGTCACCCTGGTCTCCGCTTCTTCCCTGGAGAAGGACTTCAAGGTGGACGGCACCAAGTCCGACGCCGCCAAGCAGGTGGGCGTAAACGTGGCGGAGCGTGCCAAGGCCAAGGGCATTGACACCGTGGTGTTCGACCGCGGCGGCTATGTCTATCACGGCCGTGTGAAGGCTCTGGCCGAGGGCGCCCGCGAGGGCGGCCTGCAGTTCTAAGGGAGGAGGAAGTAACAAATGGCTAGATTTGAGAGAGAGCCCAGCGAGTTCGTTGAAAAGCTGGTCTATCTGAACCGCGTATCCAAGACCGTCAAGGGCGGCCGCGTGGCCAAGTTCTCCGCCCTCATGGTGGTGGGCGACGAGAAGGGCCGCGTGGGCTTCGGCCTGGGCAAGGCCGCTGAGGTCCCCGAGGCCATCCGCAAGGGCATCGAGGATGCCAAGAAGAACATGATTACCGTGTCCCTGTCCGGCACCACCATCCCCCACGAGGTGATCGGCGAGTTCGGCGCCGGCCGCGTGCTGATGAAGCCCGCCGCCCCCGGTACCGGCGTGATTGCCGGCGGCCCCGTCCGTGCCGTGATGGAAGCCATCGGCATCAAGGACATCCGTACCAAGTGCCTGCGCTCCAACAATCCGCAGAACGTGGTCTCCGCCACCTTCCAGGGCTTGCGGTCCCTGCGCACCCCCGAGGAAGTGGCCCGCGTCCGCGGCAAGAGCGTGGATGAGATCTTGGGTTAAGGAGGGTCAAAAATGGCTAATCTGAACATTAAGCTGGTCAAGAGCCTCAACGGCCGCATCGCCAAGCACAAGGCGACCGCCGAGGCCCTGGGCCTCCGCAAGATCGGCGACGCCACCGTGCAGCCCGACAACCAGGCTACCCGGGGCAAGATCGCCCACATCGGCTACCTGCTCCAGGTGACCGAGGAAAACTAACGAGGAGGCGCACGACATGAATCTGCATGAACTTTCCCCCGCCCCCGGCTCCAACACCAAGGCCTACCGCAAGGGCCGGGGCGCCGGCTCCGGCAACGGCAAGACCGCCGGCCGGGGTCACAAGGGCCAGTGGGCCCGTTCCGGCGGCGGCGTCCGCGTGGGCTTCGAGGGCGGCCAGATGCCTCTGGCCCGCCGCCTGCCCAAGCGGGGCTTCCACAACATTTTTGCCAAGCCCCTGGAGGCCATCAACGTCTCCGCCCTGGAGAAATTCGAGGACGGCGCCACGGTGGATGTCGATATGCTGCGGGCAAAGGGCATTCTGACCAAGTGCCAGTACGGCGTCAAGATCCTGGGCAATGGCGAACTCTCCAAGAAACTGATTGTAAAGGCTTCCGCTTTCTCCGCCTCCGCCAAGGAAAAAATCGTGGCTGCCGGCGGTAAGTGGGAGGTGGTCTGATTATGATTCAGACCATCCGCAACGCCTGGCGGGTGCCCGAGCTGAAGAAAAAGATGCTGTTTACCATTATGGCTCTGCTCATCTTCCGCCTTGGCTCCGCCATCCCCGTGCCCTATATCGACGGCCAGGCACTTCAGCAGTATATGAACAGCCAGACCGGCATCCTGGGCCTGATGAACGCCATGAGCGGCTCCGCCTTCTCCATGGCAACGGTGTTCGCCCTGTCCATCCAGCCCTATATCAACAGCTCCATCATCATCCAGCTGCTCACCGTGGCCATCCCCGCTCTGGAACGGCTGGCCCGTGACGGGGGCGAGGAGGGGCGCAAGAAGATCGCCTCCATCACCCGGTACACCACTGTGGCCATCGCCCTGCTTCAGGGCTTTGGCTATTACACCCTGGTGAACAGCTACGGCCTGGTGAACGGCGGCTCCCTGCCCGGCTTCTGGGTGGGCCTGGTGATTGTCCTGTCCTTCACCGCCGGCTCCGCCTTCCTGATGTGGCTGGGCGAGCAGATCACCGAGTTCGGCATCGGCAACGGCATTTCCATCATCCTGTTTGCCGGTATCGTCTCCCGGTTCCCCCAGATGGTCACCGATTCCATCAACGGTGTGAACATCTGGCGTGAGGTGCAGAGCGGAAACGTGACCCTGGAGAAGCTCCAGGCCACCGGTCTCTATAACGCTGAGACCGCCCAGGCCTATCTGAACCGGGCCCTGCACCCTGCGATGATCCCCCTGATCCTCCTGGGCATGCTGGCCCTGGTGGTATTCATCGTCTATATCAACAACGCCGAGCGCCGCATCCCCGTGCAGTATGCCAAGCGGGTGGTGGGCCGGAAGATGTACGGCGGCCAGTCCACCCACATCCCCATGAAGGTGAGCATGGCGGGCGTTATGCCCATCATCTTCGCCCAGTCCATCGCCTCCCTGCCCGCCACCGTCTGCGGCTTTATGGGCATCACCAAGGAGAGCCCGGGCTTTGGCGGCGGCCTGATGAAGGTGTTCGATACGGCGGCCCCCTTCTACAGCATCCTGTATTTCCTGCTCATTGTGGGCTTCAGCTATTTCTACTCCACCATGGCCTTCAACCCTGTGGAGGTGGCCAACAACCTGAAGAAGAACGGCGGCTTTATCCCCGGCCTGCGGCCCGGAAAGCCCACCTGTGACTTCCTCATGAAGGTGCTCAACAAGATCACCATGTTTGGGGCCCTGTACCTGTCCGTGATTGCTATTGCCCCCATCATCACCGGCAATCTGGTGGGCTACCAGTCTCTGGCCATCGGTGGCACCTCCGTCATCATCGTGGTGGGCGTTGCCCTGGAGACCGTGAAGCAGATGGAGGCCCAGATGCTCATGCGGCACTACAAGGGCTTCCTGGAGTAAGGAGAGACGGCTATGAAATTGATCCTTTTGGGCGCCCCCGGCGCCGGCAAGGGCACTCAGGCCGAAATTCTCAGCACCAGGCTGGGTATCCCCACCATTTCCACAGGCAATATCCTCCGCGCCGCCATCCAGGCGGGTACCCCCACCGGCCTGGAGGCCAAGGGCTATATGGATGCCGGCAAGCTGGTGCCCGATTCCGTGATTATCGGCATTGTGGCTGACCGGTTGGCCCAGCCTGACTGCGCCAGGGGCTTCATCCTGGACGGGGTGCCCCGCACCATCGGCCAGGCCGAGGCCATGGACCAGGCCGGTATCACCTTTGATAAGGTGCTGTCCATCGAGATCTCCGACGGAGAGATCGAGGAGCGCATGTCGGGCCGGCGGGTGTGCCAGAGCTGTGGCGCCCCCTACCACGTAAAGGCCAAGCCCCCCAAGACCGAGGGCGTGTGCGATTCCTGCGGCGGGCCTCTGGTCCAGCGGGAGGACGACCGTGCCGAGACTGTCCGGAAACGCCTGGCGGTCTACCATGAGGAGACTGAACCGCTGAAGGGCTTCTATGAGGGCAAGGGCATCCTGGCCCCCGTGGCCAATCAGGACACCATCGAGGGGACCACTAAGGTGATCATGGAGGCGCTGGGGCTCTGATGGCGCTGGAAATGATATCGTTAAAGTCCCAACGGGAGATTGAGGCTATGCGCCGGGCCGGGCGTCTCACCGCCCAGGCCCGGGCCCTGGCCGGCTCTATGGTCCGTCCGGGTGTCACCACCCACGAGATCGACAGGGCGGTCCGCCGCTTTATCGAGAGCCACGGGGCCAAGCCCTCCTTTCTGGGCTACGGCGGCTTCCCCGGCTCGGCCTGCATCTCGGTGAATGAGGTGGTCATCCACGGCATCCCCGGCCCCCGGAAGCTGGAGGAGGGCGACATCGTCAGCATCGACGTGGGCGCCTTCATCGGCGGCTTCCACGGGGACTGCGCCGCCACCTACCCCTGCGGCCAGGTGAGCGACGAGGCGGCCAGGCTGATTCAGGTCACCCAGCAGAGCTTCTGGGAGGGCATCAAAAACGCCCGCCGGGGCTGCCGGGTGAGCGACATTGGCCACGCGGTCCAGGTCTATGTGGAGGCCAACGGCTTTTCCGTGGTCCGGGACTTTGTGGGCCATGGCGTGGGCGCCAGGCTGCACGAGGCCCCCGAGGTGCGCAACTTCGGCCCCGCCGGCCACGGTCCACGGCTCCAGCCGGGCATGACCATCGCGGTGGAGCCTATGGTGTGCGCCGGAGGCTGGCAGGTGAAGAACCTGGAGGGCAACTGGACCACCGTCACACAGGACGGCTCTCTGGCCGCCCACTACGAAAATACCATCCTCATCACCGAGGACGGCCCGGAGATTCTGACCGTCACGGAGGACGGAACCTATGTATGATTACACAGGCTGGATTGTCCGGGCCGACGCCGGACGGGACAAGGATGGTATCTTCTGCGTGGTGGGTGTGGATCAGGAACAGAACAGGCTGCTGCTGGCCGATGGGAAGCGCCGGAAGGTGTCACATCCCAAACGGAAAAAGCTGGGCCATGTCTTGTGTTTGACTGACGACCAGTCGCGCATGTATGACCATCCTGTGGTTCACAGCCTGAAGCAGGGAGAACCGGTCTCCGACCGGGCATTGAGACGGGCGCTGGCCGCCTTCAAGGAGGGATCTACGCTTGGCAAAAGATGATATGATCGAATTGGAGGGCGTCGTCACCGAGGCCCTGCCCAACACCACGTTCCACGTGGATATCGGAAACGGACACATCATCCTGGCACATATTTCCGGCAAGCTGCGGATGAACTTCATCCGCATCCTGCCCGGTGACAAGGTGACCATTCAGATGTCACCCTACGACCTCACCCGAGGCCGTATCACTTGGAGATCCAAGTAGGGGCGGGTATTACCCGCCCGTACGGAACACACAGCAAACCGTTAAGAGCGGGCGGATGATATCCGCCCCTACAACGGACACGTAACTATCAACGACCGGATGGACCGGGAGCCTTGCCTCCAGTCCACCGGGGCCGTTAGGCATTCAGGAGGTTTTAACAATGAAAGTCAGACCGTCCGTGAAGCCCATGTGCGAGAAGTGCAAAGTCATTAAGCGCAAGGGCAAAGTCATGGTAATTTGCGAAAACCCCAAGCATAAGCAGAGACAAGGTTAATTGGAGGTGCTGTAAAAAATGGCTCGTATTGCCGGTATTGACCTGCCGAGAGAGAAGAGAATCGAGATCGGCCTCACTTATATCTACGGCATTGGGCGCACCAGCGCCAACAAGATCCTGGCCAAGGCCGGGGTAAACCCTGATACCCGCGTAAAGGACCTCACCGAAGAGGAAGAGGCAAAGCTGCGTGAGGTCATCCACGACTACACCGTGGAGGGCGACCTGCGCCGCAACGTGGCTATGGACATCAAGCGGCTGACCGAAATCGGCTGCTACCGGGGCATCCGCCACCGCAAGGGGCTGCCCGTCCGGGGCCAGCGTTCCAAGACCAACGCCCGTACCCGCAAGGGTCCCAAGCGTACCGTCGCCAATAAGAAGAAGTAAGGAGGGATACACATGGCTGCGAACAAAGGTAAGAAAGTGGTGCGCAAGCGCCGCGAGCGTAAGAATGTAGAGAGGGGCCAGGTGCATATCCGCTCCTCCTTTAACAACACCATGGTCACTGTGACCGACGCGCAGGGCAACGCCCTGTCCTGGGCCTCCTCCGGCGGCCTGGGCTTCCGCGGTTCCCGTAAGTCCACCCCCTTCGCCGCTCAGACCGCCGCCGAGACGGCCGCCAAGGCTGCGATGGAGTATGGCCTGAAGACCGTTGAGGTCTTTGTAAAGGGCCCCGGCCAGGGCCGCGAGGCCGCCATCCGGGCGCTGCAGGCCGTGGGCCTGGAGGTCACCCTCATCAAGGACGTGACTCCCGTTCCCCACAACGGCTGCCGGCCCCCGAAGCGCCGCCGTGTCTGATCGATTGAAGGAGGTTTTGACAGATGGCTAGAAATATGCAGCCCATCGCCAAGCGGTGCAAGGCGCTGAACCTGTCCCCCGCCGCTATGGGCTATGCCAAGAAGACAACCAACCGCAACCCCAAGGGCCAGATGCGCAAGAAGCAATCTGAGTACGCTATGCAGATGACCGAGAAGCAGAAGGTGAAATTTGTCTATGGCGTGATGGAGAAGCAGTTCCATATGTACTACGAGAAGGCCAGCCGCATGCCCGGCAAGACCGGCGAAAATCTGCTGACCATGATCGAGCGCCGGCTGGACAACGTGGTGTACCGTCTGGGCTTCGCCATGACCCGCCGTGAGGCCCGCCAGCTCACCACCCATGGCCACTTCACCGTTAACGGTCAGCGGGTGGATGTGCCCTCCTACCTGGTCAAGGTGGGCGACGTGATTGAGGTCCGGGAAAAGAGCCGCGCCTCCGTCAAGTTCAAGCGCCTGACCGGCGAGGACGCCCCCGTGGTCAACGTGCCCAAGTGGCTGGACCGCAACAAGAATACCCTCCAGGGCACCGTCGCTGCCATGCCCACCCGGGACGACATCGACTTCCCCGTGGAAGAGCACCTCATCGTCGAGCTGTATTCTAAGTAATTCCTTTGGCTGGTTTTGGGTATTGCCGTGTAGGGGCGCACACTGCGCAGCCGTTGGCGGCCTTGCCGCCTTACGGATGCGGCGTGCCCCTTGCGGGTATGTGCGCTCGCGGGCGGACAATGTCCGCCCCTACAGGGTGAGTAGGGCGCGACGACCCCGGCGCGCCATTTTCCCCGGCACGACCGAAGAAAGCGGCGGGCCGAGTCGTCCCGCCCTACAGATATCCGAAACGGCCCAACACAGAACTTAGAGAACCCTCAGATATTGGTGAGCTGAATGAAGCGGCGCCCTGCGCCGCCGAGAAAAGGAGGGTATTCCAGCATATGATAGAAATTGAAAAGCCCCGCATCGACTGTATCGAAAATCCCGGCGACACCTCCTACGGCAAGTACGTGGTGGAGCCTTTGGAGCGGGGTTACGGCACCACCCTGGGCAACTCCCTGCGGCGGATTCTGCTGTCCTCCCTGCCCGGCACCGCGGTGACTTCCATCAAGATCTCCGGGGTCCAGCACGAGTTTACCACCATCCCCGGGGTGAAGGAGGACGTAACCGAGATTGTCCTCAACGTGAAGGGCATTATCGCCAAGCTGTACAGCGAGGGGACCAAGACCGTCCATATCGAGGCCGCCGGGGAGTGCAAGGTGACAGCCGGCGACATCAAGGCGGATGCCGACGTGGAGGTCCTCAACCCGGATCTGCACATCGCCACCCTGGGCCCGGACGCCACCCTGTCTATGGAGCTGACGCTGTCCCACGGCCGGGGCTATGTCTCCGCCGACAAGAACAAGCCCGCCCAGTCCATTATCGGGGTGATTCCCGTGGACTCTATCTACACCCCCGTCCGCAAGGTCAACTACACCGTGGAGAACACCCGCGTGGGCGACGCCACCGACTATGACAAGCTGACCCTGGAGGTGTGGACCAACGGCACCATCGACGCCCGGGACGCCGTCTCTCTGGGAGCCCGCATCCTGTGCGACCACTTCACCCTGTTCACCGACCTGTCCGAGACCATGGGCAGCCGCTCCACCGTGGTGGAGAAGGCGGAGACCCAGCGGGACAAGGTGATGGAGATGACCATTGACGACATGGACCTGTCCGTCCGCTCCTACAACTGCCTGAAGCGGGCCAACATCAACACGGTGGAGGACCTGATCTCCAAGACCGAGGAGGAGATGATGAAGGTCCGGAACCTGGGCCGCAAGTCTCTGGAAGAGGTCATCAACAAGCTGTCCATGATGGGCCTGTCCCTGGCGAGTGAAGAAAATAATTAAGCCTTATGTGGGACCCGCCCACCTGGGCGGGTCATGCCCAGAGTAAAGATGGTGGGTCATTCCCAGGACAGAAATGGCCCGCCGGGGTCGTCGGGCCCCACAGGAAAAGCGTATGTAACGTTCCGCACAATGAACGAATTTAAACGGATCTCGCCACGCGAGGTCGAAGGAGTGTTTACCATGTCTCAAAAGAACCGTAAACTGGGCCGCACCAGCGACCAGCGCCGGGCTATGCTCCGCGCCATGGTCACCTATCTGCTGGAGAACGGCCAGATTAAGACCACCGTCACCCGCGCCAAGGAAGTGGCTCCCGTGGCCGAGAAGATGATTACCCTGGCCAAGACCAACACCCTGGCCTCCTACCGCCAGGCCCTGTCCTACATCACCAAGGAGGACGTGGCCAACAAGCTGTTCAAGGAGATCGGACCCAAGTATGCCGACCGCAACGGCGGCTACACCCGTGTGGTCCGCATCGGCCCCCGCCGCGGCGACGCCGCCGAGATGGCCATTATCCAGCTGGTGTAAACAGAAAACCCGCCCTCGGGCGGGTTTTTTCTATTTCCTTTTTGTCCAAAATGCGCTATAATGTCTGCAAGTGCCATCAGATCAGGAGGAACCGCAAATGGGTGAATTTAAAGGAAGTCAAAACTATGTGGCCTCGGAGGAGCTGCTCCGGGCCGCCAACATCGCCATGGTGCTGCAAAAGCCCCTGCTCATCAAGGGGGAGCCGGGCACCGGCAAGACTATGCTGGCCGAGGCCATCTCTCAGGCCCTGGGAAAGAAGCTCATCATCTGGAACATCAAGTCCACCACCAAGGCCCAGGACGGGCTCTATGTCTACGATGTGGTCCAACGGCTCTACGACAGCCAGTTTGGGGGCCAGGGGGTGGACGACATTGAGAAATATGTCAAGCTGGGCAAGCTGGGGGAGGCCTTCACCGACGACGAGCAGGTGATTCTCCTCATTGACGAGATCGACAAGGCCGACCTGGAGTTTCCCAATGACCTGCTTTGGGAGCTGGACCGGATGGAGTTCCACATCCCGGAGACGGGCCGAACCGTCAGGGCCAACCACCGGCCCATCGTAATCATCACCTCCAACGCGGAGAAGGAGCTGCCCGACGCCTTCCTGCGCCGGTGCGTCTTCCACTACATCGAGTTCCCCGACAGGGAGCTGATGGCGGATATCGTTCGGGTTCACTATCCGGATATCAGCGAAAAACTGCTTACTCAGGTGCTGGAGGCCTTCTACAAAATCAGGAACCTGCCTCAGATCAAGAAAAAGCCCTCTACCAGCGAGATTATCGACTGGATTCAGGCCCTCCAGCACGGTGGCGTGGACGTGGGGCGCATTGTAAAGGAGGTACCCTACCTGGGGGTGCTGCTGAAGAAGAACGAGGACATCGACATGCTGCGCCGGCAGTGGCGGTGAGGGCGGAACCATGAAAATCATCGACGCCCACCTCCACCTCTTTCCCCCCTCGCCCGACACCGACGCCATGGCGGAGCAGGTGGGGCACAAAAATTCCACCGCCCACCTGCGGCAGGTCTATGGGGAGCTGGGGATGGTCCACGGGGTGGTGATGGGCAACCGCAGTCTGGACCCCGCCTATCACAGCTACCCGGCCGACCTGTTTCACTACTGCATCGGGCTGGACAGCGCCCTCATGGGCCGGGGGGAGAGGCCCGTTCCCGACCTGGCGGAGAGGGTGGAGGAGAACCTCCAGCGGCGGTCGTGCTGCGGGGTGAAGCTGTACCCCGGTTACAACCGGCTGTGGCTGTCCGACCCGGTGTATGAGCCGGTGTATGAGCTGGCCGCCCGGTACGACAAGCCGGTGGCCGTCCACATGGGCCTTACCGCCTTCCCCCGGGCCCACCTGAAGTACGCCCACCCCCTTACCCTGGACGAGGTGGCCGCTGACCACAAGAGGACCCGGTTTGTCATGTGCCACTTTGGAAACCCCTTTCTGGAGAGCGCCGCCGCGGTGGTGGAGAAAAATCCCAACGTGGCCGCCGACCTGTCCGGCCTGCTGGAGGGGCGGGTGGATATCGAGCGGTATTTTCAGGAGCAGGCGGGCTACGCCGGTCTGTTGACCACCTGGCTCACCGCCATCGGCCAGTGGGACGATATCCTGTACGGCACCGACTGGCCCATCGTCAACCTGGAGGAATATATCCGGTTTGTCCAGCGGCTGGTGCCGGAGCGGCACTGGGAAAAGGTATTTTTTCAAAACGCCAACCGAATTTACGGATTGGGACTGTAAAACACTCCCCTGGAACGCGGAAGCGTCCCGGGGGAGTGCTTTTATTGTTCACCAGATTCGATTTTAATGCGGGGCAGCGCGTAATCAAGCATCAGGCCGATCACTTCATTGCGGCTGTGGCCTGTATTTTTTACAATTTCCTCAATTCCCTGTAGCGTCCGCTCACGTACCCTGACGGTAATATTGCGGTGACCGTCGTCTCCTCTTACTTTAATTGTCAACATATCGTCCGGCATGAAACAGCCACCTCCTGACAAATAAAGTTTACTCTTGCATAAGATGCAAAAGTATACTATAATGTGAGTACATTTTAAATATAATATAAATGAGGTGTGAATATGCAAGACAAAAGAAATAACTCAGTCGCGCTGGCCCTTTATCACGCCGCTGTGGGGAAAATTGTACTGGATTATGTTGAACAGATTGATTCAGAAGCAGTCGAAAGGGCGATGGAACGCCGGGCGGTCCAGACGCTGGAAGCTATGCGCCGTATTTTAGAGGATGAAAGATACACTGATCCGGAGTGTTTTGAAATTATCGACGATCTGGTTATGCAGTTTTTCAAGGAGCTGGAAATTAAAGTCGAACGGCATAGTGAGTATGATTAGAGACAAAAAGTCCCCGGGAAAAATCTTTCCCGAGGACTTTAATGTTTTTTTGACGGCCGGGAGGAGGCCCGGCCGTCGTCGCAAGGACAAATATGCACAGGCGGTCTTTCGACCGAGGACAGTATATCACAGTATCCAAGTATTGGCAAGAGGAAAATAGTATTAATTTGTGAAAAAAATTCCAGATTAGCAGGGATTTGTGTTGACAAAATAACATATTTTCTAACATCTATTTTGGCATAGCCGCGGTGCCGTGAATGTTGTAAAATTTAGGCGAATTGAGGTGGTACTGTGACAAAAGACGCGCTGATCGTCACCATAAAGCGCCCTAAAGGCGAGGACGGGTACCGGACCTTCTCCGTCCGCCTGCGGGAGTCCGTGGTCAAGCAGATGGATGATATATCCAGAGAAACCGGGCGCAGCCGGAACGAGCTTATCGGCCTGTTTCTGACCTACGCGCTGGAGCACTATACATTGGAAGGGGGAGAGGGCGGTGCGCAGTCCAAACGGGCCTGATACACCCACGGCACTGTGTCATGCGGCGGTGGGCAAGCTGGTGCTGGACCACATGGAGCGCCTGCATCCGGCGGTGATCTCCCAGGCGGTGGAGAGCCAGGCCGTCCAGACCCTGGAGGCCATCCGCTGCATTTTGGAAAATGACCGGCTGAGCGACCCGGAGTGCGTCCAGCGGGTGGAAAACCTGGTCCGGCTGTTCTTTCAGGAGCTGGACATTAAAATTGAGCGGGCCGGCAGGCCGGATTAATCTTCTGGCACTTTCTCCAAAAGAAAAGGCAGAAAAAGGACAGCCTTTTGCAAAAAAACGCTGTCTTTTTTCCTGCCTTTGTGGTATGATGGACAGCACTGACAATGGAAAAAGGAGCAATAAAACATGATTACCGTCACCGACCTGAGCCTGAACTACAGCGGTACCCCACTGTTTTCCCACGTGGACCTGCAATTTTTGCGGGGCAACTGCTACGGCATCATCGGCGCCAACGGCGCCGGCAAGTCCACCTTCCTGAAAATTCTCTCCGGCGAGCTGGACTCCACCTCCGGCCAGGTGTCCATCCTGCCCAACGTCCGCATGTCGGTGCTGAAGCAGGACCAAAACGCCTACGACGCCTACAACGTGATGGACACCGTCATCATGGGCAACCAACGGCTGTACGATATCGGTAAGGAGAAGGAGGCCCTCTACGCCAAGGAGGAGATGACCGACGAGGACGGACTCTTAGCCTGCCAGCTGGAGGAGGAGTACGCCGAGCTGGGGGGCTGGGAGGCGGAGAGCGACGCCAGCCGTATTCTCCAGGGCCTGGGGCTGGGCACCGAGCTGCACTACAACGACATGGCCACCCTGGACGCCCGCCTGAAGGTGAAGGTCCTGCTGGCCCAGGCGCTGTTCGGCAGTCCCGACCTGCTGATGATGGACGAGCCCACCAACAACCTGGACATTGATGCCGTCAACTGGCTGGAGGACTTCCTGCTGGACTTTGAAGGCACAGTGATTGTGGTGTCCCATGACCGGCACTTCCTCAACACTGTCTGTACCCACATCGTGGACATTGACTACGGCAAGATCAAGATGTATGTGGGCAACTACGACTTCTGGTATGAGTCCTCCCAGCTGGTGCAGCAGCTCGTTAAGAGCCAGAACAAGCGCAACGAGGAAAAAATCAAGGAGTTGCAGGACTTTATCTCCCGCTTCTCCGCCAACAAGTCCAAGAGCAAGCAGGCCACCGCCCGGCGCAAGCTGCTGGATAAGCTCACGGTGGAGGAGATGCCCGCCTCCTCCCGCCGCTACCCCTGGGTGGGCTTCACCCCCGACCGGGAGGTGGGCAAGGATATCCTATTTGTCACCGACGTGTCCAAAACCATCGACGGGGTGAAGGTGCTGGACAAGGTGTCCTTCATTGTGGGCCACGACGAGAAGATTGCTTTCGTGGGGGACAACGAGAACGCTCACACCGCCCTCTTTAAAATTCTGGCCGGCGAGCTGGAGCCCGACGAGGGCACCGTGAAATGGGGCCAGACCGCCACCTTCTCCTACTTCCCCAAGGACAACACCCCCTATTTTCAGGAGAACGACGACGACCTGGTCCAGTGGCTGCGCCAGTTCTCCCCCGACCCCCAGGAGCAGTACCTCCGGGGCTTCCTGGGCCGGATGCTCTTTTCCGGGGACGAGGTCCACAAGCCGGTAAAGGTGCTTTCCGGCGGTGAGAAGGTGCGGTGCATGCTGTCCCGGATGATGCTGTCCGGGGCCAACGTCCTGATGCTGGACCAGCCCACCAACCACCTGGACCTGGAGTCCATCGCCGCCCTGAACAAGGGGCTGGAGGCCGTGAAGTGCAACGTGCTGGTGGCCTCCCACGACCACCAGCTCATTCAAACGGTGTGCAACCGGGTCTTTGACTTCACCGCTGACGGCAGACTGGTGGACAGGAAGATGACCTACGACGAGTATCTGGACAGCCAGAAGGTCCAGTAAAGGGGAGCATAACATGCCGCACAGGGCCGCCTTTTCAGGCGGCTCTTTCTGACCCCCGAAAATCACAACCGGGCAGAAAAATCCCTTGCTATTTTCAGTGGATTATACTATAATGTTTTTGCGAATCGCTCGCGTTTAATGGGCCTGGCCGGAGGTCGTCCTCCCCAGGCGCCAGGAGGGCGGAAAGCCCGGACAAGGAGTGTAATAATGGAAAAGGTACTGATTGTTGACGACAGCATTGTACAGGCTGCCCAGTTGAAGTCCATTCTGGACGATGATTATGATGTAACCGCTGTTCACACGGCGGCGGACGGGCTGTCCCAGGCCAGCTCCGGGGAGTATTCCCTCATTCTGCTGGATGTGATTATGCCGGATATGGACGGCTTTGACCTTCTGAAAAAGTTACAGGAGGAGCTGATTACCCAGCACATCCCTGTGATTCTCATTACCGGCCTGGCCGCCATCGAGCACGAGCAGCGGGGCCTGACCCTGGGGGCGGTGGACTATATCGTAAAGCCCTTCCACCCGCTGATTGTCAAGGCCCGGGTGGACACCCACATCAAGCTCTATCAGTACCGCAAGCAGATAGAGGCCCAGTCCATGACCGACCAGCTCACCGGCGTGGCCAACCGGCGGCGGCATGACGAGCTCAGCGCCGCGAAGTGGCAGGAGGCCATCCGGCTCCACGTGCCCTTCTCCATCTGTATGTTTGACATTGACAAGTTTAAGGTCTACAACGACACCTTTGGCCACCCCGCCGGCGACAAGGTAATTGCCGCCGTGGCCAAGACAGCGGCTGCCCGCCTGCGGCGGAAGACCGACTTCTTCGCCCGCTACGGCGGGGAGGAGTTTGTGGCCTTCATGGTGGGGGAGGAGGCCGACAAGGCCTTTGAGCACCTGCGGGCCATCCGCCAGGCGGTGGAGGACCTTCACATTCCCCACAGCCCGGAGGTCTCCCAGTGGGTGACGGTGAGCATCGGCGGCGTGACCGCCATCCCCGGCACAGACAGCACCTACGACACCTATCTGAAGGTGGCGGACACCATGCTTTACGACGCCAAACGCTTCGGCCGCAACCAGGTGGTGTGGGCGGACAAGGGACTGAAGCAGCTGCGAGAGAAATAAGGAGGAACACACTTGGGACTATTTGATTTATTCCACAGGCTGGTGCAGGAGAAGGCGGAGGAGCCTGAGCTCCCCGCCCCCCGCCAGGAGGAGGACGAACTGGAGATATACTCCGGCATGCGGGTGGAGGTGACCACCTTTGATGGCCAGCTGCTGTTTGTAGCCAAGCTGATCGGCCCCCGGGAGGGCCGGGCCCAGCTGCATCAATACTCTGAGAGCTTCTCCCACCAGGGGGAGGAGGAGCCCGTCCGGGTGCGGATACGGGGCTACCACGACCATGCGCGGAAGGCGGTGTATATGGAGGGGACCATCTCCGTACTGCCCGAGCGCAAGTGGCAGGTGGAGGAGTTGGTGGTGGCCCGTATTGGCAACGACCGGGCCTTTTTTCGGCTGGACACCAACGTGGACGCCACGGCCACCATTATGGGCGGCCGGAACGCCGGGGAAAAGGCCTGCAAGCTGCTGAATATCAGCGTGGGAGGGGCCTGTATTGCCTCCGCCTACCCCTTCCAGGAGGGGGACAAGTTCCTGCTGAAGGTCAAGCTGCTGGAGGACCGGGACACCTCGGTGATGTACTGCCAGGTCCTGCGGATAATCAACCGGGGGGAGAACAAGCCCACCGAGTTTGGCTGCCGGTTCCTGGAGCTGAACGAGTCTGACGAGGCCAAAATCACCCAGAATATTTTTGCTGCCCAGCGCCAGCAGCGGAGCGGCGCCCGCTAGCAGGGGCCGCCGCCCTCGGCGGCCCGCAGTAAATCGGCACAAAAAGCAGGAGCGGCCGCAGGCCGCTCCTGCTTTTTCAGGCCTACAGCAATGTGCTGCGGGGAGGCATTTCCCAATTAAGCCTGTTTTCTGGAAAAATGGCAGTTATTTCTCTTGCAAAAGGGTGTCAATTGGTGTTACAATAGCATAGGATAATTAAGAATCCGTAAATATCACAGGGAAAGGAAGTGGGACCCAGTATGGAAGGCCGAAGTCGCCATAAAGCGGAGAGCTGCCACGAACGAGGGGCGGCGGGCCGGAGCGGGTCCCGCCGCCGGTAATTGAGGGACGGATGTGTCCCTCTCCTTGAACATGTGCAGCCACAGGTGCGCCCACGGGAGCGGTGCGCCTGTGGCTTTGCGGCTTTTCACCGCCTGGCGTTTGAAAAAACGAGAGGAGGAGAGCACTATGCACGACAACTACGATCTGGACCGGCTGATGGAGCTGGTCCAGGAGCGGAAATTCCGCGCCCTGCGGGAGATCCTTACCGAAATGAACGAGGTGGACATCGCCGAATTTCTGGACGAGCTGGATGTGGAGCAGGAGATTCTGGTATTCCGCCTGCTGCCCAAGGACCTGGCGGCGGAGGTTTTCTCCTACCTGGAGGAGGACCAGGAGAAGCTGATCGGCGCCCTCAGCGACCGGGAGCTGCGGGAGGTGCTGGACGAGCTGTATCTGGACGACACCGTGGACCTGATCGAGGATCTGCCCGCCAATCTGGTGAGCCGTATCCTGCGCAACACCGACGCCTCCACCCGCAGCCAGATCAACAAGCTGCTCAACTACCCCAAGGACTCGGCCGGCTCACTGATGACCACCGAGTTTGTCTACCTCCACCCCAACAACACGGTGGAGGAGTCCTTTGCCCGCATCCGCAAGGTGGGCCTGGACAAGGAGACGGTCTACACCTGCTACGTCACCAAAAGCAGGGTGCTGCTGGGGGTGGTGACCGTCAAGCGGCTGCTTATGTCCACCTATGAGACCAAAATCAGCGACATCATGGAGACCAACGTCCTGTCCGTCACCACCCACGAGGACAAGGAGGACGTGGCCCAGATGTTCTCCAAGTACGACCTCACCGCCCTGCCCGTGGTGGACGGGGAGGACCGGCTGGTGGGCATCATCACCGTGGACGACGCCATGGACGTTATGGAGGAGGAGGCTACCGAGGACATCGAAAAGATGGCTGCCATTCTGCCCACCGACAAGCCCTACTTCCAGACCGGCGTGATCGAGACCTGGAAGCACCGCATCCCCTGGCTGCTGCTGCTGATGATCTCCGCCACCTTCACCGGCACCATCCTGGGCTTCTTTGAGGAGGCCCTGGCCGCCAACGCAGCCCTCACCCTGTTTATCCCCATGCTGATGGACACCGGCGGCAACTCCGGCGGACAGGCGTCCGTCACCATCATCCGCGCCATGTCCCTGGGGGATGTGGAGTTTGGCGACTGGCTGCGGGTGATCTGGAAGGAGCTGCGGGTGTCGGTGCTGTGCGCCCTCACTCTGGGGACGGTGGTGTTCGGCAAGGTGATGGTGGTGGACCGGAAGGATGCCACCGTGGCCGGAGTGGTGGCTCTGACCATCTTTTTTACCATCGTTATCGCCAAGCTTATCGGCTGTACCCTGCCCATGCTGGCCAAGCGGCTGGGCTTCGACCCGGCGGTGATGGCCTCCCCCTTTATCACCACCGTGGTGG
Organism: uncultured Eubacteriales bacterium; assembly: GCA_949525845.1. Taxonomy (GTDB): domain Bacteria; phylum Bacillota; class Clostridia; order Oscillospirales; family Oscillospiraceae; genus Lawsonibacter. The sequence goes on from CATEPI010000023.1 coordinate 20,533, forward strand.
ACGCTCTGTCCCTGCTGGTCTATTTCGCCATCGCTACCCAGGTTTTAGTATTGTAAAGCAACGCCCCCGGCTGGAATTTACTCCGGCCGGGGGTGTTTCAGAATATTAGTAATCGGGCATATCTGTCAAATCAAGATACTGCGCCAGTGCGGCATATCCACTGACAAGACCGCCGTTTTCGGTGTTTTCCACCTTGATCTTGTAAGTTCCAGAGCCGGCGCCTACGCGGAAGAAAATAGCCTGATTCTGGTCCTCTCCCGGAACAGCCATGGAGCCGACTACCTTTTCACGTGTACCGTCGATGCGGATGAGGTAGGCTGTGCAGGCATATTTGGTATCGTTTCGATAATAGAAACGCAGATAGTCGCCGTCATCTGGATTGGCTGCCACTGAATTGGTTTTATCTGTGTTGGTTTTGTACAGCGATTGGGCAATAAGCCGGGGGTGCGGTGTGACAACCTCCTCACTGGGAACGGCAGCGAAGGAGCCCTCGGAGGCAAACGCGGGAGCAGACACACACAGGGACATGACCAGAGCCAAGGCCATAGATGTAAAGCGATTCATAGTGAATCTCCTTTTTAAATTTATTTGGGAATTTGCAAGCTGCGGTTGGAAGGCTATCCTCCTTTCTGGCTGGGGGTCCGGCTTATCCAAGTCTATTGGAGGTTTGTGAAATTTTTTATGCGTTAAACTGCACAGCGGAAATCTCAAAATCCATATTTTGAGATATTGCCCCGTAGTAACTGAGACGCACAGATAACCAAGGCATAAGACCATCGTTCTCTTGTCCAATTCGCAAGGTACGTGTCACGGTCTGGCCAGCGGGCACCTGAGTCGAGATCAGTTCCCGCCCAACCGTATACTCTCGTCCCAGCATAAGAACCAGACTCTTTGTTCCCTTATTGGTCACGGTAACGCTTATGCAGTCGCCGTTGCTTGTTTGGACAGGAATTTTTACGTTGTAATCGGCTGTGGAACGGTATTCTGTTTTCTCTAGGATTGGAAATCCACCGGCCTTGATGGGAACGATTTCTGTAAACGCTCCTGCTACTTGGCCTTCACGGGTCAATGGCAGAGAATTGCTTTCATTCCCTTGCCCTGTAACGGATATATCCTCGCCGCTTATGCCTTTAAACGTACCCAAGGACACTGTGCTAGTGGTTCCATCCCAGGAGACAGGGGTATCTAACAGGCGGGAAACATAGGCCAGGGGGAGGTAGGTAGTGCCGCCTCCGGTCTCATCAATATATGAAATACTGGACGGAATCGACTGACCGTTGCTTGCTTTTAAGCTTTCTCCCTTAGAAAACACTGCACGCCCATTCATAGCTAGCGTCACCTGAGAGAAGTTGACTGTACCTGACATAGCCATGGCGCTGGAAATGCAAGCAAATACCAAAGTGGCGGACAAGAAGCCCTTCCAGAAGTTAAGCCTGGATTGTTTCTTCATATTGTTTTTCCCTCCCATAAATCAGGGGACATAGACGAATTGTCTGGCACGGATAAAGAAATTCATCATATGTCCGTCGCGTGAGTGGACTGTGACGATAAGAGGACCTTCGATGTCGCCCATGTCCTGGCGTGTAATGCGGTATGTAAAATCCTTGCCCTGTTCCAGCATAAACTGTGAGCTGGATACTTCGGTCCCACATAAATTAAAGACAGGATATAAGTCCCCATTTCCATCCGTATTGTCGATATAAACATTGACGCAATTACCCTCTGCGGCAACGCAGTTGCCCTGAACACTGTATGGGCCCTCGCCGGTATAGGTGCCCTGGAACAGCACCGCTCTGGGTGAAACAGAATTACCTTCAATTATCTCGACTGTAATACCGTTTTGGCTCCAGACAACTTGGCTGGCACAGTCCTCAGAAGAAGTAGCGGCTGCACTGAAGGACATCAGACTAATGGTCATAGCTACAGCCAGCATAACATATGTAATTTTTTTCATGGAAAGCGCTCCTTTCAAATTTTATTGTATAGCGGTGCGAAACATTTTACCACAGCAGGCAGCTAAACCCTGACCATACGGCATCATCCTTCTTTTGTAGATATAGGCGCTTTTAAGCCTATTCAAATTATACATTACAACAATCTGTATGTCAATAAAAAATATATTGACAATGAAATGTTTTTTGCTATAATAAGCCTGTACTCTATAGGGTTGTGTGATGAATCATATGGGAAGAAAAGAAAAAATGAGCGGGAACCCCGCAAACATTCAAATCGCGCTGAAAAAAGCCACCACTGAAATGATGGTGCTTCATCTTCTGCGCCAAAAACCGATGTACACCTACGAGATGATGAACGCCATTGAGGAGCGCAGTGGAGGGGATATCGCCTTCAATACGCTGTACCTGTCCATCTACCGTCTGGAGGAAAACGGCTATATCCGGGAGCACGAAAAGGTAATGAGCGAAGACAACCGCGTCCGCATCTATTTTGCCATTACCGACGCCGGGTCCGCTTACTTCGACGAGCTGGTGAAGGGCTACCTGCGTTACACCGCCGCACTGGCTCGCGTTCTGGAGCTGGATTAAGGGGGTGAGCAGTATGGAAAACATCAGTTTGGACATGTCCGGCTACCTCCACAGTCTGGAGCGGTTTCTGGACTGCCCTAAAACCACCCGCAGGCCCTTTTTGGACCGGACAAGGCGGATGATTCAGGATTTTATCCAGAGCAAGCCGGACGCAACCTCTCAGGAGGTGGCCGATTTCCTGGGGGACCCGAGAGAACTGGCCCAGGGCTTTCTGGAGACGCTGGACCCGGAGATGCTGGAGCGTTACCACAGGCGGAAAAAGTTTCTTATGTGCGGGTGTGTGGTAGCTTTGGCTGTAGCATTGATTGGTGTAAGCGTTTGGGGTATTTATATAAAAAATGCACCTCAAGATGTGGAAGTCACTAATACAATTATTATTTACGCTGAAAATACGGAGGGAGCATAATGAAAAGAGTCTTTAATTCGGGCTTATTTTTACTTTTTATGGCGGCGATAATGGTATTGCCTGCTCAGGCAATGTCCAACAGCTATCAAGAATATGAGGTAGTTTACACTGAATCCGGCAATATTGAGATTGAAACTACTACTATTATTTATGCGTCTGCGTTTCGCAGTAGCAGTAGAAAGGCAGATATAGTATCTTCTGTAAAGCAAAATGGAGCGGTAATTGCTGAGGTTACATTATCTGCCACTTTCGGCTATGACGGGAAAACGGCATGGGTATCAAGCGCCAGCAGTTCTCATACTACATATAGTGGATGGAGCTATGGCAGTGAAAAGATTACCAAATCCGGCGGGACCGCTTCATTAACTGGCACACTTAGTCACTTATTGCACAGAAATATCCCCGTCAATATTTCCCTGACCTGTTCCCCCACAGGACAAATCAGCTGAATCAAAAAGACCGCCCCCATCCGGAATGCCGGCTGGGGGCTTGTCCTGTTTAGAGGTTGTCCGCTGTGTCAGACTGCTGCGCCCGCAATTTATCCAAAATCGCGTGGATGTTGGGCTGGGTAGGCATAAACTTTGCGCCACGCTTAAGTAAACCGACAACCCGTCTGGCCTTCTTTTCAATTTCGCGTGCCGTATGCTCGCTTGTTAGACGAAGGTGGTTGCCGGATACGGTATATTTTCGCTCGATATAACATTCTGTTATCGGGAAAATATCCTGAATCAAAAAGACGCTCTGCCGGCCGTTGTCCAGCCTGGCAATGTGCAGCGTGTCACATGGTTTGCCCTTTTCGATACGCTGATCGATGATGCGCTGATATTTTTCGATTCGGCTGGAGAGGGGAATCATCCAATAGAGCCCGTTTTTTGTATCCTGAAAGCAATAATAATGCGGTCGGTTTGCATCCTTGTTTCCCTTCAGGTATGGGTCAGACATATCCTGGAAAAAGCGATCTTTAATAATGTAGAAACCGGATTTTTCCATCTGTCTTCACTCTTTATTATGTAGAAGAAATAATATCCCTGCCCGATGATTTGGCAGGGATATTACTTACGCCCCAACCACTTATATACCGCATATTGGTCAGCGGTAAAACTTGCAACCCAACCACTTATATACCGCATATTGGTCAGCGGTAAAACTTGCAGGAGCTTTTCTACAAACAGTATATGCGAAATTGCGGATGCTGTCAACAGGAAATTACAGCTTGCGGATGTCCTGCCTGCGGCGGCACCTGCACAGAAGCCTGCGGAAAGGATTACAGGTTATCCATATTCCGCAGATACGCCTCCGCGCCGTAGCGCAGGCAGCGCTGGAGCCGCTGCTCCCCCCGTTTGATGGTGCGGGAGACGGTGGACTTGTCCACCCCCATGACCTCCCCGATCTCCCGCATATTTTTCCCCTCGGCGTAGTACAGCAGCATCACCTGCCGCTGCTTGGCGGTCACGTCCTCCCGCAGGCAGCGGATCAGGTTGCGCTTCAGGCGGCTGATCTCCTGGCTGTTGTCGGCGGCGATCTGCCGGGAGTACATGGCCATGTCGGCGGCGTAGAGCTTGCCCTTTCTATATCGTGTATTTGGCATTCCGGCGATACCCCCTGTCATAGTAGCGCTCGGTTAAAACGGCCAGTTCGTTGGCCTCCCGCAGCATGGTGGACAGCATCCGGATACGGTCCTGAAGCTGGCAGCGCCGGTCGGCGTTCCGGGTCTGTCTCAGCAAATATTCCAGCTGGCAGATACGCAGGTCCAGCGCGTGGGCGTGGGCCCGGTACTCCAGCGAAAGCTCAGCTAACGTCATCACATTCCCTCCTCAGCTTGTAAACGGTTCCAGCACTGGGCGCACAGGCCCCGACTGCCCCAGGGCCGGTCGTATTGATATTGCTCCCCACCGCATTGGGGACAAAACCAGGCCGGCGGCTGGGTCTGAATGTCCCGAAGGGGTGGGGCAAAAAATTTTTTGTTTTTTACTTGACAGACCTCCTATTCTTTGCTATAATAATGCCTGCTGTTGGACAGCCGCCATGTGCTGGTGTAGCTCAGCCGGTAGAGCAGCTGATTTGTAATCAGCAGGTCGGGGGTTCGAATCCGTCCACCAGCTCCAACGAAATATGGAGGAGTTCCCGAGTGGCCAAAGGGGGCAGACTGTAAATCTGTTGCGTTTCGCTTCGGTGGTTCGAATCCACCCTCCTCCACCAAGAAGATCGGTTTTCCCGTTGGGAAGGCCGATCTCCTTTTTTTCGCGCCAGACGGCCAACAGAGAAAATCACAGTTATAGAACAAATGTTCTATAACTGTGAATAGGATACTATTTTCTGCCGGGAATGTCAACGGGAAAAATCGAAAATTTGTTTGATGGCGTACCGGTTTATGGGACTGTCCCGCGCGGGGAGGGGGAGGGCAAGAGAAAACCATGAAAGCTTAACCGCTCCAAGGGCTTTGTGTGCCTGCGGTCTACCAAATGTCTACCAAAAAAGCCGTCACCCCCCTGCGCCGCAGGAGGGTGACGGCTTTCCATATTTTAGGACGTCTACCAGATGTCTACCAATTTTACTTTTTTACATCGAAAGCGCCGTCTTTAACGGATTTTCTTCTTGTTCTTGCAACTTTTTACCCCCGTGTAAGGGGCGTGACACGGCGGTGGCAGGGGCGAAATGTTGAAAAACCTCGAAATTTTTGGATAAAATGGCGAAAATTGTTTCAAAAAGGTTAAATCTTCGGAAAACTACCAAATGGGACAAATTTTCACCTTTTATCCAAATCCCGGCCCCTCTCAGGCCGAAAAATTTTGTAAGGAGGAAATCCGAATGAGAAACCTGAAGCGGGCCCTCAGCCTCACTCTGGCCTCTGTCATGCTCCTGGGCATGATGGTGATTGGTACCAGCGCGGTTGCGGGCTACTCCGACGTTGACGAGAACGACAACGTCGAAGCCATCGAGGTTTTGCAGACCATCGAGGTCATGGTCGGTGACGACCGTGGCTTTGGTCCTGACCGCCCTGTCACTCGTAATGAGATGGCCGTGGTCATGGGCAAGCTGCTGAACCTGGATTATAACTACTATGCGTCTGCCTGTCCCTTCACCGACGTGGCCGAGTGGGCCAAGGGCTGGGTGGGTGCCTGCGCTGCCAACGGCATTGTGTCCGGCCGCGGCGATGGCATCTACGACGGCGAGGCCACTGTCACTGCCGTTGAGGCCGCCAGCATGATGATGCGTGCCCTCGGCTACTTCCAGTACACCGAGGACTACGACGACGGCTTTGTGCTGGCCACTGTCCGCCAGGGCAGCGACATCGGCATCTTCAACGGCGTGGGTTCCGACGGCAACACCCCCATGACCCGGAACCAGGTCGCTCAGATGGCGCTCAACGCCCTGCGGTCCAACATGGTGATCTTCACCGGCACCCCTGGCATTGATGTAAACGGCGTGAAGATCAACTACCGCGCCGAGTACACCCCCCGCACCGGCACCGATGCCAAGTATGATTCCATCGAGGGTCTGGTGACCACCATCGGCGGCGACAACAGCCAGTTCTACATCCAGCTGGGCGAGCAGCTGTACGACGGCGACCTGCGGCTGGAGGGCTCCAAGGACGTCTTTGGCCGGCCCGCCCGCTACTGGGAGTACGACGGCCAGGAGATCGGCACCTATGCCAAGAAGGAGCTGCTGCGCAAGGAGTACACCACCAAGGTGACCGGCCGCGATCTATATGACCAGCTGGGCTCCACCCTGATTAACGGCCGCGGCTGGACTCTGGACGTAGCCATTGACGGCAATGACACCGACAACACTCTGCTGTTTGACGAGACCGCCATCACCCGTACCAACAAGGACGGCGTAGGCGGCACCGAGAAGGGCGTACTGACCCAGGTGTATGTGGACAACACCGCCAAGCGGGCCTATGTTGTCATTATCAACACCTATCTGGCCATCGCCAGCGAGGACTACGACAGCAAGAACGGCGAGGTCGATCTGGACGTCTATCATCTGGACAACACCGGCACCACCAAGAATCCCGAGTACATCAAGGCTGATGTGAACGGCATTTCCGTCACTGTGGAGGACGAGGACATTGACGTCTCCGATGTGGTGGATGGCGACATGTTCCTGGTGACCGTGGCTGACGGCAAGATTCAGTCCATGGCCGCTCCCGAGGTGCTGGCCGACAGCGAGATCAGCAGCTTTAAGCGGGACTCTGACGTTGTGTCTGAGGGCAAGACCTATGAGTATGCCGACACCGCCAAGTATGACGTGGAGGTTCTGGAGGAGTACGCCCAGACCAACCTGAAGGACACCACCTACAACATCATTCTGGACCAGTACGGCTACCTGATCGGCCTGGAGCAGAATGAGGAGGCTGACCAGTACGTCTTCCTCACCGGCATGAACGGCAACACCAGCGACCTGGCCACCAAGAACGCTGACGCCAATGTCATTTTCCTGGACGGCAGCATGAAGACCGTTACGGTCAACGTGGACAAGAGCAAGTTCCTTGCCGGCACCGAGAGCGGTCCCCAGATGAACACCTGGTGTACCTACAGCGTAGACAGCAAGGATGTGTACACCCTGAAGGAAGTCGCTACTACTGAGCCGGACGGCTGGAAGGTCGCCCAGAATGCCCAGGATGTAACTGGCAGTAACGAGGTCAAGATCGATAAGAAGAATGTCTCTCTGAAAGCCGTCAGCGGCAACGCCTACGGCAACGACGACACCGTCTACCTCAATGTGGAGACCAAGGCCATTAAGGCGGCCACCGCCGCGGATTCCGACAAGCCCTGGACCGTAATCATCAACGATGTGGATTCCCGTGTTGTGGGCGCCCGCAACGCCAGCCTGACCGTTACAAATCAGTTCACTGCTTCTAGTACTGGTACGGCCGACGGTTCTGACAAGGACCAGCCCCTCGGTATTGAGAAGGAAATCTACACCCTGTACAAAGAGAACGGCTACATCATCGCTGCTGTTACCGTCGAGGCTGAGGACGACGGCCTGAACAAGGTCTTTGCTTACATCCACAGCGACGACGTGAAGCGCGAGAGCTACGACAAGGCCAACGACGAGTGGACCTGGGTCCGCGAGGCCATTGTGGACGGCAAGATCACCGACCTGAAGGAAGTCGGCGGCGGCACCGACCTGAGCGTGCTGGAGGAGGACCTCGACCAGGGCAGCTGGTACGAGCTGAAGCTGGACGCCGACGGCAACGTGACCAGCGCCACTGAGCAGACCTTCGCTGCTTTCAACGACAGCACCAACCCGGACCGCATCGACAATGTGGATGATGTGGATGATGCTGTCAACGCCAAGGACACTGTTATCATGCAGGTCTCTGGCATGGTTGAGGGCACCAACAAGCTGACCTACAAGAACGGCACCCTGTACACCAAGAAGGACAACACCGAGGGCTTCTCCGTCTCCCCCGATGTGAAGACCGTGCTGTGTCTGTCCGACGGCGAGGGCAACCTGTATGACGATTGCGACGACCGGTACACCGGCCGCAAGGGTCTGGAGGATGCTATCAAGAATCTGGACAGCAACTTCACTGGCGAGCTGAATGTCGTGTTTGACAAGGGCGACGCTGTGGTTATCATCCTTGTGGACGGTACCGACGCTGCTGATAACGATGATGACGATATCGACGACGGCACTGTTCAGCCCCAGGGCGAGGTGTCCATCGGCGGCGACTTTGTAAAGACCCCCACCGCCGATCAGCTGACTGGTGACAGCAGTACTAGTAACAGCAACCAGACTGTTATCAAAGACTGGAACGACGGCGCCTATGTTCTGCCCAATGAGATCAACAAGAACACCGTTCTGGACGGAGATGTTAATGGTGATCTGAACGAGAACATTATCTTCAAGTGGCAGAGCACTGCGGACAGCTGCAAAGCGAACCTCGTGATTAAAGATAAGGACGGCAATGTCGTCTACCGTGAACAGTTCGTTAAGGCCAGCGGCGATACTGCTGGTGGTGCCGGACACTTCTTCGTTGTGCGTGTCACCTATAGAGAGGACAGCGGCGAGGAATGGTATGCCACAACGAACAGCACCGGTTTTGGTCCTCTGACCAAGGGCCCCCTGGCTGTGGGCGACTACACTTGGGAGATTACTGGCACGAATGTACTGCCTGTGGATGGTGCGTTCACGATTTCCGAGTAATTTAAGTATCCTTTGCTGAAATTTCAGCGGAGAGGACCCGCCCCAAGAGGGGCGGGTCCCTTCTTGCATTTTCTCAGTCCATTGGACAAAACGCAATCACATGGTAGGTGTAATAGTCATAATTCATTTGTACAAATACCGCATTGGCATACCAGGATACAGTATTGCCCTTCCATGTGATGCACACCTTGTAATCCCGGCTGGCGGTACTGAATCCATAGGTGATATCATTGGGGAAAATGTTGAACTGTGACCGGCCATCCGGTGCAAAAATGGTAATCCACACCGGTTTTTTGGGGAAACTCAACGTGTTGGGGTGGGTTTCGCCGCACTCGCCGGTCCCTTTGTAGTCAGCAGTGTAGATTTGGCAGTTACCACAAAAGGGCAGCTTTGCCAGCTCAGCGGCGTGCACCCCCAACGCCGCGTCAATTTTGGCGTTGTCGGCGTTGAAGTCGTCCATCAGAATGCGGTCGTCCCGGGACCATTGGTTGAGCGCGTAGTTGGGTGTGTGGTTGGTTGGCATGAGTTTGTTCCTCCTTTAAAAACTCCCTCAGTCAGCCTGCGGCTGACAGCTCCCTCAGAGAGGGAGCCGTTGAGGCGTGAAAATAGCCTCCCTCCTTGAGGGAGGTGGCACGGCGGAGCCGTGTCGGAGGGAGTTCCCTCCACCCATACCGTGTAATCCCCCCAAAGTGGTACGTTTCCATACATTTAATGGAAATAAGGGGAAACTGTGCCCATTTTTTGTTTTACTCTTGACGCGGGGTGTCCATACGGCTATAATGAAAATGGAAAAATTTCGGGATATCTGTCAAAACTGTTATAATGCGGTTTTTCGCAGAAGGGATTTACATATGGACATATTGGAATTTTTCGGCCTGTTTGGCGGCCTGGCGCTGTTTCTCCACGGGATGCAGATGATGAGCTCCGGCCTGGAGGCCGCGGCCGGCAACCGGATGAAGACCATCCTGGAGCGCCTCACCGCCAACCGCTTTATGGGCATCCTGGTGGGCGCGCTGATCACCGCCGCCGTGCAGTCCTCCTCGGCCACCACCGTGATGGTGGTGGGCTTTGTCAACGCCGGCATTATGAACCTGAACCAGGCGGTCTGGCTTATTATGGGGGCCAACGTGGGCAAGACCACCACCGGCCTGCTCATCGCCCTGGACGTGGGGGCCTTGGCCCCCATTGTGGCCTTTGCCGGCGTGTTCATGATGGTCTTTTTGAAAAAACCCAACCTCCAGCACATCGGCCAGCTGCTGGCCGGCCTGGGCATCCTGTTCATCGGCATGGACATGATGAGCGCCGCCATGGAGCCCCTGCGGGAGGTCCCCGCCTTTGTCAACATGATGGCCACCCTGTCCAACCCCATCCTGGGCATTCTGTTCGGCACGGTGTTCACCGCGCTGATTCAGTCCTCTGCCGCCTCCGTAGGTATTTTGCAGACCCTGGCCGCCGCCGGGGTGGTGCAGTTCTCCTCCTCGGTCTATATCCTGTTCGGCCAGAACATCGGCACCTGCATCACCGCCGTTATGGCTTCGGTGGGGGTCAGCCGGGATGCCATGCGGGCCACCTGTGTCCACGTGCTGTTCAATGTTATCGGCACGGTAATCTTCACCGTTGTGGTGATGGTCACCCCCCTCACCGCCCTGATCGAGGCCACTGTGGCCGGACCCATGGCCCAGATCGCTGTGATGCACGTCTTCTTCAACCTGGCCACCACCCTCCTGCTGATCCCCTTCGGCAGCTCTCTGGCCCGGCTGGCCACCCGCATCCTCCCCGACCTGCCCCAGGCGGTGGAGGAGAAGGAGACTGAGAAGGGCATGCGTCTGGCCTACCTCACCCCGGTCACTGCCGGCGGCAAGGACGGCGGCCTGGGCGTGTCCGCCATCGTGGTGGACCAGCTGCGCAACGAGCTGCACCGCATGCTGGAGATGGCCCGCCAGAACGTGGACGCCAGCTTTAAGGCAGTGATGGACAAGGACGTCATCCCCCTGGATCGGGTGGAGAAGCGGGAGCAGTACATCGACTTTTTAAACAAGGAGATATCCCGGTATATCTCCCACCTTATCGCCATCGAGACCAACGAGCGGGGCTCGAAGGTGGTCAGCTGCCTCTTTGCCATCTCAGGCAATATCGAGCGCATCGGCGACCACGCCGACAACCTGGCCGGCTACACCAAGATGCTGGTCCGGCAGGACATCAATTTCTCCCGCTTTGCCCTGGAGGAGGTCCGGCAGATGCGGGACATCTCCATCCGGGCGGTGTCCGCCCTGCTGTCCAGCGAGGCCGGGGAGGCCGAATGGCTCACCCAGGTGGCCCAGATGGAGCAGAAAATCGACGACATGACCGCCAATTTCCGCCGGGACCAGCTGGTCCGCATGCGGGACGGCACCTGCTCCGACGAGGCCTGCATCCTCTACTCCGAGCTCCTCACCGACTTTGAGCGCATCGGTGACCACGTCCTGAATATCGCTCAGGAGCTGAATAAGGCGAAAACCGCGCTGTAATCAAAGCCCGGCCCCCACAGGGGCCGGGCTGTAACAGTTTAGACTTTCGCCGGGAACAGGACGCTGATCTCCGTTCCCCTGTCCGGCTGGCTGCGCAGGGAAATTTTTGCCCCGTGGTACTGGGCCCCGTGCTTCACAATGGACAGCCCCAGGCCGGTGCCGCCCGAGGCCTTGGACCTGCTCTTGTCCACCCGGAAAAACCGCTCGAACACCCGGCCCTGATACTTGGGAGGGATGCCGATGCCGGTGTCCCGCACGGTGAGCAGAGCCCCGCCCTCCCGGCGGGAGACGGATACCTCCACCGTCCCTCCAGGCACGTTGTACTTGATGGCGTTGTCGCACAGGTTGAACACCATCTCCCGCACCAGCCCGGGGACGCCCTGGAGCTCCGCCTCCTCCCCCGTCACCGTGAGAGATACCCCCTTGGCCGCCGCACTGTCCTGGAGGGAGGCGGCCACGTCCTCGGCCACCTCCCGCAGCTCCACCGGCTCCCGGGGGATGGGGACGGCCTCGTCCAGCTGGGACAGGCGGATGATATCCTCAATAAGGGCCACCAGCCGGGAGCTCTCCGCCCGGATGCGGCCGGCGAAGTGGGGCACGTCGTCCGCAGGCACCAGGCCGTTTTCCAGTAACTCGGCGCTGCCCAGGATGGACTGGAGGGGGGTCTTCAGCTCGTGGGACACATTGGCGCTGAACTCCCGGCGGCTGCGCTCCGCCTCCCGGCCGGTGACGTCTCCCGCCAGCACTGCCGTGCGGGAGGCCAGCACGGCGGACAGGATGATGGCCGTCAGAGCCAGGATACAGATGGGCTGGAGCATCTCAATGGTCAAGGCCAGGGCGGTGAGGCGCTGGGCCGACACCCGGAGCACCGTCCCGTCAGACAGGCGGGCGGCGCAGTTGATGGTCTTTTTGGTCAGCGTGTCGGAGAACCGGGCGCTGTAGCCCGTCCCCGTCTCCAGAGCCTGACGGATCTCCGCCCTGTCCCGGTGGTTGGGCAGTCCCTCCGCCGGAGCCTGGCTGTCATAGCGCACGGCGCCGTCCGCCCCCACCCAAGTGATGCGCAGGTCCTGGGGGGCGGGCCCCTCCAGCCAGACGGCCCCCGCCGTCTCCATCCCCCGGACGGCCAGGTCCAGCTCCAGCCGCAGCTGCTTCTCCTGCAATGCGCTGAAATAGTTGTAGAGGCAGGTGAGGACAATGGCAAAGCTCACTGCCAGAATCACCGCCGAGGCGAGCAGGCTGCCCCGAAAAATCTTTTTGGTCACGTGTTTCCCTCCCAGCGGTAGCCCACCTGCCGGACGGTCTGGATGCAGCCGCCGTAGGGCCCCAGCTTTTGGCGCAGGGTACGGATGTGGACGTCCACCGTCCGGGTCTCGCCGGCGTAGTCGATGCCCCACACGTCGGAGAGGAGCTGGTCCCGGGTGAACACCACTCCGGGCCGGCTTAAAAACCGGCGCAGCAGCTCAAACTCCTTGTAGGTGAGGGTGACGGGGGCGCCGTCGGCGGTGACGGCCCGGGCCTCCGGGTCCAGCGACAGGCCGGCCCAGGCCAGGGCGGAGCCGGCCGCCTCCCTGGGCCGGCACCGGCGCAGCACCGCCCGTACCCGGGACACCAGCTCCATCACCCCGAAGGGCTTTACCAGATAGTCGTCCGCCCCCAGGTCCAGACTCTGGATTTTGTCGTACTCCGCCCCCTTGGCCGTGGCCATGATGACGGGAATGTCCCGGAGGGCCGGGTCGGCCTTCAGCTCCCGGAGGAGGGTCACGCCGTCCTTCCCCGGCAGCATCACATCCAGAATGATAAGCTCAGGCCGCTGGGTCCGCAGCGCCGCCTGAAAGGCGGCCCCGTCCTCGAAGCCCCTGGCCTGGAAGCCGGTGGACTGGAGGGTATAGGTCTCAATCTCCCGGATGCCCGCGTCGTCCTCTACGCACCAGATCATGGTATCACCCCGCTGTTTCTCTGTGTCCCCTATAGCATACGCAGTTCATGTTAAATCATCAAGGGTCATTTTGTCAAATCCGTGTAAAATCCGGGGGGTGTTTTGCCCAAAGCCTTCCCCCTTCCAGGGGGAAGGTGGCACGGCCGCAGGCCGTGACGGATGAGGGTGCGGCGAGGTTATCGCCCCTTACCGTAAGAACCGCTTGCCCGCCCCGCCCCCTCATCCGCCCCCTTCGGGGGCACCTTCCCCCCGGAGGGTGGAAGGCTTGCCCTGCGGGGGACGGGGGATTTTACGCTTCCTCCTAAAATCCCTCCATCGCCGGCACGGGAACTTCTTGCTCAAACCCGGACGGCATGGTATAATCAGGGAGACAATCGAGAAAGAGGTGAGCTCCTATGAGTTCGTGCAAAACCTTGCTTGACGCCCTGCGGGCCGGAAGCCACGACCAGGCCCTGGCCGCCCTCTACGCCCTGAACGGCGGGCAGGACAGCCTCGGCCGGGCCCGGGACCGGGCCTGTCACGTGGTCCAGTCCTTCCTGGAGGCCTTTTCCCCGGCGGAGGACGCCCCTGCCGCCCTGTTCAGCGGACCGGGCCGCACCGAGATCGGCGGCAACCACACTGACCACCAGCACGGCCGGGTACTGTGCGGCAGCGTGGACCTGGATATGCTGGCCTGCGCCGCCCCCAATGGCAAGCCCGTCATCCGCATCCAGTCCGAGGGCTACCCCGCCCTGGAGATCGGCCTGGACGACCTCCGGCCCCGGAAGGAGGAGGAGAACACCTCCACCGCCCTGGTGCGGGGGGTGGCCGCCAGGGTGCAGGAGCTGGGCTACCCCCTGTCCGGCTTCGACGCCTACGCCGTCTCCACCGTGCTGTCCGGCTCCGGCCTCAGCTCCTCCGCCGCCTACGAGACGCTGGTGGGCAACATTTTCAATCACTTCTGCTGCGGCGGGACGCTGGACCCCGTCACCATCGCCAAAATCGGCCAGTACGCCGAAAATGTCTACTTCGGCAAGCCCTGCGGCCTGATGGACCAGATGGGCTCCTCGGTGGGGGGCGCGGTGTTTATCGACTTCAACGACCCCGCCAACCCCGTGGTAGAGCGGATAGACTACGACTTCAGCCGGTCGGGCCACGTTCTGTGCATCGTGGACACCGCCTCCAGCCACGGCGACCTCACCGACGACTATGCCGCTGTCACCCGGGAGATGGGGGCGGTGGCCGCCCACTTCGGGAAGACCGTCCTGCGGGACGTGCCCCTGAAGGACTTCCACGCCGCTGTCCCCGCCCTGCGGAACGAGTGCGGCGACCGGGCAGTGCTCCGGGCCATGCACTTCTACGGCGACGACCGCCGGGCGGCCCAAGAGGCCGGTGCGCTGAAGCAGGGGAATTTTGAAGCCTTCCTGAATATGGTAAACGCCTCCGGCCGTTCCTCCTCCCAGTGCCTGCAAAACACCTGGTCCATCCACAACCCCAAACAGCAGGCCATTCCTCTGGCCCTGACGGTGGGGGAGCACCTGCTGGACGGCATGGGGGCCATCCGGGTCCACGGCGGCGGCTTTGCCGGCACCGTCCAGGCCTGGGTGCCTGAGGAGTATCTCACCGTGTTTAAAAACGGTATCGAGGAGCTGTTCGGCTCGGGCAAGTGCCACGTGCTCCACATCCGCCCCCAGGGCGGCTGTGTGGTGGCGGATTAAGGGGGGATTCTCCAGAAGGATGCATTGATGACAAAATAAGGAGATGTTTTCCTATGATTGACAACGCCGTTTCCAAGCTGGCCGCCTACGCCCTGCAAACCGGGCTTATTGAGGAGTGCGACTACACCTGGGCCGTCAACACCATTCTGGACGCCCTCAAGCTGGACAGCTACACCGATCCCAAACAGGAGTGGGGGGAAATCGAGCTGGCTCCCGTGCTGGAGGAGCTTCTGGACGACGCCCACGCCCGGGGGGTCCTCACTGAAAACTCCGTGGTCTACCGGGACCTGTTCGACACCGAGCTCATGGGCCGCCTCACCCCCCGCCCCGCCCTGGTGACCAACCTGTTCCAGAAGCTCTGCGAAAAGAGCCCCAAAAAGGCCACCGACTGGTACTATAAATTCAGCCAGGACACCAACTACATCCGCCGGGACCGCATCGCCAAGGACATGCAGTGGAAGGCCCCCACCGAGTACGGCGAGCTGGACATCACCATCAACCTGTCCAAGCCGGAGAAGGACCCCAAGGCCATTGCCGCCGCCAAGAACCTGCCCGCCTCCGCCTACCCCCGGTGCCAGCTGTGCGCTGAGAACGAGGGCTACGCCGGCCGGGTGAACTACCCCGCCCGGCAGAACCACCGCATCGTCCCCATTACCATCAACGGCTCCCCCTGGTTTTTGCAGTACTCCCCCTATGTCTACTACAACGAGCACTGCATCTGCCTGAACAGCCAGCACGTGCCCATGAAGATCGACCGGGCCTGCTTCGCCAAGCTGCTGGACTTCGTCCGTCAGTTCCCCCACTACTTCGTGGGCTCCAACGCCGACCTGCCCATCGTGGGCGGCTCCATCCTGGCCCACGACCACTTCCAGGGCGGACACTACACCTTCGCCATGGAGCGGGCCCCGGTGGAGACCCCTTTCACCTTCCCCGGCTTTGAGGATATCGACGCCGGCATCGTAAAATGGCCCATGTCGGTGGTGCGGATTACCAGCCAGGACCCGTCGCGGCTTATCGACCTGGCGGACAAGATGCTCACCGCCTGGCGGGGCTACACCGACGAGGCGGCGGTCATTCTGGCTGAGACCGGCGGTGAGCCCCACAACACCATCACCCCCATTGCCCGGATGCGGGACGGGAAATTTGAGCTGGACCTGGTTCTGCGCAACAACCTGACCACCCAGGAGCACCCCCTTGGCCTGTACCACCCCCATGCTGAGCTGCACCACATCAAGAAGGAGAACATCGGCCTCATCGAGGTGATGGGCCTGGCCGTCCTCCCCGCCCGGCTGAAGGAGGAGCTGGCCGCCGTGGCCGGCGCCCTGGCCTCTGGCTCCGACCTGCGCTCCAGCGAGCTGACGGCCAAGCACGCCGATTGGGCGGAGGGTTTTTCCGGGAACTACACCATCACGGCGGAAAATGCCCTGGATATCGTCCAGAAGGAGACCGGTTTGGTCTTCGCCCAGGTGCTGGAGCATGCCGGGGTGTATAAGCGCACCCCCGAGGGCAGGGAGGCCTTCCTCCGCTTCCTGAACTGTATATAAAAAACGTCGGGGCCCCACCAGACCGGTGGGGCCCCTTTCCGCCTGTGCTTATTTGTCATACTCCTCGAAGCTCTTGACCACGTCGGCCTCGGGTTCGGGAGTCGCCAGGGAAACGATCACAATGGCGGCCAGAGCCACCAGGAAGGCGGGGAGCAGCTCATAGATGTTCCAGATGCCGCCCATAGGTTTTACCAGGAACTTCCACACGAAGATCATCACGCCGCCTGCCACCAGGCCGGCCATGATGCCCTGGCGGTTGCTCCGCTTCCAGAACAGGGCGCACAGCATGGCGGGGCCAAAGGTGGCGCCAAAGCCCGCCCAGGCAAAGGAGACAATCTGGAACACGTTGCTGTCCGGGTCGGCAGCCAGGAACATGGCAATCACAGCAATCACCACAACGGTGAGCCGGGCGCACAGCATGGTCTGCTTCTGGGTCAGCTTGATGCCGAAAACGTTCTGCACCAGATTTTCCGAGAAGGCGGAGGAGGCGGCCAGCAGCTGGCTGTCGGCGGTGGACATGGTGGCGGCCAGAATACCAGCCAGGATGCAGCCGGCCACCACCGCCGGGAAGATACCGTAGCCTGACAGCAGGTCAGACAGCTTGACAATTACCGTTTCGGTGGCGCTGCCCTCCAGGAAGGGGATGCGGCCGGCGGCGGAGACGGCGTGGCCCACGATGCCGATGAACACCGCCACGCCCATAGACAGCACCACCCACACGGCGGCGATGCGCCGGGACAGCTTCAGCTCGTTCTCGTCCCGGATGGCCATAAACCGCACCAGAATGTGGGGCATGCCGAAGTAGCCCAGGCCCCAGGCCATCATGGATATGATGCGGATAAAGCCGTAGGGCTCGGCGGAGCCGGTGGCAGGGTTGTAGGTCTCACCGAAGCTGAGGAAGCCGGGCAGGGTGCGGGCGTGGTCCAGCACGGCATCCATGCCCCCGGCCTGAACAATGCCGAAGACCACGATAATGGTCAAGGCGATGGTCATGATGATGGACTGAATCAGGTCCATGGTGGCCACGGCGGAGAAGCCGCCCACCGAGGTGTAGCTGATAATCACGATAGCGCCAATCACAACCGCCGTCATGTAGTCCCAGCCGAAGAGGCTGTTGAACAGCTTGCCGATAGCGGCCAGACCGGAGGCCACATAGGGCACGAAGAAGATGAGGATGATCAGGGCGGAGATGCACATGATTACCGGCTTCTTCTCGCCGTACCGCTTGGAGATAAAGCTGGGGATGGTGATGGCGTCCAGCTTCACGCTGTAGCGGCGCAGCCGCCGGGCCACCAGCAGGAAGTTCAGATAGGTGCCGGCGGCCAGGCCGATAGCGGTCCAGCTGGCGTCGGCCACGCCGGACAGGTAGGCCAGACCGGGGATGCCCATAAGCAGGTAGCTGCTCATGTCGCTGGCCTCGGCGCTCATGGCGGTAACCAGGGGGCCCATCCCCCGGCCGCCCAGGTAGAAGCCCTCAGCGCTCTTTTTGGACCGGCGGCCGATCATCACGCCGGTGAAGATGACAAAGCAGAGATAGAGAATAATGGTGCCCATAATACAGGCCTGCGCGGTAGTCATATAATTCCTCCCAAAGTCTCTCCGGGACACACACAACCGCCGCCGGAAAGCAGATTATTGGTATCATACCAGAAACAAAGCGAGAACGCAATATAGAATAAACTCCGTACTGTATAGAAAAATACAGCGTATTTTTATTGAAATTTCAACGAAAATACGCTGTACATTTTTTGAAATGAATTTTTGTACATTTTAACAAAGTTTTACCTTTCCCGGCTCCCCCTTTGGGGGAGCTGTCAGCCGCAGGCTGACTGAGAGGGCCCTCTCCGGCCCTTCGGGCCACCTCCCCTAAAGGGGGAGGTGGAATCAGATCCGAAACCCCTGCAAAAACATGGGCATCATGGTCTTGCCGTACTGGGACAGAGAGTAGTCCCCCTCGGACAGGCACCAGTCGTAGATCAGGGCCCGCTCGCACAGGGCGTAGGCCCGGACAATCTCATTGGCAGTGACGTCCCCCCGCAGCTCCCCCCGCTCCTGGCCCTGGAGGGCGATCTGCCGCAGCAGCCGGTAGTAGGTGCGGTTGCGGTCCATCAGGGACTTGTCCCCCCGGGTAATGAGCTGGGAGGAGTACAGCCGGGCGGCCAGGTCCAGGGAGATGGAGTTTTCCAGCATGGCGAACAGCTCCCGGTTCAGGTACATCAACTGCTCGAACCGGTCCTGATTTGGGTCCAGGGTTTCGGTCAGCTCCTCATACTTCCGGTCGAAGACGTCGGCCAGGGTGGACAGGAGGGCGTCCTTGCCCTGGAAGTAGTGGTAGAAGGACCCCCGGGAGGTGCCCGACTCCTCGATAATCTCCTCCACAGTGGTGTCGTCGTAGCCCTGGCGGTAAAACAGCTTCCAGGCCGCGTCGATGATCTTCTCCCGGGTGTTTCGGGTGCTCTTTTTCGCCATGGTCTCCTCAGTCCTTCTTGGTGATTTGGAACGCTTTACACTGGGAGTAAGACAAAATAGCCAAGACAGTTTTTGTGTCCGGGTCGTAGCCGCAGCATACAGACTGATCGTAGATGCAGGGAATCATGGGGGCGTCCGCCGGCTTTTCGCACGCTGTATACGTCCAGCCCGCCTTCTCCAGCACATTCTGCCCGGTGTGGTAGCTCTCATTGCACAGGATGACGCACAGGACGTCCTTCAGATAGCCGGTCAGGGTGGCGCAATAGTGTTTCCAGCCGGTGGGAGCGTCCTCCTCGTGGAGCATGTAGACGGCCGGGTCCGGCTGGTCCAGGTCCCCCTCCCGGATGCCGAACTCCACCACCCCGGCGGCGTAATCGCTGCCGATCTCCAGATAGTTTTCCACCAGGGTGGGCCACTCCTCCTTGGGCAGCTTGAAGAAGGGGCCAAAGGCGTCGTCCTCCTCCAGCTCCTCCGGGTGCTCCTCGTAGTACTCCCGGTCCTCCTCCACCCGCTCCTCAAGGACCTCGTAGGAGGTCCAGGCGGGATGCTCAGTCCAGATGTCCGCTGTCTTAAACAGAGGGCTTTTATAGGCCCGACTTAAAAAATCGTTCAGCAGGGCAGGTAGCCGGGGGTCGGGCTGGTAATCCGGGTTGGGCGGACAGCCCAGGATGTCCAGAAGCTCCAAAATCGGGATATCGTAGTTAAACGCCATGATTTTTCCTCCTTCAATCGGGCCGCAACTGCTGGTTGCGGGAATTTCCAAGCGGACTTGATTGATTTTTGCCGCTCTGACACTATAATAGAAGAAAATCGAGAGGAGGTCAAGGTCTATGACATTGGCGGAAAAAATATTGTCCCTGCGCACCCAGCGGGGCATGTCCCAGGACGACCTGGCGGAAAAACTGGAGGTCTCCCGGCAGAGTGTGAGTAAGTGGGAGACGGCCCAGTCCACCCCCGACCTGGATAAAATCATCAAGCTGGCCGACCTGTTCGGCGTGAGCGTGGACGAGCTGGTCCGGGAGGGGGAGCGCCCCCAGCCCCCGGAGCCGCCGGAAGCAAAGGTGATCTACGTGGAGCGGGAGCGGAAAGGGGAGCTGTCCCTCATTCAGAAGCTGGGCATTGTGATGGAGGCCTCCGGGGCGGCGCTGGCTATCATCGGACTGATGGGTGCCCCCCTGCTGATCTGGGCGGCCGCCGCCCTGGTCATCCTGGGGTTACCGCTGTTGCTGTCCAGGAAACACCCCCTATTAATCGACGGCTGGCTCGTATTGGCGGTGAGCTGGTATCTTTGTCCGCTCATGGGGATGTGCCCCTCCAAGCTGTGGAGCGGCGTGGAGTGGATCTACTACTATTTTGCCATGCCCGGGCCAGGGCGCGGGTCAATCCTGCTGGGCGGCGTGATTGTGGTGGCCCAGCGTGTCCTGCTGATTGTGCTGGCCGTCTTCACCGGCCGGGCCTGGAAGAAGAAACAGTTTCCGAAACAAAAATAGGCTGCCCTTTGCCCCGTAGGGACGCTTCATGAAGCGTCCGCAGCGCAGACGGCGATTTCCAGGGCGGACGCATCGTGATGCGTCCCTACGCAAAGGGTCCTGCTTATTGCATACGTTTCCCTGCGGGAAACGGCCTCATCCATCATTTGCTCCGCAAATGCCACCTTCCCCTGAAGGGGAAGGCTTTTTTATGCTCTCTGGAACGTCAATCTGGTAAAATTTATGGTAAATTCCGACTGTTTCCGGTAAAATAGTGGCATATTTTCAAGGAGGCATTTAGAATGAAACCAATCAACTACAAATTCCGATGGTTTGAAAAGGAGGACCGGCGGAAGCTTCTCCGGGCCTCGGTGAGTCGGGACGGGAAACTCCGTCTGGGACGCACTCTGCGCAGCAAGCTTCCCCGGTTCATTCAGGTGGGATTCGATACTGCCGCCATGGTTCTGGCCATCGCAGACGGACACGGCGCCGGCATCGACTGTCCCGCCTGCGGCGTACTCACCGCTCAGGCCCTGTCGGCACAGATTACAGCGGCCGGACTGCACCTGCCTGTGGCCTTTGCCCTGGAGCGGGATGAGCACACCGGCTACCTGCTGGGCCGGATCATTCCCCGCCGCAAGCGGGACAGTACCGGCCGCCGGCAATTCGATATGGAGCAGCTTTTAATCCTGTTCCGCCCCATTCTGGACGGAGTTGTCCACCAGATGAGCAGGAGCACCCCATTGGCGGACCGCAAATCCATTGCGGCAGAGGCCATGTGCGCCGCCGCACAGGAATACCGGCCCGGCTACGGCGATTTGGGCGCCTATCTGGAGGACCGCATCAAATCCACGCTCCGCAAGGAGAATAAGCAGTACATCGAGACGTTTGGACAGCGGTCCCTGGACCAGCCCCTTTCCTGCGGCGACAGCGATGACTTCTGCCTCTATGACACGCTTCCAGACGTCGGCTCCGACTGGACAGATTCGCTGGACAATCAGATTGACCGGGAACGGTTTTTCAGCCGCCTCTCCCCCGAACATCAGGAACTGGTCAGGCTGCTCCAGGAGGGCTTCCGAATTTCAGAAATCGCGGATATTTTCGACATAAGCGAAGGTGATGTTCGGCGGATATCCGCCGAAATCGTCCAGCAGCGCAGGAAATTTGACGGAGAAGCTTGAGACAATCTGATTTTGTAAACCGACCGGAAACAATATTGCCGCCACACCCCGTTATCCCTCGAAAGTCTACCAAATGTCTACCAAAAAAAGCCGTCAACTTCCTGCGCCGCAGGAGGTTGACAGCTTTCCATATTTTAGGACGTCTACCAGATGTCTACCAGTTTTACTTTTTTACATCGAAAGCGACGGCTTTAACGGACTTTCTCCTCACTTTCGCAACTTTTCACCCCCACGCAAGGGGCGTGACACGGCGGTGGCAGGGGCAAAATGTTGAAAAACCTCGAAATTTTTGGATAAAATGGCGAAAATTGTTTCAAAAAGGTTAAATCTTCGGAAAACTACCAAATGGGACAAATTTTCACCTTTTATCCAAATCCCGGCCCCTCTCAGGCCGAAAAATTTTGTAAGGAGGAAATCCGAATGAGAAACCTGAAGCGGGCTCTCAGCCTCACTCTGGCCTCTGTCATGCTCCTGGGCATGATGGTGATTGGCACCAGTGCGGTTGCGGGCTACTCCGACGTTGACGCAGACGACAACGTCGAAGCTATCGAGGTTTTGCAGGCAATCGAAGTCATGGTCGGCGACGACCGCGGCTTCGGTCCTGACCGTCCCGTCACTCGTGCTGAGATGGCGGTGGTCATGGGCAAGCTGCTGAACCTGGATTACAACTACTATGTGAGCACCTGCCCCTTTGCCGACGTGAGCGGCAACTTTGAGTGGGCGCGGGGCTGGGTCGGCGCTTGCGCCGCCAACGGCATCGTGTCCGGCCGCGGCGAGGGCATCTATGATCCCGGCGCCACCGTGACTGCCATTGAGGCCGCCTCTATGATGATGCGTGCCCTGGGCTACTTCCAGAACGCTGAGGACTACAGCGACGGCTTCGTGCTGGTCACTGTCCGCCAGGGCAACCAGATTGGTCTGTTCAACGGCGTGGGTTCCGACGGCAGCACCCCCATGACCCGGAACCAGGTGGCTCAGATGGCTCTGAATGCCCTGCGCTCCGAGATGGTGGACTTCACCGGCACTCCCGGCATTGAGGTCAACGGTGTGAAGGTGGGCTATCGCGCCGAGTACACCTCCCGCACCAGCACTGAGGCCAAGTACAACGCCATCGAGGGCCGCACCAGCGACGTGGCTTCTGACGCCAACCACAAGGGCCAGTACTATGTGCAGCTGGGCGAGGAGCTGTACAACGGCGACCTGCGGCTGAACAACAACGCTCTGGACGACTTCGGCCGGCCCTCCCGCCACTGGGAGTATGACGGCAAGTCTATCGGCACCTACATCAAGAAGGAGCTGATCCGTGAGGAGTACACCGAGAAGGTCACCGGCAAGATGCTCTATGATCTGCTGACCAAGGAGACCATCGACCGGTACGACTTCGTCATCACTGTTGACGGCGAGACCGAGAAGGAAGTTCTGAACCCCAAGGAGGATGTGAATTACGGTTACTTCACCAAGAACAACCTGATCCGCACCAACACTGAGGCCGTGGGCGCTACCGGCAAGGGCGTGCTCACTCAGGTGTTCGTGGACAACAGCAAGGACCTGGTCTATATTTCCGTAATCAACACCTACCTGGCTCAGGCCAGCGACGACTACAATGAGAAGAAGGACGAGGCCTCCTTCGATATCTACGGCATCGAGGAAGTGACCAAGGCCAAGGCCCTGGTGAAGAACACCGGCGACAAGGATGCCAAGGCCGGCAAGCAGGCCTACATCGAGAACCGCTCCGTGGACGGCGACATGTTCGACGTGAAGGACGTGAAGGACGGCGATATCGTTCTGGTCCACGTGGCCGAGGGCGAGATCAAGGAGATCATTGATCCCGAGGTCATCGACAGCACCTCCATCTCCTCCTTCAAGAAGGGCTCCTGGGTGAATGCGGACGGCACCAAGTATGATTACGCCAATACCGCCCTGTATGACACCGAGGTCCTGGACGAGTATGACGAGACCAACATGAAGAACACCAACTACCGGGTGTTCCTGGATATGTATGGCTACGCCATCGGTCTGGAGATTCTGGAGGAGCCCGACCAGTTCCTGTTCCTGGCCGGTATCGACCAGCGCACCAGCAACCTGACCAACAAGACCGCCGAGGGCAACGTCATCTTCCTGGACGGCACCTCTGACACCGTCAAGATCAAGATGGACAAGAGCGAGACCGCGCAGGGCAACCGCTTTACCGGCCAGGATACTGGTGGCGGCAAGGACGGTCTGACCCACGCTGATGTCAACGCCGCCGATGGCGCTGCCGCTTCTGCTGCGGCGCAGGATACCTACATCAGCGCCCTGATGAACACTTGGTGTAAGTACACCGTGGACAAGAACGGCAACTATATCCTGACCGAGATTGCCAACGATAAGACCACCTTCGAGGCCAACGGCAACAAGTTTGGTCAGAGCCACACCATGGACAAGACCAATGTTGCTGCTGTCTATGATTCCAGCGACGCTGACGATGATATGGTCGTGATTGACAAGAAGCACGTCACCCTGTACGGCATCGTAGGCAGCGACTTCAAGCGGGTCTACGGCAACGAGAGCACCGTGTATCTGTCCGCCGAGACCGATCTGATCGCCAAAGCCGATCAGACCGTTAACGGTGTTGACAAGCCCGCTGTTGTCATCAGCGGCGTGGACGGCGTCACCACCGGCGTGAAGAACGCCAGCCTCCAGGCGTGGAACGCCGATCAGGTCGTCCTCGATGACGGCGTGGGCGGCAAGTACCAGAAGATGACTGGCATGCTGATGGGCGATGTCTCCCAGGGCGTGTACACCCTGTTCAAGGATAACGGCTACGTCGTCGCCGCCGTGGTGGTTGGCGAGGACCAGGGCTCCAACTCCGATTTCGTCTTCGTCACCAGCGCCGACGGCAAGCCCGGCCTGAGCCAGGAGGGCTATGACAAGGAGAAGGACGAGTGGACCTGGCACCGCGATGTGATCATCAACGGCAAGACCGCCACGCTGACCGAGAAGGGCAGCGGCAGCCCCGCCATCAAGGATATGGATCGCGACGGCTGGTATGAGGTCCGCTACGACGCCGACGGCAACGTCCGCAAGGTTATTGATATCAATTCCCTGTTTGCCCCTGCAGCTGGTAAGTACATCAATAATATGGAGTATGTCGAGGACTCCGTTGAGGATAACGACACCGTGATTCTGCACCACGACCTGGGCGACCGCGTGTACGACGTCAGCGTGGTGGGTAACACCCTCCAGATTGAGACCAAGGTTCTGAATAAGAAGATGGGCTTCGCCGTGGCTGACGACGCCAACATCGTCCTGATTCAGGACAAGAGCATCGACGGCAAGCACGACACCGACATGGACGATATCTTTGAGTACTCCAACGGCGAGAAGGGCCTGCAGAAGGCTGTCAACCGCCTGAACGGTAACATCAAGGGTCATGTCAGTGCCATCCTTGAGGGCGGCGTTGCCACCAGCGTCATCATCTGGGACCTGATTGAAAACGACGTCATCACCGGCTCCGGCGAGTATGAAGACTCCGAGAGCCCTGCCAAGGCTGTTGCTGACCTCGATAAGCTGGAGATCACCGAGCTGGTTACTGTTGACGGCGATGCGAAGACCCCCATCTCTGAGGCGCTCAAGGCCGCGGGCTTCAAGCGTGTCAGCAAGTGGGACCTGGGCAACAACAAGGTGACCGCTATCGACGAGGACGGCAATGAGGTCGAGTTTGATATCACTGCTACTAAGGTAGAGTACTTCTCCGTGACCGTGGATGATAAGGTTGTGGAGCATGTTAAGCGCGGCGACGATGCTAAGCTCAAGATTGCAGACATTAAGGGTGACGCTACGGGTTACATCCTGTCCAGCAACGGTGGTAGCACGTACACTTACACCGCCTATGCGGCTACTGCGACCAGTGTGAAGACCAATGTGACTGATGCTGTTGTCATCAATACCGGCTATGTAGCCGTGAGCGGCTTCACTGCTAATGCTACTGGCACAGCGGGCACCGGCGCAAGCGCCGCTACCGCTGCTATCACCGGCGGCACTCCCACTTATGCGAAGTCTGGCGACAAGCTGGAGATCAAGGTTACCACCACTGCGACTACTGGCGCGACCACTGGCACTACCGTGACCATCACCGCGACAGGAGCCACAGCTCCCGCTGGCCAGGACATTACCAAGACCCAGGCTGTCAATGGTGTAACCCTGACCTTCGAGCTGACCGTTGGAAGCACTGACATTACCGCTATTGGTTGCACCATCGCTGCGAACACAAGTACCACCTAAAAGATCCTCTTTGCAGGTTCTTTTGACTGGCACGAAGACCCGCCCCGCAAGGGGCGGGCCTTCTATTGCTCCTTACTCCTCCGCATCCTCCGCATAAAAGGCGAATCCAGTATAGGTATCCCCGTTGTCATTCAGGGCATCAAGGTCAGACGGGACCTTAATGATTGCTCTGTTGTCCACCCATTCCATCTCCACCTTTGACAGCGTAAGCACATTGTCCACCGCTGTGTGCCTGTTGCCCAGATAGATGTGGGAGCGGTCGGTTCCAGTAGAGAAGAAGAATGATTTCGTCCCCGTGTAGAAGAAAAACAGAGGACGCGCGGAGAAGTCCAGAACGACCTGGCTTTTCTGGTTGTATACCCCTGTGCCCTGAAAGCGGAAGGCTTCAATCCGACAGTTGCCCTTCCGGGCCTCCAGTCCCGCCAACAGGACCGCGTGCGCTCCAAGAGCCGCGTCAATCTTCGCGTTGTCTGCGTTGAAATCGTCCATAAGGACCCGGTCGTCCCGCTCCCACTGGTTGAGCGCATAGTTGGGTGTTTGATTGCTTGGCATAGGTGTGTTCCTCCTTTGTGTGTTGTGGGGGACGGCCCTCTCCGTCACGGCTTCGCCGTGCCACCTCCCCCAAAGGGGGAGGTAGGGAGCTTGTAAGCAGTCAAGTAAAAAGGGCCAAATTTCGCCACAAAGTATACCAGTTTTG
>CATEPI010000024.1:0-44959 GCA_949525845.1 uncultured Eubacteriales bacterium
TTGTATCGCTATTTGGGCTACTATCCGTGCTTAACCCGTGTAGACGCTATCTAGGGCCTACTCAAACCTCCGGCTTAGCCGGAGGTTTTGACTTAGTTCTGCTGTTCCAAAAAATTTTTCAGCATCTGTGCGGCCTCGGGTGGCGGTGCCTGTGGGGTCCAGCACGCCGCCCCCTCTGCCGCTAAGGATGCCCCGGTCCACTGCCCGGCGCAGGGCATCGGCAGCCCAGGGGCTGACCTGGTCCGCGTCACCGAAGGGCAGCAGCAGATTGGGGGAGCAGGCCGGCATACTGCCAGAGCATCACCGCCAGCTGTTTCCGTGTGATGGGGTCCTCGGGGCCGAACTGTCCGCCGCCGTAGCCGCTGATAATTCCCCGCTCTGCGGCCCAGGCCACCTCCTGCGCATACCACGAGCTATCCGCCACATCGCCAAAGCTGCCGGTGAAGCGGGAGACGGGGTTATCCTCCAGATTGTGGAGCACCACCGCCAGCATAGCCCGGCTCATGGGCTGGTCGGGGCTGAAGGTGTTCGGGCCGGTGCCGCTGAACAGCTCTCGGCCGCTGACGAAGGCCGCCGCGTCCGCCGCCCAGTGGGTCCTGGGCGCGTCGGAGAAGGTCCTCCCCGCGTCCACCAGCTTCACCACGGCGGAGCCCTCCACCGTTACAACCACGCCGCCCTCTGTGGGAACGGATTTCCGCACCACCGTCTCGGAGCCGTCCGGGGCGACAATCACCGCCTCCACGGGCACGGGCAGGGTGGCGGAGCCCGTCCCCCGGGGGATGCTGGCCTCGGTGGTCATGTTGCCCGCCTTGTCGGTCACCACGGTAACGCTGGTGCCGCCCGGGGCCCTGGTAGTCTCGGTGACGGTGCCGGTCTTTTTGTCGGTGGTGGTGGTCGTGGTGGAGCTATCGGGATTTTGGGTCGTGGTGGTGGAGCTGGAGCCGCCGCTCCCGCCGGAAGACCCGCCGCCGGAGGGCCCGCTGGAGTTTTGGGTCCACTTGGCGTGCGGCGTCAGGTTTTCGGTTACAGGCGCGCTGAAATCGTAGACTGTGGTGCAACCCGCGTCGGTGTACCAGCCGCCGAAGGTGTAGCCGTCCCGGGTGGGGTCGGCGGGTCTGGCGACGGTCCCGTTTTTGGTGATGGTCTGGTCGGCAACAGGCGTGCCGCCCTAGGAGTCAAAGCACATTTTATATGATGCCTCGTCCCACTTGGCATACAGCAAAAAGCTTTGGGTTATAGGGGTGCTGGGATCGTAAGCGGCAGTGCATTCCTCATTGGTGTACCAGCCCATGAAGGTATAGCCTTCTTTTTCAGGGGCTTCCAGTGGTATGTCCGTGCTCCCATTCAAAATCCACTGTGCCTCAACCTCATCCAACGGCGTTCCGTTCCGGGGAGCAAAGCGAAGGGAATGGTATACATCGTTGTCCCCGACTTTTATGGTCCCGCCGCCGTAATAATGCAGGGCTCCGCCCGGTTCATTCAGCTGCTCTGCCGTGATCCCATCGGGCAGGGATATCATACCGTTATTGACCAAAGGCTTCCCGTCGGCACTGGCTCCCTGAACAACTGCGTCCGCTCCAACCACTGCTTTTTCCAGTGCACGGACAGCTAATTTGCTTCCAGAGTCGATTTTTGAGGCGCCGGTTATGTTCAATGTGCCGCCCGCGACAGCAATCCTGATCCGGTCGTTTATGGTGGTGAGTGTTGAATCCTTGATATCAGCACCGCCATCTACCACATAGAGTATGAATCCGAGATTGCGTTCTTTTGCCCCCCGATTTTCAGGTCACTGTCTTCAATTACCACGGCTGGGGAGACCTTCAGTTCTGCGGGACAGTAGGTATTATCCAAATATATTGAGGGATATTCTACGTTGATTCCACTCATGTCTATTGTACTGTCGGAGAACCTGATGAAACGGCTCACGTAAAAATCCCCGCCGTCTCCACTGTCTTTCGTGGTGATTTTCGAGTTCTGAATCACCAGATCCCGGCCTATCCTCAGGGCGGAGTGCCCGGTTGTTGTCATCTCCAGATTGACACTGTCAATGGTCAGATTGCGGGGAGACAGACGTTGATGATATTGAACTCCTCTTTTTCCTCCCCCGTGTCCCGTGAAATTTCGCTTCTTTGACAGCCTGAAGGGCAGACCGAAAGCGGTCTGCCCTTGATTTTGGATCTGTTCACCTGATTGCGAATAGAAGCCGACCCTGTCTGCCATTCCGATCCAGCTATTCAAAGACCGCCTCGCTCAAATCCAGTTCCTGGCCGCAGCGGTTGTCGATGTCGGTGCCGTTGCCGGAGAACACCACCTCGGGGAAACTCAGGGCCATCCGGTTGGGCACCCGTTCAAAAAGGATGCCGGTGTCGTTGTTTCGGAAGATGTCCCCTCTGTAGTGGGAGCTCATTGGGAACGCGGTGTCGGCGTTGTAATGGAGTCCGATGCCGTTGTCCTCAAAGGTGCACTCAAAGGCGCTGACCCAAGCGTCCTGCACCAGCACGCCGGTGCGCCAGCCGGAGATACGACAGCCTAAAAGGAATGCGCTGGAGGAGGCGGACAGGCCTACGCTGCTTCCGTCCCCCACAAGGTCGATGTCATAGATCCAAGTGTGTCTTTTGATTGGGGTCGGTATGCGAATGGGGCCGGTAAAAACGGTGCGTCCACCCTCCTCGGTGCCGTAGAGATTGATCTCCCGGGGGATGGTGAGGCCTCCGTCGTAGGTCACAGGGGGCAGATGGATGTCCACGGTGTTCGGTCCGCCCTCTGTGATCTCATTTAGGCTGTCCAGCAGTGCCTGTACCTCCTCCACCGTGTTCAGGGGCGTGTCCTCCGGGGTAAAGCGGTAGACCTCCAGGGGGTGGGCTTCCATGGCCTGATAGAGGTGAATAAGGTCCCCGTTCTTCATTTTGATGGTCCACCGGAGGGTCCCCTGACCGCTGCTGGAGTAATAGTGGATGGAGGAGACCAGGGCGGCCTCTGGGGCGTAGTCCGGTCGGGGGATCGGCTCGTCGCAGGTCCAGGGCAGCTCCTCGCTGTCCGTCTCCACAAAGGCGGCGGTAACCTGCTCCACCTTCTCCATAAATTCGTCCTTGGCGTTGGCGCTGCTCTCCGGGTGGTTGATATACAGACACTGGGGGAAGATGTACAACTCGTCGCTCACATCCACCTGCTGGGAGATCTCCTGGGCCGGATCAAAACGGTCGTTTATCCAGCCGGCCAGCACCTGATAGGTGACGCCGCCGTCGGTATAGAGGACCTCGGCGGCGCCGTTGTCGTAGACCTGGGGACGGCTGCGGAGGTAGAGCCCCCCGGCCAGCAGCAGGGCGGCGAGGACCATCAGGGCGCTGTACAGCGCCCACCTCGGCATATGCCGAGGTGGTGATACCTCTTTGCGCTGGTTGATATCCTGCGCGCAGTGGGGGCAGAAGGATGCCCCCTCTGGAAGCTGTGCCCCGCAGTGGGGGCAGGATTTTGTCTCCTCGTTCATGGATTATGTTTCCTCTCTACTCAAAGATGGCGGCGGCGATGCTCACCTCGTGGCCGCAGCGGTTGTCGATGTCCGCGCCGTTGCGGGAGAAGCGGGTGCCCTCGAAGTACAGGGCCTGGCCGCCGGGGACGCTCTCCAGAAGGACGGCGGTGCCGTTGCGCCGGAACAGGTTGCCGCTGTACATGTGGTCGTTTCGGTTGTCGCTGGTGGAGTTGAAATGGAAGCCCACGGTGTTGTCCTCAAAGACGCTGTCTTTGATGTTCACCCAGGAGTTGCCGTAGCACAGCACGCCGGTGCGCCACCCGGTAAACTGGCAGTGGTTGAAGTTGATCCGGGCGGAGGCGGACACCCCCACCCCCTCGCCGTCTCCTGTGAAGCACAGGTTTTGAAATTGGCAGATGTAGCCCTTCTGGGCGGTGGCCTGAAGGGTGCCGGTGAAGGTGGTGCGTGTCCCGTCCGGGCCCTCGCTGCCGATGAGGTTCATGGACCGCTGTTCCAGCAGCAGACTGCCCTCGTAGGTGACGGCGGGCAGGTGGATGTAGACAATCACGTCGGAGGTGATGGTCTCGTTGACCTCGTCCACCAGGGCCTGGAGGTCAGCCATCGTGTCCATGGGCACGTCCTCCGGGTAGAAGTGCCGGGTGGGAACCACCCCCAGCGCCATCCGCTGGTACAGGCGGATGGTGTCGCCGTTTTTCATGCGGATGGTCCACCGCAGCTCCATGTCGCCGCTGCGGTCGGTGTAGGTCAGGATGCTTCGGGAGGCGGCCTCCGGGTCGTAGTCTGAGGCCTGGGGCTGGGTGTACTGCCAGGGCTCCAGGCTGTCGCCGCCCCGCAGGAGCTCCACATTGATGGCCTCCACCTTGCGGAGAAAGACCTCCTTGGCGTTTACGCCGGTGTCCATGTGGTTGATGAACAGCCGGGAGGGCTTGTTTGAGGTGGTCCCCTCCTCCACCTCCTCGGCGTAGTCGGCCATGGGCTGGAAGCGGTCCCCGAAGTGGTTGAGCAGCAGCTGGTAGGAGCCGTCGCTGTCGGTGTAGATCACCTCGGCGGTGCCGTTGTCGTAGACCTTGGGCCGGGTATAAGTCCAGGCCGCCAGGGCGACAGCCAGGACAAGGAAGACCATCAGGGCGCTATATAGCGCCCTCCGCGGCATATGCCGCGGAGGAGTTACCTCTTTGCGCTCACTGATATTCTGTGCGCAGTGGGGGCAGAAGGATGCCGCATCCGGCAGCTGGGCTCCGCAGTGGGGACAGCTTTTCCACACTTCCATCACAGCGCCTCCATCAGATGCAGCACGTCCTTATACCGCTTGGCCGGGTTGACCTGGGTGCACCGCTGGATGACCCGGCCCAGCCGGCCCTCCGCCAGCTTTTTGGAGGGGTGCTGGCCGGTGAGCATCACATTCATCAGCACACCCAGGGAGTAGATATCCGTCCGGGTGTCCGACTGGCCCAGGCCGTACTGCTCCGGGGCGGCAAAGCCGGTGGTGCCCAGGATCTGGGTGTCCGCCTCGGCCTGGGGTTTGTGGAGGCGGGCGGCATCGAAGTCGATAAGCACCGCATCGCTCCCCCGGAGAATCACGTTTTCCGGTTTGATGTCCCGGTGGACGGCGGCCATGGAGTGGAGCACCCACAGCCCCTGACACAGCTGCTTGATGGTCTGCTTTGTCTCCTGGGGGGAGAACAAAGCCTCCTTCAAAAGGAAGTCCAGGGTGTCCCCCTGGACGAACTCCTCAATGACGATATTTTCTCCGTCCTGTTCCGCCGCCTCATAGACCAGGGGAAGGTAGCGGCAGGAACAGCTCAGCAGCCGGCGGTATACCTCGCCGTTTCCCTGGAAGTGGCGGAGGATGAACTGGTTGCCCCCGGCGTTGTGCCGGATCAGCCGCACACTGCCCCGGGGACGTTCCTTCAAAAGGCGGACTACCTCAAATTCGGTCCGCAGCTGCTCTGATAACCAGGAATACATGACAATCACCTCAAAATTTGAAACACTATGCAGCTGGCATATTGTATTTTGCCGGATGATTCTGTACAATTATAACAACATTATATCGACTCCCCCGGAAAAAGTAAAGAGAGGTTGACAGGATATGAGGCAGAAATCCACCGACGATCTGAGCCAGGAGCTGATGAGCCAGCCCAACCTGGACCAGTATATCACAGAGAACGAAGCACATTTCACGGATGCGGACATATCCGCGTTTCTGACGAAGCTCTATGAGAGATGCAGCCTGTCCAAGGCGGAGCTGGCCCGGCGGACGGGAATGAGCGAGGTCTACCTCCATCAGGTCTTCTCCGGGCGGCGCAAGCCCTCCCGGGACCGGCTGCTGTGCCTGTGTATCGGTATGGACGCCGGTCTGGAGGCGGTCCAACAGCTGCTGAAGCGGGTGGGCTACGCCCCCATCTATCCCAAGCTGAAGCGGGACGCCATCATCAGCCACGGCATGATTCACCGCACCCCCCTGTCGGAGATCAACGAAAAACTGTTTTTGCAAAACGAAAAGACCCTGTTTTAAAGAAGGCGGCCTGCCTGGTTTTTCCAGGACAGGCCGCACATTTTATGCTGATTGATTTTCATAACATCTGTGCAGGGGCGGACAATGTCCGCCCCTGCATAAAGCCTGCGAAGGCGCATCCAGCTTCAGCGGCAGAACTCTGACTTGCGGAACAGAGACCGCAGCAGGACAATCCACCCCCAGGAGACCGACAGGGCGGGCAGGCAGGACAGCAGGATGGCCTTCACCGGATGGATTTCGGTGAAGCAGATGGGGCCGAAGAACATGATGAAGAGGACCACCATCATCACCAGCAGGGTGATCTGCTCCCGGCGGGTGTTGGGAGGGGTGAGGAAAATCTTTTTCAGGTCCATCTCTACGCGGACAACTTCTTTTTTCATATCAGCTCAGTGCTCCTGTCACCTGTTCGGCCACCCGGATCAGTCCGCCCGAGTGGATAAAGTCCTTCAAATACTCGATGTAGGGGTGGAGGAAGATGTCCTTCTCCATCACCGGCACCGTCTTGCCGACCTCGGCCAGCACCGCCGCTGTGGCGGGGGCGCGGGCCACGTCCGGGTCCACAAACTGCTGCACCTCATACACGCTGAGCAGCTCAATGGCCAGCATGTACTCCAGCTTCTCCGCCATGGGGCCCGCCTTCTTGCAGGCGTTGTAGCCCATGGCCACGTAGTCCTCCTGGTTGCCGCAGGTGGGGGTGTTGTCGATGGTGGAGGGGGTGGCCAGCATCCGCATCTCGTTGAGGAGGCCGGCCTGAACGTACTGGGGGATCATCAGCCCGGAATTCAGCCCCGGGTTTTTGATGCAGAAGTAGGGGTAGCCCGACAGGGAGCCGTCCACAATGCGGTTGTTCCGCCGCTCGGACATCTTCGCCAACCCCACGGCGGCGATGCAGGCGCTGTCCATCTCCATGCCCACATAGGCGGAATCGGCGTTGCAGGCGGAGATCACGTCCTCGTTGCCCGTCTCGGGCCAGATAATGGGGTTGTCACAGCAGGAGTTCATCTCAATCTCGATGGTCTTCTTCGCGTCCTCCAGGGTCTTCCGGGCCGCGCCGTGGAGCTGGGGGATGCACCGCAGGGACAGGGCGTCCTGCACCCGGCTGCCCCGGTACTTCTCCATAATGCCCGACCCCTTGAGCATCCGGCGGACATTCTCCGAGGCGTTGAGCTGGTCAGGGTGGGGCCGGACGGCCATCACCCGGGGGTCGAAGGCGTTGATAACCCCCTTCATGGCCTCCAGGGACATGGCCCCCACGATGTCGGCGGACTTGGCGGCGTTGAGCATGTCATAGAGGGCCAGGGCGGCCATGGCGGTGGCGGAGGTGGTGCCGGACGCCAGGGCCAGCCCCTCCTTGGAGGAGAGGACCATGGGCTCCAGCCCGGCCCGGGCCAACGCCTCGGCCCCCTCCAGCAGCTCGCCCTGGTAGTAGGCCTTCCCCCGGCCCAGCAGCACCAGGGCCATATGGGCCTCGGGGGAGAGGTAGCCCACGCTGCCGTCTCCGGGGGCGTAGGGGGTCAGACCGGCGTTGAGGAAGTCCCGGTATTTTTCCAGCACGCACATCCGCACGCCGCTGTACCCCTGGCCGATGTTTTGCAGCACCATAAGCATGATGCCCCGCACCCGCTCCACGCTCAGGGGCTCGCCCACCGAGACGGAGTGGGACAGAATGATGTTCTCCTGGAGCTGGGCGGTGGCCTCCTTGTCGATGGCCTTGGTACACAGGGCCCCGAAGCCGGTGGTGACGCCGTACATCACCCGCTCCTCCTCCACCCACTGCTCCACCAGAGCCCGGGAGCGGTTTACGCGGGCTATGTATTCCGGGGAAAACGCCACCTTCCGCCCGAACCGGGCCACGGAGACGAAGTCCTCCAGGGTGATGGGCTCACCCAGTACAAGTGTTTTCATATCTTCCATTTCAAAACACCTCAAACTTTTAAAACTTGACTCCCTCCGGCCCTTCGGGCCACCTCCCTCTGAGAGGGAGGCTTTTTGTTTCCGCCCAAAGGCTCCCTCTCTGAGGGAGCTGTCGCCGCCGAAGGCGGTGACTGAGGGAGTCACCCCTCGATCTGGTCCACGCTGTCCACGATATCCTTTTTGGTCTCGGGGTCGAAGAAGAACACCTTAAAGGCGGCCGCCACCT
This sequence comes from uncultured Eubacteriales bacterium, assembly GCA_949525845.1. Lineage (GTDB taxonomy): Bacteria > Bacillota > Clostridia > Oscillospirales > Oscillospiraceae > Lawsonibacter. Next base: position 8,149 of record CATEPI010000024.1, read on the forward strand.
GGAAGATGAACACCACCAGCACCACGAAGCCGCCGCAGGCCGCCAGGTACTTCACGCCGTCCACGCCCTGGGCGCCGCCGCCGAAGGCCACCATGACGCAGGCGATCACGCCGATGGACACGCCCCAGATGATCTTCTGCCAGATGGCGGGCTCCTCATCGTGGCGAGCCCCCTTGGTACACAGGGCGGCGATGGTGGTGGACATGGTATCCGCCGTGGTGGAGAAGGCGGCAATCAGAGCCAGGATGATAACAGGAATGATAATCATGCCCAGGGGGACATTCTTGAGGAACTCCCACAGGCCGGTGGTGGCCCCGCCCGCCTGAATGGCGGAGATAATGTCGGCGCTGCCGCTCTTTTGCCACTCCAGGGCGGTGGAGCCCCACACGGAGAACCACACAAAGCCGAAGGAGGCGGGCAGAATCCAGTTGACGATAAGGAACTGGCGCACGGTGCGGCCGTAGGCGATGATGGCGAAGAAAATTCCCATCAGGGGGGCGTAGGCAATCCAGATGGCCCAGTCATACATGGTCCACCAGGTGACCAGGGCGGAGCCGCCCACGGTGTAGGGGTCGAAGCCCCACATCCAGAACCGGTCCAGCCAGTAGCCCAGGCCCACGTTGGCCATGTTCAGGATGTAGATGGTGGGGCCGATCACAAACAGCAGGACCAGCAGCACATAGAAAATCTTGGAGGTCAAACCGGCCAGCCATTTGATGCCCCTGTCGATGCCGGTGACCGAGGCGATGGTAAAGGTGATGGTGATGATTGCGGTGAGGGCGACCCAAACGATGGGGCTCTGCTCCACGCCGTAGGCGGAGTAAAGGCCGGAGCCGATAAGGGCCAGGCCGGCGCCCAGAGAGGAGGCCAGGCCCAGAGCGATGGCCAGCACGGACAGCACATCCACCAGCACCACCCAGATGCCCTGGGTCACCTTCTCCCCAAAGATGGGGGTGAGGGAGGCGGCCACAGACAGCTGCTTTTTGCGGTTGAAGTACATGTAGGCAATGAGCACGCCGGACAGGGCGTACATGGCGTAGGGGATAAAGGTCCAGTTGTAGAAGCAGCGGCCCATGGCGAACAGCTCCGCCTCCTGGGTCAGGGGGGTGATGCCGTAGCCATCCAGTTCGCCGTAGATGTTGCCGTAGTAGATAAGCACCTCATTGACGCCGTAGGTAATCAGGCCGGTGGCGATGCCGCCGGTGAGGGTCATGGCAAACCAGGAGCCAAAGGAGTGCTTGGCCTTGGCCTCCGGGCCGCCAAAGCGAATCTTGCCCACCTTGGTGAACAGCAGCAGGGCGGCCAGCAGCAGGGTGACCATGGCCACGATCTGGTACAGCCAGCCGAAGGTGCTCAGCGACCAGTCGAACATGGTGTAGGTCACGCTGGTCAGCCAGCTGTTGTTGACGATGCCCAGCAGGGCCGCGCCGCCGATGACCACAAAGCAGGGGATGAATACATCCCAGCGGATCGGCTTGTTCTCATGTTTCATGTTTCTCTCCGTATGCGGCGAAAGGACCGCATACTCTCCTTTCTTTACAGTCTGGCTTTTTATAGAGCAACCGCCGGGCCAAAGAGAGGAAAATGAAGAAAATGCCCGAAACTTTGTGTCACCTGCACGAATAAGCTGCGTCTGATTTGTGCAAAACAACCGGGAAGTGCCTTGGGGCTTCGGGGACATTTTGGGAGATGGGCGTGATTTTACCGGCGCAGGAGCAAAACTATTTTGCGAACTGCAAATTTTAATTGCATAAGGATTGACAGCGGCCAGGGATTCCGGTACACTGGCAGGGACACCTTGGAAATCGGCCTTGTCAATGCGGACACTTCATGAAGCGCCCCTGCGGGTCTTCTGCTGCGGAGGTTTTGAGCACTCTGCAGGGACGCATATGATGCGTCCGTCCCGCCCGGCGGGCGAAATCACAGCGAAAGGGGAGACTTTCCATGCTCTATGACATTCTGTTCACGCTGGACCCCTCAGACTGCTTCTGTGGGGTGGCCTGGGGCAGCCGGGAGGCGGAGGACCTGTACCGGGACCTCTTTGAGAGCTGGGCCGCCGCCCGGCGGCCGGCCCGGGACGCCTTTGACCTGCCCCGGGAGGGGGACAGCGGGGTGCTGGTCTGGGAGGAAAACACCTTCTATTTCCAGCTTCTCCCCGCCCCCGAGGGCGGGCGCTGGCTGCTCCTCAAGCGGGAGGACAACCGGCCCTATCTCCTGGCCCGGGCCCTGGACCAGGTCACCGACGGGGTGCAGATTTATGACAAAAACGCCTGCGCGGTCTACTTCAACCGGGCCAGCCGGGGTATCTCCCGCATCCCCAGCGGGGTGAGCGTGGAGGGGCGGCACCTCCTGGATTTGTACAACCTGGACGAGACCATCAGCACTACCATGACCGCCCTCCAGACCAAGGCCCCGGTGATCGACCGGGTGGACAGCTTCCGGGCCAACGACTTCAGCACCGCCCCCATCGCCTCGGCCAACACCTCTTACCCCATCTTCCGGGAGGGGGAGCTGCTGGGGGCGGTGGTCTTTGAGCAGACGGCGGAGATTGTGGAGCGTAATATGAAAAAAATGGAGGCCACCGGGAAGGCGCTGTCCGCCTTCTCTCAGAGACCTCCAAAGATCAGTTTTTCCGGCTATACCTTTGACAATGTGATTGGCAGCTGCCCCAAGCTGCGGGAGGCGGTGGAGCTGGCCCGGCGAGTGGCCCCCCAGGACAGCCCCATCCTGCTGGTGGGGGAGACGGGGACGGGCAAGGAGATCTTCGCCCAGAGCATCCACCGCTCCAGCCGCCGCCGGAGCGGAAAGTTCCTGGCCATCAACTGCGCCGCCGTCCCGGAGACCCTCATCGAGAGCCTTCTGTTCGGCACCAAAAAGGGCAGCTTCACCGGCAGCGAGGACAAGGCGGGCTACCTGGAGGAGGCCGCCGGGGGCACCCTGTTCCTGGACGAGCTCAACTCCATGAGCCTGGCCATGCAGTCTAAAATTCTGCGTGTCCTCCAGGAAAAGACCTTCCGCCGGGTGGGGGGCAGTCAGGACCTGCGGCTGGACGTGCGGGTAATCTCCTCCTGCAACGAGGACCCCTTCAAGGCGGTGGCGGAAAACACCTTCCGCCGGGACCTGTTCTACCGGCTGTCCACCGTGATGCTTGAGCTGCCCCCCCTCCGGGAGCACCTGGAGGACCTGGAGGAGCTGATCCGCTACCACCTGGAGGCCACCGCCTACCAGTTTGTCCACGCCGTCACCCGGATTGACCCGGAGGTCATCGCCGTCCTGCGGGCCTACCACTGGCCGGGCAACGTGCGGGAACTGTTTCACGTGCTGGACTACGCCCAGAATGTTACCGACTCCCAGGTGATGGAGGTGCGCCACCTGCCCCCCTATCTGCTGAAACACCGCAGTGAGCCCGCCGCCCCCCTCCCGGCCATCGACTTTTCCCGGGAAACCCTGCAAGGGCTGATGGACGGCTATGAGAAGCAGGTCATCGCCCAGGCGCTGGACCACTGCGGCTATAATATCTCCCGCACCGCCCAGACCCTGGGCATCCTCCGCCAGAGCCTGCAATACCGGATTCGGAAATATGGATTGATTTTTTAAAATGTTGGCGCCTGACGTTTGTCTCATAAATTCAGGTGAACCGCAGGAGGTGGTATCTTGCTTAAAATTGTCATTGTTGAGGATGATCCCATAATCCGTGAGGAACTGGCTCTCTTGCTGGAGAACGAGGGATATCAGGCTGTTGCTGTGACCAATTTTAATAACATTTCCCAACAGATCCGGGAAGCGGCCCCCGACCTGATCCTGTTGGACTTGGGCCTGCCCGGCCGGGACGGGATATCTCTGTGCGCGGAGATACGAAAAACCAGCCGCACCCCCATTATCTTCGTCACCAGCCGGGATTCCGCCGCCGATGAGCTGCGGGCCCTGAGCCTGGGTGGGGACGACTACATTACCAAGCCCTACAACATCCCGGTTCTGCTGGCCCGGATTCGTGCCGTCCTGCGCCGGGCGGGAGGAACGGCGGAGCCTGACGTTCTGGAGGCGGGCGAACTGGCCCTCCACCTGGCCCGAGGAACAGCCTCAGCGGGGGACAAGTCAGTGGAGCTGACCCGAAACGAGCTGAAAATACTGGCTTACCTCATGGGGCACACGGGGCAGGTCGTCTCCCGGGCCGACCTGATTGAGGCCCTTTGGGACAGTCAGATCTACATCGACGACAACACCCTCAGCGTCAACATGACCCGTTTGCGAGTCAAGTTGGAGGGGATTGGCCTGCCCAACATCATCAAAACCCGGCGGGGAATGGGGTATCAGCTATGACTTTGGGAGAATTTTTGTCCGACCGGCTGGTTCGGATTACGATTCAGCTGCTCTGTGTAACTGCGGCGGCTCTGTTCCTCCGGGCCACCGGCACCCAGGCCGGCGTGCTGGCGATTTTACTTCTGGCCCTGCTGCTGGTCTTTGCGGCGGTACAGCTGTCCGACTTTTTCCGCCAACGGGCCCGGCTCCGGGAGCTGGAGGCTGTTCTGGACGGCCTGGACCAGAAATATCTCTTTGCCGAGTGTGCTCCACCTCCTAAAAATCTCTATGAACGGCGGCTGTTTGATCTGACCCGCCGGGCGGGGCGGGCCATGACCGGGGCGGTGTCCGACGCTCGGGCGTCTCAGCGGGAGTACCGGGAGTATGTGGAGCAATGGGTCCACGAGATCAAGACGCCTATCACCTCCGCCCGGCTCATCTGTCGGGAGCTGGACGGGGATACCCGCCGGAAGCTTACCGGAGAGCTGGCCCGGATCGAGGAGCATGTGGAGCGGGCGCTGTTTTATGCCCGGGCAGAGAGCCCGGAGCGGGACTGCGTCATCCGCCAGACCGAGCTGTCTGAGCTGGTGGCCAGGGCGGTGGGGAACCACCGCTCTCTCCTGATTCAGAGCGGGGTCCGGGTGGAGACGGAGGGGCTGGAGCGCTCCGTCTATACCGATGAGAAATGGGCGGTTTTCATCCTGGGCCAGCTGCTTCAGAATGCCGCCCGTTACCGGGGAGAGGAACCGGTGGTCACCGTCTCCGCCCGCTCTCTGGGGAAGCAGGTGCAGCTCACCGTGGCGGACAATGGCATGGGCATTCCCACCCACGAGCTGCCCCGGGTCTTCAGCCGGGGCTTCACCGGCAGCAATGGCCGGGCCCGGGGCGGGTCCACCGGTATGGGGCTGTACCTGTGCAAAAAGCTGGCCGGTTTTCTGGAACTGGGGCTGGAGATCACCTCGGAGGAGGGGCGGGGAACCACGGTGACCCTGACCTTTCCTACCAAGGAGGCGCTGTAGGGGCCGACGACCCCGGCGGCCCGCCTTCCCAAGGACGCATCCCAAATGAAAATACGGCGCGCCGGGGTCGTCGCGCCCTACACAGGGAAAACCTTACAAAACTGTAAGGCAAATCGATATCAATTCGATACAACATCCTTCGCTTTTGGTGTACCATAGAGCCGCAAGCAAAGGAGGTCAGCGCTATGCTGCAAGTACAGAACATTGAAAAATATTACGGGAGCAAAAACAACGTCACCAAGGCCCTGGACCGGGTGAGCTTCGACGTGGAGGCCGGAGAGTTTCTGGCCATCATGGGGGCCTCCGGCTCCGGCAAGACCACCCTGCTCAACTGTATCTCCACCATCGACACCATCAGCGCCGGGAAGATTCTCCTGGACGGGGTGAGTGTGGCCGACCTGTCAGAGGCGGAGCTGGCCAAGTTCCGCCGGGAGCGGCTGGGGTTTGTGTTCCAGGACTTCAACCTGCTGGACACCCTCACCATCGAGGAGAACATCGGCCTGGCCCTCTCTCTGAACCATCAGGACCCGGGAGCGGTGCAGAACCGGGTGCGTGAGGTGGCCGGAAAGCTGGGCATCCCCGACATTCTGGAAAAATTCCCTTACCAGGTGTCCGGGGGCCAGAAGCAGCGGGCGGCCTGCGCCCGGGCTATGGTGGCGGGGCAGTCCCTCCTCCTGGCCGACGAGCCCACCGGAGCTCTGGACTCCAAGGCATCCAAAAATCTGCTGGAGATCATGACCGCCATGAACCGGGAGATGGGGGCCACCATCCTCATGGTCACCCACGACGCCTACAGCGCCAGCTACGCCAAGCGAGTGCTCTTCCTCAAGGACGGCCGGGTGTTTAACGAGCTGCTCCGGGGGGACCGGGGCAGGCCGGTATTTTACCACGAGATCCTGGATGTGCTGGCCGCGCTGGGGGGTGATGTCAGTGACGTTATCTAAGCTCTCCCTGCGCAACGCCAAGCGCCAGGCCCAGGACTATCTGGTCTACTTTGTCACGGTAGTCATGGCCGCCGCCCTGCTCTACTCCTTCAACGCCCTCACCTTCTCCCGAGAAATCAGCACCCTGGCTCAATCCATGGAGATGCTGCCGTTCATGATTGCTCTGGCCACGGTGGTGGTGGTGTGCGTCTTTGGCTGGCTGGTGGCCTACGCCACAAAGTTCATGCTCCTGCGCCGGGGCCGGGAACTGGGCACCTACCTGCTCATCGGCCTGGAGAACCGGCAGGTGGCCCGGCTGTTTTTTCTGGAAAACCTGGCCGTGGGGGGCTGCGCCCTGGCGCTGGGGACGGTCCTGGGCGGGCTGCTCTACCAGGCCTTCCGGGCCCTGACCCTCGCCTTGTTCAAGCAGCCCTACCGCTTCTCCTTCGGCTTCTCTCTCCCCGCCCTGGGGCTGACGGTCGTTTGCTTTGGCCTGATCTACCTCTTTGCCCTGCGCCGGAGCCGCAGGTATATCCGCAAGGCTAACATTCACGACCTGATCTATTCCGACCGGCTCAACGAGGGCGTGGTTATCCAGACGGGGAAAAAGCGCCGCTGGATTTTCGGGGTCTCCATCGTGCTGGGCGTTGCTGGGACATTTTTGATTATGGTGCGGAACCTTACCATCGCCACCGCCGGGGCGGGCTGTTTGATTTTATTTTTGTTTGGCTTCTTCCTCAGCTTCGCCTCCGGGGTGCCCGCCTTCTTTGACAAGCGGCCCGCCCGGAAGTATAAGGGGCAAAATCTGCTGGTGTTTCGCAGCCTCACCGCCAAGCTGGCCACCATGGGGGTGCTCATGGCCACCATCGCCATGATCTTTACCGCCACCATCATCTCCGAGGGCAGCGGGCTGGTCTTCCGGGGACTGTTTGAGGGCCGGGCGGCGGAGAATGCCTGTTTTGACTTGTATCTCGGCGTGGGAGATGACCGGGACCCCTCCGTCTATCTGGATTACATCCACGAAAATATCCCGGTGGAGCAGTCCCTGGAGTATCAGGTCTACCTCTCCGGCGGCCACACAGTGCGGGACTATATTGAAGCTCATACCGTCTACTACTACTTCAATTTTGTACAGGAACCCGTCCTGCGCTGGAGCGACTACGCCGCTCTGCGGGCCATTGCGGGCTATCGGACGGTGGAGCTGAAAGAGGGGCAGTACCTGTTCCACTGCATGACCTATCTGGAAGAAGTTCTGAGGGATTACCGGGAACCCCTTACTCTGGGGGACGTCACCCTCCAGCCCGGGGGCGTGTACACCGAGCACCTGTCCCAGAGCGACGGCACTGTCAACGGGCGGGGCTACATCCTGGTGGTGCCGGACGAGGTAGTGGAGGGGCTGGAGGTTCACCACTGGGCCTACGCCGCCAAGACAGTTCAGCCGGTGACAAGGGCGCAGTTTTATGACCTTTGGGACATCAACGAGCGCACCAGCTCCGGGATTTCCAGCAATGCCATCACCACCAGGGCCCAGGAGGAGGCGGAGATGGCCTCCCAGACTGCCCTGTGCGTCTTCCCCCTGTACTACCTGGCCCTGTCCCTCACCATGACTGCCGCAACCATCCTCACTATCCAGCAGCTCAGCGAGAGCGAGCGGTATAAGCGGCAGTTTTCTCTGCTGCAAAAGCTGGGCATGGACCGCCGGGAGATGGCAAAGGCTCTGCGCACCCAGTTCGCCATCTATTACGCTCTGCCCGCCGTCCCTCCAGTGCTCATCGGGGCGCCCTTTATCCTCCACCTGGCCAGCCTCCCGGAACCGGGGGTTATGGTGGGGGCCTCCAGCCCCGGTGTGATCGTTCTGTCCGCCCTGGCTGTCTTCTTCCTGGTTTACGCCGTCTATATCGTCCTGGCCTACACCAGCCTGAAGCGGAATGTGCTGCCAGCTTGAGGAAGCAGATGCTAACAAAGGCCTGCGCACCTGCTATGGCAGGGGAAGGAATATCGGACCGCCTTAGACGGCGGATACCAATTTAAATCAATGAAATGCGGTCCCAACTGCTTGCAGTACAAGTGGTTGGGACATTTTTAGCAGACTTATGCCGGATAGTGGCAAAAATCCTAGGAATATCCGACCGGTTTGGATTTATCCAATAAATCTGGAAATAAAACTTGCTCCGATCTGCTATTTCTGTTATCATTACAAGTAGAAAGTATAATTTTGAGGAAATCAGCAAAAATCCCAAGCCGCTTTTCATCAAATTTCGGAACAGATGAAGGTTTGATTATATGGATATAACGGACATTAAAATTGCAAATGTGCGAAAAATATTAAATACTCTTCGTTTTTCCTCCGGGATGACAAAGCGCGACATTGCAGCAACTACGGGACTGAGTTTTTCCTCCGTATCCAACATCTGCAATGATTTGAGCGACCTGAAGATTCTTTACATGCAGAAGGATCCGTTTTCAACGGTGGGGCGCACGCCAGACAAGTACTGTTTTCAGACTACAAAATACTGCTCCATATGCTTGACCTTGCAGCGCGAAAATCTGTGGAGCTTTTCCGTGCTGGATTTTGCGAACCATATCCTGTTTGAAACCAGCACTACCATTTCCGTGTGTGACAATATCGAACCCTGGCTGGCTTTTGTCCAGCGGACTTATCAGGAGCTGTTGCAGTCCCGGCAGTTTGCTGATACGATTTTTGTCGGTGTGGGAGCAGCGATCCCGAAACGGCAAGTCAGCGAAGCCGCGGGCCTGACAGCTCTGTCCTGGGAAAGCGCCTTGCGGGACGCTGTTTCCCAGCGAATCGGATTGCCCTGTTATGTACAGACACCTGCCAATCTCTGTGCGGTGTCGATGTATCAAAGCAACACGGAAATCAAAAATATTCTGTACTTATACAGCGCAGGTTGGCTGGGCCTTGGGGCGATTTGCGAGGGGATTCCGCTCCATGGGCAGCACAACCGCGCAGCAGAGGTGTTCCATCTTCCTCTAGGGGATAACAGTGTGATTTGTCCCATTTGCGGAGAGCGTGGCTGCATTGGAAATGAGCTGGCACGGGCCGGGATAGACGCACAACAGGAACCTGGACTTACAGAGGCGGAACATGACGGACTATTTCAGGACTGGGGGCGCAGACTGGGGGAATTAATCGGCCTTCTGGCTCAGCTTTTCGACCCGGGAATTTTTTACATTGGTGGCTTGGAGCAGCATGAGCAGATTATGCCCCATGCCATATCGGTCCTGCGCCGCCGGTTTCCGGACAGCGTAGACAGCGGATTTCAGCTCAAAATTGATACGGACTGCATCTCCACCATTCGCCGGGGAATCAATCAGGTCATCTACGAGGACTGGTATCCCCTCAAATAAGAGCTGGTCCCCTTTATCGTTCTGTCACGCGTTCATGCTGTCTATCGCCACAAACAGGACGGAGCAAAGCACCAGAACTACTCCGCAGGCAATGGCAGGCGTGGGATACTCCTGGTAGACCAGGGCGCCCACAATTAAGCTGGTGACCGGTTCCAGCATATTGACAAAGGAGGCTGCTGAAGCGCCGAGACAGCGGATACCTGCTGTGAGTAGATAAAAGGCCCCCAGACTTCCCACACCACTGACGCCAAACTGAATGACTGCCACATCCAGACTGGGAGGGACGGCCAGTATCCCCTGGGTCAGGCACAGGATGCCAAAAAATATGGTGCTTCCCAGGGCGGAGTAAAACAGCTTTACGATCAGGGGAATCTGGTTGATTCTTCCCTGCTCATTGGAGATAATATAGAAGGAGTAGGTCAGGCTGGAGGCCAAGGCGAATAGGAGCCCGATCAAGTTCAGTCCTCCATCGGCCTTGAGGTTTGCAATCAGAACCATACCGGAAATGGAGCACAGAATTGCGCCAACCTTCAGCTTTGTCATGCGCTGTCCAAAGCGTGCTACCATAAACACACAGACAATGGTGGGATATAGAAAATGCAGGACGGTTGCCAGTCCCACCGGAATATAGAGGCAGGCGCTGGACACCAGATAGTTGGTAATCCCCATTCCGGTTGCGCCGATAAAAGACAGATGCAGGGCGTCCATCCGGTCAATGCGCAGTGAATGCCCGCTCCATTTTGCGAGGGCCAGTGCCAACGTGCAGATGGTGACCTCCCGCCAAAAGGTACTGCATTCGGCGGTCAGACCGCTGAGCATTACATATTTGTTAGCGCTTGGGACCACACCAAACAGCAGAGAGGCCCCAACTACATATGCCAATCCATATATCATGGAATTTCTCCCTTCTGGCAAAACGGGGCTGCGGCATGCGCCACAGCCCCGTTTTCAGCCCTCCCTTAGTGCATATAGGGTTCTTCCCACAGATTCAGCTTGACACCGAGGCCCAGCTCTACGGCTTTATCGTAGCACTCCTTAGCCCAGGCTACATCATAGACCGGAAGGCCGCCCATGCCAAAGATAATGATTTCGTTTTCACTCTTGCGGCCGGGAATCTTGCCGGCAATGATGTCGCCCAGGTTCTCAATTTGGCCGGCGGTCATTTTGCCCTCATTGATCCAATCCAGATAGTAGGAAGCGACCAGCTCCAGAGAGTCGTGCCAGGGGGCGGGGAGCTCCTCCGACCAGGCCTCATACATGGCCCAGTTATCCACAATTCGCCGCACATCGCCCAGCAGGAAATCCTGGTCCATATTGATACCGGCGGGGAGGGACACATACGCGCCGGGTTTCAGCCACGCGCCATTGATGTAGGGTAAGGACTTTCCGGAGGTGGCGGAATTGATGATGTCGCTTCCGCGGACGCAGTCCTCCACGCTGCTCACAACCTCACAGGTTTTGATCTGGGGGTAGGTCTCCAAAATCCACGCCCTCAATTTTTCCGCATACTCGGGGAATACATCGTAAATTTTGACGCTTTCCAGCGTTTCACAGGTGTCGGCCAGGCTCATAAAGCAGCTGCGGCTGATGGGACCGGCGCCAATCAGACCGCACACGGTGGAATCCTTTCGGGCGAGGTAGCGGGCGCCCACGCCGGGGATGGCTCCGGTACGGATCCCACTGACCTGGTTGCCGGACATGAGGGCGATGGGGGCGCCCGTGTCGGCATCGTTGAGCATACACATCAGGATGGAACGGGGCAGTCCCTTGCTCTTGTTGTTGACGTTAGAGCCGTACCACTTCTCACCGGCCACATTGAAGCGTCCACCTAGATAGGCGGTCATGGCCATAAAGCGGCGGTCAGGGCCGTCTACAGGCATATTGGGGAAGGGGGAGCTCTCTGGGAATACGATCTTGATGCCATGGGAATTGTGATTCCTGCCGCCCATCACGTAGTCGCCCTGGCCCAGCAGCCGGTAAACCTCTTCCATACAGTTCACACAGGCATGCATATCCGTCACACCCGCTTTCAGCATGGAAGGTTCGTCCAGGTACAGAAAATCAACTCTGGGGTAACTCATTGCTTGACACTCCTTTTCATATATAATCATGTGATGTATTGTCGGTGAAGCTTCGTTCACAGGACAATCAGTGCATATAGGGCTCCTGCCACAAATTCAGCGAAACCCCCAGTCCCAGCGCTAAGGCTCTGCGGTAGACTTCATAGGACCAGGCCACATCATACACGGGTTGTCCGGCCTGCCCGAACAGGATGATTTCCTCGTCGTTCCTGCGTCCGGGAATTTTTCCGGCAATGATATCGCCCAGAGCGTCCAACTGGCCGGTCTGCATGATGCCCTCCTCTACCCAGTCGTAGTAGAGACAGCCCAAGCTTCCGAACATGTTATAGGTCGGATGGGGCAGCTCGTCGCCCCAGGCCTCATACAGTTTCCAGTTGTCCACCACATTGCGGGCTCGCTTTAGCACAAATTCCTGGTCGAAGGCAATTCCCGCAGGGATGGAAAGGTAAGCCCCTGGCTTCAGCCAGGCTTCCTCGACATAGGGATTGACCCTGCCGGAGGTGGCCGAGTTAATGATGTCTGCGCCGCGGACTGCCTGCTCCAGGCTGTCCGACACTTCCACCCGCCCTATGCCGGGATAATTTGTCCTAATAAAGTCCGCCAGGTGCTGGGCAGCTTCGCGGTTCAGGTCGAAGATGCGTACCTGCTCCAGACCGGGCCGCACGTCGATGATAGAGGTAAAGCAGGTGCGGCTGATGGGGCCGGCGCCAATCAGGCAGCACTCCTTCGCGTCCTCTCGGGCGAGGTAACGCGCACCCACGCCGGGGATAGCTCCGGTACGCATGGCGCTGATCAGGTTGCCGGACATGTAGGCCAGCGGTGCCCCGGTGTCGGGGTCGTTGAGCATACACATCAGGATGGAGCGGGGCAGGCCCTTGGCCAGATTGTCCCGGTTGGAGCCGTACCACTTCTCACCGGCCACATTGAACCGTCCGCCCAGATAGGCGGTCATGGCCATAAAGCGGCGGTCGGGGCCGTTGCGGGGCATGTTGGGAAATTTCGAATCGTCCGGGAAGGATATCAAAATGCCGTGGGAGTTGTGGTTTTTTCCGCCCATGACGAAGTCGCCCTCGCCCAGCAGATGGAATACCTCGCACATGGTTTCGACGCAGTGGTGCATATCCAGCACTCCTGCCTTGATAATATCTGCTTCATTTAAATACAGAAAATCAACCTTGGGATAACTCATCATGTTTCCTGCCTTTCATAGCTCTGTGTTTAAGTGGTCAGGCACAGAGTTCAGTTGTCAAAATGCTTACGGTAATAAATCCCGATATTTTTTGGAAAACTTCAAAAAAGCGGTTTCCTTAAAAGCCAGCACAAATATTTGACACTGTAATATTATTGATGTTATAATATTACTTGTACGAATTTTCCGAAAAATAAAGCTGCTAAACAATTTGGTTAGGAGGAATTCTCATTATGGCAGATTCCAGCCTCGTTTTGACCCAGGATATCGGTATTTATACCTGTAAAGCTGCCCTGTTTTCCTTTGACGGCTCTATGCTCAGAAGCAACATTGTCTCCTACTGTCCTGAAAAGAACGGTCAGGGCTACTCCTGGCAGTCACCTCAGCTGTGGTGGGATGCGTTTTGCCGGAATTGCCGCACACTGCTGGCGGGGATTGACCCCGGCAGGGTGAAGGCGGTATGTCTATGCGGACAGACTTTGGGCTGTATGGCGGTGGATTCGGATGCAGTGCCACTGCAGGGCCATGTCACATGGGATGACACACGCGCCTCGGAGGAGGTAGAGCAGATCGGGCAGATATTCGGCTATCCACAGTTGCACCAAATCACAGGGCTGTGTCCAGGTCAAGCCCATATGCTTCCTATTATCCTTTGGTTTATGAAGCACCAGCCGGATATTTACCGGCGGACGTATAAATTCCTCTCCTGCAAGGACTATATCAACTACAAGCTGACTGGTAGAATTGCAACGGACGAGACCTGCGCAGGCTTTACTCAGATGTACGATCTTTTGCAGGAACGATGGTCTAACACCATACTCGATGCCTTTCACATTGACAGAGAAAAGCTCCCTGAAGTTGTTCCCTTTGGCACCGTGTTGGGAGAATTGACACCGGAGGCCGCCGCGCAGTGTGGATTGACGCAGGACACTGCAGTCGTTCAGGGGATGGGGGATGGCCGCGCGCCCGCGGTTGGTGCCGGGCTTCTGCATCCGGGGGAAGGCTACATCAACCTGGGGTCCAGCTCCTGGGTATCCCAGATCACAGCCGACCCGGTTATGGATCAGGAACACTCCCTGACCAAAACCGTATATCACTCCGGGCTCTACTCCAACGGCGGTTCGTCTATCGCCGGCCGGCTCTGCCTGGACTGGTATATCAATACCTTTTCCTCAGCCGAGAATCATGTGTCCAACGACGCCATCGGGCCATTCCTGGCCCGTCAGTTCATCAACTCCCCAGTGGGAAGCAATGGACTGCTGTTCCTTCCATACCTCCGCGGGGCGCTCACCCCCTGGTGCGACCAATTTGCCAAGGGAGGCTTCATTGGCCTGAGTACCAAGCACACCAAATACGATTTCTGCCGCAGTATTCTGGAGGGCGTCTCATTTCAGCTGACTATCATCAAAAACCGCGTGGAGCGCCTTTCCCCCTTTACCAGTATGCGGATTGTGGGAAGTGCGGTTTTTCCGGAGTGGCAGCAGATTCTGTCGGATACCTTTGAGATGGAGATTGTCTCTTCTGACCTGTCAGCCTTTGCGGGCTGTGTGGGCTCAGCTGTCATATCTGGTATTGCCCTCGGCCGGTACCGCGATTACACCGAAGTTCACCGGTTCCAGCGGGCTCAGCGGATTACCTTTCCCATTGATGAACATGTGCGGCTCTACCGGGAATTTTTCCCTGTCTTTGAAGACTGCTACTACGCCCTGTCGGAGATCAACCGCTACCTAGACCGGCTGTGAGTTCCTCTGCGATCCCTGCCCTGCGGCAGGGCTTTTCTTCTGCCCGGCGTTTACAGAGAGAAGAAATTTTTCAATAGCTGGGCACCGTCCTGTACAGTGGGACAGTTCAGCATTTCCGGATGAAATTGCACGCCGTAAACCGGGCGCTCTCGATGGCGGACAACCGCATTCCGGCACAGGGATGTTCTGCCAATGGTTTTTAGCTCCGGGCTGCAGCCCTTGACCTCCCAAGAGTGGTACATCATAACCTGGAATGGGTCGGGCAGTCCTGCCAGCAGGGGGGCCTGCTCCAGTATGCTGACACGAGCGGGTCCAACCTCCTCCGGCTGGTCGTAATCCTTTCCCATGGGCTGGATGTCCATCCCATAGGCCATACAGACAAACTGGTGGCCAGCGCAGATGCCTAGATAGGGGACCTCTACTGTGCGGATAAGCTCACATTCCGCCGCATAGTATTCCCGCAGGTAATCCATATCCCCCCAGCCGTTGAGATTACAGTGGCCTCCGGCAATAATGTAGTTGGGTGCAAAAGCCGCAACAGCGGGCAAGGTGAGTTCCTGAGCGTCAACCATAATTACCTCGCCACCGGAGAACTGTTTCACTTGTTCCAGCATATTTGAGACATAGTAGAAATCCTCTGTAATGCCGGTCAGTGTGTTGGCAGGGACCAGGCCGGGGTCTCCGGGCCATTCATTGTTGATGACAAGTACACGTTTACCCATAACTGGATCCTCCTGTTCGTTTTGCCTGTCCGCTCATAGGCCAAGCTTGGCGCCCATAATCAGTTTGGGCAGCCATAGGGAGAGCGCAGGAACATAAGTGACCAGAATCAGGACGGGCAGGTAGGCAAACAGCAGCATATACATAACGGGCTTCATGACCTTGGCGGCATCCGTTTTGAAGATGCGGGCGGACAGATACAGGAAGGGGGCGCTGGGCGGGGTAATATTACCCATACCAATGTTCACGCCGACAAGGGCAGAGAACTGGTAAGGAGAGACGCCCAACTGCTTAATCAGGGGGAATAGAATAGGTACAGAGAGGAGAATGGCGCTGGTGTCGTCCATAATCATACCCAGGATGATCAGGAAGACGTTAATCATCAGGAGAATGACATATTTGTTGTCCGAAATGCTGAGCAGGCCCTCCATCACCATTTGAGGAATCCCGGCCTGGGTCAGCATGCGGCTAAGCATACACACGATGGCAACCATGCACATGCAGACGCCTGCCGTGCAGCTTGTGTCTCGGATGCAGGTGGCCAGCCCTTTCAGAGTCAGCTTTTTATAGACCAATATGGCCACCGGAATGGAGTATGCTACGGCAACAGCCGCAGACTCCGATGCGGTCATTACACCACCGTAAATGCCGCCCAGAATAATGAGGGGCATAATCAGCGCGGGAATGGCAGTAAAGGTCCTGCCCCGGAACTCCCGGGTCCATTCCCTGATAGTCCGCCTGTCCTCATAGATAATGTTTTCATCCTTACGCAGCAGGAAGGACGAGACCAGCGAGAGTAAAACGGTAAGGATGATGCCGGGGATTACGGTGGACAGGAAGCAGGCCAGAACAGAGACATTCATCATCCAGGCCAGCATGATCTGCATGGTGCTGGGTGGAATCAGCAGGCCCAGTGGAGCCGCGCAGCAGGCTGCGGCAGCAGCGATATGGACGGGGTACCTGCGCTCCTTCATTTGGGGGGCGACGATGGAGCCGATACAGGAGAGTGTGGCGGCGCCACTGCCGCAGATGGCGCCAAACACGGCACTGGTGACCACAGTAACCACTGCCAGACCGCCTTTTAACCGTCCAATAAAGATGCTGATCCAGTTGACCAGCGCACCACCGATCTGGCCCTTTTCCATAATGCCGCCGGCCATAATAAACATGGGGATGGCAACCAGTGTTACGGTGCTGATCTGGGTATAGCTGGTGGAAAACAGGGCAAAGGGATCCGTACCTAAAATGGCCACCAGGAAAATGGTAGCGCCGCCGAAGCTGAAGGGCACCGGTACGCCTGAGAGCAGCAGGACGATCAGGATTAAAAAGGTAATCAGCAGATTCATGCGTCATCCTCCTCTCCGTCAGGCTGTTCCTTGTGACAGGGGTAAAGCGTACGGATAAACCAGTAGATGGAGCACAGGAACATAATGGTAAGTGCGATGGGAATTACGATTTTTCCTACCACATACGGGATGTGCAGGCCGGGGGTGGAAGAACCCGCAGAGAGAATCTGAGGGGCATATTTGGTCAGGCTCCAGTAGCAGAATACGCCGACGATTACCATGGTGACAAAACGGGTGGCGACCTGATACTTGTGGCGGAACTTGTCATTTTTAATGAGCAGACCTGT
Source organism: uncultured Eubacteriales bacterium (assembly GCA_949525845.1). Taxonomy (GTDB): domain Bacteria; phylum Bacillota; class Clostridia; order Oscillospirales; family Oscillospiraceae; genus Lawsonibacter. Next base: position 25,124 of record CATEPI010000024.1, read on the forward strand.
CATGTCGGCGCTAATGTGGCTGTCCTCCAGGCTGCCGTAGGTGCCGCCAATCCAATACATCCAGACAATCAGGAACCCTAGGATTTCCTCTGCGCCGAAGATTGCGGAGTCAAATACATAGCGTGCGATTACATTCGCCACAATGAGAATCAGCATAGATGCACTTCCCAGCACGAGGAAGACGGACAGCAGTCTTTCCAAAGCCTTCCAGAAAAAGGTATCTTCAATGGGCTTTAACTTTTTCATATACCCTCCTTCGCTTGAAGTCGTATACCGCATTTTCCAAGGAATGGGGGCCGCATAGTGCGGGCTATTTACAGCGTCCCCGTTTCCTGCATGTGCGGTTTTGGCACACAGTAATAGATGATGGGGCAAAGGTGCGTGGTCCAGGTCCGCAGGTCAGTTTTCCAGAGAAGCAATCAGCCCCTCCATGAATTCCTGGCCGTACATATCGTAGTAGCTGGGCCAGACATTTTCAATTACCCAGGCCTTCAGGTTGGCACGCTGCTCATCGGTGGGTTCATAGACGGTGATGCCGTAATCGCGCATTTTCTGGATGCACTCATCTTCCTGCTGCTCCACCTGGTCGATGCCGGCAGCAAGCTCCTCTTTGACTATTTTGCTCAGCAGCTCCTGATATTCGGTGGGCATGCTCTGATATGCCTTGGTATTTACCATAAAGGTGAGGTTGTCGTTAGCGGCTTTGTAATCGACAAAGCACTTCATGACATCACGGAAGGACTCGTAGTTCAGATAGGGACCGGAGTGCCAGGAGCCGTCGATGGTGCCCGTCTGCAGGGAGGTGTAGACATCCGAGTAGTTCATGTTGGTCACATTGAAATTCATCGACTTCATCAGGATGGTGACATACTCCATGGCGGGAATCCGGATCAGACCGTTTTTCTTGGCTGTGGGATCGAAGAAATCCTCCGCGGTGGTACCCTTGGTGTCAGTATAGCACAGGCCAATGAAGCCGCCAGGGAAAAAGCCCAGCTGGGTAACGCCCAATTCTGCCTCTGCCTTGGCAACCGTCTGGGCCAGGAAACCGTCACTGGCAAATACCTTGCGGTAGTCGTCATAGTCGGCGGAGAGGAACGGCAGATAGGTGGCCTCATTGAGGATGTTGTAGGTGCCATATACTGAGCTCAAGGACATGTCGATGGTGCCGGCAATGACCTCGTCATAAATCTGTGTAAGGTCGCCCAGCTGGCCGGCGGGATAGAGCTTGAGCTGAACCTTGCCGTCTGTCTCCTCGGCCATGCGGTTCACAATTTTTTCCGCACACTGCGTGTCAAGCGCGTCAAGGGGATTGGTGGTGGCCAAGGTAAATTCGTAGACCTTGCTGGAGTCGGCTTCATTGCCGCTGGCAGTCGAATTTGCCGATTGGCCGGGCGTCTTGCTGCCGCAAGCAGCACAGGTGATTGCAGTAGTCAGAGCAAGAACAAGTGCAAGTGCTTTTTTCATGATCAATTCTCCTTTTCTTTGTTTGTTGAATTTCGTACCGCTTTGCCTACAGGAACCTCCCGCTTGCCGAATTTTCTCACCTCCATCGTAGATTCTTCGAAGACTCAGACAAGTATTTTATAAACGACTTATTATTTTAGTTTTTATAATACTTGTTAAAACTATTATAGCACGAAAATTATGAATTGCAAGCCCTAAATAAAAAAATTTTATTCAATTTAACGATGCGATGTCAGAACAAGGGACTCCACGCCCCAAAACTCTTAGTGATAAGTCAAAAACGACCTCCCGACACATCTGGAAAGACAGTGCCGAGAGGCGTTATTTTGTATTACAAGGCTCCGCTTTTGCGGGCTCGCTCAGCTTGTGCTCCAACTTCTAGGGCAATTCCGCAGGCTGCGTTTCACCGGTGCTGGCGGCATACAGCCGGATAATCTCCTCCGCCACCGCCCGCTTGGAGCAGCAGCGGTCCATGGCCTGATGGGTGATGTAGTGGTGGGCGTCTGGCTCCGACATCTTCAGCTCACTGATGAGCAGCCACTTGGCCCGGTTCACCAGGCGAATCTCCTCCATCTTCTCCTCAACGGGCTGGACCTTCTTCTCATAGCTCCGCAGCCGCTCCCGGGCGGCGGTCATCCAGCTCAGCCCCCGGAGGATGACGTCCCGGGGTACGGGCCTGGGCAGGACGAATACCCCGTGCCGCTCCACCCGGCTCCGTATGGGGTCATACAGCGCCGCCGCCGCAAAAAGCAGCACCACCGTCCCCCCGGCGCGGCAGCAGTCGATGGCAAAGCGGATGCCCGCGTCGTCGGGTAGGGGGGAGTTTACAAACACAAGGTCGAAGTCCTGGCCGTTTCGGGCGCGTTCCGCCGCTCCTATATGGGAGACCGTAACAATGGGGGAGCAGGAGGTCTCAGGCAGAAGGGAGCGCAGGGTGTTTTGAAATTTTTCCGAGGCTGACACAATCAGCACACTGTAGACCCGCTCCTGTAAGCCCATACACATCCCCTCCTTCCTCTGAAATCGGCATCATCCCTTAAAATATTCCTCCGCCACCGCCTCCGGAACGGCCTGCGCGATAAATTCGCTGGACCGCGCCGCAGTCGCCGCCGCCTCCCGGCTCTGGGGCAGAGGCTGGAGTCTGGACAGGGTCTCGCCGTCTGCCTGGTATAGGTTCAGGTCGGCGGCGGGGGGCAGCTCCAGATTTTGCTCCATGCCTCGCAGCCCCGCCTGAATCATCAGGGCGAAGGCCAGATAGGGGTTGGCGGCGGGGTCGGGGGAGCGCAGCTCCGCCCGGCGGTACTCCCCCGCAGCGGCGGGGATGCGCACCAGCTGAGACCGGTTTTCATGGGACCAGGAGATGTATTTAGGGGCCTTGTGGCCGCCGAAGCGGGCGTAGGATTCCGCCGCCGGGTTGAGGAACACGGTCATGTCGGCCACCTTGTCCAGCACCCCGGCCACCATCTGGGGCAGGCGGTCCCGGCCGTCCCCAGCCTTTACCGACATATTGATGTGGAAGCCGCTCCCTGGTGAACCCGGCAGAGGCTTGGGGGAGAAGTCGGCGCACAGGCCGTTGCGCTCGGCGATGAACTTTACAATGGCCTGGAAGGTCATCACATTGTCCGCCGCGGTGAGGGGGTCGGAGTATTTGAAGTCGATCTCATTCTGGCCCGGCCCCTCCTCGTGGTGGGAGCACTCCGGGGAAATGCCCATACGGGCCAGGGTCAGGCAGATCTCCCGGCGGATGTTCTCCCCCTTGTCGTCGGGGGCGATGTCCATATACCCGGCTCTGTCATAGGGAATTTTGGTGGGCTCGCCGGTTTCGTCCCGTTTAAACAGGTAAAACTCCTGTTCCGCGCCGAAGAGAAAGCGGAAACCTCTCTGCTCCGCCTGCGCGATGGCGCCGCGGAGCAGGGTCCGGGTGTCGCAGGGGAAGGGCCGTCCGTCTGGGTAGTGGATGGAGCAGAACATGCGCACCACCTGCCCGTGCTCCGGCCGCCAGGGTAGCAGCATCAAAGTGTCCGGGTCGGGCCGGAGCAGCAGGTCGGACCGGGCCTCATCCCCGAAGCCGGCGATGGCGGAGGCGTCGAAGGCGATGCCGTACTCAAAGGCCCGGGACAGCTCCGAGGGCACGATGGAAATATTCTTCTGCCGCCCGAACACATCACAGAAGGTCAGGTGGATAAAGGCCACTTCCTCCTCCTGGACGTACTGAAGCACTTCTTCCCTGGTGTATTTCATAACCGCTTCCGCTCCTCTTTATTGAAATTCCCAGGTATTATACCACAGCCCGGGGCGGTTTTCCACCACAGTGAACAGAATCCTGAAAAAGCGAAAAAACAGGTTGACAGCGCCCCGCCCAAGGCGTATAATTCGCCCATAAAGGCAAAGGCGTCTTTTAGGTTGATCCCTGAAAGGCGCCTCTGTCTCTTTTTTGCGGTTTTATTCAGCAAAAATCCGCTTTTGCCATGAAAAGGCCCCCTTGCGAAAGGGGGCTGGCACGGCGAAGCCCTGACTGGGGAATTCCGTCTTTCAAGACGTTCCGCAAGACTGGAGTCCCTCCACCACCGCCTGCGGCGGCGGTCCCCCTCCCTTTGGCAAGGGAGGCTTACGAAAAAATGAAAGGGTGAAGAAAAATGGCAGCAGTCCCGGAGTATTTTGGCAGCATGGTATTTGACGACAGGGTGATGAAGGCCAATCTGTCCGCCGAGGTTTACCAGTCCTTAAAGAGGACCATTGACCAGGGGGAAAAACTGAATATCGGGGTGGCCAACGCCGTGGCGGCGGCCATGAAGGACTGGGCCGTGGCCCGGGGGGCGACCCATTTTACCCACTGGTTCCAGCCCCTCACCGGCGTTACCGCCGAGAAGCATGACAGCTTTATCTCCCCCTCCCCCGACGGCGGGGTTATCATGGAGTTCTCCGGCAAGGAGCTGATCCAGGGGGAGCCGGACGCCTCCTCCTTCCCCTCCGGCGGGCTGCGGGCCACCTTCGAGGCCCGGGGCTACACCGCCTGGGACCCCACCTCCTATGCCTTTATCAAAGATAAGACCCTGTGCATCCCTACCGCCTTCTGCGGCTACAACGGAGAGGCGCTGGACAAAAAGACCCCGCTCCTGCGCTCTATGGAGGCGTTGAACCGGCAGGCCCTGCGGGTGCTGCGGCTGTTTGGCAATACAGAGGTGAAGCGGGTAAGCCCCTCCGTGGGCCCGGAACAGGAGTACTTCCTGGTGGACGCGGACATGTGGGCCAAGCGCCGGGACCTGCGCTTTACCGGCCGGACCCTGTTCGGCGCCAAGCCCCCCAAGGGCCAGGAGATGGACGACCACTATTTTGGCACCATCAAGTCCCGTGTGGCCGCCTATATGGCCGACTTGAACGACGAGCTGTGGAAGCTGGGCATTCTGGCCAAGACCCAGCACAACGAGGTGGCCCCCGCCCAGCATGAGCTGGCCCCCATCTACACCACCGTCAACATCGCCACCGACCACAACCAGCTGACCATGGAGCGGATGCAGAAGGTGGCCGCCCGGCACAATCTGGTCTGCCTGCTTCACGAAAAGCCCTTTGCGGGGGTGAACGGCTCAGGCAAGCACAACAACTGGTCGCTGTCCACCGACACCGGGGTAAACCTGCTGTCTCCCGGGGATACCCCCTATGAAAACGCCCAGTTCCTGCTATTCCTGTGCGCCGTTCTCAAGGCGGTGGATGACTACCAGGACCTGCTGCGCATCTCGGTGGCCACCGCCGGCAACGACCACCGCCTGGGGGCCAACGAGGCGCCTCCCGCCGTGGTGTCTGTATTTCTGGGGGATGAGCTGGCAGCCATTCTGGGCTGCATTGAGTACGATGCCCCCTACACCAGCATCGACACCGGCAAGGTGCGCCTGGGGGTGGACGTCCTCCCCAAGTTCCGCCGGGACACCACCGACCGCAACCGAACCTCTCCCTTTGCCTTCACCGGCAACAAATTTGAGTTCCGCATGGTGGGCTCGTCCGACTCCATCGCCTGCGCCAACATCATGCTCAACACCGCCGTAGCGGAGAGTTTGAAGGTCTACGCCGACCGGCTGGAGGGGGCGGAGGACTTTCAGGGCGCCCTCCAGGCCATGATCCGTAAGACCATTCAGGACCACAAGCGGATTATCTTCAACGGCAACGGCTACGACGACGCCTGGATCAAAGAGGCGGTGAAGAAGCGGGGATTGCTGAACTACCCCGCCACCCCCGACTGCGTGCCCCACCTGCTGGACGGGAAAAATGTGGCTCTGCTCACCTCCCATGGGGTTCTGACTAAGGCGGAGCTGGCCTCCCGGTATGAGGTGACGCTGGAAAACTACTGCAAGACCATCGTCATTGAGGCCAACACCATGGTGGACATGGCCCGCACCGAGATCATTCCCGCCGTCCAGGCCTTTGTTCTGGACGCAGCCAGAACCGCCGCCGCCAAGCGGGAGCTGGTTCCGGGCTGTCCCTGCGGCTGCGAGACGGATCTGGTGAAAAAGCTGTCCGCCCTCACCGACCAGATATACCGGGAGGCCGGCGCACTGGAGGAGGCGGTGCTGGCTCTGGCCTCTGCCGGAGATATCAGGGCGGAGGCGGAGATGATTCGGGACACGGTGCTGCCCCAAATGGGCCGGCTGCGCCTGCCCTGCGACCGGGCCGAGACCCTTACCCCAAAGAAATACTGGCCCTTCCCCACTTACGGCGACCTGCTGTTTGGGGTGAGGTGAATATAGGCCCCACGGCCCCGGCGGCGCCATCCCGCCGCCGGGGCCGCAGGTGGGCAGAAAGAGGAAAGATATGTGTTCTATCATTGGATATTGCGGCCCCGTGGCCGATTTGGAGACGTTTCAGCGGGGCTTTGACCGCACCAGAAGCCGAGGGCCCGACGACAGCCGGGTGGTCCCGGCGGGGGAGGGGCTGCTGGGCTTCCACCGCCTGGCCATCATGGGCCTGACCCCCGAGGGGATGCAGCCCTTCGAGCTGGAGAGCAGTTGGGCCGTCTGCAACGGTGAGATATACGGCTTTGAAGGGCTGAAGCGGGAACTGGAAGGGAAAGGGTACGCCTTCCGCAGCGGCTCCGACTGCGAGATTCTCCTCCCTCTCTACCGGGAGTACGGCGTGGATATGTTCGCCATGCTGGACGCGGAGTTTGCCTGTATCCTCTATGACGGGCAGGCGGGGGAGTTCATTGCCGCCCGGGACCCCATCGGCATCCGGCCCCTGTACTACGGCTATGACAGCGCCGGGACCATCCTCTTTGCCAGCGAGCCCAAAAACCTGCTGGGGCTGACGGAGCGAATGCTGCCCTTTCCCCCGGGGCACTACTATAAGGGAGGCAAATTTATCTGCTACCGGGATATCGCCAGGGTGGGCCGGGTCTGCGGGGATGACCTGGAGACGGTCTGCGCCAACATCCGGGAGAAGCTGATCGCCGGGGTGGAAAAGCGGCTGGTGGCCGACGCCAGGGTGGGCTTTCTGCTGTCCGGCGGGCTGGACTCCTCGCTGGTGTGCGCCATTGCCGCCCGCCGGAGCAAAATGCCCATCAAAACCTTCGCCATCGGCATGGACACCGACGCCATCGACCTGAAATACGCCAGACAGGTGGCGGACTACATCGGCAGCGACCACACTGAGATCATTATTACCAAAGAGGACGTGCTGTCCAGCCTGGAGACGGTGGTGGAGCTGCTGGGCACCTATGACATCACTACTATCCGGGCAAGCATGGGGATGTATCTGCTGTGCAGGGCCATCCATGAACAGACGGATATTCGGGTGCTCCTCACCGGGGAGATATCCGACGAGCTCTTTGGCTACAAATACACCGACTTTGCCCCCTCGTCCCGGGCCTTCCAGGAGGAGGCGGAGAAGCGGCTGCGGGAGCTGCACATGTACGACGTCCTCCGGGCCGACCGGTGCATCTCAGTGAATTCCCTGGAGGCCCGGGTGCCCTTTGGCGACCTGGATTTTGTGGAGTATGTCATGGCTATTGATCCCAAACGGAAGGTAAACACCTACGGCAAGGGCAAATATCTGCTGCGGAAGGCTTTTGAGGGGGACTGGCTCCCCGAGAGCATCCTGTGGCGGGAGAAGGCCGCTTTCTCCGACGCAGTAGGCCACTCCCTGGTGGACGATTTGAAAGAGTACGCTGAGGGCCGGTACACCGACGGGGAGTTTGAACAGTTGAGACGAAACTATGACCACGCCCGGCCCTTCACCAAGGAGTCCCTGCTCTACCGGGAGATTTTTGAGAAGTATTATCCGGGCCAGAGCGGCATGGTAGCGGATTTCTGGATGCCCAACCGGTCCTGGGCGGGCTGCGATGTGGACGATCCCTCCGCCCGGGTGCTGGCAAACTATGGGGAGAGCGGGGTGTAGGGGGCGGTCTCCGTGCCGCCCCGCCCTTCCCGCGGCTGTTTACCCGGGGCGGCCCAGAGGCCGCCCCCTGCATGATAGATGACCCGCCGAGGGCGGCAGGTCCCACAATATCAATCAGACGGAGAGACATTATGGAAAAAATCCTTATCATCGACTTCGGCGGCCAGTACAACCAGCTCATTGCCCGGCGGGTGCGGGAGTGCAGGGTATACTGTGAGGTGAAGCCCTGGAACACGCCTCTGGAGGAGCTGAAGGCCTTCGACCCCATAGGCATCATCTTCACCGGCGGACCCCGGTCGGTCTATCGGGAGGGCTCCCCCACGGTGGACAAGTCAATTTTCACCTGGGGAGTGCCCATTCTGGGCATCTGCTACGGCTGTCAGCTCATGGCCCGCCTGCTGGGGGGACAGGTCGTCCCGGCCCAGGACGACTCCGCCCGGGAGTACGGAAAGACCGCTACCCACTACGACACCGCCTGTAAGCTGTTCCAGGGCCTGCCCCGGGATGGAGTATCCTGGATGAGCCACGGGGACTATATGTCCAGGGTGCCGGAGGGCTTTGCCCTCGCCGCCCATAGCGGCGCCTGCCCCAACGCGGCCATCGCCGACGAGGCCCGGGGGTTTTACGGCGTCCAGTTTCACCCAGAGGTCAGCCATACGGAGCACGGCCTGAATATGCTCCGGAATTTCCTCTACAGCGTCTGCGGCGCTACGGGGGACTGGACCATGGGGGACTACAAAAACACCATCCTCCAGACCGTCCGGGAGAAGGTGGGGGACGGTCGGGTGCTGCTGGCCCTGTCCGGCGGGGTGGACTCCTCCGTGGCGGCCGCCCTGCTGGCCGAGGCGGTGGGCAGGCAGCTTACCTGCGTCTTTGTGGACCACGGCCTGATGCGCCTCAACGAGGGGGACGAGGTGGCGGAGGCCTTTTCCCAGTGGGACCTGAATCTGGTCCGGGTGGACGCCGGGGAGCGCTTTCTGACAAGGCTGGCCGGTGTCACCGAGCCCGAGGAGAAGCGGAAGATAATCGGGGAGGAGTTCATCCGGGTCTTTGAGGAGGAGGCCAGAAAGATTGGCGCGGTGGATTTTCTGGCCCAGGGCACCATCTACCCCGACGTGATCGAGTCGGGGACGGGAGAGGCCGCCGTCATCAAGAGCCACCACAACGTGGGCGGCCTGCCCGACTATGTGGATTTTCAGGAAATTCTGGAGCCCCTGCGCCTGCTCTTTAAGGACGAGGTCCGTCAGCTGGGCCGGGAGCTGGGCCTGCCCGAGTATCTGGTGAGCCGCCAGCCCTTCCCGGGGCCGGGGCTGGCCATCCGCATCCTTGGGGAGGTCACAAAGGAGAAGGCGGACCGGCTCCGTCAGGCCGACTTCATTTTCCGGGAGGAGCTGGCCGGGGCGGGGGAGGACCGGCGGCTCAGCCAGTATTTTGCCGTTCTCACTGACAGCCGGTCAGTGGGGGTGATGGGGGACGGCCGCACCTATGACTGCACCCTGGCCCTCCGGGCGGTGACCACCTCCGACTTTATGACCGCTGACTGGGCCCGCATCCCCTATGACCTGCTGGACAGGATCAGCACCCGCATCGTCAATGAGGTGGCGGGCATTAACCGGATTGTGTACGACATCACCAGCAAGCCCCCGGCCACGGTGGAATGGGAATGAAAAAGGAGGAGCACAGGATGGAAAAACAGGAGTTACTCTATGAGGGTAAGGCGAAAAAGGTACATGCCACGCAGGACCCAAAACTTCTGATTGTTGCCTATAAGGACGACGCCACCGCCTTTAATGGCCAGAAAAAGGGTACTATCCAGGGCAAGGGGGCCATCAACAACCGGATGACCAACCTGCTCATGGCCCGGCTGGAGCGGGAGGGCATTCCCACCCATCTGGTGGAGGAACTGAGCGACCGGGAGACGCTGGTAAAAAAGGTGTCCATCATCCCTGTGGAGGTCATTGTACGAAACATCGCCGCCGGTTCCTTCTCCAAACGCTACGGCGTGGAGGAGGGGCTGGTATTTGACACCCCCACGCTGGAATTTTCCTATAAGAACGACGCTTTGGGAGACCCCCTGCTCAACGACGACCACGCCGTTGCCCTGGGGCTGGCCAGCCGGGAGGAGCTGGCGCTCATCCGAAAATATGCCCTGGCCGTCAACGAGGTGCTGGGAAGGATCTGGGCGGACTGCGGCGTTATCCTGGTGGACTTCAAGGTGGAGTTTGGCCGCCTGGAGAATGGGACAATTGTGCTGGCCGACGAAATCAGCCCCGATACCTGCCGCCTGTGGGATGCAAAGACACAGGAGAAGCTGGATAAAGACCGGTTCCGCCGGGACCTGGGCGGGGTGGAGGAAGCCTATGTCCGGGTGATGGAGCGACTGACCAACGGCCTGTGAACGGCGGAGGGAGAGCTATGACCAAATACATTTTTGTTACTGGCGGGGTGGTGTCCGGGCTGGGCAAGGGGATCACGGCGGCCAGCCTGGGCCGGCTTTTGAAGCAGCGGGGGCTGCGGGTCAAAGTGCAAAAACTGGACCCCTACCTCAACGTGGACCCGGGCACCATGTCCCCCTACCAGCACGGGGAGGTCTTCGTCACCGACGACGGGGCGGAGACCGACCTGGACCTGGGCCACTACGAGCGGTTTATTGACGAAAACCTCACCGTAAACTCCTCGGTCTCGGCGGGGCAGGTGTATTGGAACGTCCTCAACCGGGAGCGGCGGGGGGATTACCTGGGGGGCACCGTTCAGATCATCCCCCACATCACCGACGAGATTAAGAGCCGTGTCTACTCTCTGGAGGGCCCCGAGACCGATGTGGCCATTGTGGAGATCGGCGGCACGGTGGGCGATATTGAGAGCCAGCCCTTTCTGGAGACCATCCGCCAGGTGGCGGCGGAGCGGGGCCGGGACAACGTCATGTTTCTCCACGTCTCCCCCATCGTCTCCATCCCCGGCACCGGGGAGCTGAAGTCCAAGCCCACCCAGCACTCGGCCAAGGAGCTCCTCTCTTTGGGCATCCAGCCCGATGTGATTGTCTGCCGCAGCGACGCCCCGGTCCCCCGGGAGATTCGGGACAAGATTTCCCTGTTCTGCGGCATCCCCCGGGAGAATGTCATTCCCAATTTGAACGCCCCTCTGCTCTACGAGGCGCCCCTGATGCTGGAGCGGGAGGGGCTGGCCGACGTGGTGATCCGGCGGCTGGGCCTGAGCTGTCCCCCACCCGACCTCACCGAGTGGGCCGATATGGTCCGCCGGGCCAAATGCCCCGTCGGAGCGGTGGAGATCGCCCTGGTGGGCAAGTATGTGGCCCTCCACGACGCCTATCTCTCCGTGGCCGAGGCCCTCACCCACGGAGGCATTGAGAACCGGGTGAAGGTAAACATCCGCTGGGTGGACAGCGAGGCCGTCACCGACAAAAACGCCGCCCGGCTTCTGGACGGCGTGGAGGGGATTCTGGTGCCCGGCGGCTTCGGAGACCGGGGGATCGAGGGCAAGATTTCCGCCGTCCGGTACGCCCGAGAGCAGGGCGTGCCCTTTTTGGGCATCTGCCTGGGGATGCAGATGGCGGTGGTGGAGTTTGCCCGCCACGTCTGCGGTATGGAGGACGCCCACTCCAGTGAGTTCTCCCCAGACACCGCCCACCCGGTTATCGACCTGATGGCCGGCCAGCGGGGGCTCACCGACAAGGGGGGCACCATGCGGCTGGGAACCTTCCCCTGCCGGCTCACCAGCCGGGACAGCCGGGCCTTCGCCGCCTACGGGGCGGACGAAATCAGCGAGCGCCACCGGCACCGCTACGAGTTTAACAACGACTTTAGGGAGACGGTCACCGGGGCCGGCCTGGACCTGGCCGGACTGTCCCCCGATGGACAGCTGGTGGAGATGGTGGAGCTGCCCGGCCACCCCTGGTTTGTGGGGGTGCAGTTCCACCCGGAGCTGAAGTCCCGGCCCAACCGGGCCCATCCGCTGTTCCGGGACTTTGTGGCTGCGGCAAAGCGAGCTTGATATACTAATTTTTGAGAATGTTTATCCAAATATCTCTCCTGTCCTGGCATTTCCTGAGCTGTCGTTTTTATAATATTCTGCCCTTATGGTTAGATAGCGTCTGCCCAAGAGACGGGTATTATGATAGAATGGAACTATCTTAAAAGACAGGGGACAGCAAGATGGAAGCATCCTATCACAGACACGACATAAACGATAAAGTATGGGAGTTGCTTGGACCACATCTGCCGGGACAACGAGGTCAGTGGGGTGGGATTGCTCAGGATAACCGCCGTTTTATCAACGCAGTGTTTTGGGTATTGCGGACTGGAGCACCCTGGCGTGACCTGTCTCCCGATTACGGGAAGTGGGGCAGCGTTCATCAGAGGTTCATCCGTTGGCGTAGAAAAGGTGTTTGGGAAAAGCTTTTGGAAATTTAGATCGATGAGCCGGATTATGAATGTCAGATGATCGACACCAGCCATATCAAGGTGCATCCCCACGCAGCGGGAGCGAAAGGGGGGAATCAGGATATGTCCAAGACAAAAGGGGGCTCAACACCAAAATACATCTGGCCGTGGATGTGCAATATCATATTCTGAGTAAATCGCTTTATTTATAAAGGCATTCTGGAGCTTCTATTTCGGAGTGGAGGACAGGAAATTAAAGAAACAAGTGCGGCCGGCTGACGCCGGCCGCTTACTTTCCTTGTGCTTTACGTTAAATTCTCTACTCCTGAAAAACTGGTACACCCAGCGAAGTGTTTCCAGAATTTTAGGGTTAATCTGCTTGTGTGGAAATCAGTCAAGTGATTAAGATGTAAAATAAGGGAAAATGTACAGTGCAATGGAAAAGATGACCGCAAGGATTACAATATTGCGCCACAGCTTGTATTCCCGATCCATGTTTCGTTTTTCTTCCGCCGTTGGCTCCTCTAACGTATCCACAAGCAGCTTCAGTTCCTCGCTCGCTGCAACACCTGTGTATTTTTGGTATCCAAAATACAGAATCATACCGAATACCGCCCAGGCAACTCCACTGATAATGGCAGAGAAACCGAGCTGGGTCATCATAATGATGTAAATGACCGCAGAAACTGGAACGCCGATACCAGCAGCGGGCGCTTTGTAAGGGCGTGGAAGTTCCGGGTGCTTTTTGCGCATTCCGGCTGCGGAGATAATACCGATTACATAGAAAAACAAGTCGGCAAACAGGCTCAGGGACGCGACATACTGGACAGAGTTCGTCATTGTCAGCAGAAGCGCAATCACGCCCAGGAACAGAATAGATATGTAAGGAGTTTTGTATTTGGGGTGGATTTTTGTGAACACCTGGGGCAGCAGTCCATCCCGTGCCATTGCAAATAGGGTTCGGGGAGGGGTCGTAATACAGGAGTTCATGGTCGACAGTCCGCCGCCAAAAGCAATTCCGGCTGCCAGCAGGGCCAGAGGAATGCCCAGGATGCCCGCCGTCATCATAGCCTCCGCATAGGGAGCAGTGGCGACGGCCAGCTTGTCCAGGTTTTCAGGAGGAACAATGCCTACCAGATACCACTGGAAAAACAGGTTGACGGACAGAATAATAAAGGGGGAGAGCATCATAGCGCGAGGAATATTGATGTGGGGATATTTAATCTCCTCGCTCATGGAACAGCAGGCCTCGAATCCGGCAAAGCACCACCAGACCATTGCGATATTTTGAATAAAGCTCTGAGGACCTCCGGTCATAAAGCTGGGCTTTTGAACAAAATGTGGCAGGCTGATGTTGGGAATCATCATAATAAACCAGACAATGGCAACACCCCAGAAAAAGAACATAAAGGCGTTGGACATACGGCCCGTCATTTCCACGCCTCGGACATTCATAACGGTAAAAACCAGAATGCACAGACAGGCCAAAATAACATCGCTTACCGGCAGTTCAATCCCGAAGGCAGAAAACATCGTTTTAAAATAGAAAGTAAAGGCAAATGCCTCGCTGCTGGCCACACTGATAATTGCGATAATATAATTCCAGCCGGCCAGAAAGCCCATCGGCTTTGAGAGACCTAACAAAGCGTACAAATAAGTGCCGCCAGAGTAAGGAACCGCAGCTCCCATTTCCGCATACAGCAGAGAGGGGTAGACCGTAATGAGGAGCGCGGCAAGTGTGGCCAGAATAATGTGATTTCCCATCAGGCCAACCACATTGGCGCCGGTTACAAACAGACCTACGCCGATTACCTGTCCTACCGTAATGGTGACGGATTCCTTCATCCCGAAGGAACGTCTCAGCTGAAGGCTGTCGCCTGATCTGCTATTCTCTTTGTTCTCCATAAATACCTCCTTTAACTGTGCCGGAACATGTGGACAAATACGGCTTCTCGCCCTTGGCGGAAACCCTGCCGCCCATTCTTATTACAGCAAGTCCATACGGATCTCTGCGGCCTTTGCATGGGCGGTCAGTCCTTCACCTCGTGCCATGCGGGAAACCAAAGGGGCAATGTCCCGCATGGCTGAGGGCTGATAACGCTGATAGGTGCAAACCTTGAGGAAGGTGCCGACCCACACGCCGCCGGTATATCGGGCGGCCCGAACCGTAGGCAGGGTATGATTGGTGCCGGAGGCGTAATCCCCAAAGACCTCACCGGTTTCCTGGCCGATGAACAGAGAGCCGTAGTTGACCAGCTTGGGAAGAATGCGCTCATCCGCCACAATGACCTCCAAATGCTCAGGGGCATAGTCGTTGGCAAGGCTGACGGCCTCATCCATGCTGTCAGCAAGGACGACTTCGCCATAAGTTTCCCAGGAGACACGGGCAATCTCCGCCGTTTCCAAAGTGGACAGCTGCTCCTGAACCTCGTGGATAACCGCTTGTCCCAGTGTCCGGCTGGTGGTGACCAGGATACCCCTGGCAAGACGGTCATGCTCAGACTGGGCCAGCATATCGGCGGCAAGGATTTTAGGGTCGGCCGTATCATCTGCGATTGCCAGTACCTCGCTGGGACCGGCAAAAAAGTCGATACCAACCTGTCCATAGCACTGACGCTTGGCCTCGGCTACATACTGATTGCCCGGACCCACGATTACATCCACTGGTTTAATCTGTTCTGTCCCATAGGCCAAGGCAGCGATAGCCTGAGCACCGCCGACAGTGTAAATTTCATCCGCGCCGGCAATATCCATCGCTGCCAGCGTTTTGTAGTGGATTGAGACTGTTCCCTTTACTGCCGGAGCACAGGCAACTACGCGAGCAACGCCCGCTGTCTTGGCAGGAATAATCAGCATCAGCGCAGTGGAAAACAGCGGATAGGAGCCGCCGGGAACATAGCAGCCGCAGGAAGTGACGGGAATGACTCGATGGCCCAGGGACGACCCAGCAACATTGGAGAAGCCATCCAGCTCAGTCAGGCAGCCCTTCTGTGCCTGCGCAAACCTGCGGATGTGCTCTGCGGCCCGGTGCAGATCATCCAGCTCCTGCTGGGTCATTTTAGCATAGGCAAAGTCGATCTCCTCTCGGGTGACTCGAAAAGCGGTACGGGTATTACCATCAAATCGGGTATTGTATTCGATCAGAGCAGCGTCGCCAATGGTACGGATATTATGGATGATTTCGGCAACATGTTTGCCGCGTTCCTCCGTCTCCCCAACCGGACAGGCGGCTGCCTGCTTTAAGTATTCCATAGGGCTGACCTCCAATCATATTTAAACTGGTAAAAAATACCGCGCGGACAGAGATACAGGAACTCCCATGTTTTATACATGGGATGATTCCTCTCCCTGAAATGATGCCATTATATTCCTGATTAACCTAGCTTGTCAATAGGAGTATGAACGCCGCCCCAAGATTCTACTATCTGCGGTATAAGAGGAGTAACCGGAGGAATTTTATGGTAATTTCAACAAAAGACCAAATTGTATTTTTCCACATCCATCCAAAGGTGTAGATAAACATGGGAAGGATCAGCCACAGCACATAAGAGGGCTCAATGCCCTGAAGCAGGCTGAAATAGTTGTCAGGCACGTTGGTGGCCTGGATCTGGGCGGAGATGATATCCCAGCCGCCGTCCGGCCAGCAGATAGTCATCTATGTTGTTGTTGTTGAACTTGTTGCAATAAATACCAACTCCAAAGATAGCGACAAGCTACAGGGCGATAATTGCTAATTCCATAGTGTTGTCCTTACAAATATATTTATTTAACCGGCCTGTCGGAATTTAAAATTCCAGCTCGCCCAGCTCTTTTTCCAGAATGTCGATGAGGGAGCAGTCCTGCACCCGGTCAAAGATGTACTCCATGTCGGGATAGAGGTATCGGTCATTATCCACAAAGGGGATGGTCTCCCGCAGAAAGTCCCGCACCCTGGCGATGGCCGGGGAGGGTTCCAGAGGCTTGAGGAATTCCAGGGCCTGGAGAGCCACATAAATTTCGATGGCGATGACGTACTGCAGCTTGCGCACCGCGGCCCCCGCCTTCTTGGAGGCGTAATAGGCCATGGACACCGGGTCCTCCTGGTTAGCGCAGGTGGAGATGCTGTCGATGGTGACAGGGATGGCCAGGTGTTTGAGCTCGTTTACTAGGCCGGCGGCGGTGTACTGGGGAATCATGAAGCCGCTGTTCAGGCCGGGGTTTGACACCAGAAAGGCGGGCAGACCGTCGTTCAGGTTGCGGTTGACCATGCGGTCGGTGCCCCGCTCCACCAGATTTCCGGCGATGGCGCAGGCCATGGCAATCATGTCGGCGTGGGATCCCACAAAGCTGCCGTCGAAATTGCCGCACATCAGGGCCACGCCGTCGTTTTCCCCTTCGGCGAAGATCTCCGGGTTGTCGCTGATAGAGTGCATCTCATTGACGATGACCTCATAGGCCTCCTTGATCAACTTCTTGGCCGCACCGTGGATGTGGGCCATGGAGCGCATGACATAGGCGTCCTGCACCTTGGCGTCGATGTATTTGGCGCCGATCTGGCTGCCCGCCAGCATCCGGGAGAGGTTGCGGGCGGCGCCGGCCTGTTCCTCGTGGCGCTTGGCGTCGTGGATGCGGGGGTCCAGGGCCTTGGTGGTGCCCCGGAGGGCCTCGTAGCACATGGCACCGGCCAGCTCCATGTTCTGCATGGCAGTGATGGACTCGTAGAGGGCCAGCAGTCCCAGGGCGGTGACGGTAATGGTGCCGTTGAGCATAGTCAGGCCCTCCTTATAGGAGAGGACCAGGGGAGCCAGTCCATTGGCCTCTAGAACGGGGAGGGCGGGAACGGGCTGGCCGTCCTGGAAGATCTTTCCCTCTCCGATGTAGGCCATGACCAGGTGGGCCTCCACGCCCAGATAGCCCACGGAGCCCTCGCCGGGGGCGAAAGGGATCAGGTCCTTGTTGAGCATCTGGCGAATCAGCTCCAGGGTGGACAGTCGGATACCGGAGTGGCCCTTGCCCGCGTTGAGGATGGTCATGAGCATGACCGCCCGGGCCTGGACCCGGTCCAGCGGCTCGCCCACCGCCACGGAGTGGGTGCGAACGATGTTCTCCTGGAGGGTGGTGGCGTCCTCGGGAGAGATGGTGTAACGGACGTTTTCCCCAAAGCCGGTGGTGACGCCGTAAATGATGCGGCCCTCCTCCAGAAATTTGTCCAGCAGCCTGCGGTTGGCCTGGACGGTCTCCTTCATCTGGTTCGAGAACTCCAGCTTGGCGCCAAACTTGGCTACGGCGATGAATTCCTCCAGGGTGGGCTTGCAGTCAGTGAGCGTGACGCTGGTAATGGTTCGGGCGGCTTTTACAGACAGATTCATAATTGGTTCTCCTTTCTCACATTAGGTCTTGGTCTCTGATGTTTGCTTGCTATATTACAGAGCAATTATCGTGCCAATTTCTATCATGGAAGAATTCAAATCAAATAATGGAGACTTTGCCCGTAAAAGGCGAAAATGGGACAAATGAATAGACAGACAAAAATTTCTCACCGCGAGGGGGGTGAAAAAATTTTTGTCTGTCTGATATTTAGGCGCAAAAAATTTTTACAGCACTGGTCCGCTACAGATCATATTTCTTCTTGTAGTATTGAAAGCTCTGCCGACTGATTTTCAGCAGCTCCGCAGTCTGGGTGGCGTTTTTTCCGCAGGCGAGGTAGGCCTGGGACAGGATTTGCCGCTCATACTCCCGAACCAAGCCGTCCAGCCCCTTTTGAAAGGCCGCCTTTGGGGAGGACACCACAGCCGGCGGGGGCGTTTGTGTAAGAGGCGTGGAATGCCGGAGAAAATAGACCGGCAGATCGCACTGGCGCAGAACCCCCTGCTTGGCCACGCTGACGGAGCACTCCAGAATGTGGAACAGCTCCCGTACGTTGCCGGGCCAGCTGTACTGCCGCAGGTGGGTCCAGAAGTCGGGCTCAATCGTTTCAACTGGCTGAGCAGAGCGAGGACCCCGCTCCCGCACAAAGTGCCAGACCAGCTCCTCCAGGTCCTCCATCCGTTCCCGCAGCGGCGGGATTTCCACCACGGCCGAAGCAAGCCGGTAAAACAGGTCCCGCCGCAGAGCTCCGGACTCGGCCAGGGTGAAGGCGTCCTGATTGCAGGAGGACAAAACCCGGATATCCACCTGAATTTCCTTGGTACTGCCCACCCGCTGAAGGGTCCCTTCCTCCAGGACCCGAAGCAGCTTGGCCTGCATGGACAGGCTCATGGAGTTGAGCTCGTCTAGGAACAGGGTGCCGTGGTTGGCGGCTTCCAGCAATCCTGCCTTATCCGTACTGCCGGTGAAAGCGCCCTTTACCGTGCCGAAAAGCATGCCTTCAATCAAAGATTCAGGGAAAGCGGCGCAGTTGACTGCCACAAATTTTTCGTTCCTCCGGGAGCTGAGGGAATGAATCCCCTGGGCGAACAGCTCCTTGCCGGTCCCGGTCTCCCCCTGGATCAGGACGTTAAAGTTCTTAGGGGCCATCTGCCGGGCCAGATTGACCGCCGCCCGCATCTGCGGGCTGGATCCGATCAGGTCGTCCAAGGAGTAGCGGGTGGTCTTCTCCCCCAGCAGGGTGCTGGATAAATGGCTGGTCAGGGTCCGCTGGATGTCCTGGAGGTCGGGCAGCTGACGGCGTACCATGGAGATATCGCGCTCCAGCGTGATGGTTCCCATCAGAGAACCGTCGGCCCGACAGACGGGATAAGAGGAGTTGACCGTGGCCAGGTCCTTGCCGGATGTGGATTTATAGCAGTCAAAGCGGTTATGGATCGGCATCTGGGTACGCAGGGCGGTCAAGGTGGTGCTGAATTCCTTGTCCACCAGGAAAAGATCCAAAAGGTGCTGCCCCTCGGCGGAGTTCTCGGGCGGAATGTCCAAAAGCTGCTTGGTGGCGCAGTTCAAAAACTGAATGGAGGCGTCCGGTCCGTACAGCTGGATTCCGTCATCCATAAAGTCCAGCGCCGCTTCCATCAGACGCTCCCGCAGCGGCTCACGGCGCAGCAACAGACATTGGGTGAAGCTGTTCAGCGAAAACCGGAGGAGCTCAAAGCGAAGCCCATTCCAACAGACCGTGCCTTGGCTGAAGTCCCAGGCCGTATCCGGAATCTTCGTTATCTCAACGCCCTGCCATTGCAGAATTTTGACCCGGAGCTTATCGTCCGAAAAGCCTTCGGAAAACAGGATCTGGTGGATTACGGATTGCTGGTCCAAAAGAACCAAAATATCAATTAGTGAAGACATGGAATCCCCCCCGTTGCGGGCATACAGTTCTTTATGCTCAATATAACAAAATATCTTGTCCTTGTCGAGGGATAAATTTTGTTGGCCGTTATTGTTTACAGCATGTCAAAATTTGATTCGACTGGTACTCGTGTTTATGAAGCTTGACCCACACCGTGACCCACATGCGGAAAAAAGCGGACGGAGACAATGGACGGAAAAGTGCCAAAGACCATGGCTCTCCGTAACAAAAATGCCCCGAAAGTGCCAAACAGCGGTACTCCCGAGGTTTCCAATCATTTGGTAAGGATGAGGTCCCGGAGTAACATAGTTAAAGACATCAATCAATCAATTT
>CATEPI010000025.1:0-43458 GCA_949525845.1 uncultured Eubacteriales bacterium
CAAACCGGGAATCGCTTGATTTTCAAGCCTTTCCCGTGTTTCGCAATCGCCACGAAAGTTTAATAATAGGAGGATAAAAACGTGCCGAAAATCAACGTTGTAAAAGCTGACGATTCTCCTGTTATAAAAGGGAATCCGGCTCCACTTGTCGATATCAGGGATCTGGTTGTTGAATTTAAAACCGAACGCTCGCTGGTCCATGCCCTGAATGGCGTAAACCTACAGATTAAGCAGGGGGAATCCCTGGGACTTGTTGGGGAAGCTGGCGCAGGTAAAACCACAACCGCATTGGGAATTCTGAATTTGATGAGCCCCCAGGCGGCAAAAGTCAAAGACGGCGACATCAGGTACAGCGGAAAATCTGTGTTTCAAATGAGCAACCGCGAGCTGCTGGAAATGCGGGGCGGCAAAGTCTCCATGATCTTCCAGAACCCATTAACCTCCCTAAATCCGGTGTTTACTGTGGGAGAACAAATTGCGGTCCTCCTGCGCAAGCATATGAAGATGAACCGCAGACAGGCGATGATAGAAGCCTCGAAGCTGCTGGAAATGGTTGGCATCTCGGGAACCCGTGTTAACGATTATCCTCATCAATTCAGCGGTGGAATGCGGCAACGCGTAGGAATTGCGGCTGCGCTGGCATGCAGGCCGGAGCTGTTAATTGCGGACGAGCCGACCACCGCCCTGGATGTTACCATTCAGGCCCAGATTCTGGAGCTGATGAAGGAACTGCAGGAGAAATACTCCACATCCCTTTTGATGATTACCCACAATCTGGGCATCATCTCTGAGCTTTGCCAACGGGTTGCGGTTATGTATGCGGGACGGATTATAGAAAGTGGAACGGTAGCCCAGGTATTTGCCCGTCCAGCCCATCCATATACTATGGGCCTGCTGAACGCACTGCCAAAGCTGACCGGACCGCGTGAGCGTTTGACCGCAATTCCGGGCCGTGTGGCAGACCCGCAGAACCTCCCCCAGGGGTGCAGCTTCCATCCCCGCTGCGCAAACTGCACGGAGCAATGTAAACAGAAAACGCCTGCCATGACGCAGATCACCAGTGAACACAGTGTGGCCTGCTTCAATCCTATGAGTTAGGAGTATGACTATGGAAAATGATCGGAACGAAAGAGTAAGTGCTGAAAAGCCGAATATGGGAACAGCGGAACCTCTGCTGCGGGCGGAGCACCTGAAAAAATACTTTAAGGTGAAGAAAAAGGGACTGCTTCATGCCGTTGATGATGTGAGTTTCTATGTGGGTGAAGGGGAAACCTTGGGAATTGTGGGGGAAAGCGGCTGTGGAAAAAGCACGGTGGGCAATCTGGTAATGCGGCTTCTGCCCAAGACCGCAGGGGAGCTCTATTACCGGGGAATCAATGTTTTCCAGGCCTCCGGAGAAGACAGTATGCGTCTAAGAAAAAAGATGCAGATTATTTTCCAGGACCCCTTTTCTTCCTTAAATCCGCGAAAAACCATTGAACAGATTCTTTCTGAGGCCTATGTAATCCACAAAATTGGTACAAAAGCGGACATTGCGCAGAAGGTCAGGGATCTGTGTGAAATGGTGGAAATACCTCATAACCTTTTGGAGCGGTATCCCCATGAGCTGGATGGAGGAATGCGGCAGGTAGTGGGAATTGCCAGAGCTCTATCGCTGGAAGCCGACCTGATCGTATGTGATGAGCCAGTATCTTCTCTGGATGTATCGGTCCAGGCACACATCATCAATATGCTGATGGACCTCCAGGTTAAGATGAATCTGTCCTACCTCTTTATTTCCCACGATTTAAGTGTTGTACGCCATATCTCCAACCGTATTGCGGTTATGTATCTGGGGCAGATTGTGGAAATGGCAGAATCAGACGAAATTTTCCAGAACACAATGCACCCCTATTCCATTGCGTTGTTAAGTGCGGTTCCTGTTGTCAATATTGGCGGCGGAATAAAACAAAAACGAATTGTTCTGCAGGGAGATGTTCCAAGCCCAATGAATCCGCAGCCTGGCTACCGGTTTGCCCCAAGATGCTGGATGGCACATGATGACTGCCGTAACAGTGACCCGCCCCTCCAGGAGGTCTCTCCAGGGCACTGCGTCGCTTGTTTCTACGCAAAGGAGGCCAGAGATAAAAGTAAGGAAATCCAGAACAATACCAATATATGAGCAGATAAAACGACTGAAACTAAAGAATAAAGGTGATTACATTGAAAATTTTAATTGAGTACGATGAAGGCTATTACAAAACCACGCCGGAGTTCCCCGAACATTTTAAGAAACAGGGACATGAAGTAGTGGTATTTCCCTCCAGCTCCCAGACAATTGACGGAGTAGACCCGGCCCTTATCAGGGAAATGGTTTCCCACTGTGATGTAATCAGCCGGCAAAATATCAGGATAACGGACGAAATCCTGGACTTGGCCCCCAATCTCAGGCTGATTACTACCTTCGGCGCCGGTTTTGGAGGCGTAGATGTGGAAGCCTGCGGCAAACGGGGAATCCCTGTTATCAACGGACGCGGCGGCGGCGCTGCAGCAGTGGCTGAGCTCTCTGTTGCAATGATGATGTCCTTATCCAGAAGGCTGCCGCAATATGACTGCGAGATGCGAGACGATATCTGGGACAGCCAGATGGGTTGTGAATTGACAGGGAAGACAGTCGGAATTATCGGTGTGGGGGCCATCGGCGGCTATCTGGCCAAAATTCTGCGTCTGGGCTTTGACGCTGATATTTTAGCCTATGATGTGGTCAAGAATCCGGAGCTGACAGAAAAATACGGCGTTGAGTTTGTAGATCTGGAGACACTCTGTAAAAAATCCGACTACATCTCCCTCCACACTCCGCTGTTACCCTCTACGGAAGGAATGATTGATAAGAGGCTTTTTAAAATGATGAAGCCCACGGCCTTCTTCATCAATGTGTCCCGCGGGCCAGTTATCGTGGAGGAGGATCTCTATGAGGCCCTGGAAAGCGGAATGATTGCCGGAGCTGGTTTGGATGTCTTTGATCCCGAGCCTCCAGTGAATAACCGTTTTGCCGCTATGCGCAACGTAGTAATGACACCTCACACAGGCGCCAACACCCCGGAGACCGCCAAACGGATTGCCGCAATGCATATTCAAAGCATTGAAGACGCCATTGCGGGACGTGAAATTAAAGGGAATATTGTAAACAAAGAATTTTTAAAATGAGCAGCACAGTTAATATGAAACGAGGAATATTTCATGAGAATTCTTTTTACCCTGACTTCCGCTGAGTCACGCCGGCTCATTGCCAAGGCAGTTGTTCAGATGCCTGCATTTAAAACGGCGTGGGAAAAAGCGTATGTCCTGCTGGCCGGGGGTACCAGCAACGCCTTCATTGCACAGGAGCTGACAGGCCAGGAGGAGATTGAGCCATCCGCTTGTACTGTTGGTATAAGCACTGATGGCGTGTTATGTGTGACTGATCCCGGCAGCCGCAAAATGTTTCCCAACGTTTTTTTCAAAGGGAAGGCGCAGCCGGACAAGACGTTAACCGACGGTCTGAATGATTTTTACCCCGAAACCGTATTGATCAAGGGCGCAAATGCCGTGGATATGGAAGGTTACGTAGGTGTTATTACATCTGGCTTTGACGGCGGCACTATTCCGCGCGTCATTGGCACAGTGACCTCCAAAGGGCTAACCTACATCGCTCCTGTAGGATTGGAGAAACGGGTTCCCTCTGTGCGGGATTCAGCCAGAGCCTTGGGCGGCGCCTCACATATTGACATCTCCATGGGAGCCGATCCCGGTATGTATTGTCTGGGAAATGCCGTTGTCGTGACTGAGATTCAAGCAGTGAAAATTCTGTTTGACTGCAACGCAACCCTGGTATGCGGCGGAGGTGTTGGGGGAAACGAGGGTGCAGTCACTTTGGTGGCAGACGGTGAGGATGAAAATATCAAGGCACTGGCCAGTTTCCTGGAGACACAGGTTAAAGGAGAACCGTCCATCAACGGCAATAAGGGTGTATGCGAGACATGTCGCTACCGTTTCTGCCGGTATTGCGGCAAAAAATCAGAGGAGTTACCGGACTGGATGAAAAAGCGGAAAATTGAGAAGTAGACATAAGGATAATGGCTGGACGTTTTCCAGATGTACCAGAATTGTCCTCGAAACTGTGATACATAGAGTAGAGGAGGACCTGTATGAGGTTTAACTGCAAAGAGGATATTATCCAAATTACCCCTCTTTGGACAGGGGAGCGCCTTTCGGATGGGCGACCATATGTTCCTGCGGATGTTTTAAACCGTCTGCGCAATCTAACCATAGAAGAAGTCTGGAAGGTGGGATGGATTAAAAATTACAATTATCAGTTTGAGCGTGAGCTTCGCAGTACGCATGATCCTCAGATTCCACTGGTTGGCCGCGCGGTAACATCGGTTTATGTTCCTATTCGGGAGGACCTGGAAATTGCCATGAAGCGCCAGGCCAAGGAACAAGGAATGATTCAATCTTACAATCAGTGGGTAGTGGACAACTTGATTGAAGATGATGTGATTGTTGCCGATATGTATGACAAGATTAAAGAGGGAACCCTGTTAGGCGGCAACTTGAGTACGGCAATTGCATCCAAAACGAAACGAGGCGGTGCCGTGGTCTGGGGCGGCATTCGTGATTTGGCACAGATACAGGGGATACAGGGCATCAATCTTTTCTATCGTGCCATTGATCCCACGCCCTTGCGGGAATACGTGATGGTAGGGTACAACACGCCCTGCCGTATCGGACACGCCATCTGTCTCCCCGGAGATGTTGTTTACGGTTGTCAGAGCGGCGTTTATTTTATTCCGGCACACTTGGCAGAAGAAGTTGTTAATGATGCGGAACGGGTACATGTAAAAGATATGTTTGGATTCCAGCGCGTGCGAGAAGGACGTTATAATGCCGCAATTGTGGACTCGTTCCCCTGGTCTATGGAAATATTTGAGGACTTTATGGAGTGGTTTAAAACCGACGAACAGGCGAAAGCATATCAGCATCTGGACTGGTCAAAGGACTTGGCAGAGACCGTTTCGGGTGTAAGCGAGGAACATGAGCGATATATTGCGGGTTCTGTTATGAAGGGAATTGATGAAGTCTAAAGTGCTTCCAAAAACAGGACGTTTTGCAGTGGTAAGAGTTGCCTGTGTTAAGAACCACTCAATATACCGGTAGCTTCTACATCCGTATCTCCCCCGGCTGCTCATGCTCTTTTCGCACCAGAATATTCCAAAATGTCACCACGCCAATCCATCCCAGGCCGGTGGCCAGAGCTACAGCGGGCAGACCCAGCCCGGGCGCCAGCAGGGCGGACAGCACCACCCGCAGGGAGATATGTCCTGTGGCGCCGATGACCGGGATATTCACCCGGCCCCTTCCCCGGAAGTAGCCAGCCAGCCCGCTGCCCAGAAAGTTAAATATGTAGAAGCAGGCCACCAGCCGGAGATAGCCCACAGCGGGCTCCAGGCTGGAGCTGCTGCCGGCGGGCAGCACCAGTCTGAGGCAGGGCTCCGCCCCCAGCACCATCACCAGAGACATAAAAATCCCGAACACCAGCAGCAGCTTCTGTCCCTGCCGGAAGCCCTGCCGGACCCGACCGCACTCCCCCGCCCCGGTATTCTGGCCCACAAAGACGGCCACCGCCGCCGCGCCGCTGTCGCCGAAGGAGTTGGCAAAGCCCTCCACCCTCGTGGCGGCGGTAAAGGCGTTGATGGCGTTCTCCCCCAAGGCGTTTACTGTCCCCTGGACCAGCAGCTTGCCGATGTACAGATTACACATGTGGAGGGCGGTGACAAAGCTGAAGCGGGCGGTGCGCCGGAGCAGGGACCGGTCCATCACCATATCCGCCCGGTGGAACATCAGCTCCGGGAAGCGCAGCCTCAAATAGAGGGCGCACAGCCCGGCGGCCAGGGCCTGGGTCAGGACGGTGGCCAGAGCGGCCCCCGCCACCCCCAGCTCCAGCCCGGCCACAAAGATCAAGTCCAGGGCCAGATTGACTCCCATGGACAGGGCCAGGAAAAAGAGGGCCGCCCGGGTATTTCCCACCGCCCGCAGCACCCCGGAGGACAGGTGGTAGGCGAAGGCGGCGGGGAATCCCAGAAAGATGATTTGCAAGTAGTCGACGGCGTAGGCGGCCACGCTGTCCGGGGTGTGGAGCAGCGCCAGCAGCCCCGGCAGCGCCAGCAGGCCCAGCCCAGTCAAAGCCGCCGACACCCCTGCGCCAAAGAGGCCGGCGAGATAGTAGCCCCGGCGAAAGGACCCGCCGTCCTCCGCCCCGTAAAACTGGGACAGCAGGGCGCCCACCCCGTCACAGCCCCCGCTGACGAGAAAGAGAAACAGATTCATCACCGACCCGGACACGCCCACCGCTCCAAAGGCGCTCTCCCCCACAAAGCGGCCCACAATCACCGCGTCCACTGTGTTGTACAGCTGCTGAAGAATATTACCCGCTAGCAGCGGAGCGGACAGAAAGATCAGCTGCCGGCTGATGGGACCCCGGGTCAGCTGCTGCAAATTAGCCATAGGCTATCCCCCCTTGATTCCAGTATAGCGAGAAAAATTTCCTATGTAAAATGCCATTTTCTCCGTTATAATATAATAAGATTATTATATTATAAGCCGCTCCGTTTTGGCTGCTCCCCCGCCCGGCTGCCCCGATTCCTTTTCAAAAATATAAAACTTACGCCGCCGTGGAAGAATCTGCCCCCCTGCCCCTTAGCTTTGTGCGTATTTCCCCTTGCGCACCCGTCCTTCCTGTGCTATACTCTCCAAAACTGGTTATTCTTCTCGGTATAGGAGGTATTACCCATGTATTTAGAGGAATATCGCAAGGCCCGGCAGGCCGGTATGAAGGAGGCCAAGCGCTCTCAAAGCAGGGGCTGTTCCCCCTATCTGCCTGTACTGGACGAGATCCTGGCTGTGGAGACCACCTGCGGCGAGGCGGACCTGGGCGTGGTGGAAATTCCCATTGAACTCATTGTGGGCACCCGCTCCGCCGGACGGAGCCAGGCCTTCTCCCACTCCTTCCTCCCCCTGATGGAGGAGGACTCGGAGTTCTGCCACAAGTGGACCGCCCTGTGCAAGGCCCACATGGACTCCGGCATCACCGACCCCATCAAGGCCTATGAGTATATGCACACCTTTTACGTTGTGGAGGGCCACAAGCGGGTGAGCGTTCTGCGCTGGTTCGGCGCGGTGAGCATCCCCGCCGAGGTCACCCGCATCCTGCCCGCAAAAGACGGCTCCAAGGCCAGCAACATCTATTACGAATATGTGGACTTCTACAACCTGTCCAAGATCAACAACCTGTGGTTCAGCGGAACGGGCCGGTTTGCCCGCCTTCAGGAGGCGGTAGGAAAGGCCCCGGACCAGGTCTGGACGGAGGAGGAGCGACGGAAGTTCTACAGCTTCTACGCCCGCTTCGCCGCCCTCTACGGGGACAAGGACGCCAAGGAGCTGTCCACCCGCCTTACGGTGGCCGATGCTATGCTCCTCTATCTGGAATTCTTTGGATACGACCAGGTGAAAACCTTCTCTCAAACCGATTTAAAGGACGGCTTTCTCCAGCTGCACAAAGCATTTTCTGTAAAAAAATCCCAGGGTCTTAACCCGCTGAAAGGATTGCTGAGCCGATGAGGATTTTGGCGTTGTCCGACCAGGAGTGCCCCTGGCTGTGGGATTATCTGGACCGGCGCCGCCTGGAGGGGGTCGACCTGATCCTCTCCTGCGGCGACCTGGACCCCCGGTATCTGTCCTTTATTGTCACCTTTGCCCACGCGCCGGTGCTCTATGTCCACGGCAACCACGACGACCGGTACGCCGATGTGCCCCCGGAGGGCTGCATCTGCGTGGAGGACAAGCTGTACACCTACCAGGGCGTCCGCATCCTGGGCCTGGGGGGCTGTATGCGCTACAAGCAGAGTGGCGGCCACCAGTACACCCAGCGGCAGATGGACCGCCGGGTGCGCAAACGCCGGCTGGACCTGTACCGCAAGGGCGGGTTTGACATCCTGCTCTCCCACGCCCCCGCCCTGGGTCTCAATGATGGCGAGGACCTGTGTCACACCGGCTTCGACGCCTTCAACGGCCTGATGGACAAATACAAGCCCCGCTACTTTGTCCACGGACACATTCACATGACCTACGGCCAGGACATCCCACGGCTGTCCTCCTACGGGGACACCCAGGTCATCAACGCCTATGAAAGCTATACCTTTGACTATTAAAGCACCCGGATTCTCTGCACGAGAATCCGGGTGTTTTCTGTCAGTCCGACAGAATGCCATCCACCAGAAAGCGTATCTGGCTGATTTCTTCCTGCATTTGACGATATTCCCGCTCCTGCTCCGGGTCTTCCAGGTTCCACTGGACATCGCTGGCGTAATTCATGCTGTAGGTGCCTCCTGCTGTGGAGAACAGGTACCGGCAGGCTATCGGAGAAATCTCATCCAACTCTTCGGGCGTCATGGGTCTGTCATAGGACCTGTCCACATAGAACAGCGCCCCTCCCCATTCCGGGTTTTTTTCCAGGACGGACCTGGCGTAGACCCTGCACCAGGATTCACCCTCATCCTTCTCCACCTCATAACGCCCCTTCCAGCTGTCCGGGAGAATGAGCGTCAGGCCAATGCCGGGCAGCTCAATGGTCTCCTGTTCTACCGGGACCTCCCGGCTGAAGGCCAGTGCCCCCACAGTAAAGCTGGCGGCCATCAGGGCCAGCACCGCCGCCGCGGCCAGAAACCGGCGGAAGCCCCCGATTCCAGCCTGTCTGTAAACTTTTCTCTTTTCCATCGCTAGATACCTCTCTTCCCAAATCACACAGCTAATGCACCGGAATACCATCTACAAGAAAACGAATCTGGTCAATTTCAGCCCGCATCTGACGGAATACCTGTTCCTGTTCCGGATCGCTGGGGTCCCACTGGACATCTCCGGCATAGGAGATAACATAAGTCGCGTCCGGTGTGGAAAAGAAATTCCAGTTGGAGGCAGGGGTAAGCTCGTCGATCTCCTTTTGGCTCAGAGGGTAATCATACTCCTTATACACCCCGAACAGGAGCCCAGCCTCAGCCCACTCCCCCTCCTGCTCATAGATCGACTTGACATAGACATCGCACCCCAGCGTATCCTCATCCATGACAACTCTGTAACGTCCTTTCCAGCTGTCCGGCAGGACAAGCTTCAGCCCAACGCCGGGCAGCTCAATGGTCTCCTGTTCTACCGGGACCTCCCGGCTGAAGGCCAGCGCCCCCACGGTGAAGCTGGCCGCCATCAGGGCCGCTACCACGGCCGCAGTCAGGAAGCGGCGCAGGCCCCCTCCCCTTCTGTATCGGCGGTATCTGGCCTCCTCCACCAGACGGTCATCGATGTTTCCAATCCGGTCGGCAAATTGTCTCTCGTTCATAGTTCGATCCCCTCCCTTTCCAAATAGTCCCGCAGCTTTTGGCGGGTGTGGTAGAGCATGGACTTCACCTTGCTCTGAGACCAGCCGGTGCGCCGGCAGATGTGCTCGATGGAGTCGAAGTACCAGTAGCGGCGGACGAAGACCGCCCGCTTCTCCTCCCCCAGCGACCAGAGAAAGGCGTCGATGGCCGCCTCAATCCGCCGGTTCTCCAGCTCGTCCTCCACGCCGGGCCGGCCTGAGACGCACTCCCCCAGCTCCTCCAGGGAACAGACCGCCTCCGGGCTGCGCTTGGCGGCAGTGAGGTAGTCAAACCGCTTCAATGCCAGGTTGCGGGCGACGCGCCCCACAAAGGCGGAAAACCGGCTGGGCCGCTGGGGCGGGATGGCGTTCCACAGCCCCAGCCAGGTGTCGTTGACGCACTCCTCGCTGTCCTCCGGGCTGGCCAGGATGTTTTGGGCGATGTACCGGCACAACCGGCCGTATTTCACATCGGTCTCCCGGATGGCCTCCTCGGCCCGCTCCCAGTAGAGCTCTATAATCTGTCTGTCCTCCATATCAAGCCCCCTTTTCCGTGTTGAAAAGCGCTTTCAGCCTATAAGTACGGTTTTTCTCAGACAGGTTGCAAATTAAAAAGGACGGACGGCAAATGCCGTCCGCCCCTGGGGGACTTGTGTCAATCAGGCCTTCAGCTTGAAACGCCTGGTCTGCTCCTCCATCCGCTGCACCTGGTTAAAGAGCTCGGCGCTGACGGCGGCCGACTCCTCGCTGCTGGCGGAGTTGCTCTGGACCACGGAGGATATCTGGCCGATGCCCTCGGTCACCTGGGCAATGGACTCGGCGTCGTTCTTCACCGCCTCCACAATGGCGCCGATGGCTGTGTTGGACTGCATCACCAGCTCCAGGGTCCGGTTCAGGGTGGCGGACACCTCGCTGACAATGCGGCTGCCCCGGCCGGTGGCCTGAACGGAGTTCTCAATAAGGCCCTTGGTGGCCTTGGCGGCCTCGTCGGACTTGGAGGCCAGGTTGCGCACCTCGTCGGCCACCACGGCAAAGCCCTTGCCGGCGGCCCCCGCCCGGGCGGCCTCCACAGCGGCGTTCAGGGCCAGGATGTTGGTCTGGAAGGCGATGTCCTCGATGGTGGCGATGATCTTCTCGATCTGCTGGGAGGCCTCGGTGATGTCCTTCATGGCGGCCACCATCTGCTCCATCTGCTGGCCGCTGATGGTCACCTGCTCGCCGGTCTGGCGGGCGTTGTCCTGAGCGGTGGCGGCGGTCTTCACGTTCTCAGCCGCGCTGCGGGACAGCGTATCCAGAGTGGCGTACAGCTCCTCCACGGCGCTGGCCTGCTCGGTGGCGCCCTGAGCCAGATTCTGCGCGCCGCTGGACAGGTGCTCGGCATTGCCGGACACCTGCGTCTGGGCCTGGCAGATGCTGTTGATGGTGGAAGACAGGTTGGAGGTCAGGATGTCTATTGACTCCTCGATGGAGCGGAACTCCCCGATAAAGGCGGTGGCGGTCTTCACATTGAAGTTGCCCTTGGCCATCTGCTCCATAATCCGGTTCAGGTCCCAGATATAGCCCCGGATCAGCTCCATGGACTTCTCCAGGGTGCCGGCCAGGTCGCCCAGCTCGTCATTGGTCTTGTGGTCCAGCGCCAGGTCCAGCTTGCCCTCCTGAAGGGGCTGAACCTGCCGGGTGATGTGCAGGATGGGAGCCAGCACATTCTTCAGCACATACACCACCAGGCTGATGAGGCAGAACAGGGCCAGCACCAGACAGACGGCGGTAATGGCCTGCATCAGCATAATGGTGGAGTGCATATCATCGGTGCTCTCCTGCGTAAGCTCGGTCGCCTTCTTGATTACCTCGTCCAGCTTGCCCACCAGGGTGCCCAGGTTGGACTGGATTGTCTCCTGATAATACTTCTGAGCCTGAGCCGGGCTGGTGGCCATCAAGGACTGCGCCTCTCCCACGGACTGGTGCAGCTGCTTGTGCAGGGGCTGGATTTCACTGCGCAGGCGCAGAATATCCGCGTTGTCCGTGCCTGCCTCTCCGTAGACCCATTTGCCCAAAACGCACTGGGTATCGTCGGTCCCGGGGAACTGGCCGCCGGCGTACAGGGCATTGCTCAGGTTCAGAGCCCAGCGGTAGTGGGCAGTCTCGGCAGACTGAGCGTTGTTCAGC
Organism: uncultured Eubacteriales bacterium; assembly: GCA_949525845.1. GTDB lineage: Bacteria > Bacillota > Clostridia > Oscillospirales > Oscillospiraceae > Lawsonibacter. The sequence continues at coordinate 11,588 of CATEPI010000025.1, forward strand.
ACGGCCACAGTCTGGGCGTTCCTCTCCTGCATATCCTCTACCCGCAGCAGGTTAAAGGTGGTCACTCCGCTGAACAGCAGAATGGACAGCAACGCTGCGGCCACACGGATAAATACCGTTCTCTTAATACTTTTACGCATAGATAACATCCTCACTTCAATTTTAAAGTATCGCGTACGGCAGTGGTTTCAGTATATCACAGCACCGGACCGCATTTCAATACTTTTCTTTCAATTCCATAAAATCACTTTTGTCCGGCACACCGCCCCCTCTGGGCGGCCTGCCTCTCTCAGCTGTACAGCCCGTGATACAGGGCATACATGGCCCGGAACAGCCGGCGCTCCGTCTCCTCGTCTACGTCTACAAAGCGGCAGCCGTACTCAAAATAGCCGGGGCGGCGGGCATCAATGCGTAAAATCTGGCAGGTCAGAAACGTGCCGTCCAGCTCCAGCAGCCGGTCCACCCGCAGGTGGAGCTTATCCCCTACATCCCTGCGGGCCTGGGCGCTGAGGCACACGCCCCCCATGCCCATATTCCGGACGGTGCAGTTCTCCTCCGGGATGCCGGGCCGGGCATCCACAGTAAAACCGCCCGATATGCTGGTCTCAATGCGGACATTTGCCCGATTCTCCGCCCGGTCCACCAGGGCCAGGTTTTCCAGCTGCCACAGCTTGCCGGCGCCCATGCGGATGGTGCCCTCCATGCTCACCGCCCGGCCCTCTTTGCTGCTGTAGCCCCGGAGCGTCACCTTCATGGGCTCGTCTGAGCGGGTCATCAGGCTGCCGTCGGCCCCCGGCTCCAGCTGGGCCCGGTCGCCCCGCAGCTCCAGCAGCCTGGCCACCAGAAAAATCCGGCTGTCCCCGCTGGTAACCTCCACCCGCATGCCGGAATAGACCTCCAGGTCCTCCTTCATGGCGCGCCGGTGGGCCTCCTCCACCCGTCTCTCCTTCGGACTCTTGCGAAACGCATCAAACAGTCCCATATATCTCCCTCCAGCGTTACAGTTTTATTGCAGTTCTTCCATCCTTGCCGTGGACCAGACCACCCGGTTGCGCCCAAAACGCTTGGCGTCGTACAGCATGGTGTCCGCGATTTTCAGATATGTGTCGTAGGAGTCATCGGGGGACGGCACCACGGTGACGCCGCCGATGCTCACGGTAACCCACGGGCCCACGGACGAGGCGTGGGGGATATGTAAATCCTCCACCGCCTGGCGGATCTTTTTCATCTGCTCACAGGCGGCCTTTGCCTCGCTGCCCACGATGATGGCCACAAACTCCTCCCCGCCGTAGCGGGCAAAATAGTCGGTGCTCCGCCGCAGACAGCCGGTGGCTGTCCGGGCCACCTCACAGATCACCCGGTCCCCGGCAGGATGGCCGAAGGTGTCATTATAGACCTTAAACTTGTCGATGTCAAACATACACAGGGAGATGGGCTGCTGGAAGCGGACGGCCTCCTGCCACTTGTTGTAGCAGTTCAGGTCGTAGCTGCGCCGGTTGGGCACCCCTGTCATGGGGTCCACCATAGACTGCTGTTCCACCTGGGTGCGGTAGCGGTAGAGCTTGACATGGGTGTTTACCCTGGCCCTGACGATGGGGGGATGGTAGGGCTTGGTGATATAGTCCACCGCCCCCAGCACCAGGCCTCGCTCCTCATACTCCGCGTCCCGCAGGCTGGTAATGAGAATCACCGGCACGTGCTCGGTGACGACCTCCTCCTGCATCTTCCGCAGCAGATCAAAGCCGTCCATACCTGGCATGATTACGTCCAGCAGCACCAGCGAAAAATTCCCCACCCGGGCATGGTGCAGCCCCGCCTCGGCGGTGTGGACCACCGTAACGTCGTAGTCCCCCTCCAGAATGGAGCGCAGCATATCGGCCTGGACCGAGCTGTCGTCAATAACCAAAATCTTTTCCCGCTTTTCCATATCTCTACCCCTAACAAAAAGCTGTCAGCGCCGCCGCGCCCCTCCGGGCGGACGGTTCGTTTCTATTATAACAAATATTTCCTCAAATAGGAAGCATATTTTAAGCGGTTTCGTTTTTTTCTTTGCGCCCGCCCAGAGCCCGAAATGCAGAAAAGGAGGGGCGCCCTTCCCCCTCCTTTGCTCCCACGGTTTGGTTGTTGAATATCCTGGGCCGGTCCCGCTGGAAAACGCCCAAAAACTCCCCGGAGCAGAGCCCGTCCTCCCGGCCGCAATTGGCTCGCCGTTTTCCGGTCCATACTCCAGACTATGCAGCTGCCACAAAACTGCGCGCCGGACCGGCGCATTTCACCCTCCCGAAGCGCCGGACCCCGCAGATTTTGCGGAACCAGGATTTTTTCGTGAGGACAGATTTGGGATTGAATTTCCCGCCCGGACGCAGTATGCTATAGCTGGCGCCTGCGGGTCCCCCTTGCCGGCGCGTTGACCAAAAGGAGAAACTGGCATGAACTATGACAAGCTGCTTAATATTTCGGTGGAGCTGGGCTGCCGGCTGATGTCCAGCGGGGCGGAAATCTACCGGGTGGAGGAGTCGGTGCGCCGGCTGCTCCAGGCCTACGGCCTGGACTCCCCGGAGGTGTTCGCCATCCCCAACTGCGTAATCGTCAGCATCGCCACCCCGGAGGGCCACCCCATCACCCGGATGCGCCGCATCGCCGGCCACGGCACCGACATCGAGCTGCTGGAGCGGTGCAACGACCTGTGCCGCCGCCTCTGCGTCCAGACGCCGCCCCTTGAGGAGGCCCAGGGGCTGCTGGACGCCCTCCCCGGCCGCAGCTACGCCCCGTGGCAGGTGCTGCTGGGCTACGGCATCGCCCCCGCCTTCTTCTCCCCCCTGTTCGGCGGCGGAGTGGGAGACACCCTGTCCGCCCTGATGGGCGGGCTGGCAGTGGGCTTCTGCCTGCTGTATGCCGGCCGTTTTATCGGCTCCAACAGCTTTTTTCGCACCGCCATCTGCAGCGCCGTGGCCTCGCTGGTCTCCCTGATGCTGGTCCGGCTGGGGCTGGGCCGGAGCGTGGACACCGTGACTATCAGCGTGCTGATGGTGCTGGTCCCCGGGGTGGCCCTGACCAACGCCATGCGGGAGATTATGGCCGGCGACATCATCTCCGGCCTGAGCCGGGCCGCCGACTCCATCCTCACCGCCGCCGCCATCGCCATCGGCACCGCCGTTGGGCTGGCCATCGGCGGACTATTTTGAATCGGGAGGCCGTTTTTATGTTAGGTATCTGGTCTGACTATATCCTGCCCTGCCTCTGCGCCTTTCTGGCCTGCGTGGGCTTTACCCTGGTGTTTAACATCCACGGCGTGGGCAAGCTGATCTGCGGCGTGGGGGGCGCTCTGGGCTGGCTGATCTACCTGCTGGGTGGCAGCTCCATTCTGGCCGCCTTCTGGGCCTCGGCGGCCATTGGGCTGTTTTCCGAGATTATGGCCCGGCTGCGCCGCTGTCCGGTGACGGGCTATCTGCTGGTGGCTCTGCTGCCCCTGGTGCCCGGCGGAGGTATCTACTACGCGATGCGCTACTGCGTCGCCGGCGACACCCAACGGTTTTTAGACACCCTGCTCCACACCTTCGGCATGGCGTCAGCCCTGGCGGTAGGGGCCATGATGACCGCCTCCCTGTTCCGGGCGGCCTACCCCCACCTGCATCGCTCCAGGTCCGCCCGCTGACTACCCCCCGAGGGCGTGGACCAGTTGGGCGCAGGCCCGGAACTCCTCCTCGTCGGTTTGCCACAGCTCATACTCCGACAGGGAGGGCAGGCCCATGGAGACCTCCGCCTTGCGGTAGCGCATGCCGCTGTCCACCGGACCCTTCCGCCCGGTGGTGTGGAAGATTCGGATGCCAGTCCGGTCGTAGATGGCCCGGATGTTCTCCTTTTTCACGCCGCAGCCCGCCATAATGTGGATTCGGCCCGCCGCCCGGCGGAATACCTCCCCCAGGACCTGGCACCCCTCCGCCGCACTTCTCGCCTGGCCTGAGGTCAGCACGGTCCGCATGCCCAGGCGGACCGCCTCCTCCAGAGCGGCCAGGGGGTCCCGGGTCATGTCGAAAGCCCGGTGCAGGGTGACGTCCATCCCCTGGGCGCAGTCCATCAGGCGGTTCAGCACCTGGGCGTCCAGGTCGCCCTCGGGCGTCAGTGCGCCGATGACCACCCCGTTGGCCCCCATGTCCCGGAAACGCCTGATGTCCTCCTCCATCTCCTCCAGCTCCTGCGCCGAATAGAGGAAATCCCCGAAGCGGGGGCGGATCAGAACGTTGACCGGAACCGGAAAATCCCTCCGGACCTGCCGGAACAGGCTGGGCGAGGGGGTGGTGCCCCCAATGGCCAGGTTGGCGCACAGCTCCAGCCGGTCCGCCCCGCCCCTACAGGCGGCGGCGCAGGAGGCGTAGGAGTCCACGCAGCCCTCAATCAGCGGAGTATTCATCAGCCTTCATCCTTTCTGTTCATCCCGGCACAGCCGGGGAATTTTAAAAAACCGCCGAAGCGAAACGCTCCAGCGGTTTTTGTGCTTAATAGAACTTCTTACGGTTCTTGCGGGCGGCCTCAGACTTCTTGCGGCGCTTGACGCTGGGGCTCTCGTAGTGCTCACGCTTACGGACCTCGGCCAGCACTCCGGACTTGGCACAGCTGCGCTTGAATCGCTTCAGGGCGCTCTCCAGAGACTCGTTTTCTCTCACACGGACTTCCGACATTTATATTTCCCTCCCTCCGCGCGCGGCGGGGAGTTCCCGCTCACGTAGGGCCATGTTTATGGCTTTAACGTTGCTATTATATTGCTTTTTGGGGCATCTGTCAAGAGCAGATTTATGAAGGGTTTGTAAAATCACGCCTGGGGCTTGAAAATCAGGCTGACCAGCTTGCCCTTGACCACGATGGACTTCACCAGGGCCATCCCCTCGGCCAGCTTGGCGATCTTTGGTTCGGCCAGGGCGGCGGCTACCACCTCCTCGTCGGAGGCGTTGGCGTCCACCACGATGTTGGCCTTCACCTTGCCGCCCACCTGGACGGCCATCTTAGCGGTGGCGGCCACCGTCTTGCTCTCGTCGTACTCCGGCCAGGGCTGGAGGCATACCTGTCCACCGTAGCCGATCATCTCCCACAGTTCCTCGCACAGGTGGGGGGCAAAGGGAGAGAGCATGAGCAGCAGGGCCTTGTAGTCGCCCCTGGTGGCCCCCTTGGCGTAAAAGTCGTTGACCAGGGACATGAGGGCGGCAATGGCGGTGTTGAACTTCATAGCCTCAATGTCGTCGGACACCTTTTTAATGGCCCGGTGGACCGCCATCTCATTCTCAGCGGAATAACCGTCCCCATCCTTCAACTTCTCGCTCAGGTTCCACACACGGTCCAGGAACTTCTTGCAACCCCGGACCGACTCATCCGACCAGGTGGCGGTCTTCTCGAAATCGCCGATGAACATGATATACAGGCGCATGGTATCAGCGCCATAGTCCCGGATCACGTCGTCGGGGTTGACCACGTTGCCCAGGGACTTGGACATCTTCACCGCCGGCCGCAGGGCCTGACTGCCGTACTTGTCGATGAGGGCCTGCTTCTCCTCCTCCGTCTCCACATTGCCCACATAGTGGGGGTTCTTGCCCAGAATCATGCCGTGGCTGGTGCGCTTGGCGTAGGGCTCGGCGTGGGGGATCACCCCGATGTCGTGGAGGAAGTTGTTCCAGAACCGGGAGTAGAGCAGGTGGAGGGTGGTGTGCTCCATACCGCCGTTGTACCAGTCCACCTGGCCCCAGTAGTCCAGGGCCTCCTTGGAGGCCAGGGCCTGGGTGTTGTCCGGGTCCATATACCGCAGGAAGTACCAGCTGGACCCGGCCCACTGGGGCATGGTGTCGGTCTCCCGCTTGGCGGGGCCGCCGCAGCAGGGACAAGTGGTGTTCACCCAATCGGTCATCTTGGCGATGGGGGATTCGCCGTTGTCGGTGGGCTCGTAGCTCTCCACCTCGGGCAGCAGCAGGGGCAGCTGGTCCTCGGGCAGGGGCACCCAGCCACACTTGTCACACCACACCATGGGGATGGGTTCGCCCCAGTACCGCTGGCGGGAGAAGACCCAGTCCCGGAGCTTAAAGTTCACCTGCTCGTGGCCGATGCCCTTCTCCTCCAGCCATTTGGTGATGGCGGGGATGGCGTCCTTGACGGTCATGCCGTTGAGGAAGTCGGAGTTGACCATGATGCCGGTCTCGTCCTTGGCGGTGAAGGCCTCCTTCTGCACGTCCTCGCCGCCGGAGACCACCTCGATGATCTCACAGCCGAACTTCTTGGCAAAGGCCCAGTCACGGGTGTCGTGGGCGGGGACGGCCATAATGGCCCCGGTGCCGTAGGAGGCCAGGACATAGTCGGAAATAAAGATGGGGATTTCTCTCCCATTGACGGGGTTGACTGCCGCGACCCCCCGGAGCATCACGCCGGTCTTCTCCTTGTCGGCGGACAGCTCGGTGCGCTCGAAGTCGGACTTCTTCCCGGCTTCTTCCACATAGGCGGCCACCTCGTCCCAGTTTTGCAGCTTGTCCTGCCACTCCTTCACAAAGCGGTGTTCTGGGGAAATGACCATATAGGTCGCGCCAAAGAGGGTGTCGGGCCGGGTGGTGAAGACCACGATGTCGTCCCCGGTGGTGGCCTTGAAGGTGACCTCCGCGCCGGTGGACCGGCCAATCCAGTTGCGCTGCTGGGTCTTGACCCGGTCGATAAAGTCCACGGTGTCCAGCCCGTCAATGAGCTTCTGGGCGTAGGCGGTAATCTTCAGCATCCACTGGGATTTCTCCTTGCGGACTACAGGCGCGCCGCACCGCTCGCAGACGCCCTCGACGACCTCCTCGTTGGCCAGCACGCACTTGCAGGAGGTGCACCAGTTCACCGGCATGGTGGTCTTATAGGCCAGACCGTGCTTGTACAGCTGGAGGAAAATCCACTGAGTCCACTTGTAGTAATTGGGGTCGGTGGTGTCCACACACCGGTCCCAGTCGAAGGAGTAGCCCAGCATGTGGAGCTGCCGAGTGAAGTTTTCGATGTTCTGCTTGGTGACGATGGCGGGGTGGATGTGGTTTTTGATGGCGAAGTTCTCGGTGGGCAGGCCGAAGGCATCGTAGCCGATGGGCAGCAGGACGTTGTAGCCGTTCATCCGCTTCTTCCGGGCGATCACGTCCATGGCGGTGTAAGGCCGGGGGTGGCCCACATGGAGCCCGGCGGCGGAGGGGTAGGGAAACTCCACCAGACCATAGAACTTGGGCCGGGGATCGCCGTTTTTGCAGGCGAAGGTCTTTTCGTCCTTCCAGCGGGTCTGCCACTTCTTCTCGATGGCGGTAAAATCGTACTTCAAAGCAAACACTCTCCTGTATCGTCTGGCCTCAAAGGGCCGAATCGACCGTAATTCTATGTCATTATAGCGGAACGGTCCGATAATTACAAGATATTTTTTAAAATCGCCCCAGCCAATTTTCCCGCAGCCTCCGCCACCCGGGCTATCGGCGGAGTGTCTCATTTGCAGATGTTTATGTAGGGGCGGACATTGTCCGCCCGCGGGCGCACACTGTGCGCCCCTACAGGGCGTGCCAATTCATGTAATCACGATAAAATGCACGGCAGGCACCCCCGCTATTGGGTCCTGCTTGCCGTTTCGCCCCAGCTCTGCTATAATGTATCAAACAACCCGGCGAAGGAGGCGGACCTCATGGCAAAATTTCAACTGCTCCCCGGCGAGACCCTCATCGGCGAGGGGCACATGACCTACTGGCACGAAAGATATAACTACAGCGGCAAAAGCGACTCTCTGTCCCCCCGTGTCCACCAGGTCTCGGAATCCACCAAAGTCTATGTCACCAACCGGCGGGTGTTCTGCGCCCACTTCCCCACCGGGATGGAAAATTTTAACTGGCCGCTGGAGGAGCTGCGGGGCTATCAGCGGGGCACCCGCCTCAAGTTCCCCTCTGTGACCATCCTCACCCGGGACGGCGGGCAGTTTGAGTTCTGCTGTGTCCAGGCCAAACAGCTGGCCCAGTGGCTGAGGCAGGCCGGTCTGCCCGAGGTGGACATCGACTCTATTGTTCCTCCCATGACCCGGGAGGAAAAGGTCCGCCGCCTGCCAGGGCGGATCGCCTTCTACCTGCTGGGAACTCTGTCTCTCCTGGTGGTGTTTGCCCTGCCCACCAGCTGGGTATACGACCTGGGCCTCAAGGCCGGGACCGAGCAGGGACAGCGGCCCGGCGCTCAGGTGCAGGCAGTCCAGACGCGGGAGGATATTCATACCCTTATCCTGGCCAATGCCCCGGCCACCGTCTCTCCGGAGGGGCTGATTCCCTGCCCCTTGGCCCGCCTGCGGGACAGCGAACAGTCCAACCGCCGCATCCACTACAGTTCGGGCCGCCGCTCCAGCCGGACCTTTCAGGGCTTTGACGACTACCGCGTGCTCCCCCGGGACCCCGGCGCTCTGGACCGGCTCTGGCAGCTTCTGTGGGGCGGCACCTATAACAGCGGCTACTATCTGAAGCCCCTGGAGGACGGCACCTATCTGTGTCTCTACCTGGACGACTGCGCCTTCCTGTTTGGGGAGCCGGAGGAGCTGTATACCGGCCGGCTGCGCTCTGTGGACGCCCCGGAGGAGGCCCGGATGCTCTACGACATAGAGGCGGAGGGATACGACGTGGATACCATGTTTATTTTAGACATGTACCGCCACGGAAAGGTGAATGAGTTCGCCGATATCGCAATGCGGGGCGGGGTTTGGCTCACGGGATTTTTCATCGCCGTCTATCTACATGTCTCAATCAAAGACAGAAAAAAACAGCCGGCCCAGTGAGGGCCGGCTTGTTCGTTACAGATTCATTTTAGGCAGAGGGAATGCGATGGTGCCGCCCACCTCGTCGGCCCACTCCAGCAGTGTATTAACGCCGGTTCGGACCTCAGCCAGCCCCTCCTTGACCTCGCACAGCTCATCCTCTACGCGGTCCAAGCGCTGTTCAACCCTATCCAGACGCTGCTCAACGCCATCCAGACGCTGCTCAACGCCATCCAGACGCTGCTCAACGCCATCCAGACGCTGCTCGATTCTATCCAACCGCTGGTTAATAGGAGCCAGCTTCCGATCCAACATTTCTTCAATCGCCTTTAATAATTCCATATCCACCATGACAGCCTCCTTCTTAAAATAATAATATTTATGTTAAGCTACAGCTTCAAAGCCGGACTTTGGCTCATTTTCGGCCTGCTTGGGCTCCTCCGCGGGGTTGGCTTTGGTGGTGGTGCGGGTGGTGCCGCCGGAGACGTACACATCGCCGCATTCGGGGCAGATGGCGGTGTGGATGGTCACAGACTGGTTGACCACCTTTCGATCCTCCCGCTGGGCCTTGGCCTGCTCCCGGACCACATGCTCCTGCTCGTGGCCCCGGACGGCAGAGGCGGCCTGCTCGGGGGCGACGTTGGTGGCAGTTTTAAAGGAGACGCCGGGGTCGTCGGAGCCGTCCTGATACTTACGGTTCTTGCAGGTCTGGCATTCGGCGTCCTCCATGACCTCCTGGGGAGACTTGACCTCCTCCTGGCCGATTTTCAGGCTGTCCTGCTCCTGGTCCTTGTTCAGCAGCCTGCCCAAGTCCCCGGCCTCCCGGCCGCCCAGCAGCCGCTCCAGGCCCTTGGACTGGTCCCAGCCCAGCAGCTCATTTTCCAGGTCTTCTGCCCTGCCGTCCAGATACTGGATGCGGGAGCGCACCGCCATCTCGGCGGGGTCGGCCCCCTCCCGCATGGTGGGGAACTGGAAATTGCCCTCCTGCTCCTCCGGAACCAGCTGGGCCGCCCCACGGTGGACGGCAGGCGTCCGGTCCACAGGGGGCACCGGCGTGGTCTGGGCCCGGGATACCGGAGAGATGGGATCGGTGCTGCTCGGGTTGGCGCTCCGGTTCTGCCAGGCGTTTCTATTTTGATAAATGGAATTGTAACCGCTGATGCTGCCATAGCTGCCAATCGCTCCAATGGCCGACATTGCGGACACCCCTTTCTGTTCATAAGCTGTGGAGTAATTATACTAAATTTTCCCCTCCGGCGCAAGGGGTAAATCCATATCTCTCCGAAAAAAACGGCGCAGCCTGTCCCCTGCGGCTAATCCATGCAAAACATGGGCCGGGCCTCGTCGAAGAGGTCCACCATGCCGCAGTAGTTGAGGACCTCGTATTTCCAAAGCCAGTCCTTCTGCTCCTGGCTGAGCTCCGACTTCTTTAAAAACCGGCCGTCGGCGGTGACGAAGCCCACTGGGGTGATGGCGGGCATGACCTCATACAGGTCGGCCAGAAACTCCATGTAGCCGGTGAGGGGCAGGCCGGCGGTCTGGGCGGTGAGCACCCCCAGGAAGTTGGGGCTAATGACCACGTCCTGCCGCTCCTCGATGTCGTAGTTGGCCCAGATAAAGAAGGGGACGGCGTACTGTTGCATCACCTCCTCGGTGGTCCGCTCCGACAGCTTTTTGCCGTACAGCTCCTCATAGAAGGCGTTGCTCAGGGGGGGCTGGTGGTCGCCGAAGAAGACCACCAGGGTGGGCTCGTCGCACTGGCTGTAGTAGGTGACAAGCTCCTCCAGGGCCAGGTCGCTCTCCTTCATCAGGTCCAGAAACTGCTCCGCCGTCCGGTCCGCCGCCTTCAGATTGCTGGGCAGCTGGATATGCCGGGGCAGGTTGTACCAGCCTTGGGCATAGCCGCTGTGATTCTGCATGGTGACGTTGAAGAAAAAGCTGGTGTCCTCCGCCTGGGTGGACCTGTATATCATTTCATAGTCTGATTTGTCGGAGATGTAGCTGCGGATGATGTGGGGGCTGGGGACGTCCTCCTCATACATCTGCCGGTCGAAATCCAGATACTGGTAAGCCAGCACCCGGTTCCAGCCTGAGGACTTATAGGGGTGGAAGGCCGTCGTGGCGTAGCCCTGGCTTCCGGCCAGGGCGGCCAGGGAGGGCATGCCCTCCTCCACATAGAGCTGGTAGGCCACCGTGTGAGGGGGCTGGAACAGGCTGGTAAAGCCGGTGAGATACTCAAATTCAATGGTGGCGGTGCCACCCCCGGTGACCGAGGAGTACATCCAGCCCTTGATCGTGTTCTCCTCCATGGCGTGGAGGAAGGGGGTGGGGTCCTCCGAGGGGTTCAGGCCGTCGAAGATGGTCAGGTCGCCAAAGGACTCATTCATAATGACCACAATATTCACCGGCCTCCTCTCCGGGTCGGCGGGGACGCCCGGGTAGTCCTCCATCAGCTCCAGCACCAGCTCCTTGGAGTAGTCCTCCGGCTTGTCTACCGAGGAGTACCGCAGGGCGATGGAGAAATTGAGCAAAAATCCGTTGCGCTGGGTGACCCACTGCTGGGTGAAGATGCCCAGGGCGGGAAGCATCCCAGTGCAGAAGAAGGCGTAGCCATAGCAAATAATCACACCCCACAGGGCCACCGAACCGATCAGCGGAAACCTGGCCCGCTTCCGCTGGGGCACACAGAAGAAGACCAGCGCCAGATAGGCCGTCAGCAGGATGGCGGCTTGGGTGATGTAGGTGTCCACAGAGTAGTCAAAGCCCCCTGCCACATTGGCGGCGGTACGCCAGCCGGTGATATCCGCCGGAAAGAGGATGCGGCCCCGGAAGCGCAGGACATAGTGGTTTACCATGCCGAACAGGAAGCACAGCGCCGTTCCCAGGGCGGCGGCGCGCCGGTTCCGGCCCAGAAGCAGCCGCAGGGCGATGAAGATGCTGTAGTAAAACACCATGTTCATCAGCACCTGCCAGGCGGCCAGGTCCTTAAATATGTCGTTTTCATTCAAAATTTCCACCATCCACAGGCAAACCCAGGGACCCAGCAGAAAAACCAGCCGGGACGCCCATTTGCCCGGGTTTTCCCGCCAGTCCTTTACCAGCCGGGGAAAGGTGTCGTCATACAGCAATGCCCTCATGTCTCGTTCCTCCTGTGCGGCCGCGCCGAAATCAAAGATTAGAATAGCAATTTTTTTCAAAAATGCAAGAGTAATGTTCAAACTTAAAAAACTTTTAAGGTTCCTTCTCCCATATAGACGCAAAATTTTCCGGCTGGTTCCCCTGTCTCCCCGGTTTGTTCGCCGCCTGTGCATACTCATTCATGCCTTTTGCATAAATCCTCCTCCCCCGGCCCTGTCCCCGGCCTTCGCCGCCAATAACCCCCGCTGTATTGTGTCCGATTTACCCAAAAAAGCGCCGAGGGGGCGTATAATTTTGAATATTTATCTATTGACTGTGAATATTTATCGGAGTATAATTCCCACAGTGTCCGGCATTTCGGACCAGCTATCCAGCATTTGAAAAGGAGTTTTTATCATGAAGAAGATTCTTGCTTTTGCCATGGCCGCGGCCATGACCCTGTCCCTTGCCGCCTGCGGCGGCAACGGCGGTTCCGCCAGCTCCAACAAGGGCAGCGCCTCCGCCAGCACCCCCGGTTCTGTCTCCGGCAGCCAGAGCGGCAGCGCCGGCGGCGGGGCTGTCTCCGGACAGCAGGGCAGCGGCTTCACCACCGTAGAGGCCGGCAAGCTGCATATGTCCACCAACGCTGAATTTCCCCCCTATGAGATGCTGGACGACGCCGGCAATCCCATCGGCATCGACGTAGAGGTGGCCCAGGCCATCGCCAACAAGCTGGGCCTGGAGCTGGTGGTGGACGACATGGGCTTTGACGCCGCCCTGCTGGCCGTCCAGAACGGCCAGAGCGACATCGCCATGGCCGGCATCACCGTCAGCGAGGACCGTCTGGCCAAGATGGACTTTACCGACTCCTACGCCACCGGCGTACAGGTGGTTATCGTCAAGGAGGGCTCCGACGTCACCATGGACAACCTGGGCGAGAAGATGATCGGCACTCAGATGGGCACCACCGGCTACATCTACGCCTCCGACACCCCCGATAACGGCGGCTACGGCGAGGACCACGTGATCGGCTATGAGACCGGCGCTGTGGCTGTTCAGGCCCTGGTCAACGGCCAGGTGGACGCCGTTATCATCGACAACCTGCCCGCCCAGAGCTACGTGGAGGCCAACGCCGCCGCCGGGCTCACCATTCTGGAGGGCACCTGGGTAGAGGAGGACTACGCCATCGCCCTGCAAAAGGGCAACACCGAGCTGATGGCCGCCGTCAACGGCGCGCTGAATGAGCTCAAGGCCGACGGCACCTTCCAGGGCATTGTGGACAAGTACATCACTGCTGACTAAGAGAAAAGAAACGGGGGGCGGCCCACACCGGGCCGCCTCTCTCACTGTAAGAAGGGGGACGTGTCCATGGACTGGGCGCAGTATTATGCTCAGCTGAGCGAGATGGCCAGAGCCGGACAGGAGCTTGGATTCTTCGATAACTTCTTCCGCCTGTTCTACCAGGCCTTTATTGAGGGCAACCGTTGGCAGCTTTACCTCCGGGGGCTGGTTGTTACGTTACAGCTTACTGTCATTGCCCTGTGTATCGGCATTGTGCTGGGGGTTCTGGTGGCGGTGGTCCGCACCGCCCACGACCAGCAGCGGCTGGGGCGGAGAAGCATTTTTCTAAGCTTCTGCAATGTCCTGTGCCAGATCTATACCACCGTGATCCGGGGCACGCCCATGATGGTGCAGCTGCTTATCTGGGGCTTCGTCATCTTCAGCTCCAGCCGCAACAAGACCATGGTGGGCGCGCTGGGCATCGGCATCAACTCCGGGGCCTATGTGGCGGAGATTGTCCGGGCCGGCCTGATGAGCGTGGACGGCGGCCAGGCAGAGGCGGGCCGCTCCCTGGGCCTGAACTACTTCGACACCATGCGGTATATCGTGATCCCCCAGGCCTTCAAAAATATCCTGCCCGCCCTGGGCAACGAGTTCATCGTCCTGTTTAAAGACACCTCGCTGGTCTCGGCCATCGGCGGCGCTGAGCTGATTTACTACGCCAAGGCCGTGGGCTCAAAGACCTTTGAGGTCATGTTCCCCTACCTGGGCGTCGCCGTGATATACTTGACGGCTGTTTTGATACTTACCTGGCTCCAGGGCAAGCTGGAAAGGAGGCTGCGCCAAAGTGATCGACGTTAAAAACCTGTCCAAGTCCTTCGGGGACCACCTGGTGCTGGACGACATCTCCGAGCACATCAGCCCCGGGGAGAAGGTGGTGGTGATCGGCCCCTCCGGGTCGGGCAAGTCCACCTTCCTGCGCTGTCTCAACCTGCTGGAAACCCCCACCGCAGGCACTATCACCTTTGAAAACACGGTCATCACCGACCCCAAAGTGAAGATTGACAAGGTCCGCCAGCAGATGGGCATGGTGTTCCAGCACTTCAACCTCTTCCCCAACATGACCATCCGTAAAAACATCACCCTGGCTCCGGTGCAGACTAAGCTGATGAGCCAGGCCGAGGCCGACGAGGTGGCCGCCACCCTCCTCAAGCGGGTGGACCTGCTCGACAAGGCGGACGCCTACCCCAACCAGCTCTCCGGCGGGCAGAAGCAGCGCATCGCCATCGTCCGGGCTCTGGCTATGAAGCCCAAGGTGATGCTCTTTGACGAGCCCACCTCCGCTCTGGACCCGGAAATGGTGGGCGAGGTGCTGGACGTGATGAAGGAGCTGGCCCAGGAGGGCATGACCATGGTGGTGGTCACCCACGAGATGGGCTTCGCCCGGGAGGTGGGCAGCCGGGTGCTGTTCATGGACGGCGGCCACATTCTGGAGCAAAACACCCCGGAAGCGTTCTTCGACCACCCCCAGAATCCCCGGACCCAGCTGTTTTTGTCTAAGGTTCTATAATGGATTCCTCCCCGCATATAGGTCTTTCAGGACCGCCCCGCCTCTGGCGGGGCGGTTCATTCTGTTTCGAGGTGGTATGCGGTGGAATTTTTGGCGCGGGCAGCGGATGCTCTCTGGAACCCCTGGCTGCTGGGGCTGTTTCTGGTGACGGGGCTGGTTTACTCCGTGGGCTCCGGGTGGTTTCAAATTTTTGGATTTCGGACCTGGTGGCGGGCCACGGCGGGAACGCTGCTCCAAAAGAGAACGCCAGGTCAGAACGGCCTGTCTCCCCTTCAGGCCCTGGCTACCGCCCTGGCCTCCACCATGGGCACCGGCTCCATTGCCGGGGTGGCCGCCGCCCTCACCCTGGGCGGACCGGGGGCGGTGTTCTGGATGTGGGTCTCCGCCCTGCTGGGCATGATGACCTCCTGGGGCGAGAAGCTGCTGGCAGTAAAGTATCAGCGCACCGGCCCCGACGGCCGGCTGTGGGGCGGGCCCATGTACTACATTCGGGACGGGCTGGGCTCCTCCCCCCTGGCCGTCTGCTTCTGCCTGGCCTGCGTTCCCGCCACTCTGGCGGGGGGGAATCTGGTCCAGTCCTCCTCCATTGCCTCCAGCCTGGAGGCCGCCTGGGGCCTGCCCAGGTTGTCTACAGGCCTTGTCACTGCCCTGCTGGCGGGCCTGGTCATGCTGGGCGGCCTGAAGCGGATCGCGGCAGTGTCCTCCTCCCTGGTGCCCGCCATGGCCCTGCTCTACCTGGGCAGCGGGACAGCCGTGCTGCTGGCCAATTGGGACAGGGTCCCCCAGGCCCTAGGGCTGATTGTCTCTTGCGCCCTCTCCCCTGCCGCCGCTGCGGGGGGCGGCGTGGGCTGGACTGTGGCCGCCGCGCTGCGTTACGGGGTGGCCCGGGGGGTGTTCACCAACGAGGCCGGCCTAGGCACCTCCGCCATGGCCCATGGGGCCGCCCGGGTAGACCACCCTGCCCGGCAGGGGATGTGGGGCATCTTCGAGGTGTTCGTGTCCACGGTGGCGGTGTGTACCGTCACCGCCCTGGCCATTCTGGTCAGCGGGGTGTGGGACCCCGCCGCGCCCGGCGCTCTCACCGGCGCGCCCCTCACCGCCGCCGCCTTCGGCTCCGTGCTGGGAGACTTCGGACAGGGGGCGGTGGCCCTGTCCCTGTTGCTGTTCGCCTTCTCCTCCATCCTGGGGTGGAGCTACTACGGAGAGCAGTGTCTTTTCTTTCTTTTTGCCAAAAAAGAAAGAAAATGCAAGGGAAATTTCTCCGTTTTTCCGGGAAAACAGGCTGCCTTTTTGTATCGGGCTGTGTTTTTGGGGTGTACAGTCTTGGGGGCGGTGTGGCGCTCCCAGACCATCTGGCAGCTGGTGGACCTGTGCAACGCCCTGATGGCCCTGCCCAACCTGGCAGCCCTGCTATTCCTTGCGCCCCAGGCACTTTCCCTGTTCCAGCTGCGGCCGGAAGCGCACCCGAAAAAAAATAATTGGAAAAAACCTATTGACAGCCAGACAAAATGTGCCTATCATAGGGACAGAAACTGTGCTCAGGCACGTAAATAAAAGGAGCGACACATTATGATTTTTGAAAAGCTGGCTGCCCTGATTGCCGAGCAATTTAATGTTGACGCCGACAGCATCACCATGGATACCTCTTTTACTGACGATCTGAACGCCGACTCTGTGGACATTGTGGACCTGTCCATGGCTCTGGAGGAGGAATTCGGCATTGAGGAGCTGGGTGAGGAGGAGGCCTCCTCCATTTCCACGGTAGGCGACCTGGTTCGTTTCTTAAAGAATAAAATCGACTAAAAACGACGGAACTCCGCCTCCGGCGGAGTTCCACTACTGTCATAACCCGTCCGGCTGCCGCCTGGAGGGCTCCAAGGAGTTTATCATGAATACGTTGGAAGAAAAGCTGGGCTACACCTTTCAAGACCCCTCTCTGCTGGAGAACGCCCTGACCCACAGCTCCCGTGCCAACGAGAGCCGGGGCAGGCTGCTGAGCAATGAACGGCTGGAGTTTTTGGGGGATTCCATTTTGGGCATGGTGGTGGCCGATCACCTGTACCGCAGCCACCCCGACCTGCCTGAGGGGGACCTGACCCGCACCCGGGCCGCCCTGGTGTGCGAGGAGAGCCTGGTGGAGGTGGCCCGGGAGCTGGGCCTGGGGGAGTACCTCCGCCTAGGCAAAGGAGAGTGCTCCGGCGGAGGCCGGGAGCGGCCCTCCATTCAGGCCGACGCGGTGGAGGCCGTTCTGGCCGCTATCTACCTGGATGGCGGCATCGGCTCAGCCCGGAAGTTTATCCAAAGGTATATTCTCCGCCGGGAGATTGCCGGCCTCACCAAGCCTCTGGACCACAAGACCGCCCTTCAGGAGCTGGTTCAGCGGGAGAGCGGACAGGTCCTCCAGTACCGCCTGGTGGGTGAGGAGGGCCCCGACCACAACAAGCGTTTCTTTGTGGAGGTGGACCTGAATGGCAAATCCGTAGGCGCCGGCTCGGGCCGCAGCAAGAAGGAGGCCGAGCAGATGGCTGCCGCCGCCGCCATCGAGGCGCTGTCCAAATAAACAGCAGGGGCTCCCCAGCCGGGGAGCCCCTTTTATTTCTCACTTTTTAAAGAACCCGAACAGTCCGCCCTTCTTGGGCTTCCCCTTGGGAGGTTGAGGGACGGGAGCGGACGGCGCAGTGGGCGCCGGGCCTTTGGGCGGCACGTAGGTGTAGGCGCCGGAGGGCTGGCCCTTCAGCCGGTTAATGGCCTCCTGGGCGCTCTTGTAGCCCTTGTCCGCGGCCTTCTGGTAACATTCCAGGGCCTTTTCCAGGTCCTCCTGGACGCCGTGGCCCTCCTCATAGCACTCGCCCAGCAGGAACAGCGCCCGGGGCTGGCCCCGGCCGGCGGCCTTCTGGAACCACTTCACCGCCTCATCGTCGTTTTCTGCCACGCCGATGCCCTGGTAGTAGCAGAAGCCCAGGTTGCACATGGCGGTGACATATCCGCTTTCAGCGGACAGGCGGTAATACTCCGTGGCCTTAAGCTTATCCTCCATCACGCCCCGGCCCATCTCGTAGCACAGGCCCAGCATGCACTGCGCCCGGGCGAAATCCTCCTCCGCGGCCTTGGAGAACCAGTAGAAGGCCTGATCGTCGTTCCTCTCGGTGCCGATGCCCTCATAATAGCAGAAGCCCAGGTTGCACTGCGCCCGGGGCAGCCCCCGCTCCGCCGCCTGGCGGTACAGCTCCACCGCCTTGGCCTTGTCCTCCGGCACGCCGGCGCCCAGCTCATAGCACAGGCCCAGGGAGCAGGTGCCGGCGGCGCTGCCCCTGTCGTGCGCACGCTGGTAGAGCTCCACGGCCTTCTTTATGTCCTCCGCCACGCCGTAGCCGTTTTCATAGCACTCGCCCAGCAGCTGAAGAGCTCGGGGGTAATCTTGGGCGGCGGCTTTCTCAAACCAGTGGAAGGCCTGGTCGTTGTCCTCCTCCACGCCGATGCCCTGGTAGTAGCAGAAGCCCAGATTGCACTGCGCCCGGGCGTGGCCCCGCTCCGCCGCCTGGCGGTACAGCTCCACCGCCCTGGCCTTGTCCTCCGGCACGCCGGTGCCCAGCTCGTAGCACAGGCCCAGGGCGCACATAGCGGGGGGATAGCCCTCCTCCATCGCCTTCTGATACCACTCTACCGCCTTGTGTATGTCCTCCTCCACGCCATAGCCGTTTTCGTAGCACTCGGCCAGCAGGCTCATGGCCCGGGGAAATTCCTGCTGCGCCGCCTCCTGGAACCAGCGGAAGGCCTCGCTGTCGTTCTCCTCCACGCCCAGCCCCCGGTAGTAGCAGTAGCCCAGATTGCACTGGGCACGGGCATAGCCCCGCTCCGCCGCCCGGCGGTACAGCTCCACCGCTTTGGCCTTGTCCATCTCCACCCCGTCACCGTACTCATAGCACACGCCCAGGGCGCAGGTGGCGGGGATGTAGCCCAGCTCGTGGGCCTGCCGGTACAGCTGGGCCGCCCTGGCCTCGTCCTGCTCCACGCCGTAGCCGTTTTCGTAGCACTCGCCCAACAGCTGGATGGCCCGGGCATAGTCCTGCTCGGCGGCCTTGGTAAACCACTTCACCGCCTCCTCGTTGTCCTCCTCCACACCGATGCCCTGGTAGTAGAAATAGCCCAGGTTACACTGCGCCCGGGGGTAGCCCCGTTCAGCGGCCTGGAGGTAGAGCTCACGGGCCCGGTCCTTGTCCTCCTCGGTCCCCCGGCCCAGCTCGTAGCACAGGCCCAGGGAACACATGGCGGGGACATTCCCCTTGTCGCTGGCCTGCTGATAGAGCTGGAACGCCCGGCCGATGTCCTGCTCCACGCCGTAGCCCCGGTCGTAGCACTCACCCAGCAGCTGCATGGCCCGGGGATAGCCCTCCTCGGCGGCTCTGGCAAACCACCTGGCCGCCTCCTCGTTGTTCTCCTCCACGCCGATGCCCACATAGTAGCAGTAGCCCAGGTTGCACTGGGCACGGGTGTCCCCCTTTTCGGCGGCCTGGAGGTAGAGCTCCACCGCTTTGGCCTTGTCCTCCGGTACGCCGGTGCCCAGCTCGTAGCACAGGCCCAGGGCGCACAGGGCGGGGGGATAGCCCATCTCGCCGGCCTTGGTATACAGCTCCACCGCCCGGGCCTCGTCCTTCTCCAGGCCGTAGCCGTTTTCACAGCACTCGGCCAGCAGCTGCATGGCCCGGGGGTACTCCTCGGCCGCCGCCTTTTCAAACCATTTGACGGCCTCCGCCTCGTCCTCCTCCACGCCGATGCCGGTGTAGTAGCAGAAGCCCAGGTTGCACTGGGCACGGGGCATCCCCCGCTCGGCGGCCTTGCGGTACAGCTCCACCGCCCTGTCCAGGTCCTTCTCCACCCCCTGGCCCAGCTCGTAGCACAGGCCCAGCGAGCAGTAGGCGGAGGTGTATTCCTTGTCCGCCGCCCCCTGGTAGAGCTTCACCGCCCGGTCGTAGTTCTGCTCCACGCCGTAGCCCCGGTCGTAGCACTCCCCCAGCAGGAACATGGCCCGGGGATACTCCCGCTCGGCGGCCTTTTCAAACCACTCCACCGCCTGCTTCACGTCCTCCTCGGTGCCGATGCCTATGTAGTAGCAGAAGCCCAGGTTGCACATGGCCGGAGGGAAACCCTGGTCGGCGGCCTCCCGGTACAGCTCTACCGCACGGGCCTTGTCCTCCTCCACGCCGGTGCCCGACTCGTAGCACAGGCCCAGGGTGCAGGCTCCGTCGGGGTAGCCCTGGTCGTAGGCGGCCCGGTAGAGCTCCAGGGCCTTGTCCACGTCTTTCTCCACGCCGTAGCCGTTTTCGAAGCACTCCCCCATCAGCACCTGAGCCCGGGGGTAGCCCTGCTGGGCGGCCTTGGCGAAGAGCTCCGCCGCCGCGTCGTTGTTCTCCTCGAAATAAATGCCCTGATAATAGAAGTAACCCAGGTTGCACTGGGCGGGGGCGTAGTCCTGGTCGGCCCCCTCCTGGTAGAGCTCAGCGGCCCGGCCCTTGTCCATGCTGACGCCGTGGCCCAGCTCGTAGCACAGGCCCAGCTCGGTAACGGCGGGGGGATAGCCCTCCTCCGCCGCGGCGGTAAACAGCTCCGCCGCCCGGATCAGGTCCTTCTCCACCCCCACGGCACGGCTGTAGCACAGCCCCAGGTAGTACTGGGCGGCGATGCTGTCCCCCTCGGCAGCCCTGGTGAACCAGTAGACGGCCTTCTCCCCGTCCTTGGGGGCGCCGTCGTCTCCGTAGTAGTAGCTGCGGCCCAGACGGTACTGAGCGTCCAGGTCGCCCTCCTCGGCGGCAACCTGAAGGGCCTTCAGGTCCTCCTGCTTTTTCTCAGCCATATCGCTCAGGCTGCTCATCACCTTGGGGTCAATGTATATCATCACGGAATCCTGGTCGAAAAATTCCGGGTTTTTGCTCTGCTCGCCAGACATAGCGATTCACTCCTTATTTCTGTTTTGTTTTGAAAACTCACTGGGAGGGGCGCTCAATTTAAAAAGTCCTTCAGCTTCTTGCTTCGAGAGGGGTGGCGCAGCTTTCTCAGGGCCTTGGCCTCAATCTGGCGGATGCGCTCCCTGGTGACGTTGAACTCCTTACCCACCTCCTCCAGGGTGCGGGTGCGGCCGTCCTCAATGCCGAAGCGGAGCTTGAGCACCTTCTCCTCCCGAGGGGTGAGGGTGGACAGCACCTCCACCAGCTGCTCCTTCAGCAGGGTGAAGGAGGCGGCCTCGGCGGGCTCGGAGGCGTCCTCGTCGGGGATGAAGTCCCCCAGGTGGGAGTCCTCCTCCTCGCCGATGGGGGTCTCCAGGGAGACGGGCTCCTGGGCGATTTTCAGAATCTCCCGCACCCGCTCGGCGGGCATGTTCATTTCCTCGGCGATCTCCTCGGCGGTGGGGTCGTGGCCCAGCTCCTGGAGCAGCTGGCGGGAGACCCGGATCACCTTGTTGATGGTCTCCACCATGTGGACGGGGATGCGGATGGTGCGGGCCTGGTCGGCAATGGCCCGGGTGATGGCCTGACGAATCCACCAGGTGGCGTAGGTGGAGAATTTGAAGCCCTTCACATAGTCAAATTTCTCCACCGCCTTGATAAGGCCCAGGTTGCCCTCCTGGATCAGGTCCAGGAACTGCATCCCCCGGCCCACATACCGCTTGGCGATGGACACCACCAGGCGCAGGTTGGCCTCAGCCAGCCGCTGGCGGGCCTTCTCGCCCTTTTTAATGGTCTTCTCCAGCTCACGGCGCAGCTCCTCGGGGATCTCCTCCCCCGAAGCCTTCAGCTCGTCCAGCTGCTCCTGGGCGGCGTTGCCTGCGGTCATGGCCTGGGCCAGCTCCACCTCCTCCTCGGAGGTGAGCAGGTTCACCTTGCCGATCTCCTTCAGATACATGCGCACCGGGTCGTCGGTGCCAAAGTTGTCAATGAGGGAGTTGGGGTCCACAATCTCCTCCTCGGTGATCTCCTCCATCTCCTCCACCGGGGGCTCCGCCGTATCGGCAAGCTCGGGCATGTAGTCCTCCCCCACGGTGTCGATGCCCAGGTTCTCCAAGGTGTCGTAAATTTTATCCATCTGGTCGGTGCCCAGCTCCATATCCTCAAGCACGTCCAGCAGCTCGGAGGAGGACAGCTTGCCCTTCTTCTTCCCCCGCTCAATGAGCTCGGCCAGCTTTTCGGCCCCGGGGATGCCCTCCACCACCTTCATAATTTCGATCTTGCCGGTCTCCATGCGGGCCTGGATGTCGGCCTGCGTCTCCTTCTTCTCCAAAATCATCTCGCCGGTGGTGTTGTCTTTCTTTTTGGTGCTCATGTCTTCTCCTCCATATATGCTTTCTTCTGTTGATATTTTTTCTGTACGGCCAGCAGGAGGTCGTCCCCCTGCTCTCCGCCCTCCCGCAGCAGCTTCTCACCGCGAATGAGGGATATGTAGTCCGCAATGGCCTGACCGCTGTTGGCCACCGACTCGGGCTGTGCGGCCACTTGAGCCAGGTGGTCCATCTCCCCGCCGCTGAAATCCTCCGCCAGAGCGGCCAGCCGGGTGGACAGCCCCTCCCCCGCCCGCTGCATCAGCCGGTCGAAGGCCCGGCCCAGCAGCGGGGAGGAGAACTCCGCCCCTGTGATTCCCGCCATTTTGTCCGCCAGTCCGGGGTCCAGCATGAGCAGCCGGAGCAACCCCTCCTCCGCCCGGGCAGAGCGGATGTTCTCATACCGCAGGCTTCTGGACTTGGGCTGGAGCTGGCTGGTGGGGGTCAGGTCCCGGCGCTCCTGCTGCTTTTTCGCCTTGCGCAGCCGGCCCTTCAGAGCCCGGTCCACCTCCAGCTTCATGGCGTCGGGCGTCACCCCCGCCGCCTGGGCGGCGTGGCCGCCGTATATCTCCCGCTCCACCGCGCTGTGGAGGGCGGACACCAGCTGAGCGGCCTCCTGGAGGAAGGCCACCTTCTGGCTGTCGTCACTCAGGTCAAATTTCTTCTGAAGCTGGGCCAGGCGGTAGTCCACCTGGTTCTCGCTCTGGTCCAGCAGCCTGGCGAAGGCCTCCCGGCCATAGGCCTTGATGAACTCGTCCGGGTCTTTGGCCCCCTGCATCCGCAGCACCTTTACCTTCAGCCCCGCCTTCTCCAAAATAGGGATGGCCCGCTGGGCGGCGGCCACCCCGGCCCCGTCGCCGTCGTAGGCGATGACAGCCTCCTTGAAATAGCGGGAGAGCAGCTGTCCATGCTCCTCCGTCAGGGCGGTGCCCAAAGAGGCCACCGCGCTGTCAAAGCCCGCCTGGTGGAGGGAGATGGTATCCATATACCCCTCCGTCAGAATGACCCGCCCCGCCTTTGCGGTCTTGGCGATGTTCAGGGCGAAGACGTTGCGGCTCTTGTTGTACACCGGGGTGTCCGGGGAGTTGAGGTACTTGGGTGTGGAGTCGTCCATCACCCGGCCGCCGAAACCGATCACGTTCCCCCGCACGTCGATGATGGGGAACATCACCCGGTTGCGGAAGCGGTCGTAGATGCGGCCGTCCTTATTGCTCACGGCCAGGCCGGCATCGAGGAGGTCCCGCTTGTCATAGCCCTGGGCGGACAGCTCGGTGATAAGGCCGTCCCACCGGTTGGGGGCAAAGCCCAGGCCGAAATTGGTCAGCGTCCGCCTGGACAGGCCCCGTCTTTGGAGGTAGGCCAGCCCCTCCGCCCCCTCCGGGCCGTGGAGCCAGCGGTGGAAGGCCCGGGCGGCCTGCCTGTTGATGGTGAGAATCTTCTCCCGGCGCTCCCGGGCTCCGGGGGAGGAGCCAAATTCAGGCACCGGCATCCCCGCCCGCTGAGCCAGCACCGCCACTGCGTCCTTAAAGGGCAGATTTTCCAGCTCCATCACAAAGTTGACGGCGCCCCCTCCCTTGCCGCAGCCGAAGCATTTGTACATCTGCCGGTCGGGCACCACATGGAAGGAGGGGGTCTTTTCGCTGTGGAAGGGGCAGCAGCCCCAGTAGCTGTTTCCTTTTTTTGTCAGCCGCACCGACTCAGACACCAGGTCCACAATGTCGGTCCGGGCCAGAAGCTCGTCCAAAAATCGCTCGGGCAAGGGCAAAGGTTTTCCCCCCTATTTGTATCCATTTTCCGGGCAAATTATCCCAATTACAGCACTGTCCACCCCTTGGGGATGAACAGCTCCTTGAACCGCTCCACCGCGAAGGGGTCGGTCATGCCGGCGATGTAGTCGCACACCGCCCGGTCCACCCCCTCCTCCATCCGAATGGTCTGGAAGTCGCCGGGCAGTCGGTCCGGGTCCTTTTGATAGTATTCAAAGAGACGGCGAAGCATGTCTTGCGCTTTGCCCTCCTCCCCTTTTGCCAGCTGATTGGTGTATACGCTTTCAAACATGAAGTCCTTCAGGGCCAGCATGGCCTCCCCCACCCGGGGGGACTGGCATATCTCCCGCTGCCCCTGGCTGGCCTGCACCGCGTCGGTCACCAGGGTGCTGATCCGCTTGCTGTGGGTGAAGCCCAGCACATTGGATATCTCCAGCGGAATGTCCAGCGGGCGGATGATATCCCCCCGCAGCGCGTCCTCAATGTCGTGGTTGATGTAGGCGATGTGGTCGGCCAGGCGGACAAGCTGCCCCTCCAGAGTGGCGGCGGGGGTCCCCTTGGTGTGGCAGACGATACCGTTGCGCACCTCCCAGGTCAGGTTCAGCCCCGCACCCCCCTTCTCCAGCCGCTCCACCACCCGCACTGACTGCTTGTAGTGGGCAAAGCCGCCGGGCATCATCTCGTTCAGCAGCCGCTCCCCGGCGTGGCCGAAGGGGGTGTGCCCCAGGTCGTGCCCTAGTGCGATGGCCTCGGCCAGGTCCTCGTTGAGCGCCAGGGCCCGGGCCATGGTCCGGGCAATGCGTGAGACCTCCAGGGTGTGGGTCATGCGGGTGCGGTAGTGGTCCCCCTCGGGCTGGAGGAAGACCTGGGTCTTGTGTTTTAAGCGCCGGAAGGCTTTGGAGTAGACAATGCGGTCGGTGTCCCGCTGGAAGGGGGTGCGGATGTCGCACGCCTCCTCTGGCCGGACCCGGCCCCGGCTCTCCGCCGACCGGCAGGCCAGCGGAGATAAGGTAATTCTCTCCCGCTCCTGGGTCTGTTCCCGCAGCGTCATGAGCAGTCCCTCCCCCTGGATATTTTCGTTACGATTACTTATACGAAATAACTGCTTGGATTCCTCTTTTTCCAAAAAAATTTTTTGCCCCCGCCATGAGGCGGGGGCAGTGCATATATTTATTTTTTCTTCCCCGCACCCACCAGGATGTAGACGATACTGGCCGCTGCCAGCAGGTAGGGGTAGTAGAGGCAGGGCATAATCTGGAAGGCGGACACCGCGCCGCCCGAGGCGGAGATGGCCACCAGCATCTGTGCGCCGTAGGGAATCACGCCCTGGAACACGCAGGAGAAGGTGTCCAGCAGGGAGGCCGACTCCTTGGGGGTGATGCCGTACTCCTCGCTGATTTCTTTGGCAATGGGACCGGCCATGACAATGGCCACTGTGTTATTGGCGGTGGCAATGTCCATGGCGCCCACCAGCAGGCCCACGCCCAGCCGGCCGCCCACCCGGCCCTTGAACATCCGGCGGATAAAGGCCAGCAGGGCCTCGAAGCCGCCGAACTCCCGAATGAGGGCGCACATGGCGGACACCAGCACCGTTACCATAATGGTCTCAAACATCCCGGCCGCGCCCGAGCCCATGCTGCCCAGCAGGCTCATGAAGTCCACCGTCCCGGTGGGCAGCACGATAGCTACGCCGGCCAAAATGCCCACCAGCAGCACCACAAACACGTTCAGCCCCACAATGCCGCCAAAAAGCACCAGAATGTAGGGGATCAGCAACAGCAGATTGTACTCCGGAATGTCGATCTGGTCCACTCCGGCGCTGAGGGACTGTACCAGAATCACAACCAGGGTCACAACCGCGGCGGGCAGAGCGATTTTGAAGTTGGCCCGGAATTTGTCCCGCATTTCGCAGCCCTGGGTGTTGCAGGCGGCGATGGTGGTGTCGGAGATAAAGGACAGGTTGTCGCCAAACATGGCCCCGCCCATCACAGACCCCACGCACAGGGCCATGGGAAAACCAGACACGTTGGACACCGCGGCGGCAATGGGGGTAATCAGGGTAATGGTGCCCACCGAGGTGCCCATGGCGGTGGACACAAAGCAGGCCGCCACAAACAGCACCGCCACAGAGGCCCAGGCCGGGGTGACGGACAGCAGGAAATAGGCCACCGCCTCGGCGCTGCTCCGCCCGGTAACGCCCACGAATACGCCGGCCACCAGGAAAATCAGGATCATGGTCATGATGTTCTTGTCCCCAACGCCCTGGGCCATAATGGCCAGCTTGTCATCAAATTTCAGCGCACGGTTTTGCAGGCAGGCCACCAGCAGCGCCACCATGAACACCACCACGATGGGGATGTTGTAAAAGGCCATCTCCACCCCTAAGCCGTACTCAAAAACCAGGCCCATGCCCAGATAGAGCGCCAGAAATACCAGTATGGGCAGCAAGGCCGCCGGGTTCTGCTTGGGTTTTCTCTCTTTCAGATCCATAATATATCCTCCCTTTTCTCCCAAGGTTCCCTTTATTTTAGTGTAAATTTCCCGCTATGTCAATGCAATTTGTGCAATTGGTTGGAGATATCCTCCAGAATCTGAAGAAAGACAAAAAAGCCCCTTTACATTTTCGGAAAATCTGTTATAATGTAGAAGCTGTCTTTTGAATGAGCTTGAAATTTGGGCCTGTAGCTCAGCTGGGAGAGCGCACGGTTCGCATCCGTGAGGTTCGAGGGTTCGATCCCCTTCAGGTCCACCAATAAGAAAATCACCTCAGTGAAAACTGGGGTGATTTTTCTTTTGACCACAGAAATACCACAGACGGCTTTCAGAAAATTTTGGGGCGGCGGGCTGCTCTTTACCCTTCACGCCTCAATTTATAATAATTGGGATATGTTAGCAACGCTTAACAAGGGCACACAGGCCATAGTATAAAACGCAGAGAGAAAGATTTTCAGATTTTCCACTCAAACGAAACGCGGTCGCTGGTGGCCTGGACCTGGGAGAGAATGATGTCCGTCACCTGCCGTCGGTCGTCAAAGTCAATCGTGTTCCAGTTTTCCAGATGGGCAGACAGAAATTCGATTTTCTGCGGGGAGATTGTTTCCGCATTCAATGCGGCAATCTCTTTTATCAGCCGTTGACGGCTGGCGTCCAGTTCTTCGATTTTCCCGTTGGCATAGGACAGCAGAACCGTATTGGCCCCGGTCAGGGTGTTCAGCAGTTTTTCAATTTCGTCCTCCACCTGGGCCAGCTCCACATTCAAGGCGGTCAGCTTGGGATTGACGGTCGTTGCTTTTGCGGTCAGGGTTTGAAATTCGGAGAGCTTCTTCACCATCTCCCCATAGACAAATTGCTCAAACTCTGCCGTCCGAAGCGTCCCGCAGCCCTCACAGCTTTTGTTGTCCGCCCGCTTGGAGCACCGAAGATACTGCGTCCCTGCCGGGTTGCCCACGCTCATAAGGGCATACCCACAGCGCCCACATTTGATTTTTCCGGCCAGCCAGGTATTCCGGGCCTTGCGCCCTCCCTGGAACGTGATATTTGCCAGCAGCTTCTTCCTGCACCGCAGCCAGGTATCGGCGGAAACAATGCCCTCGCTGGGGGCCAGCACAAGGATCTGTCCGCGCAGGTCCTTGTTTTTTCGCTCCTGCACGTCCCGGCCCTGGTAGAGATAGCAGCCGTTGGTCCCGGCGAAGTCCGCCGCGTCATTGACTACCACCGCTCCCTGACCCTTGAAAAATTCGTACAGTTCCAGGTCGGCCTGGGCGTAAATCGGATTGCGGAGCAGTTGGGAGATAAAGCCCCGTTTCAATTCTTTGCCGTAAATCAGGATATTGTTTTCAGCAAAATACCGGGCAATGTCTCCGAACGACGTGGACGGCTCGGCGTACATTTCAAACATCAGTCGGGCAATATTCGCCGTGTTGGGGTCCGGGATCATCATTTTCGTGCGGATGCCCTGGATCGTGGTAGGCTCCAGCTTGAAGCCGAAAGGGGCGGCCCCGCTCATGTGGAAGCCCCGTTGACACCGGGAGTAGTAAGCGTCGGTTACTCGCTTCTGGATCGTCTCGCGCTCTAACTGAGCGAACACAATGCAGATATTCAGCATAGCCCGGCCCATTGGCGTGGATGTGTCAAACTTTTCCGTGGAGGAAACAAACTCCACATTGTACTGCTGGAACAGCTCCATCATGGTTGCGAAGTCCAGAATGGAACGGCTGATACGGTCCAGCTTGTAAACCACCACCCGGCGAATTAAGCCCTGGCGGATGTCGGCTAAAAGCTCCTGGAATTTTGGCCTGTCCGTATTCTTCCCGGAATAGCCCTTATCTTGATAATCCTTGTGGTTCCCACCCCTTAACTCGTACTTGCAGAACTCGATTTGACTTTCAATGCTGATACTGTCCTTGCGGTCCACGGACTGTCTGGCGTAGATAGCGTCGATACGGTTTTCCATGATAGCTCCTTTCCTGTCGGGAAATGGAGCTGTCAACCTTTACAAGTATATTATACCAAAGACAGCCCCAGGGCACAAGGATGTGGGAAAACGCAGAAAGACAGCACCCGAACAAGTGCTGCCCTTCAACCTTGCCCCACTTCTGGTCACGGTGGCCAGAAGTCCAGCGAGGATAAATCCATTTCGATCCATGATTGCGCCGAATTTGCCACGCGCCCCGGCACAGGGGAGCATCCCAGGCCGCCGGCGGCTCCGGCTGTCATAACTCCGCAGGATTGCGAAGCTCCCCCGCAAGTCCATGGGAGGGCGTGAGCAAGTTTCATTGTCCCCTGCGCTGTCGTCGCGCCCGGCTTGCCAGGTCCGGGTCAAAGGTTCGCGCTGATCGCTCGGCCCACTTCTCTCACCTCCTTGAGCGGGCTGTCCTGGCGGCGCGCCTTTTGTCGCTGTTCACGCAGGTTTTGTGCCTGGAATACTGTGTATTCAGTTGTTCTTGGTGCATAAGCCTCCTTATATATCAGGCGGGTTAGGGGCTGTTTGTTGCTCCCTATCCGTAAAAATTTTTCAAAATTTCCGCAAGATTTTTAACACCCCGGCGGATACTGTCGCAAATGGAGCTTTCCACCACATTTTCAGCACGGGCAATTTCAGATTTCTTCTTGCCCAGAATGTAGTGGGCATATACTCTCCGGGCCTGAATGGGCGGGAGCTGGTCAAGAGCGGCGTAGAGGGCGGAGCGGTTTTCCTCGTCCAGAATAATCTCCTCCGGGGTCAGGGGCGGGAACATCACATCCGGCTCAAAGCCGGGGTCAACGTCCAGGGAGCACTCTTTATGTTCCCGCTTGCGGCACTTGTAGCTGTCGCACAGACGGCCTCCAGTGGAGAGAACGACGGCGATTTCATTCGATACTTCCAGGGTGATATTTTCGGTCAGATAGGGGTAGTAACGCTTCAATTTGATGGTTGTCATATATAACCTCCATTTCGATATTGGCGAAAAGGGACAGATCGAAATGGAGGGGCGGGGAGCGGCAGCGGGCCTCTGGACACGGTGTCCAGAGGCTCCGGGGTATAAAAATGTCCGCATGGCGCAAGGCCATGCGGACATAGGCTGTATTGTTTTCCGGCGCGTCACAAGACGCTGCACACGTCAGAAAATGACAATTTTCGCAGTCGTTGGCGGGAGGGGGCGTTGTTAGGGGCGGGCTTTTTTTGGCGGTTCAATGGGCTGTGCTGTTAAAATCAGCGGTCTATAATCTGTTTGTGTCATTTAGTCCTTTCATCCGTGGTGGGTGTCAGGGGAAAGCACAGCCCACAATTTCAAAAGTTCCTGCCGGGGATCATCCTTTCTCAATAAAGTTTTTCAACATTTGCGCTACCTGTGCGCGGGTGGCCTGCCCCTGGGGGCCTAACCGCCCGTCGCCGTAGCCGTTCAAAATGCCGTTCTCCACGGCCCAGCGCATAGCCTCCAGCGCAAAGCCGCTGATCTCGTCTGTGTCGTTGAAATGCAGCTCCTTGTTGGTGGCGGCGGGACTGCCGGAGTACCGCCAGAGCATGACGGCCAGCTGCTCCCGTGTGATGGGGTCATTGGGGCCGAATGTGCCGTTGCCGTAGCCGCCCACAATGCCCTGGCTGGCAGCCCAGCGGACGGCCTCGGTGTACCACGCCTCGCCAGCCACGTCGGAGAAGTCCAGCAGATAATCTACTCCGGGCCTGCCCTCCTTGTTGAACAGGATTTGGGCAAGCTGGGCGCGGGAGAGGGTATCATTCGCTCCGAACCGTCCATCGCTGTACCCGTTCATTAGGCCCTGCTCCTGAACGAACCGCACCGCCTCATAGTACCAGTCGCCCTCGGACACATCGGTAAAGGGGTTGTTCCAGGGCTTTTCAATCGCCTTATAGCTCACTTCGATTGTTACCTTGCCGTTGGGTTGCTTGAAGGTGTACGTCCCGTCCGGCTTCACCGTTACCTCCACGGGCTTGCCGTTTTGGTCGGTCACGGTGATTTTGTCCACCTCATAGCCCTCGTCCGGCTTGGGCCGGATGGTGGCGGTTTCACCGGGCCTTACGGGGGTGACAGTGGTGCTGCCGCCTGTGCTGTCCTCTATGTTTGATTCGATGTTCTCGTAATAATCACCTCCTCCGAGAACGCAAAAAGCCCCCCGGAGCATCCCTGTCTTGGGGTGCTCCGGGGGGCTCTCTGCCTGTGGTTTTCAGTTATGCCTTACACGGCCCACACGCTGGCCGACGTGGGCCGTTACCCCTTCTCCGGGGGCTGGGGGTCGTCCTGGCCAGCCGGGGTCTCACAGGGGTCGACACCGGTCTCGTCCACGTCCATGGGCTCGGCCATGTTCAGGACACCGATGATCGCCCCCAGGACGAACTCCCACTGGGTGACCTTTCTGCCCAGGCGGGCGCTCTCACGATCCAGGTGGGTCTTGATCCGCTGGAAAAGCTCCTCGTCGATTTGGAAGGCCATGGTCCGATTCTTTCCGTTTGTCATAGCTGTGTTACCTCCGTTTTCTTTCATTTCGTAATATTCGGTGAGCAGGTTGGTGATGTACTCTGCGGTGGTCTGGCCCAGCGCCTCCTTGGCCTCCGTTACTCGATTGTGGAGGCTGATAGGCACCTGAGCACACAAGTTTTTTCGCTGTTCCATGCTATTATCTCCCTTCTTGATGGTGAAGCAAGTATATCGGGAAAGCTAAACGAAAGCTATCACCACAACCACCAACGATTCAGAGACAAACCAAGCATAAGCACCAATGTGAACAGAACGGAGGACGAAAAAAGCCCCCAGCCTGCTGAAACATCTCCTATAGGCTGGGGCAGGCGGTTTTTTCCTTTTGGGAGCTTTCTCTGGTGGGCTGGGCTGGCCCTCCATGGTGATCTGCCCAGCTACCTGCGTTACAGCCTGACGGGCTCCACGTTCTTTATCGGCAGCGGTTCGGATACCCTCTCCTTGGGTTGTTTCAGCGGAGACTAGCCAGCCCTTCTGGAGAAGCTGAGCCATCAGACCGGCTACAAATTGCTTTCCTATTTGATTGCACCTGTCCTTATCGCACAGGCGGCGGACCTCAAACTTCTCTGCGGCATACTCTGCGACAGGGGCTACGACGTAGAGGTTGCTTCGCTTTGTTCTGTATTTTTCCAGGATATACCCCGTGATCTCATCCCGCTTTGCCTCCAGCTCCGCCCGGTATCCCTCGTCGCTCAGGTCCCGGTACTCCTCATAGCAGTCGACGTGATAGCAGCGAAAGGCTTGTGCTTTCGACAGCTGTTCCTGCAAAGACTGGATGTTGTCCTCGTCCAGCACACCGCTGAAACTGCTGGGGTGCAGGTAGAGATCCTGCTGGCCCTTAGTCACTGTGTCGCAGCACCCGTTGTGGCCCAGGGTGAGCGTCCAACCCAATGATTTGAACAGGCGGCGGCTTTCCTCTTTGAAGACGGCCTTGTCAGAATCACTTGACCAACCGGAGACGTAACCCTCGGTGTGGATGCGAAAATATACTTTCCGGTATGCCATGTTGAATTTCCTCCTAAATTTTTAAACTTTTGTGGCGATTGCGAAACACGGGAAAGGCTTGAAAATCAAGCGATTCCCGGTT
>CATEPI010000026.1:0-39348 GCA_949525845.1 uncultured Eubacteriales bacterium
TTTCCCGCCCTGTCCCGGGTTATCCCGCATTTCTCAAATAT
Source organism: uncultured Eubacteriales bacterium (assembly GCA_949525845.1). Taxonomy (GTDB): domain Bacteria; phylum Bacillota; class Clostridia; order Oscillospirales; family Oscillospiraceae; genus Lawsonibacter. The sequence goes on from CATEPI010000026.1 coordinate 42, forward strand.
CCTGTCTCTCTACAGTCCCGCAGGGCCTTCTCCGAGGGGCTTCTCCTGGCTGCCGGGCAGTTGTCCGCCAGCAGGAACACCTCCCGGGACAGGGCGTCCCGCACCTGAAACTCATAGCCCGGCGGCTCGTCCACGCAGGCCTGCCAAGCCCGCTGGATGGCCTGGAGGGCCTCCCGCTCCCAGGGGACCTCCTGATGAAGGTGGATATACTGCCGCCCCGGGTCGGAGAGCAGGGGCTGGAGGTAGCCCTGCCAAAAGATGCTGTCCATGCTGCCCCCCACCAGCCTGGGGTGATACAGCACCGCCCGCAGGCGGCACGCCCCCGGCCCGGCGGCCCACATCCCATGGAGGGCCCCGGTGTTGATAAAGTAGCCGTCCCCCGGCTTTACCCGGCAGGTCTCCCCGCCCACCGAGATGATGGCGTCTCCGCCCTCCACCACGGTGGTCTCGATCTCGTCGTGCCAGTGCCAGGGCACCGCCAGCTCCTCCAGGTCGTCGTGATAGCAGGCCGCCGGAAAAAGCGCCGTGCCGTGTGCCAGCAGCTCCCGCCCCTGCTCGTCCACAACGGAGATACATTCGCTCAGCGCCACACTGCCCCTCCCTCTCTGACGGTTTTGTCCTATGATTCTGATTCTTTTATTCTACCGGTCCGCCCTTTTCAGTGATATTATCATAGCAGAAACAAGGGAGGAATACAAGATGCTTCATCTGCTGCTCACCGTGATTTACCTGTCCTTTATCAGTCTCGGCCTGCCCGACGGCCTGTTGGGCGCGGCCTGGCCCTCCATGTACGGCCCCTTCGGGGTCCCCGTCTCCTATGCGGGGGTAGTCTCCACCATCATCGCCCTGGGCACTGTGATATCCAGCCTCCAGAGCGACCGGCTCACCAGGCGCCTGGGGGCCGGAAAGGTGACGGCCATCAGCGTGGCCATGACGGCGGCCGCCCTGTTCGGCTTCTCCGCCACCCGCAGCTTCTGGCTGCTGTGCCTGTGGGCCGTCCCCTACGGCCTGGGGGCGGGCAGCGTGGATGCCGCCCTGAACAACTATGTGGCCCTCCACTACGCCAGCCGCCATATGAGCTGGCTGCACTGCATGTGGGGTCTTGGGGCCGCCGTGGGGCCCTACATCATGGGCTGGGCCCTCACCGGCGGGGCCGGCTGGCAGGCGGGCTACCGCTGTGTGGGGTATCTTCAGATCGCCCTGACCCTGATTCTGTTCCTCAGCCTTCCCCTTTGGAAGACCCGCTCCGACGGCCCGGCGCCGGCGGACGGCTCAGAGCGGACGCTCACTCTGGGCCAGATTGTCCGGCTCCCCGGCGCCGGGTTCGTTATGGCGGCCTTCTTTTTCTACAGCGCCGTGGAGCAGACCTCCGCCCTGTGGGCCAGCAGCTACCTGGTCCTTCATAAGGGGGTTCCAGCTGAGACGGCCGCCCGCTTTGCGGGATTGTTCTTCATTGGAATTACCGTGGGGCGGCTGCTCAGTGGCTTCCTCACCATCAGGCTCTCCGACCCACAGATGATCCGTCTGGGCGAGGGGATTGTCGCCGCAGGGGCGGCCGCCTTCCTCCTCCCCCTGGGCAGGGTCGGGGCACTGGCCGGGCTGGTTCTTATCGGGCTGGGCTGCGCCCCCATCTACCCCTGCATCATCCACTCCACCCCGGACCACTTCGGGGCCGACCGGTCCCAGGCCGTTATCGGCGTGCAGATGGCCAGCGCCTACGTGGGCACCTGCCTGATGCCCCCCCTGTTTGGCCTGATTGCCGCCCGCCTTTCGGTGTCCCTCTTTCCCCTCTACATCTTTGCCGCCCTGGCCGCCATGACAGCCGCCCACGAGCTGTTGCTGCGCGCCGTCCAGAAATAACTGCCGCTACATAAAAAGAGGGCCGCCCCACCGGGGCGGCCCTCCTTTTATGGCTCACTTCAGGTTTTTAAACATCCGCAGGACGATGGACAGGGCCTGCTCGATGCTGGCGCTGCCCTGGGGGTCGAAGCAGTTGTCGCCCATGCCGCTGACAATCCCCTTATCCGACATAAAGGCCACGGCGTCTCTGGCCCAGTCGGACACGCTGCCATCGTCGTCGAAGGTGGTGGCCTCCACGGCGGGGAGCTCGCCGCCCAGCTTGGTGTAGACGCGGGACAGCATGGCGGCCGCCTGCTCCCGGGTCACCAGGCTGTCGGGGGCAAAGGTATCATCGGTGATCCCGTAGACAAAGCCCAGCTCGGCGGCCTGGAGGATCACGGGGTCGCTGGTGTCGGTGAAGGGATTTTCGGCGGCGGCGGGGACCCTCTCCCCGCTCATGGCCTCATACAGCTTCACCGTTGTGGCGGCAAACTGGGCCCGGGTGATGTTCACCCGGTAGTCCTCCCCCAGCCCGGCGGCCACCAGGCCGCTGGCGATGGCCTCGTTCACCTGGTCCTTGGCCCAGCCGTCCACTTGGGCGTTGTTGCTGGCCAGGATGGCGGGGGCGGTGGTCTGGAAGGCGTAGCTCTTAGTTGCCCCGTCGCTGAAGGTGACGGCCACGGTGTGGCTGCCGGTGGCCAGGGCGGCGGTGTCCAGGCGGAAGGAGTAGGGGTAGTCGGCGGCGGTGGCCATCACCTGGCCGTCCACCGTCCAGGTGGCGGTCTGCTTGTCGGAGGACCAGCTGTAGGCGGCCAGCTCCATAACGCCCTCCCACTTGCCGGTGTAGGCGGACAGCTTGGTGTAATAGGAGCCCTTGTCCTGATAGTTGCGCACATAGGCGGCGTTGGAGGCCACCCCCTGCCGGTAGGCGGCGGTGACGGTGGGGTTGGTGTAGAAGGAGTAGTCAATACCACTCCAGCTCTCGCCATAGTCGGAGCTGATGATGCACTTGACCTCCGGGTAGACCATGGGCAGGAAGGCGTAGGCCCGTTGCATCCGGTCAGCGGCCCAGGCGGAGTTGTCGGTGCCCTTGTACTGGTTGCAGGAGCCGCCCTCGGTGACGATTACCGGCTTGTGGTGCAGGCGGGACAGGTTCACCACCTGCTGGATGTTCAACAGGGCGTCGCCGTAGGCGCCCACGCCGTAGAACTCATCCCGCTTGGTGTCGCCGCTGTGGTGCCAGCGGTCGTAGTACAGGGAGGCCCCCACCCAGTCCACATACTGGTCGCCGGGGTAGTAGACGTCCATATCCACCTTGTTGGCGCTGCTGTAGTTGGGGGAGAAGACCATGGCCGCCCGGGGGGCCTGGCTGCGGGCGATGTTCACCACGTGCTGGTAGGCGGCGATGAAGTCCGCCGGCTTGGCCTGATTGCCCCACACGTTCATCTCGCCGCCGATGCGGACGAAGACGGGGCAGCTGAGGGTATTCAGATAGCCGAAGGTCTCAATCAGCTTGGCATCATAGCTGCCGCTGACGATTCGGGGACACTCGGCCCCCTCCTCCTCAAAGTTGAGGTAGAGCAGGAAGGCCCGGGTGCCGTCCCGCAGGGCGGGGCCGTAGAGATAGGACCAGTACTCCAGGTTGTAGCTGTCGGTGAGGCTGTAGTAGAAGGAGACGGCCGACTCACCGGTCATGTGGCTGTAATTGGCCAGGCCGAAGCTGCCGTCGCCGAGGGTGCCGCCCTGGGTGGTGCGCCCGTAGTACACGCCGCCATTGGGCTCGTTTTTGGCCCCGTAGTAGGGGTAGTCCGAGCCGGGGGTTTTGGTGACGGCGTAAATCTCCGTGCGGGGGTCCAGGTCCTTGTAGGCTGTCCGCACAGTGGTGGTGCTCTGGTCGGCCAGAGCGGGAACGGCCAGCCCCAGGCTCAGCGCCAGGGCCAGCAGAAGGGATACCGCTTTTTTCATCCTTGTTTTCTCCTTTCAGTTCTCATGGGTGCGCGGTGCGCTCTGATGTTCTATGATAGCATAAATTCAGGAAAAAACAATACGATGCTGTCAGCATAGCCTTTCTTGAGTGTGTCAAATAACATACAGTGTAAAGGAACGCGCCAAAAGCCTTCCCCCTTCCAGGGGGAAGGTGGCACGGCGAAGCCGTGACGGATGAGGGTGCGCGGCAGGTTTTTGCTTCTTACCGTAAGAACTGCTTGCCCGCCCCGCCCCCTCATCCGCCCCCTTCGGGGGCACCTTCCCCCCGGAGGGGGGAAGGCTTGCCCTGCGGGGGACGGAGGGGTTTCCACAGTCCAAAACAGGCCTCCGGCGTTACACCGGGGGCCTGTGAACGGTTTACTCGCTGTAGGGCTTGCTGGTTTCGATGTACATGCCGCGGTCTGCGCTCCAGCCCACGTAGAAGTCCAGGGCCTTACCCAGGTCGCGGAGCTTGAAGTAGTTGGAGCCGTTGATCTTATACACCTCGGCGGTGATCTTCTCGCCGTTGACGTAGATGGCGTCGTTGCTGGGGTCGGCGGTCTGGCTGCCGCCGGCGGGGGCGCCTGCCAGGTCGCCGGGCTGCTTGTCATACCCCTGCCCGGTGGTGGCGGTGACGGCGTTCTTGCTTCCGTCGTAGCCCACGGCGAACTGCTTTTCTGTGCCATTCAGCAGAGCGGCCACATCGCGGATTTTGAAATAGTTGCTGTCGCCGATTTTGTACACCGTGGGGTCGGCGGCGTTGCCGTTTACTTCCAGCTTGTCGTTGGTGGGGGAGGCGGTGGTTCCGGCGGGCTGCTGGGGCTGCTCAGGCTGCTGGGGCTGGGCCGGGGTAGCGGAGTCAATGCGCGAGACGGAACATGGACACAGGAGTCCGGGAAAACCAACTGCCCACTCTTCAAAATCACTTATGTCATCATCAATTCCCGGTCCAATACCGATTGCAATATCACTAACATCGTCACGGCTAAGACCGTAATATTCACAGTACTCTCCAACCAGTTCACCGATGCCATACTCCGCATATTTATAGTTAAGCGTTCCAGATCCAGTATAGTTGATATGGAGAGTCGAACCTTCTAGGTAAATAGTAACAAAGATACCATCTTCTTCAAAGTAATAGTTGACACTGTCCATATGCGGAGCACGCGTCCAAGGTTCTGTCGCCGCAAAAACGGGAATGGTCAGCCCCAAACACATTGCCAGGGCCAGCGCAAGGGATAAGATTTTCTTTCTCATTGTCTCTGTCTCCTTCGTACGAATTGAACGGCCCTTATCGTTTCCTGAGAAGGAAACGATAGGACGTACGTCCTATCGTTTCCTGAGAAGGAAACGATAGGACGTACGTCCTGCCTGTATTCTACAACAAAATTTTCCGAGATGCAAGACCTTTTCAGAATACGCACCAAAGGCCGCCTTGCGAAAGGGGGGTGCCCCCGCAGGGGGCGGGGGGATTGCGTCTTCTGCCTGCAAACCGTTCAAATGAGCCCTTCTCCGCAATGGTTTTTCTTGCCTGGTCCGGCTGTTTGCGGTATAATAAGACAGTTTCAGTCAATCGCCAACAGAGGAAAGGGAGGTCCCTATGCTGCGTGTATTTTTGGTCGAAGACGAAAGCACCATCCGCGAGACCCTCCGGGACACGGTGCCCTGGGCGCAATGCGGCTATGAATTTGCCGGTGAGGCCGGCGACGGGGAGATGGCCCTCCCCCTTATCCGCCAGGCCCGGCCCGACGTGCTTATCACCGACATCCGCATGCCCTTTATGGACGGCCTGGACCTGAGCCGCCTGGTGCTGCGGGAGTTCCCCAATGTGAAAATCGTCATTATCTCGGGCTATGACGACTTTGAGTACGCCCGCCGGGCCATTGACATCGGGGTGGAGCGGTTTCTCCTCAAGCCCATCACCAAAAACAGCCTGATGGGGGTGCTGGGGGAGCTGAAGGAGAAAATCGAGGGCAGCAACTATCTGGCCCAGTTCCACCACGACGCTCAGGAATATGAGCAGTTCGCCCGCCGCCGTTTCTTTGAGCAGGTGGTGGGGGGCCAGCTCACGGTCCAACAGATTTACGAGGAGGCCGCCAAGCTGGACCTGGACCTGCGGGCCCAGTGCTACACCATCGCCCTGTTCTCCATCCTGCCCAAGTGGGGCGACCCCTGGTCCCCCTACTCCGAGCCCGCCGCCCGGGTGCGGGATGCCCTGCTGGAGCATTTTATGAAATACCCCGAATACCTCCTGCTGCGGTGGAATCTGAACACCTATGTGGTCCTTATCATGGCCGACCGGGGCCAGATGGAACGCTGCGTCCGCCGCTGCGTAGACACCGTGCGGGACCAGTATGAGACCTGCGCCCCGGACCACAGCTGGTCCCTGGCCATCGGCACCCCCACCCAGCGCCTCAGCGCCCTGCCGGTGTGCTTTGAGGAGGTGTCCCGCCTGTGGGCCTGCCGCTACATCCTGCCCCGGCAGCACATCCTCTCCCCCGAGACGGTGGGCATCCTCACCGCCCAGGACGGCGGCGACAACCTGGCCGGCCTGGACCCGGCCAAGGTCAACCCCTCCATCTGGCAGGGGGTGCTCCAGACCGCCGCCGCCGAGGAAATTTCCAGCTTTGTGGACGAGTACCTCCTCAGCGTGGCCCAGGCCCTGGGCTCCCAGCCCTTCTGTCAGTACCTGATGCTCAGCGCCCGCTTTACCGCCACCGAGTTCGCCGCCGGCCTGGGCGTCGGCCAGGAGGAGTTCCTCGCCCTGCTGGACTGCCCGGACATGACGGGCCGGAACGTGACCCAGGCCGACCTGAAGCACTACCTCACCCAGGTGCTCTTTCAGGCCGCCGCCCTGCGGGACAAGGCCTCCAGCAGCCAGTACGGCACCCTGCTGGGCCAGGCGGTGGACTACATCGACAGCCACTTTACCGACGACAACCTCTCCCTCAACCTGGTGGCCCGGGAAATCAACATCAGCGCCAACTACCTGTCCGCCGTCTTCAGCCAGGAGATGGGGGTCACCTTCACCGAATACGTCACCGGCAAGCGGATGGACCGGGCCAGGGAGCTGCTGCGCTCCACCGACAAGCGGTCCGGCGAAATCGCCTTCGCCGTGGGCTACCGGGACCCTCACTACTTCTCCTTCCTCTTTAAAAAGACCCAGGGGTGCACCCCCCGGGACTACCGGGCGGGAGGGGGCCGGAAGCCATGAAGTCCTCCGTCCGCCGCCGCCTCCGGGGACTGATCTTCACCTTTGCCCTGCTGGCCTTCCTCATCCTGGCCGCCGCCTCCGGCCTGCTGGTCCGGTACAACAGCCGGTATAAAAATCTGCTGTATAACGTGACCACCGCCTCGGAGTTTAACCAGGATTTCAAGACTACCATTGATTTGAAGATGTATTACTACGTCATCGAGAGCCAGTACTCCGACGGACTGCCCCTGGAGGAGGTCCGGGCCGCCCAGCAGCTGGCCGAGGAGCTGCTGTCTACCACCACCGAGAAGGACAGCAGCATGGCCATCTCCAGCGTGCTCAGCCTGTGCCACAACCTGGAGGAGAAAATTTACCAGCTGCGGGACACCGACAGCTACGACGAGCGCCAGAGCCAGCTGGAGAACAACATCTATGTCCTTACCGCCCTCATTCAGGAGTACATGTACAACTACCTCTACTACGAGGCGGCCCGCCTCAACGCCCTCCAGTCCCAGATCGGCCGGCGGCTGGTGGCCGATTTTATCCTTATCGCCGCCGTCACCGGCCTGCTGGTCCTCTTTTTCACCCGCCGGGCGGTCCGGCTGGGCCGGTCCATCACCGAGCCTATCGCCGCCCTGTGCGCCCGGGTGGAGGGGGTGAACAGCGGCGGCCTGGCCGAGCGGGAGCCCATCCAGGCCGAGGACTATGAGATATGCACCCTCAGCCGGGGCTTTGAGCAGATGGTGGGCCGGCTGAACCGGCAGATTCAGGAGACCGCCCACAATCAGGAGCGGCTGCGCCGCACCGAGCTGGCCCTGATTCAGTCCCAGGTAAACCCCCACTTTCTCTACAACACCATGGACACCATCATCTGGCTTATCGAGGCGGAGAAGACGGAGGAGGCGGTGGAAATGGTGTCCAGCCTGTCCTCCTTCTTCCGCCACTCTCTGAGCCGGGGCCAGGACGTGATCACCCTCCATGAGGAGGAGGAGCACGTATGCAGCTACCTGCAAATCCAGCAGGCCCGGTATAAGGACATCATGCGCTACACCGTAAACATCGCCCCTGAGCTGAAGGGGGCCCTGATTCCCAAGCTCACCCTCCAGCCGCTGGTGGAAAACGCCCTCTATCACGGCGTCAAGCTGAAGCGGGAGCTGGGGCACATCTACGTGACGGGCCGGATTGAAGGGGCGGACATTCTCCTCCAGGTCACTGACGACGGGGTGGGCATGCCTCCGGAGTGGCTGGCCCAGCTGACCCGGTCCATCGAAGAGGGGGAGCGGGTAGGCTTTGGCCTGTCCACCGTCCACGAGCGGCTGCAGCTGTTCTTCGGTCCGCCCTACGGCCTGTCTATCTCCAGCCAGCCGGGGGTGGGCACCACCGTCACCATCCGCATCCCCTGGAGGAAGGAGGAGAGCGCCCTATGAGAAAGCTGCTCGCGCCCCTGCTGGCCCTCTGCCTGCTGGCCGGCTGCGCCCCGGCGCACCGCCCCCCGGAGGATCCCGCCGCCATCATCCACACCGTAATCGGGGTAAGCCAGGTGGGGGCTGAGTCGGGCTTTCGGGTGACCAACACCGAGTCCATCCGCTCAGTGTTCACCGAGGAGGCCGGCTACCGCCTCCTCTTTGAGGACGCCCGGCAGAAGCAGGAGAACCAGATCGCCGCCATCCGCAAGTTCATTCAGCAGCAGGTGGACTACATCCTCCTCATGCCCCTGTACGTCACCGGCTGGGAGTCGGTGCTCCAGGAGGCCAGGGCGGCGGGCATCCCGGTGATTCTGGTGGACCGGGTGATCGAGACGGAGGACGACAGCCTCTATACCGCCCATGTGGGCTCCGACTTCCGCTGGGAGGGGGAGCAGGCGGTGGCCTGGCTGGAGGAGACCTTCCGGGAGGCCCCGGGGCCGGTGAACATCCTCCACATCCGGGGTACCCTGGACACCAGCGCCCAGCTGGGGCGGTCCAACGCCCTGGAGGAGGCGGTGGCACAGCATGAGAGCTGGTCCTTTCTGGCCCAGCTGGACGGGGACTTTACCCAGGCCAAGACATACGAGGCGACCACCCGGTGGCTGGACAGCCAGCCCCAGCCTCCGGATATCCACGCGGTCTACTGCGAGAACGACAACACCGCCCTGGGGGCCATTCAGGCCCTGGAGGAGCGGGGCTACCTCTGCGGCCCGGAGGGCATCCGGGTTATCTCCTTCGACGCCACCCGGCAGGGGCTGGACTACTGCCTGGAGGGAAAAATATCCCTGGAGGTGGAGTGCGACCCCCTGGTGGGGCCCCAGGTGGAGAAGATTATCCAGATTCTGGAGCAGGGAGACGTGCCCGACAAGCACTACTACACCCGGGAGCGCCTCTTTACCCCGGAGGATTTGACACGGGAGTTTATCGACCAGCGGCCCTATTGAACAAAGTTCGCCCCCGGCGCAAGGCCGGGGGCGTTCCTTTTACTCAATTTGCTAAAAATGGGCGCAGTTTCCCCTTATTTCCAATAAGTGTATGGAAACGTACCACTTTGGGGGGAGTGCACGGTATGGGTGGAGGGGGACGCCCTCTCAGTCAGCCTTGCGGCTGACAGCTCCCCCAAAGGGGGAGCTTTTGGGTAGTTTCCGGGAAGGCTCCTACCTCCCCCTTTGGGGGAGGTGGCACGGCGAAGCCGTGACGGAGAGGGCCGTCCCCCACAACACACATAAGGAGGAAATAACATGCCAACCAACCACACACCCAATTACCAATTATCCCAATGGGAGCGCGACGACCGGGTCCTGATGGAGGATTTCAACGCGGACAACGCCAAGATCGACGCGGCGTTGGGAACGCTGGCGGGGCAGGTGAGCGGCAAGGCTGACGCCTCGGCGCTGGCGGCGGTGTCGCAGAGCCGCAACTGTCAGGCCGCCACAACCAGCTACACCGGCACCGGCACTTCGGGCGAAAATGCCCCCAGCTCCGTCAGCTTCTCCCGCAGGCCGCTGTTTATCCACGTGGGCGGGCCTGAGGGCTCCGGTTTCAGCGCCGTCAACGGTCAGACCATCGCTGTGTGCCATGTAAACAGCTCCACGCGCTATGTTCAGCTCAGCTGGTCCGGAAACAGGGTGTCCTGGTATGAACTGAACGCCGGCTACTCCCCGTCCCCCGCTTACCAGATGAACGCAAAGGACAAGAAATACTACGTTTTTGCCGTGCTGAACGTGTGAGGGAAATAAAGGGGCCCCGGGCTTTCGCCCGGGGCTGTGTCTCTCAGCGAACTGAGATTAAGGTTTAGGGAGCAGCGGAAGCGGTGAGGGTTACCTCGATCGCACCGATCTGAGCCGCAGTGGGTGCAGACAGAGTGAACTCCAGTTCAATAGTCTGTCCGTTCGCAATGGCCTCTCCGGCGTCCAAAGCAGCGACGGGCGCAGCGTCCTTATAGGAACCGCCCACAGTTGCATTGGTACCTGTGACCTTGATTTGCGCGCTCACGGGCTGGGCAGCGCCAATGGTCCCGGCCGCAATGGCAGTCAGAACAACCTTCAGGGTTGTGCCAGCCTTCACATACTGAACGGAGGTATCGACGAAGCCGTCCGCATCAGCAACGGCGCCCAGCGCAGCTGTGAAGTCCGCAGTGCCAAGTGCACCATTGATACCAGTCGTAACGGGATTGGCAGTAACCGGTGTAGCCGCCAGCTTGATATAGCCGTCATTGCCGTTGGTTACGATGGTGTCCTTGTTGGTATGGGCAGCTGTAGCATTGCTGGCCTTAGCGGACTTAGCACCAGAACCATCAGCCACAGTCATCACGTAGAGGTTGGCGCTGTTCAGAGTGCATCCAACAGCTTCCAGAGCAGCCTGTGTGCCGGGAACGGTGGCGCTGTCCGCGACCACGTACTGGAGCTCGCTCTCGGCAGCGCCGAGCTGATCGATCACACGGACATAAGCAAGGGCTTCATCAATTGCCACATCGGCAACAGCGATTTCCTTCTTGACATTGCCCTTGGTCAGGATCAGGGCGATAGTGGCCTCCTCACCGCTGACAATGTCGATCTTCTTCTCGGCAGTCCAGCCGTACACACTGCCTGCGCCGTTGATCCAGTCGTGGGCGTAGTCCAGCTTCTGGGCACTGGTAACAAGCAGGGCGGGATCCACATCGGTCAGGATGTTGACAGCCTCGCTGCCGCTCTCCATGTTGACGTAGCCATGAAGGACCTTGGGCACATTGTCCACAGCCTTGGTGATAATCACATCCGAGGCAGGCATGGTGAAGTGATATCCCTTGTTGGTTTCAATAGCGGTGGAAGCAACCGCGGCAAAGGCAGTCTTGTTGTTGGCCTCGAAGGCGGCGATTCCCACGCCGTCGGCAGCAGCCTTGACCACAACGATCCGGCCCTCAGCGGCCTTCACGGGCAGGTCCTGCCACTTGTCAGCCGGGATCTGGTTCATCGCAGTGGGAGCAGAAGCGCCAACGTCCAGCACGGCGAACTTGAGGCCGGTCTTCACATCGGAGGCAACCTCAACATTGAAGGTCTTAGTCTCGGGGGCGGCCTTCACGCCGTCGATGGTCACGATAACGAAGCCCTTGGCGGTGGCGTAAGCGTTAGCAATGCTAACGGGAGTGCCGTCGGTGACGCTGCCCGTCACTGCGCCGCCGGCAGTCATGTTGGCAACGCTGTACTTGATGCCGGTATCGTCGGCAACACTGCCGTCGGGCAGGTTGTAGGTGAAGGCAAAGGTAGCAGGAGCGCTGTTGCCAATCTTCAGGCTCGTAGTCTGGCTGGCCAGATCGTCGGCGGCAACCTCAGTACCATCTGCGTAGACGTACTTCACCTTGGCGTTGGTCCAGGTGACGTTGCTGATCTCAGCCTTCAGCTTGCTGCCGTCGATCTTGTCGTTGTTAATGGCAGTCTCCAGAGCGGTCAGCTGATAGGGCTTGACAGAATAGGAGAAGCCAGTTGCCGCGTTAAAGTTGCTCTCGTCCAGAACGGCAACCTTGCCCATGTTATCGCTGATGGTAACGGTGAACTTGACCTGAGCGTTGGTGTTCACGCCGGCAGCCCAATCAGGAGCGTCGAAGCTCAGGGACAGCTCAACATTGCCCAGACGGGTCGCGCTGATGGAACCGGTGACATTCTCAATGTCCTCGTCCTTAGCGGCGCTCACGTTGCCAGTGCCGCCAGGAGTCTCGCTGCTGCCGGGACGGGTGTAGTTGTTGTAGGAGTCATAGATTACGATGGAGGTAGCGCGGCCGTTCTCGATCAGGGCGCTGACATAGTAGGAGCTAGTCCCACGGTTTTTCACTTCGCCGTTCACGATATCGACCATTTCCTTCAGGGCGCTCACACCTTCGCCGGCGAAGATGTCCTTCTCCTGGGTGTTGCGGTTCCAGTACTGGAGGACCACGTTCACATCATCCCGGAACCAGATGCCGGAGCCTTCCTCATTGGCAACAGCCAGAGTGCGGTCGCCATCGACTTTCAGCAGACCGGTGTAACCGTTCGTGGCGTTGGCATCGGGGCCGCCCGCGGTGAGGTACAGCACGGTGTCCACACCGGCCTCCTCCACCTTGTCGTTGATTTTGTCGTACTCGGTCACATAGCGGGAGCCAGTCTGAGTGTTCAGGATGGAAGCCTCCTTGGCCTCGATGACATTGCCCTCGCCGTTGGTACGAATCTGGTACCACTTGTACTGGTCCATGTTGGCCAGGCTGTGGTCGCCATTGTAGTAGTCGCCCACCTCAGTGAGGAGAACCACCTCGCCGTTGCGGATGACCTCGCGGGTCCAGGTCCACAGACCGTCGTTGGCGGCGCGGGTCTTGCTGCTGCCGTTGTCGATCTCCTCCTTCAGGCCGGAGGAGTGGACATAGACCAGGTCCTTGGCAGTGCCGGCGTCCTCGCCCACCACCACGGCGGCGATGATCAGGCCCTCGTCATTGTACAGGCCGTAGATGCCGCTGGAGGTCATGGGAGCGGGGCCGGGAGTGCCGATAACCTTGTTGTTGTCGGAATCGGCCTGGGTCTGAGCCTTGGCGTTGGTCCAGGCAGTCAGGTTGGTGTTCTCAACGCCGGTGCTGACGGAGAGCACGTCCTTGATGATACCGTAGTTGGTATCCTCAGTGCCGCCCACACGCAGCTCACCCAGCTTGGCAGTGATGTAGACAGTGCCCACATCGCCATAGACGTTGTAGTAGCTGCTGCTCTTGGCGCCGCCGCCGTACATGCGGTAGTTCTTGCCATCGATGGTCATGTCGGTGGTGGTGCTCTGCTGGTTGAACTGAGCCAGGTTGCCATTGGCGTCAGCGGGGGTGTTGCCGGGGTGCTCGCCGGGGTTGCCAACAGTGGTCACGCCCACGTCGCTGACTTCCTTCACGGTGTACACATCACCGTTCTTGGTGTAGGTGCACCAGGTGTTCAGCACGGAGTCGCGCTCGTCCTTGTCAACGGCCAGGGTGCTCTTGGTCATGTTGACCCGGATGGTGCCCATGGTGCCGTCCAGGAAGATGGCGGAGGCGTCAGCAGTCTGGTTGACCAGGTTACTGCTGTTCAGATCGATGCCGGTGATAAACACGTAGTTCTTGGGAGGATCGACTTCCTCAATGCCGATCAGGTTGCCGTAGGCGTCCAGATAGACATTGTAGCTGCGGTCCTTCAGGTTAGTGTCGCTGGTGGTGGTGTAGGTGTTGTTGATGTTGTCCTTCGCATTGAAGCCGGCGGTGGTGGTGTAGTCGTACTTGTTGCCGTCCACCGTGACGCTGTTCTTCTTGCTGAAGGCGGAAACGGTAACAGCAGACAGGACCTCAGAGGCCTTGAAGTTCTGGACCTCGCCGTCTGCCACCTGGATCAGCAGGGCGTCGCCCTTCTTCAAATCCTCAACGGCTGCGAAGTCCTCGATGGCCAGCTTGAAGATCTCGTCCTCGGTGCCGTCCTTCGCTACCTTGACATACTCGTTGTTCAGGTTGGTGGTGTCCTTCTTGATGGCGTAGGCGGTGATGTCAACTTCTTCCTTCTTGGCATCATAGTCCTTGTTGACGATGGCCAGATAGGTGTTGATGACAGCCACATAGACCTCGTCGGCGTCGTGGTCCACATAGACCTCGGTCTTCACGCCGGTGCCGGTCTCGCCGATCGCCGCCTTGTTGTTCTTGTTCATGTCAACGGCGGTGAAGTAGGCGCCCATCTTGCTGTCAGAGCTCCAGCCCAGAGCGGCCTTGGCGCCCTTGGCCTCGGTGTACACGCCGTCCACGAAGCAGTAGACATCGTAGTCCTTCAGAGTGGTGCTGCCCAGCAGGTCGAACAGGTCTTTACCGGTGACCTTGCCCACATACTCCTTGTCCAGCAGCTCCTTCTTGGCGTAGGTGCCGATGCCCTTGCCGTCATACTCCCACTTGCGGGAGGGGCGGCCGAAGACGTCGGTGTCCTCCATCAGCTTCAGCTTGCCATTGTACAGCTGCTCGCCCAGCTCCACGATGGGGCCGGCGTTCTGGGAGCCCACAGCAGTGGCCTGAATCGGGCTGATGGCGGTGGCGTAGGGCTTGGCGCTGGTGACGAACACGTAGTTGACCTTACCGGTAAACACAGCGCCGTCGGGGGTGGTCAGGTTGATGGTGTTGCCGTCGGGCTCCACCATGCCGGACTTCAGGGCGTTCAGGGCCATCTGGGCCACCTGGTTACGGGTCATGGGGGTAGCGGCATCGGAGCCTACACCCTCAAAGAGGCCGATCTTGGTGCCCTGACGGACGGTAGATACCATAAAGCCGTCGGCGTAGTCGTTCTGGTAACGGAAATAGCCCAGAGCGCGCATCATCATAGAGGCGGCCTCCACGGCGGTAACGGTGGCGGCGGGATCGTAGATGCCATCACCGCGGCCGGACACAATGCCGTTGGCGGCACAGGCGCCGACCCAGCCCTTGGCCCAGTCAAAGTTGCCGCTCACGTCGGCAAAGGGGCAGGTGCTCACATAGTAGTTGTAATCCAGGTTCAGCAGCTTGCCCATGACAACCGCCATCTCCGCACGGGTGACGGGACGGTCAGGACCAAAGCCACGGTCGTCGCCGACCATGACCTCAACGGCCTGCAAAACCTCGATTGCTTCGACGTTGTCAGTTTCCTTGACATCGTCATAGCCCGCAGCCGCGCTGGTACCAATCACCATCATGCCAAGCAGCATGACAGAGGCCAGAGTCAGGCTGAGGGCCCGCTTCAGGTTTCTCATTCGGATTTCCTCCTTACAAAATTTTTCGGCCTGAGAGGGGCCGGGATTTGGATAAAAGGTGAAAATTTGTCCCATTTGGTAGTTTTCCGAAGATTTAACCTTTTTGAAACAATTTTCGCCATTTTATCCAAAAATTTCGAGGTTTTTCAACATTTCGCCCCTGCCACCGCCGTGTCACGCCCCTTACACGGGGGTAAAAAGTTGCAAGAGCAAGAAGAAAATCCGTTAAAACTGATATTTTCGATGTAAAAAAGTGAAATTGGTAGACATCTGGTAGACGTCCTAAAATATGGAAAGCCGCCAACCCCCTGCGCAACAGGGGATTGACGGCTTTTTTGGTAGACATTTGGTAGACGGGGTGCCAAAGGCTGCCTTTAGGGCGGCCTTTGGAGGACATTCAGTTTTTCAGGCTCTGCATGGGGGCGGGGATGCGGCCGCCCCGGGCCACGAAGTCCCTGGCGGAGAAAGGGTGGACGGGTTGGACGGGGGCAGAGCCCAGCAGGCCGCCGAACTCCACTGTGTCCCCTACGGTACAGCCGGGGGCGGGGATGATGCGCACGGCGGTGGTCTTGGAGTTGACCATGCCGATAGCTGCCTCGTCGGCGATGATGGCGGAGATGGTCTCGGCAAGGGTATCGCCGGGGACGGCGATCATGTCCAGCCCCACCGAACAGACGCAGGTCATAGCCTCCAGCTTATCCAGAGTGAGGGCCCCGGACGCGGCGGCGGCAATCATGCCCTCGTCCTCGCTCACCGGGATGAAAGCCCCGGACAGACCGCCCACATGGGAGGAGGCCATCACGCCCCCCTTCTTCACCGCGTCGTTGAGCAGGGCCAGAGCGGCGGTGGTGCCGTGGGTGCCGCAGACCTCCAGACCCATCTCCTCTAAAATCCGGGCCACGCTGTCCCCAATGGCGGGGGTGGGGGCCAGGGACAGGTCCACAATACCGAAAGGGGTGTCCAGCCGGCGGCTGGCCTCCTGGGCCACCAGCTGGCCCATGCGGGTGATACGGAAGGCGGTCTTCTTCACCGTCTCGGCCACCACGTCGAAGGGCTGGCCCTTTACCCCCTGGAGGGCGTGGTAAACCACGCCGGGGCCGGAGACCCCCACGTTGATGACCTTCTCCGGCTCGCCCACCCCGTGGAAGGCGCCGGCCATAAAGGGGTTGTCCTCCACAGCGTTGCAGAACACCACCAGCTTGGCGCAGCCGAAGCCACCCTTGTCGGCGGTTTGCTCCGCCAGGTCCTTGATGGTCCGGCCCATAAGGGCCACCGCGTCCATGTCGATGCCCGCTTTCGTCGAGCCCACATTGACCGAGGCGCAGACGATATCCGTAGTGGCCAGGGCCTCGGGGATGGAGCGGATGAGGATGCGGTCGGCGTCGGTCATGCCCTTTTGGACCAGAGCAGAGAAGCCTCCGATGAAGTTGACCCCGCAGGTCTTGGCCGCCCGGTCCAGGGCCTGGGCGAAGGGGACGTAGCTGCCGGTCTCCGCAGCGGCGGCCACCAGGGCGATGGGGGTTACGGAAATGCGCTTGTTGACGATGGGGATGCCGAACTCCTTTTCGATGGCCTCGCCGGTGGCCACC
This sequence comes from uncultured Eubacteriales bacterium, assembly GCA_949525845.1. GTDB lineage: Bacteria > Bacillota > Clostridia > Oscillospirales > Oscillospiraceae > Lawsonibacter. The sequence goes on from CATEPI010000026.1 coordinate 16,811, forward strand.
AGCTTTTCGGCGTATCTGGTAATCTTATCGTACACCTTATCACAGGCGGTCTTTACGTCGCTGTGGGCGCAGGACAGCAGGGAGATGCCCATGGTAATGGTGCGCACGTCCAGATGCTGCTGGTCGATCATCTGGATGGTCTGCATGATTTCGTGTTGGTTGAGCACTGATGTTGCCTCCTTTGTAGGGGCGCACAATGTGCGCCCGTCCTTTCGGGGTCGTGTTAGGCCACGGGCGCACAATGTGCGCCCCTACATGGCGTTAGATCCGGTGCATTGCATTAAAGATGTCCTCCCGCTGGATGCGGATGGACAGGCCCTCCTCCTGGCCGGCCTGGGCCAGGATGTCGGTCAGGTCACCGATGGACTTCTCGCAGGCGGCGGTGTCCACCAGCATGACCATGGTGAAGAACTCCTGCAAAACGGTCTGGGTGATGTCCAGAATGTTGATGTTGTGCTTGGCCAGCAGGGAGCACACGGCGGCGGTGATGCCCACCCGGTCCTTGCCGATGACGGTGACGATGGCTTTCATAGAGATGTTCCTTTCCATAACCGGCGGGCGGCCACAGGCCGCCCCTACGGCGATATCGTGTTGTAGGGGCGGCCTGTGGCCGCCCGTCCGTTTAGTTCAACTCGTCCAGTGTCAATTCAAACCCGTCCAGGAAGTGCTCCATAAAGTATTGCAGGGCGGGGCTCTGGTTCTGGCACAGGGCGGCGTAGGTCTGCTCCCTGGCCTTTTTAAACTCCGTATTCCCCGCCTTCAGTTCCTCCACGCATTTGAGGTAGGCGGACAGCTTGTCCGCCGCCTTGACGATGGCGTGGACCTCGGGGTCGGGAATGGTGACGGCCTCCTCAAAGTCGGGACGCAGGTCAGGGGGGAGCATGGACAGCAGCTTTTTCTCCGCCACCGCCTCCACATCCTTGTAGGCGCTCTGGATGTCCGGGTTGTCGTACTTGATGGGGGTGGGCATGTCGCCCGTTAAAATCTCGCTGGCGTCGTGGTACAGGGCGGCCACCGCCACCGCGCCGGGGTCGATCTGACCGCTGAAGTACCGGTTTTCAATGACAGCCAGGGCGTGGGCCAGGACGGCCACCTGATGGGAGTGCTCCTGGATGTTCTCCAGCCGGGTGTTACGCATCAGGCCCCAGCGGTTGATGTACCGCATCCGGGCAATCATGGGGAAAAAGTTGTAGGCCACGGGTTCAAACGCTCCTTTTTTCAAGTCCCCCTATTCTACCATAGCAAAAGGTGGTTGTAAACCGGAAATTACATCTTCAGCCGGGACATATCCTCGGGCAGTGGGACCGAAAACTGCATATTTTCTCCGGTCAAAGGGTGCCGGAAGGACAGATACCCCGAGTGGAGGGCGGGGCGGGGAATGAGGGCTCGGTCCTCTGTGCCGTAGAGAAAGTCGCCGGTGAGGGGGTGGCCGGTGTGGGCCATGTGGACCCGAATCTGATGGGTGCGGCCTGTCTCCAGCTCCAGAGACACCAGCGCCCGGTCCCCCCAGCGGCGCAGCACCCCGTATTTCGTGCGGGCGGGCTTGCCGTCGGGACGGACCATCTGCTCCATGAGTGAGCCGGGCTTCGGCCCCAGAGGGGCGTCGATGACCCCGGCGGGCGGGTCGGGCAAGCCCTCGCACACCGCCAGGTAGACCCGCCTAAAGTCCTCTGTGTGGAGCTGGTTTTTCAGCACCTCCTGGGCGTGGGGGTGCTTGGCCGCCACTAGCAGGCCGCTGGTCCCCCGGTCCAGCCGGTGGACGGGGTGGAAATCCGCCTCCTGCCCCGTTTTTTCGTAATAATCCACCAGAAAATTACCCAGCGTATCAGAGAAGTGCCCCGGCCCCGGGTGGACCGGCACCCCGGCGGACTTGTTCAGAACAATCAGGTCGTCGTCCTCGTGGACGATATCCAGCGGCCCGGGGGCGGGGACGATGCCGCTGTTCCGAACGGGGTCGGACAGCCGCACCGACAGCACCTGTCCCGCCGCCGGACAGAACCGGGTGTTTACCCGCCGGCCATCCACCAGGATGCCGTCCTCCAGCCATTTCACCCGCCGGACCACTGTCCTGGACAGGTGTAAATGGTGCTTGAGCAGGGTATCCACCTTTACACCTGCCAGCTCGGGGGTGACGACCAGCTCCAGCCGGCGGCTCACAGCTTTTTATTCCAGCGGTGGATGTTGACCATATAGAAGGCGCAGTGCAGGACGATTACCACCGAAATCGCCACGCCCCACAACCCGCCTACGAAAATCTGGATGACCATAAACACCGCCCACAGCATGTACAGCGTCCAGTACCAGGAGGACATGGCCGCCTTTTCTCGGATGGCCACGTTCCGTTCATCGTGTTCGCTCCGCTCATACTCCTTTTGCTGCTCCGGGGACATCCGGATGCGGCTTAGCGCGATTCCAACCGCCCCGAAGCCCAAAAGGACCCCGCCCAGAGTAAACAGCAAAAGGCTGAGCTGCTCCTTGATCCGCTCCCCCAGCAGGAACGTGGCCAGAATCAGAACCCAGGCCGCCGCGAACATTACATAGGGCGATGTCTTTTTCAAAAAGTCTTTCATAGCAAAAACCTCACATTCTTAATATTTCCGGTTCATCCACCACCGGGTGGCAAAGAACAGCCAATAGCGGAGTATGATGATCCAGTACAGGACATAGTTGACCCGGTCCAGAGGAGAAAACAGAACAAAACACGCCCACACTACAATCAAAAGCACGTTCTCCACCCGCCAGCAGAACCAGGAGGCCCGGTCCTGGATCATCAGGTTACGTTCGTCCCGCTCCTCACGCGCAAGCTCCTGTTCCATATCCAAAAACAGTACCACAATACAGTGGATCAGCCCCAATATAGCCACAACGGGGAACAGGCACGCCCAGACCGTGTCAGGCAGAAAGGATTTGTGCAGATTCAGCCCGCAGACCGTAACGGCAATACAGGTGGAAAGCTCGACCTGCAGGGGCTTGGCTTTTCTCTCGTTCATAGCGTCTCCTCCTCAAACAAGAATACTTCCTCAATGGTCATGCCAAAATATTTGGCGATCTTATGAGCCAGCAGCAGGGAGGCGTTATACCGGCCGCTCTCCAGAGAGATGATGGTCTGCCGGGTGACGTCCACCCCGTCGGCCAGCTCGGCCTGGGAGATTTTTCGGGCCTTGCGCAGCTCCGCGATTCGATTGGTCACCGGACCACCTCCTTGTCAAAAGTGTAAAGCGTGCTTTACTGTCTGGAGTATAGCACGCTTTACATCCGATGTCAAGGGGGCTTTACATATTTGCAGAAAAAAAGCCCCCCTTGTGAAAGGGGGGGCCTTGGGAAGCGTATCAGCTCAAAATCGCGCCCTTGTCGGCGGAGGACACCATTTTGGCGTACCGGGCCAGGTAGCCCGTTTTGATCTTGGGCTCGGGGCAGGTCCACTTGGCCCTGCGGACAGCCAGCTCCTGGTCGGTGACGGCCAGGGCGATGGTGTGGGCGGGGATGTTAATGGCGATCATGTCGCCCTCCTCCACTAGGCCGATGTTGCCGCCAGAAGCGGCTTCCGGGGAGACATGGCCGATGGACGCGCCCCGGGTAGCCCCGGAGAAGCGGCCGTCGGTGATGAGGGCCACGTCCTTGTCCAGCCCCATGCCGGCGATGGCGGAAGTGGGGTTGAGCATCTCCCGCATGCCGGGGCCGCCCTTGGGGCCCTCATAGCGGATGACCACCACGTCGCCGGCCACAATCTTGCCGGCGTAGATGGCCTCAATGGCCTCCTCCTCGCTGTCGAAGACCCGGGCGGGGCCGGTGTGGACCATCATCTCGGGGGCCACGGCGGACTGCTTTACCACACAGCCGTCGGGAGCCAGGTTGCCCTTGAGGACGGCAATGCCGCCGCTCTGGGAATAGGGATTTTCCAGGGGCCGGATGATCTCGGGGTCCCGGTTGACCACACCCTCCAGATTCTCGGCCACGGTTTTGCCGGTGCAGGTGAGCAGGGAGGTGTCGATCAGGTTTTTCTTTGCCAGCTCGGCCATCACGGCGTAGACGCCGCCCGCCCGCTCCAGGTCCTCCATGTAGGTGTCGCCGGCGGGGGCCAGGTGGCACAGGTTGGGGGTGCTGTCGCTGATTTCGTTAGCCATGTCGAAGCTGAGGGTTACGCCGCACTCGTGGGCAATGGCGGGCAGATGGAGCATGGTGTTGGTGGAGCAGCCCAGGGCCATGTCGATGGTCTCGGCGTTGTGGAAGGCGGCCTCGGTCATGATGTCCCGGGGGCGGATGTTCTTCTCCACCAGCTCCATAATCTTCATGCCGGCGTGCTTGGCCAGCCGCAGGCGGGCGGACCACACGGCGGGGATGGTGCCGTTGCCCCGGAGGGCCATACCGATGGCCTCGGTGAGGCAGTTCATGGAGTTGGCGGTGTACATGCCGGAGCAGGAGCCGCAGGTGGGACAGGCGTTGTTCTCATACTCCTCCACGCCCGCCTCGTCCAGCTTGCCGGCGTAGTAGGAGCCCACCGCCTCGAACATGTGGCTCAGGCAGGTGCGGCGGCCGTCGTTGAGCCGTCCGGCCAGCATGGGGCCGCCGGAGACAAAGATGGTGGGCACGTTCACCCGGGCGGCGGCCATGAGCAGGCCGGGGACGTTCTTGTCACAGTTGGGAATCATCACCAGGCCGTCGAACTGGTGGGCCATGGCCATGGCCTCGGTGGAGTCAGCGATGAGGTCCCGGGTGACCAGGGAGTACTTCATGCCCACGTGGCCCATGGCGATGCCGTCGCACACGGCGATGGCGGGGAACTCCACCGGGGTGCCTCCGGCGGCCCGGATGCCGGCCTTGACGGCTTCCGCGATTTTGTCCAGGTTCATGTGGCCGGGGACGATCTCGTTATAGGAGCAGACCACGCCGATTAGCGGACGCTCCAACTCCTCCCGGGTGTAGCCCAGGGCGTAGAGCAGAGAGCGGTTAGGCGCGGCAGGGATGCCTTTTTTTACTACATCAGAGCGCATAAGGGTTGACCTCCTGATTTTTTCTGCTTCCTTACTATAGTATCCCTTTAAAGCGTGAGTGTCAAGAAAAAAGGGCGCGTTGCGCCGCCATTTCCATAAAGTGTATGGAAACGTACCACTTTGGGGGGAGTGCACGGTATGGGTGGAGGTGAAAAAAGCCTTCCACCCTCCGGGGGGAAGGTGCCCCAGTGCGCACACTGGGGCGGATGAGGGGGCGGTTAGGGCTGCTGTCCTTTACGACAAGGGGCGGAAACCTGCCGCGCACCCTCATCCGTCACGGCCTTCGGCCGTGCCACCTTCCCCCTGGAAGGGGGAAGGCTTTGGCGTGTCCTTGACCGTGGCAGAAAAGGCAAGGGCAGAGCCCTTGCTCTACATTACGAACATTTAAGGAGGAACAAACTCATGCCAACCAACAAAACACCACATTACAGCCTCTCCCAATGGGAGCGGGACGACCGCATTTTGATGGAGGATTTCAACGAAGACAACGTGAAAATCGACGCCGCCCTCAAGGCGGTGGATGCCCGGGCGGACGGTCTGGCGCGGAGCCTGGCGGAGCAGGCCGCGGCGGCGGCCAGGCTGGGTAACTGCGTGGCCCACTACACTACGTTTACCGGAAACGACGCGGCATCCCGGACTTTTTCCTTTCCCCACAGGCCTCTGTTTTGCGTCATCGGCACAACCGACGCGAGCAATCGAATCATGTCCCTTCTGCGGGGTGTTTCCAGCGGGTTTCTGCTCCGTTCAAACGGCTCTGATCTCATTTATGTCACCTGGTCGGAAAAAGCCATTACCATCAACAGCAACTCTCCCACTGGTGTGCAGCACCTTAATAAATCCGGCCAGAATTACATCCTGCTTGCCCTGCTGGACGCCGCAAAGTGACGAAAAGGCCCCGGGCCTCACGGCCCGGGGGTCCTTTTCACATGAACAAGAGAGTTTTATCCGGAAGCTCAGGGGGTGGGGGCCTCTTTCACCTTGACAGCGGAGCCGTCGAAGGTGTACTCAATGGCACCGCCCATGGGAATGGTGCAGGCCTCGTCGACATACCACTGAATCTCAAAGGTGGTCTTCTTCGTATCCAGAGGCACCAGAACGCCCATCAGCAGGTCAAGCTGTGTAGCGTGGCTGTACTTCACACCATTGCCGGTCGTAGCGCCCTTAGCGCCCTTGGGGCCGTAGAAGCCCACAGCAACCAGCATGCTCTTCTCACCTGTGTTCCCGGCGGGATAGTACCAAGGGGCCTGAGTGTAATCAATGCTGCTGTTTTTGGTGTACTCGCCCGTCAGGGTAACTTTGCTGCCGCTGATGCTGGTGGTCACGTTGGGAGCGATAGCACCGTTGCTGCCCTGGATGGGATAGTTATCCTTGGTGAAGCACTCTGCATTGTCAATATTATTCTTGACAAGCTCAGCTGCCTCCTCGGCGGACAGACCATCGGCGGTCAGGTAGCCGGTCTCGATGGAGACGAGGGTGACCAGTTCGGTGGCGGTGAAAGTGTCGCTGAGCGCCATAAATTTGCTTGTCTTGGCGCCAGTCTTGGGGTTCTGGAATGTCACCTTGCTGTAGGGGGTCTCTGCCAGTGCGGTGTCGGCATCGTAGTTGCCGCCCTCCGCAGCGTTAATCAGATTGGCAACATCGCTTGAACCGGCGGTGAAGCTGCTGAAGTCAACCTCTTTAACCTCGTTGTCCAGCTTGAAGCTGTTGACAACGTCGATGGTCAGACCAGAGCCATCTTTCAGAGTGACAGGCACGCCGGCGGGGGTGGTGAAGGTGACCTCGGTGATACCATTGGTATCGAAGGTAACGGTCACGTCCTTGGCGTTCCAGTTGGCACCCTCCAGCTCCTTCTTGATCGCGTCAGCAATCTCGACGTAGTTGGGCACGCAGGTGTCGCTGACAGTAATATCAAAGGTGTTGAAGCCGTCGTACGTAGCGGTAACCTTGTGATCGGTGATCTCCTCGGGGGCCTCATAGGTGTTGGTGCGGTCGTAGATGACAACGGTGGTAGCGCCAGTACCATCAACCACAGCGCTGATTGTGTAGTTATAGGTGGTGCCGTTCTTGCTGTTCAGATCGCGGACGATCTTGTCCAGGCGGGAAGCGCCATCGGTGAAGGTGGTAACCAGCTTGTTCTTCTCGTACTGAACCAGCAGGATGTTGACGTCGTCATTCACCCAGATACCCTCGGTGGTCTTGGTGGTGACATACAGGGTGTTGCCCTTCTTCACGTCCATAGTGGGGTGATCGTTTGTGAAGGTCTGCTCGTAGAGGACATTGTCATACTCGTCCAGGCAGGCTTCCAACGCCCTGATATCCCGGACATAGTCGCCCTCGGTAATGGTAATCGTCTGATCATTGTTTACTGTCACAGTGGCAGTGGTCAGACTCCAGTCGGGCACGGCGGTGAAGGGGGAGGAGGTGGTCAGGCCGCTCCAGTCCGCGATGCCAATGACCTCGCCCTTGGAGTTGTAGCGCACCTGATACCAGTGATGCTGCTGCATGTTCTCCAGATAGGTCAGGCTGTCGGAGACCTCAGTGATGTCGGTCTTCTTGCCGTCCAGGGTGACCTCGCGGCTCCAGGTCCACTGATCGCCAACCTTCTCATAGCTCTCGAAGTCAACGGAGGAGCTGTGGACATAGACCAGATTCTTGGTGCTGGCGCCGTCGTCGCCCGCCACCACGGCGGCGATCACGTAGCCGTCCTTGCCGTAGAGGCTGTACACACCGTGGGTCAGGTGGGCATCGTTGTTGCCAACGGTTCCGGCCCGCTTGGAGTCCTCAGCTTCCTTGAGGGCGTCGGCCTGGCTCCAGACCTTCAGGTCGGCGTTGCGGACGCCGGTGATAACGCTGTTCACGTCGCTGATGGCGCCGTAGCTGGTGCCGTTGCCGCCGTCGCTGTCGTGATCCAGCTCGTCCAGCTTGACAGTGATGTAAACAGTGTCGTCGTTGCCGTAGACCTTGCTGTAGCCCACAGTGGTGTTGCCGCCGCCGTTCAGGGACAGGTGGGTGCGGTTGATCTCACTGACATCGGCGGACTTGGTCCAGGCCTGAGCGATATCGGTCCCGTTGGTGGTTCCGCCGGGCACGCCGGTGTTGATGTCAGCACCGCCGGCGTAGGAGGGCTGGGTGGCCCGGGCGACTTCCTTGATGGTGTACACATCATCGGTGACGCTGTAGGTGCACCAGGAGTTCAGGATGGAGTCGGTGCCGGCACTGGTGGCAGGCAGAGTGCTCTTGGCCACGTTGATCTTGACGGTCTTCATAGTGCCGTCCAGGAAGATGGCGTTGGCATTGGCGGTCAGGTTGGTCAGGTGGCTGCCATCCCGCTGAATGGCGGAGATGAACACGTAGTTGTTCACAGCGTCAACCACGTCCACGCCGATGGCGTAGCCATACCGGTCCAGATAGACGTTATAGGTAACGTCCTTCAGGTTGACGATACCGCTGCCGGTGCCGGTGTACTTGTCCAGAACCTTCCAGTCATACTCGGCGGCGCTGGAGTAGCTGTACTTGGTGCCGTCCACGGTGACGTTGGAGTTCTTCTTGAAGGCGGTAATCTCAGCAGAGGCGAGGACCTCAGGCACGGCAACGGACTGCACAGCGCCCTCGGCCACCGTTACCAGCATGGGGTCGCCGTCCTTCACGTCAGCGACCATGGCAAAGTCTTCCACGGGCAGGGTGAAGCCCACATAGTCGTTGTCGGAAGTCAGGGTCTTGACATACTCCTTGCTCACAATGTCCAGACCGTAAGCGGTGATGTCAACTTCCTCGGTGCGGGTGTCGTAGTCCTCGTCGGCAAACGCCAGATAGGTGTTGATAATGGCAATCGTGACCTCGTCCCGATCGTCGTCCACAAAGACCTGGGTCAGAACGCCGTTGCCGGTAGCGCCCACGCCCTTGTCGTTGTTGCGGTTCATGTCGGCCGTGGTGAAGTAAGCGCCTTCCAGAATGTTCTTGGCGTTATCGGCCTTGGTGTCCACGCCGTCAATGGCGATGTCGATATCGTAAGTCTTGATGGTGTCGGCGCCCAGCAGATCATACAGATCCTTACCGGTAACCTCAGTGGTGTACTCGCTGCGGATCAGCTCCTCCTTGGCGTAGGTGCCGATGCCCTTGCCGTCGTACTCCCACTTGCGGGCGGGACGATCAAAAGCGTCCTCCGCGTTGGTGTTCAGCTTCAGCTTGCCATTGTACAGCTCCTCGCCCAGCTGGATGTAGGACTGGTTGGTGGTGCCGTCAGTGGTGTTGCCCAGGGGGCTGATGGCGCGGTACTTGGCCTCGGTGCCAGTACGGAAGGTGTACTCACCCTGGTAGCCAATCTTCACGCCGTTGATCTCAACGCCCAGAGTGCCGGTGAAGTCCACCATGTTGGAGCGCAGGGCGTTCAGAGCCATCTGAGCCACCTGGTTCCGGGTCATGGGGTTGGTGGCGTTGGTGCCCACGCCGTTGAAGATGCCGATCTGGCTGCCCTGGCGGACAGTCACGACCTGGAAGCCGTCGGCATAGTCTTCAACATGCTTGAAGTAGCCGAGGGCGCGCATCATCATGCTGGCGGCCTCAACGGCGGTAACGGTGGCGGCAGGATCGTAGATGCCGTCGCCGCGGCCGGACACAATGCCGTTGGCGGCACAGGCGCCGACCCAGCCCTTGGCCCAGTCAAAATTGCCGCTCACGTCGGCAAAGGGACAGGTGCTCACATAGTAGTTGTAATCCAGGTTCAGCAGCTTGCCCATGACGACTGCCATCTCAGCACGAGTGACAGGGCGGTCAGGACCAAAGCCACGGTCGTCGCCAACCATGACCTCAACGGCCTGCAAAACCTCGATGGCTTCGACGTTGTCTTCCGCGTCAACGTCGGAGTAGCCCGCAGCCGCGCTGGTACCAATCACCATCATGCCCAGGAGCATGACAGAGGCCAGAGTGAGGCTGAGGGCCCGCTTCAGGTTTCTCATTCGGATTTCCTCCTTACAAAATTTTTCGGCCTGAGAGGGGCCGGGATTTGGATAAAAGGTGAAAATTTGTCCCATTTGGTAGTTTTCCGAAGATTTAACCTTTTTGAAACAATTTTCGCCATTTTATCCAAAAATTTCGAGGTTTTTCAACATTTCGCCCCTGCCACCGCCGTGTCACGCCCCTTGCGTGGGGGTGAAAAGTTGCGAAACCGAGAAGAAAATCCGTCAAAGACGCCCCTTTCCATGTAAAAAAGTAAAACTGGTAGACATCCGGTAGACGTCCTAAAATATGGAAAGCCGTCAATCCCCTGCGCAACAGGGGATTGACGGCTTTTTTGGTAGACATTTGGTAGACATATGGGCAGACGAAATACAGCTGGTGCCAGCAAGGCAGACTTACGCTTGCAGCAAGTCCATCTATACGATCATATTTTTACTGCCAGTCAGACTGCCATAACCTGAGAAATCTCATCGCTGTCTCCAGGCTGGATTTCAGCCTGCGGATCACTGTTTTTGGCTCCGCCTGCCTCTCCCAGGCCTTGAATTGCCAGGGGGACGGCACCCAGCGACGAAACCAGAATCGACAGCATCTCTGCATTGCGGGGCCTCTGATCCAGGCGCCTGTGTGCCAGCTCCTCCAGCAGGGACTGGTTTTCCCGCCAGATGATGCAGCTCACGGTTCGGATATTCCGCTCCACCGCCTTCCAGTTTGTGCCGTACTGCCTCGCCACCTCTGGATAGAGCCATTTCGTCACCAGCAGAAGCCGGTCCGGCTGTTCCGCGCACAGAGATATGGCATAGGCTGTATGGAAGAAGCCGGTGTAATTTGCGGTCACCCCAAGCTGGTACAACAAATCGTATATTATTGTCATTTTTATTCTCCTCTTTACTTACCCATTACGTGACCTCGGTGAACAGTTCCCTTGCAGGTACATTCAGTCCAACACTTATCTTTTCAACTGTATCCAGCGTTGCGGCTTGTGTCCCGCGCTCCATTTTTCCCCAGTACTCGCTGCTTAATTTGCATCTGGCCGCTGCTTCTTCCTGTGTCAGGCCCAGTCGTATCCTGTGATATTTTAAGTTCATCCCAAATACTACCCTCAGCACCGTCCTCCCCTCCGCTGTTTTCTATGGTACAGGATTTTTCCAATTTCGTACAGGAATGATCGTTCTGTTTCTTCCTTATTCTTCCAATCCTCCCCCTTTTTTCGACTTTATTTTGCCACACAAGCAAAAAAATTTCCACAAACACCTCTTGGCATTTATGTTGGCCGGCGTTTTTTGCCAAAGCGTCCCCCATTCCAGAGCCGGCAATATTTGTCGAAAGTGTCAAAAATATTATTGCCACCCAGTCTCTTTTTCTCCGTTTTCTCTTGACAAACGCCTGGGAGACAGATAAGATTAGAGTCAGCTGAACGCTCCCAAAAACACAGAAAAGAGGTTTTTTACAATGGACAGATTAAAGGACAAGGTAGCCATTATTACCGGTTCCACCGGCGGCATCGGGGTGGGCATCGCCCGGCTCTATGCTGCGGAGGGCGCTCAGGTGATTGTATGCGGCCGCCGGGCGGAACGGGGCCAGGGCGTTGTGGACGCCATTACCGCAGAGGGCGGCAAGGCCAGCTTCCACGCCATGGATATTACCGTTCCCGAAAGCATTGAGAAGCTGGTGGAGGACACCGTCAGCACCTACGGGCGCATTGACGTTCTGGTCAACAACGCGGCCAACGTGGGCCTGAAGGACGGCCGGGTGGACGAAATTACCCTGGAGATGTGGGACGATATCTTTGTCAGCGACATCCGCGGCCCCTTCTATGTGACAAAATGCGTGCTGCCCCACATGCGCAAAAATCCCCAGGGCGGCTCCATCGTCAATATCGGCTCCATGGCCGCCTGCGGCGGCGATCTGGGCTCCACCGCCTACGCCTGCGCCAAGGCGGGTGTGGATGTTCTGACGAAATCTGTGGCCCTGCAATACGGCAAGGACAACATCCGCTGCAACTGCGTCCGCCCGGGCCTGATCGTCACCCCGGACAACGAGGCCCGTATTCCCCAGGCCTTGAAGGACATCTTCCTGAGCAATATCATGGTCAACCGCTATGGCTGCCCCGAGGATATCGGCCACGCCTGTGTCTACTTCGGCTCCGATGAGAGCGCCTATGTCAGCGGCCAGGTCATCACGGTAGACGGCGGACTCAATTCCCATGTGCCCACCGTGGCTCAGTTCCGGGCCATCGGCTCCCGCACGTGGTAATACCGAAAACAGCCAGGACCGGCGCAGCAAAAACTGCGCCGGTCCTTTTTGTTTCACGCCACCTTGTCCCCCAGGCTGTTTGGCCGTCTGGAGCGAACACCCGGCCGGCGAAAAGATTTTTGAATTGCGCTTGATTTTCTCATGGCCTTCCTTTAGAATAAAGTGCAGAGTGCAAATACCCGACTATACTTTAAAGTGGGAGGCAGACGCATATGCAGAAACGCATTTTAGTGGTGGACGACGACGACATGAATCTGGCTAGAACCAAGATGATTCTGGCAAAGGAATATGACGTGCTTCTGGCCGATTCAGGGGTACAGGCCCTGCACATTCTGAAAAATCAAAAGGTGGATCTGGTCCTTCTGGATATTGACATGCCCCTGATGAACGGCATTGAGACCTTTGAGCACATGAAGGAGTTCGCCGCGGATATCCCCGTCATTTTTCTAACGGCCTCGGGTGAGGTGGGGGACGTGGTCGGCGCGCTCCTGCTGGGCGCGGTGAATTATCTGAGAAAGCCCTGTCCGCCGCAGGAGCTGCTGAAGCGAATCGCACAGGAGCTTGAAACGGAATGAGGGCGGAAGAACAGACAGGCAGGCATCTGCTGCTTGCGGTAATCACCACGGTATTCGGTGGGATGCTGGGGGTGATTACAGCGGTTATGGCCTGGGAGCTTTGGATGATTCCTCTGATCGCCTTCAGCTGCTTCAGCGTGTGGCTTCTGCACATTGCCAAGCTCGGTTCCAATGCGTTTTACGAAAATCTCTGCGCCGGCCTGATGCTGGTGGGGTTCTTTTTCTTCAGCGTACATGAATCCAGCCTTTATGACATACCGGCCGTGGCCTGCATCGTCATTCTTGCCCTGTTCATGCTGAACAAAAAGTGGGTCATGTATGTGGTGGAGGCCCTCTACACACTGGCGCTGCTGTATCACGCCCTGGTCTTCCGCACCATTTCCTACAATATCAGCTTTCGTGACGCCTTCCGCCTGGTGCTGGGGGCTGTTGTGACCTTTGGGGCCGCGGCACTGGCGGGCTACTGGATCCGGCAGCGCAGCGCCCAGCAGAAATGGTACAGCCATGTATTTGCCGAGCTGGAGACGGCGGGAAAGCAAAACGCCGTCTTTCTATCCAACGTGTCCCACGAGCTCCGCACGCCCATCAATATGGTAATCGGCATCAGCGAGGTGGCGCTGGGGCGGAAGCTCTCCCCCGATATCCGGGCGGATATGACATCCATCAAGCAGGCCGGCCAGCGCCTGTCCAACCAGATCAACAACATGATGGACTACACGGAGATTATGGAGGGCACCCTGACCCCGGCGAAAGAAGACTACATGATCACCTCGGTGCTGAACGACGTAATTACCACAGCTGCCCTGCAAAGCAACCGGCAGCGCCTGGAGATCGTATTTGACATCGACCCCAAGCTGCCCGCCGTCATTGTGGGTGACGCGGAGAAGATTTCCCACGTACTCAAAATCCTGGTGGAAAACTCCATTAAATTTACGGAGGAGGGCGGCATAAACGTCCGCATTGGCTACCGCCCGGAGAGCTACGGCATCAATCTGATTATCGACATCCGCGACACCGGCATCGGCATGACCGACTCCCAGATGCTTAAAATGTATGACGACTTTTACCAGGCCGACTCCGGGAGCAGCCGCTTCGTGGGGGGGCTTGGTCTTGGTCTGCCCATCGCCCTGGGCCTTCTCAACGCCATGGGCGGGTTTATCCACTTTGAGAGCAAGGAGCAGCAGGGCCTCCACGCCCACATCGTCATCCCCCAGGGTGTGACGGACCACCGGCCCTGCATTACCCTGAACCACGCAGACCAGGTGTGCGTCGGGTGCTATTTCCGGCCGGAGCGGTACAGCTGCGACGAGGTCCGGGGGTATTACGACGGCCTGATCCGGAATCTGCTGGAGGGGCTCGGCATCAACGGCTATCAAACCCACAACTTTGAAGGGCTTTTGAAATTGCAGCGCAGCCACCAGCTGACCCACGTGTTCATCACCCAATCAGAGTATGAGGAGGACCGAGCCTATTACGAGGAACTGGCCGACAGCCTCCGGGTGGTTGTGATAGCGGAAAAGGAATTTGCTCTGGACAGCCGGAGCAAGCTGTTTATTATGCACAAGCCCTTCTCCGCCCTCTCTGTCGCCAATCTGCTGAACGGCGACCTGGGGGCGCGGGGCTTTGCGGAGGCCCAGGCCGCCGGCCGGAGGCCCTTCACCTGCCCCGGCGTGCGGGCGCTGGCGGTGGACGACGAGGAGATGAATCTGGTGGTAGCCAAAGGTGTGCTGGGCAGCTACGGCCTGGTGGTGGACACCTGCCTCAGCGGGCGGGAGGCGGTGGAGCGGTGCGCTGATACCTCCTATGATATCATCTTCCTGGACCACATGATGCCGGGCTTCGACGGCGTGCAGACCCTGAAAAAAATCCGGGAAATGCAGGACGGCGCCTATCAGGACCTGCCCGTGATTGCACTCACCGCCAATACCGTCAGCGGAGCCCGGGAGATGTTCCGCAGCGAGGGATTTACCGAATTTGTCCCCAAGCCCATTGAGCGGACGGTTCTGGAGCGGGTGCTGCGCAGGGTGCTGCCCAATCGCTTTATCCAGTATGCCGAGGGCCCCGTGGAGGAGGCCGCCCCCGAGAACAGCGTCCAGGCCGCCCCGGAGCCCGCCGAAGCCCCCGCCCCCGTGCCGGAAGCCCCCGCCCCCGTGCCGGAAGCGCCGGCCCCGGAGGAGGCCGCTACTGTACAGCCGGAGGAGGCCCCCGAGGACGGAACCGCCCTCCCCTGCGGCCACCTGACCCAGGCCGGCATCAATGTGGAGCTGGGGCTGAACTACTGCGGCGGCGACGAGGACTTTTTCCGGGAGATGCTGCGGATGTTCCACGCCCAGAGCGGAGACAAAAAGGCGGAGATTGTCGCCCTGTATGAGGCCGCCAACTGGCCGGACTACGCGATTAAGGTGCACGCCCTCAAGAGCACGGCTCTGACCATCGGCGCGGAGGCCCTTTCCGCCCAGGCCAAGGAGCAGGAGCTGGCTGGGAAACGGGGGGACGCGGACTTTGTCCTTGCCCATCACGCCGCACTGATGGAGGCCTATGACGCGCTCTGTGCTCAGATTGCCGGAATCTAATCCGTTCGGCCGATTTTCCTGGAGCCATGTTGGAGGGAGTGGGAATTTTTGTGATAAAAAAATGGTTTGCTATCATCTCTGATCACACAATCAGCCTGTATGAACGCATGTTCCGCATCGCCACGGCGGTCTGCATGATCGCGCTGATCTTCACCCTGCCCATGGGCAGGCGGATCAGCAATATTGTCATTCTGATCATCAGCCTGGCGGTCATCTCACTGATCGTACGGTTCAGTATTCAAAAGGGATGTGTCCATACAGGGGCCACAGCCATAGTGATACTTCTGCTCACCCTGTTTCCGTTCACCTTCTTTACTGCGGGCGGGTTTTACAGCGGGGTGCCAGAGTGGTTTGTGCTCTGCTTTATCTACATCTGCATCACCCTGCACGGCAGGCGCATGGCCACATTTTTCGTCCTGTGCGCCGCCGAGACGCTGCTCTGCTACGGCATCGCCTTCTACTACCCCGAGCTGGCCGCCCTGAACAGCCAGCAGCGCTCCTTTTTCGACTCCGCCTTCTCCATGGTCATGGTCGGACTGCTCACCAGCGTGCTGCTCATGTTCCTGAACCGGATGTATGAGGAGGAGAACGCCCTCACCCAGCAGCAGAAAAAGGAGATTGAGGAGCTGAATCAGGCGGAAAACCACTTCTTCTCCAGCATGAGCCACGAAATACGCACCCCCATCAACACCATCATCGGCCTGAACGAGATCACCCTGCGGGGCAACATCCCCCCAGAGGTGGCGGAGAATGCCCGGAACATCCAAGGGGCCAGCAAGCTGCTGCTCACCCTGATCAACGACATCCTGGACATCTCCAAAATCAAGTCCGGAAAGATGGAGATTATCAACACCTCCTACGAGACGGGCGCGCTTTTTTCCGAGATTGTCAACATGATCTGGATTAAGGCCAAGGAGAAGGGGCTGGAGTTCAAGCTCCACATCGACCCGTCCATCCCCAGCATGCTCTGCGGGGACGAGGTGCGCATCAAGCAAATTCTCATCAACCTGCTGAACAACGCGGTGAAGTACACCAGCGAGGGCTCCGTCACCCTCTCGGTCCGGTGCGAGCGCCAGGGGGTCAACCGGGTGCTGGTGTGGTACTCGGTGGAGGACACCGGCCAGGGGGTGAAGAAGGAGAACATCCCCTATCTGTTCAACGCCTTCCGCCGGGTGGACGAGGAGAAAAACCGCCACATCGAGGGCACCGGCCTGGGGCTGAGCATCGTCCAGCAGCTGGTGGAGCTGATGGGCGGCGAGATCAGCGTCAACAGCGTTTACACCAAGGGCTCCAAGTTTATCGTCACACTGGAGCAGGACATTGTGGACGAAAAGGAGTTGGGCACCTTCACACTGGCCTCCCGGGCCAAGCTTCACAACGAGGGCATGTACCAGCAGAGCTTTGAGGCCCCGGACGCCCATATCCTGGTGGTGGACGACAACGACATGAACCTGATGGTGGTGGCCAAGCTGCTTTCCGCAACAAAAATCCACATTGATACTGCATCCAGTGGAGCGGAATGTCTGAAATTGACCCAAAACCACCACTATGACTGCATTTTGATGGACCATCTGATGCCGGAGATGGACGGCATCCAGTGCCTGCATGCGCTGCGGGTGCAGCCAGGCGGGCTGTGTCAGGATGTGCCCGTAGTGGCCCTGACCGCCAACGCGGGCAGCGACAATCAGCTTCTCTACCGCAAGGAGGGTTTCAGCGGCTATCTGGCCAAGCCGGTGAGCGGCGCGCTGCTGGAGGCGGCCATGCTGAGCATCCTGCCCAAGGAGCTGGTGCAGGTGTGCGAGGAGGCTGATTCGTCGGAGCCGGAAAAGGACATCCTGATTTTCGAGCAGACCAAGCGGCGGTCCGTCCTGGTCACCACCGACAGCGTGTGCGACCTGCCGGACTCCCTTATGAAGGAGTTTGGCATCTCTGTCTGCCCCTACTATGTCTGCACAGACGAGGGCCGTTTCCTGGACAATCAGGAGCTGAAACCCGACGAGCTTCTGGCCCACATCGCTCAGGGGCGGAAGGGCGTCTCCCAGCCCCCCGATGTGGAGGACTACGAGCGTTTCTTTGCGGAAAAGCTGACCGAGGCCCAGAATGTAATCCACATCACCATGGCAAAGCATGTCAGCGCGGGGTATCAAAACGCCCTTGAGGCGGCAAAATCCTTTGAAAATGTCACCGTGGTCGACTCGGGGCACCTCTCCAGCGGGCTGGGCCTGGCGGTGCTGTGCGCCGCCCACCTGGCCGAGCAGCACGCTGCACGGCCGGAGATCGTCGCGTCGGTAAAGCGGATGGAGCGGTTGATCTCCTCCTCCTTCCTGCTGAATAACACCCAGATAACGCGCCAGTCCGGGCGCGTGTCCCGGCGCATCCAGGTCCTCTGCGACGCGCTGATGCTCCACCCCATCCTGGTGCTGAAAAAGAGCCGGCTGACGGTGGGCAGCATGGAGTTGGGCGGTTTCTCCCGCACCGCCAGGAAATACGTCCGGAAAATGTTTCAGGAGACCAGAACCATTGACCGGCGCATCCTGATTATCACCTACTGCGGCCTGGACGCGAAGAAGCTCCAGTACATCCAGAGCCTGGTTCGGCAGTACTGTCCCTTTGAGCGGATCTACCTGCAAAAAGCGTCCTCCGCCGTTGCCAGCAACTGCGGGCCGGAGTCCTTTGGCCTGCTGTTCATGCGGCAGGATGACAGGGCGACGTTTACCCTGTCCTCAAGACAGGACGGGGTGGCGTAGGCCCCCCGATACCGGCGAAAAGACAAACCGCCCTGGAATCGAGCTGATTCCAGGGCGGTTTTCCTGTCAGGCCTGCCCATACCGGGCTTGATATTTTGTATAAAACACATGAAAACCGCGAACTTTTCAGACAGGTTTTCGTAACAAGGACAATTACCATACAACTTTCCACATTTCTATAAAAAAGATGTTGCAGGCTGTCCGGCCGCGTGGTACAGTAAAAATACCACAGATGCGGCGGGGAGCGACATTGGCCGCACCTGAAAAAAATGAAAAAAGGAGTCTAATCATGAAAAAGAGAATTCTCAGCCTTGCCCTTGTTGGCGCCATGTGCGTGGCTCTGCTCGCCTCCTGCGGCGGCAAGAAAAACGCCACCTGGAAGGTCACCTGCCCCTGGGCCCCCTCCGGCGTGGCCGCCATGGTGAGCCAGCAGGCCGCCACCAAGTCCACCGAATATTCCGACACCATCACCCTGGTGGCCGAAGCCATCAAGGGCGACGCCGCCACCGTGAACACTTGGGTGGCCGACACCAAGGCCAACGCCACCGAGCTGGTATTTGTGGGCGAGGGTCTGCTGTCCATCACCTCCATCCTGGACCCCAGCAAGATGCAATTCGGCTATGAGGACTTTGTCTTTGTGGAGAACCTGTATTCCTCCATCTTCGTCCTGTCCGCCGATGCCGAGCTGAATATCAAGAACATCGCCGACCTGAAGGCCTATGTGGAGGCGGGCAACGAGATCAGCGTGGCCGTCAACGGCGCCACCAGCTCCGAGGCCTTCCTGGCCGCCGCTCTGTTCGGCTCCATGGGCGCCGGCGACAAGCTGAAGCTCACCCCCTACCAGTCCGCCGCTGAGGCCGCCCAGGCCGTGGCCCGGGGCGAGACTCAGTTCGCCGTCTCCCACCAGTCCCAGATTCTGGAGACCTTCCAGCAGAACGGCGTGACCGTAGTGTGCGCCTTCGACGAGAACGACATCGCCAACGGCCCCTTCGCCGGCGTAGAGGGCGTGGGCCAGCACGGCTATCCCTACTTCCGCAACCGCTGCTTCGTCATGGCCCGCGCCGGCACCGACGAAGCCAAGGTGAAGGAACTGAAGGAGCTCTACGGCAAGATTCTGGCCGACCAGGAGGTTGCTGACTGGCTGCATGACACCATGCTGCTGGAGGTGGACACCATGTCCGTGGAGGACGTGGAGGCCCACGTTGAAAACGTAAAGAACATCGTCAACGAGTACAAGGACATCGTTGCCGGCTGATCTGAGTACCACAATGCGGGGAATGGGATCGGGAGGAATCCCGCCCATTCCCCTTTTTGAATTAGGAAAGGAGGTCCCCCCATGAGTAAATGGGTGGAGCAGTTCAACGGCCGCATGGATTCCTGGGGCCGGAAGCTGCACGAGAAAGAGATTCGGATTCCCATAGATTTGGTTACTGGTGTGTTATTTTTCCTCGTTGCCCTTGGCGTTTTGCTGGTGATGCCCGACCAGGTGGCGATTTCTGAAAAGGACGTGGTCAACGGCCGGGCCTTTCCCACGCTGCTGATGGTGGTGATGATGCTCTGCTGTGCCATGCTGGTGGGCAAGGAGCTGTATAAGCTGGCCACCAAGCAGCCTCTGAACTGGAAGGTCATCAATGTTCAGGTGGAGATGAAGGCTCTGGTAATTCTGGCCATCCTGGTGGGCACCTGGCTGCTCAGCAAGCTCACCGGTCTGTTTGTAATCGGCGCTATCTTCTGCTGCCTGGGCTTTCTGCTCTACTTCCGGTGCCGGAAGAAGTCCTACTATGTGATTACCCTGGTGCTGGCGGTGGCCATCTGGGCCGCCTTCCGCTTCGCCCTGGGCGTGGACTTTTAAGGAGGGGGAAGGCTTATGTTGCAGCATATCATCCCGGCCACCGGCCTGCTGTTCACCCTGGAAAATATCCTTTGGATCAATATCGGCGTGTTCATCGGCTCGGTCTTCGCGGCCATCCCCGGCCTGAGCGTCATCCTGTGCGTGATTTTGTTCCTGCCCGTCACCTACTCCATGACCGCCATCCCCGGCATGATGTTCCTGCTGGGCATCTACTGCGCCGGGGGCTACGGCGGAAGCGTGTCCGCCATCCTCATCAACACCCCCGGCACCCCCCACGCAGCGGCCACCATGCTGGACGGCCACCCGCTCTCAGAGCAGGGCCGCACCAAGGCGGCGCTGAAAATCGCCCTGTACGCCTCCACCTTCGGCGGGGTGTTCTCCGCCCTGATGCTCCTGTTCCTGGGGCCCCAGGTAGCCAAGGTGGCTGCCCAGCTGGGCACGGCGGAGTACTTTATGGTCTGCGTCTTCGGCCTGACCATCATCGCCGGCGTGTCGGGCAAGAGCATGATTAAGGGCTTGATTTCGGCCTGTCTGGGCCTGCTCATCTCCTGCGTGGGCTCCGACCCCATGACCAGCTACGACCGCTTTACCTTCGGCATCTCCCGGCTTTACCTGGGCCTGGACCTGGCCATCTGCCTCATCGGCCTGTTCGCCCTGGTGGAGATTATGGCCAAGGCGGAGCGGCAGCTGGACCGGCTCAACCTGGACACCACCCAGATTAAGGACGACGGGGTGATCACCAAGGCGGAGTATAAGCGCATGGCCCGGCCGGTGCTGATTTCCTCCATCATCGGCGTGATGGTAGGCATCATCCCGGGCACCGGGGCGTCCGAGGCCTCCTGGTTCAGCTACAACACCGCCAAGAACATGTCCAAGCACCCGGAGGAGTTCGGCCACGGCTCGGTGGAGGGCGTCGCCGCCGCGGAGTCGGCCAACAACGCCGTCACCGGCGCCACCCTGATTCCCCTGCTCACCCTAGGCATCCCCGGCGACGGCACCGTAGCCATTATGCTCTCCGCTCTGATGATTAACGGCCTGAACCCCGGCCTGAGCCTGTTTACCACCCAGGGGGACATTATGTACGCCATCATGCTGGGCCTGATTCTGGTGAATGTGTTTATGTGCCTCCAGGGAAAATTCCTAACCACCCTCTTTGCCAAGGTGGTGTCCATCCCACAGGAGATTCTCACCCCCATCATTGTAATCTTCTGCTTTGCCGGGGCCTACTCCGTCAATGAGAACTATTTCGACGTGGGCGTGGCCCTGATTTTCGGCGCGCTGGCCTGGGTGCTGCGCAAGCTGGAGCTGCCTCCCGTGCCCATTCTGCTGGGCCTGGTGCTGGGCAGCATGACCGAGACCAACTTCCGCAGGGCCCTGCTTATCTCCAACGGCAGCCCCAGCATCTTTTTCAGCAGCGTGTACTGCATCATCTTCCTGGTCCTCATCGTGGCGGCGGTGGGCACCATTGTCCGTGGCAAAATAAAGGAGCGAAAGGCCGCCGCACAGAAGGAGGACTGACAAATGCCCAACAACATTATTTTCTACTTTACCGACCAGCAGCGGTGGGACACCTGCGGCTGCTTCGGCCAGCCCCTGGACATCACGCCCAACCTGGACCAGCTGGCCCGGGAGGGGGTCAAGTTTGACAACGCCTTTTCCCCCCAGCCGGTGTGCGGCCCCTGCCGGGCCCTGTTCCAGACGGGCAAGTGGCCCACCGAGACCGGCTGCTTCCGCAACAACATCATGCTTCCCGCCGGGGTGAAAACCCTGGCCAACTATATTGAGGAGGCGGGCTATGAAACCGCCTACATCGGCAAGTGGCACCTGGCCAGCGACGGGGAGCTGGAGAAGCCCCCCACCATCGACCACACCGTCACCGCCATCCCCCGCCAGCTGCGGGGGGGCTACACCGGCTTCTGGCGCGCCGCCGATGTGCTGGAGTTCACCTCCCACGGCTACGACGGCTTCGTCTTTGACGAAAACGACCGGCGTATCGACTTCAAGGGCTACCGGGCCGACTGTATCAACGACCTGGCCCTGGAGTTCTTCGACCAGTACGACGGCAAAAAGCCCTTCTTCATGACCATCTCTCAGATTGAGCCCCACCACCAGAACGACCGCAAGCACTATGAGGGCCCGGAGGGCTCTAAGGAGCGGTTTAAGGACTTTGTCCTCCCGGAGGACCTGAAGGTCCTGGGGGGCAACGGGTTGGAGGAGTACCCCGACTACCTGGGCCAGTGCGCCAGTCTGGACGA
The DNA here is from genome assembly GCA_949525845.1 of uncultured Eubacteriales bacterium. Lineage (GTDB taxonomy): Bacteria > Bacillota > Clostridia > Oscillospirales > Oscillospiraceae > Lawsonibacter. The sequence continues at coordinate 39,013 of CATEPI010000026.1, forward strand.
GAACCTGGGCCGTCTGGTAGCCAGGCTGAAGGAGGAGGGGCTGTATGAGAATACGGTAATCATCTTCGCCTCCGACCACGGCTCCCACTTCCTCACCCGCAACCGGGATTCCCACCTCAACGGCTACGACGACTACAAGCGCTCCTGCCACGACGCGGCCCTCCACGTGCCCCTGGTCATCGCCGGCGGCCCCTTCAAGGGGGGCGTGGCGGTGGAGGAGCTGGTGAGCACCGCCAGCCTGCCCAAGACCATCCTGGCCCTGGCCGGCGTGGACGTGGGCGACGCCATGATCGGGGAAAATCTCCTTGACGTGGTGGAGAAAAAGGACGATAATAG
>CATEPI010000027.1:0-39157 GCA_949525845.1 uncultured Eubacteriales bacterium
TGGGCCGCTTCTGATTTTCAATGGTGATGGTGCTGGTCTGGCCGGGGAACAGCTCAACATGGTACTCCTGCAAATCCAGGATGTGGTCGGCAACGGTGGCCGTTTCCTTGATGGAGTACACCCCCGGTTCCAGCTTGGCGATGTTGATCTCGCCGCTGTCGTCGGTGATACGGTCAAGATAGTGGGTGCCATCCTCAATGCGGGCGATACGGAAATGGACGCCGCCCAGCCGGGTGCCGTCCGAGCTGGTCTTAATCAGCCGCAGGGCGGGTTTAGGCGTGTTCGTGAACACAAAATTGGCGTTCTCGTCCGGGTTCACCTGCACCACCCGCACGGCGTCGTCCACCAAATAACCCTCCGGCGCTTCCAACTCCCGCACCTCGTATGCGCCGGGGGTCAGCTTGGACAGGTCAATCTCGCCATTGATGTCGGTGGTGAACTCCTGACGGTAGGAGCCGCCCACCAGCTTGAACTCAAAACGGACATTGGGCAGGGATTTCATGGTCACGCTGTCCACCTTCACCAGATGGATGCCCGGTTTTAGGGAATTGAAAAAGACCAGCTCCCGCGTCTGCGTTTCACCGGCCTTCAATTCGATCTGCTGGGGGGTGCTGTTCACCACATGGGCGTCGTCCGTGGCGACCTCTTTCACAAGGTAGGTGCCCGGTTCCAGGTCGTAGAGGAAAATCTCGCCGCTGGCGTTGGTGGTGTACTCCCCAAAGAGGTCGCCGTCATGCCAGACCTCAAAGGTCACATCGGGCATGGGGGAATTGCTTTTCAGGTCGTACTTGAGGATGCGGAGGGCGGGCCGCGCCCGGTTAGTGACGGTCAGCACGGGGTCATCCTCGGTGGCGGGGTCGTAGGGGTCGATGTGGATGCCGTGGGGCGTCTTATCCAGGACATAGCCAGCGGGGGCGGCGGTTTCCACGATCTCAATATAGGCTTCTTTCTTGATGCCGGTCACACGGGCCTCGCCGTCGTCGTTGGTGGTGACGGAGGTAATGAGCTTGCCGTCCGCGAACACATCAAAGCTGGCGTTGGGGAGGGATACGCCCGTCTGCTCGTCCACCTTGATGATGGTCAGGCTGATGTCCCGCACGTTCTCCCAGGTGATAAGCACGTCCTTGGTGCCGTCCCACTCCACCGTTTCCACACGGGTGGACTTCACATAACCGTCCGGGGGCGTCTGCTCCGTGATACGATAGGAGCCGTAGGGCAGCTCGTCACCCTCAAAAGAGATGGTGCCGTCAAAGCCGGTGATGCCGGTGGTCATATAGGAGCCGTCGATCTGCTCAAAGCGGAACACGGCCCCCTGCAAGCTGCCCTTGTTCTGTGCGTCCACCTTCTTGATGGTGAAGCCCCGTTCCACATCGTCCGTGATGGTCACATACTCGGTGCGGCCAGGGGTCAGGGTGACGTTCATAGGGGCCACGATCTGATAGCCCTCCGGGGCGGCGGTTTCCGTCAGGGTAAACTTTTCGTCGGCGGGCAGGTCACGCCACACGATCTGGCCGTTGCGGTCGGTGGTGCCGCTGACGCTGGTGCCATTATCGCCGGTCAGGGTAAACTCGGCCCCCTCCAGGGGAGCGCCGCCCGCCCCGGCCTTGATTACCTGCAAGCTGGCGGTGTCGGGTTCCTCCGTGCCGCTCCAATTAAAGGGGATTTGGGCGTCCAGGTTGGTGTAGCCGGGGTCGGAAATGATATAGGATTGCTCCGACGCGGCGGGGTTGTAGGCCAGATAAAGGTTATACTGCGCCACGCCGCCCGTGGCCTTGATGGTAAAGCTGCCCTCGGTGGGCACATTGTCCACGGGGAGGCAGACCTTAAACGTGCCGTAATACTCGCTGCCATTGGAGTTGAGGTTCGTGCTGTGCTGTCTGCTGGTGTCCACAAGATAGCAGGTGGCCCCATTTTCCTGCGTAGTTTCCAACGGCGAATTGTTCTCGGCCACAAAGATAGTGCCTTGGGGGGCGTCGGTGGAGTACACCTTGGTCTTGCGCCCGTCGATCCAGGTGGAGGTGGCAGAGGCCAGATACACCACACGGGTATAATACTCCTTACCGTTGATGCGTTCCAGCTTGATACCGTCGGTGCCGTCCTCGGCTGCGCCCTCCAGACCAAACTCGTTCACCACCTCGATGCCGCGAATATCCTTGTTTTCCTCGGCACGGAGGGACAGGCCGGTGTGGAGGGGCTGTGTCCAATGCTGGGCCAACTTTACAATAGCCTTGGCGCTGTCGAAGATACGGATTTTCTGTGCATCTGCGGTGGGTTCAGCGAGGGTGTCGCGGCCTGCCGTAAAGGAGGTGCCGGGGATGGCAAGCTGGCCGCAGGAGGCCCAGATTGCCAACTGCGTGGCGTATTTGTACTCGTCCTCGGTCAGCGCGTTTACACCCCGCACATCGTCCTGATGCAGTTCCTTGAACTGTTCCAGCGTCCTGTTGGGGTAGCCGCCCGCAAACACGCCCATCGTCTGCGGGTTGCGGTTATAGGGCTGGACGGTCAGGGCCTTGGAGGGGGATACCCCTTTCAGCCCGTGATTGACGCAGTAGGCGGTGCCGGTCAGACCGTCGTTGCTGGTGTACTTCCAGTAGCCGCCGCCGATGGTGCCGCCGTTCTTCTTGGACAGATAGTTGCCGTACCCGGCCTGTTGGATGGTAACGGTGCCGCTGTCGCCCAGCGTGGCGGCGCTGGCGGGGACGGCCAACAGGCCAAACAGCGTAGCCACCACCAGCAGCATGGACAGCAGGCGGTTGAAATGCTTGTGTTTCATGGTTTCTCCTTTCTTTCCGGGCATAAGAAAAGGCAGGCTGCTCTCACAGTCTGCCTATCCGATGCGCTTGTTCGGTTGTCTTACTTAGTCGAGCCGGGGACGAACAGCTCTTTCAGGAAAGCCGTCTGTTCCGGCGCTCGGTCTGGATGGTTGGGGTAGGTTTCCCGAAGCAGCATGGAATGGCTGCTCGTCAGGTCGTTCAGGGACACGTCTACATGGAGCCACTGGCCGTCCACATAGACCATATTCCAGGTGTGGTTGCTGGTGCTGATGGTGAAGCAGGGGATGCCAGCCGCCCCGCACAGGAATTTGAACGCTCTGGCGTAGGAGCCGCAGGCCGCTTGAAGTTCCCCGCTGTGCTGGGTAAAGGTGCGGGTCACGCCCGCCGTCTTGCCCTTTTGGTAGGCCAGCAGGGTACACAGGTAATCGTTCAGGTACTCCACCTTCTCCCGGTCGGTCATCCCGTCTGCGGCCTGGATGGTGGGCTGGATGAAGTCAAAGGGCGCTTGGTAATTCTCCGGCATGGCGGCGGACACAGCGAAATAGTCCAGGTGCTGCCAGTAGTTGGTGAAGTTCTCCGGGACGTGATGCTCATACCGCACAACGCCCTCCATCCGGGCCAACAGGTTCTTGACGGCGCTGTACTCGCTGTCGCCCACCATCGTGTAGGCGGGGGCGGTGTCGCTGGTGCCGTCCACCAACGTCTGCCGGATGGTATTGTAGAGCGCCCGGTCATAGGTGGCGGTGAATACGTCCGGGTTGGCGTCCTGGGAGAAGTCCTCCCGGCTCCATTGGGCGGTCTGGATGGTGTAGGCTTCCGGCTGGACTTCTGCGGCGTGGGCCGGAACGCTCAGACCGGCGATAAGGACGGTGCAGGCGATCCCGGCGATAAAGCGGTTCAGACTGTTTTTCATTATGAATGACCTCCTGTGTGATATGTTGGGGGATTTACTGTCCCAACAGTACCACAAAGAGGGAAAACAGTCTAAGGTGCGAATACCTTTTCAGCAGGTATCAGACCTCCACGGCCCGGACGGCCCAGCGGTAGGCGCTCTGATTGCGGACGCAGGTGAACAGGGTCACGCAGTTTTCGACGGTGGGGGCCAGCAGGGAGTTGTCCGTTTCGCTGATCTTGTTCACGCTGGTGACGGCGTAGGTGCGAGTGCCCAGCCGGGTGGTCAGGGTGATGGTGTCGCCCACATTCAGATTGTGGATTTCTCCGAAGTAGCAGTTGGCCCCACGGTTGTGACCAGCGATGGCGCAGTTGCCGTCCCAAATGCTGGTGTCCTCGAAGTGGCCCGCCCCTTTTGCGAGGATGGCGCTGGTTGTCCCCTGGTAGACCTTCACATTCACGTTCAGGCTGGGGATTTTCAGGGTAGCCAGATAGCCGCCGCTGTAATAGAGGTCGGACGTGACCTCCGTGTAGCCGGTGGAGGGGGTGGGGGTCGCCGTGTTTCCGCTGGACGTGCCGCCGCTGGGGATGCCGCCGAAGTCAGGCGGGGTGACAGTGATCCCGGAGCTGCCGTTGATGACTGCCCCCTCGCCCAGCATATAGCCGGGGGCCAGATTAGGAGTCAGGGGGTTGCCGGTGTTCAGGGTGTAGGCGGTGGGGCTTCCAAACGTGGGCGGGATCAGGGCCGCGTTCTTGCTCACATCCACGTTGGGCAGTTCGCCCCGGTCAGCCGTGACGACCGGCTCCACGGAGGTGGACTTGCCGTACTCCGGGTCGCCGGGGCCGTCGATGTTGTACTCAAGGGCGCTGGCGGGCACCGTCAGGGCCAGGGTCAGGCACAGCAGGGAAAAAAGCGTGGTCAGTTTCTTCATGGTAGATTACCTCCTGCGTTTGATGAAGTAGAACACGCCGCCGCCCAGCAGCACCACCACGACAACGGCCACCACGGGCAGGACGCTGTTCTTCTCGCCGGTGGGGGTGTCCTGGCCGGTGGGGTCGGCGGGGTCAACGGGAGCGGTGGGGTCTGTGGGGTCGTTCAGGCCGGGGTCAGAGGTATTGCCGGGTTCCTCCGGGGCCACGGGTTCCAGGGCCGTGCCCTCAAAGATCGCCACATAGCGGATTTTATTCAGGTTGATACGGCTGACGGTGCCAGCGTAGTCGGCGGTGACGGTATATCCCTTCACATAGGAGCTGGTGGCGGAGCCGGAATAGGAGGCAACGGCGGTAAAGTGGCCGTCCCCCTCGGTCTGCCAGTTCACGGTCTGGAGGGTCAGGGAGTGGCCGTTGTCGGTGATGGACTTGGGGATATACTGCGTGTCCTGGTCGGCAAGGCCGGGGTAGGTGCGGGTGGCGGTGACGCTCTTGGTGGAGCTGCCATACCCGGCCACCTCCACCTTCACCGTGTCCAGCTTCAGGGCCAGCGTTCCGGCAAGGCCGTCCTCGGTGATAAACTCCTTTGTCTGCGGCAGGAGGGCCAGCACCGCGCCCATGTCCTTGCTCTGGCTGGGCACGGACACGGTTTCGGTGTGCTGGCGGCTCTCGTTGGCGGGAAGCTCCTGTTTCAGCAGGTCGGTGAGGGTGTAGTGGTAGCCCTCCTGTTCGAAGTCGGAACGGGGGATGCCAGCGGGGTCGTCCTCCGGCCCCAGGTCGTACATCTTCCTGATCTCGCCGCCGTCCTCGCTCCGGGTGACGGCGGTGGGATAACAGGGGGACGGCTGGGCGGGTTCAGGCGGGTCGGCGGCAAAGGCGGCGGTGGTCATGGTCATGGCAAGGGCCAGGACGCACAGCAGCCGAGCCGCGTGGGTGATGGTTTTCCGCTTCATAGAAAAAATACCTCCATGTTGTTGATTTTGGGCGCAAAAAAGCCCGTGGCGCTCCACGGGGTCAAAGGTTTTACCGGCTGAAAAAAGTTTTACCTGCCCATATCGCCTTGCCTTTCAAGAGAACGGATACGCTTGGCGGGATCATCCATATTGGGTATTTGCCCCACATGGATACCATGATAAAGCTGGGTAGGTCTGAACTGAGAGAAGAAATCATTTACTGTGGTCAAAAATGGTTCGATTGCGCTTTCATTCATCTCCGCGATTACGTCCTGTTCCAGCCTTGTTAAGCGCACTATGGGCAGATACTCGTTGTGGGCTAAAACAGACAGGGATAGGATGGCAAGCCTTGGCGAATAACAATCCATCGCCGCATACACGTTGAACGGAAGGCGATTCAGGGCCGTAGTAGGAACACATACGTCAAATCCATCCCAAAGTCCAGTGGATTGATCCGGCAATATGATATTTGTGAGGTAGTCCGGCACCTGTACTTCCAATACAAAAAGGTTTTGAGATAGGCTGTTTGTGATTGCAGCGGTAGTAAATGCGGACTGCAAGGCCAGTTCAAAGCACCGTTCTCTTGCCTTCCCTGGTGTCAGGTCAAACTCTTTCGCAACCATTCCTTGGTCGTAGAAATACATCATATCGGGATCGCTGCAAGTCCATACAACCGCATCGTGGCTAAATCCATTTGCAAGAATTGAGCGGCAGCTTTCCTCGGTAGTCCCGTGATACAGTCTTTCCATGATGTCACCTACCCAGTTTGGGTTCTTGTTTGCTTATAGCACAATAGCAACCACCTCCAAAGAATTACTTGCTGAAAAAGCAGATACTTTCCGATCAGTCAAGGTCTTTCTTTTCAGCAGGTACAGCAGGTTTTGAGGGGGAGAGCGTGAGAGGGGGAGGGCGTGGGAGGTGCCAGGGCCGCAAAAGGGCAGACTGCCCCCCAGGTGTGACGTTCACCGCTCCCGCCCCCTTTCCCGCCTGCGGTACATCTCCAACGCTTTCACGATGGTGTCCTCGATTTTCTGTGCGGGCGTCCCCGCAGGAAAAAACTTGTCGATGCGGTTCCGGGGCATTTTGAATTGCTCCACCTGATTGGGCTTTTCCTCCTGCATGATGGACAGGATCACATCGGGGTTCAGCTTGCCCTTTTCGGAAAAGTCCCTTATTTTGATGGCCTGGGCGTGGGAGGGGGTGCAGTCCTCGCTCTCCATGACCTCCAACAAGGCGTTCTGCTCATTCTCCGGCAGATAGGACAGCTCCACGGCGGGGCGCAGGGCCATTTGTAACGTGCCCTTTTCTTTCAGCACAGTATTGTCCACCATGTCCAGCAGTTCGGGCACAAGGTTCGTCAGGCGGATATACTTTCGGATTTGCTCATGGCTCTCGCCCGATTGCTCCGCCAAAATCTCCCGCGAAGTCTTGCCGCTTAACTTCTGCAACGGTGTTGCAGAAGTTAAATCTGTGCGCTCACCTTGTTGCCGTTTCATGGCGTCCAGCTTCATTTTATAGGCAAACGCCTTTTCCGAGGGCAGAACGCGCTCACGTTGGAGATTGCTGTCCACCATGATAATGATGGCTTCATCGTCGGTCAGCTCCCGGACGATGCAGGGCACCGTGGGCAGTTCCGCCAGCTCCGACGCAAACTTGCGGCGATGGCCGGACACCATCTGATAACCGCCGTCCGGCATGGGCCGCACCAGCACGGGAGAGAGAACACCGCGCTCCTTCACGCTTTCCACCATTTCCGTCATACTCTCGTCCATCCGCACCTTGAACGGGTGGTCTGGAAAGTCGCTGATTTCAGCGATGGGCAGGTCGGTCACATAGCTGCGCTGGGCGTTGTCCCGTTCCTCCTGGGTGGTGAACAGGTCGTTATAAGCCCCGGTCAGCCCCAGGTCGATTGCGGTTCCTTTGCTCAAGGGCGCTCACCTCCTCCACCAGCGCGGTATATGCCGCCGCCACCTTTCCCTTGCCGTCATGGGCGAAAATGCTCTTGCCCTCCACGCTGCACTCCGCCGCCCGGACAGAAAAGGGAATCTCCGTGTTCAACACCCGCAGATTGCTCCCGGTCTGCCGCAGGGCGGCGATGATGCTCTTGGCGTTGTTGGTGCGGTTGTCCACCATAGTCAGCAGGATGCCGTCGATTTTCAGTTCCGGGTTGATCTGCCGCCGCACCTTGGCGACCGATCCCATCAGCAGTTTTAAGCCCTTGGTGGACAGGTAGTTGGCTTGGCAGGGAATAAGAACGCTGTCCGCCGCTGCCAGGGCGTTGATGGTCAGCATACCCAGCGAGGGCATACAGTCGATTAGAACATAGTCATAATCCCGTTTGACCGCCCCCAGGTAGCTGCGCAGCACGAACTCCCGGCTCATGGTGTTCACAAGGCTCACCTCAAAACTGGACAGGCCGATGTTGGAGGGCACCAGATCGACGCCCTCAATGTCCTTCAAAATGCCCTTGTCCCGTGGGGAGAGGTTGCCGTTGTCCACCACGACTTGCATTAGGTCGGAGATGGTCGTGTCCAAATCGTCCGGGTTCTTCACGCCCAGGCTCACCGTAAGACTTCCCTGGGGGTCTGTATCCACCAGCAGCACCTTTTTCCCTTGCTGTGCCAGTCCCACGCCCAGGTTGACCGCTGTTGTGGTCTTGCCGACGCCGCCCTTCTGATTGGTGACGGCAATCACCTTGCACTTGTTCATGGGTTTCTGCCTCCTTTCCTTGGATATAGTCATAGCCGCCCGCAGCGAAACAGGCGGCTATGTAAAGTGGGCCAGCGGCCCACATGGGGGGCTACTGGCCCTCGTCCATGAGAAGCGCCAGTACATCATCCATGCCAGCGTCAAAGATGAAGTCCTCGCTCTCCGCCAGAAATTCCTCCATGAACATCTGCGCCAGGGCGGGGTACTGCTGGCAGTCGGTGAAGTCCTCGGACGGGGCGATCTCCACCAGGGCGTAGACGCCCTCCAGCACCTTCATGGCCCCGGTGTGGTCGCCGTGGCTCACCAGCAGCCGCAGGGCCTTCTCCGTGGCCCGCACCATGTCCAGCTCACCCACTTCCAGGAAGGCGCTCCACAGGGCCTCCATGCTCTTGTAGGCGGCGCTGCGAACCTCGTCGGCCAGCTTCTCAATGCGGGCCTCGCTGTTCTGCGCCTCGTTCTTCTTCCACTTCATGGCTTATCCTCCTTCTGAAATTTCACAGCCGTCAGCAGGATTTAGACGGCTATGTAGGCTTTTGGGCAGGGCGAAAATGTTTAAACCGGCAACCGCTCCATTTTCCCATTAGCAAGGATCAAAGCCGTTTTCTTGCCCGATTAGCAAACCGCCCCATTTTTCGGCGGAAAAACAAAAAATCTTGCTAATTGATTAGCAAGGTTTCAGGGGGAAAACGGTATGTAGTTCGATTTGAGTTTGGTGGTAACAGTGATTAGCAAATAATAAAGGATAAAGCGCCCACCTTTTAGGTGAGAGATATAGCGTTTTCCCTCGGTTTTCAAAAAGTTATAGAAAAAGCACAAAATCTTCGGGTTTTCCGAAGATTTTGTGCTACTAATGGCACCCGCGGGAGGATTCGAACCTCTGGCCTACCGCTTAGGAGGCGGTCGCTCTATCCAACTGAGCTACGCGGGCCTATGAAATTGCCGGACTGGAATCGAACTCGGAACGGTACGCCTGTGCCCCCGGAGTGGGGCGCTCTGTTCCCTACTTAGGAGGCAGTCGCTCTATCCAACTGAGCTATCGGGGCCTATATGAAGTTTTACCCTGCCAGGTGATAGGTGAGCTATCACTTAGGAGGCGGTCGCTCTATCCAACTGAGCTACGCGGGCATATGAAATTGCATAAGCGCCTATGCTATTTTAGCCTAACTTGGTCCATCTGTCAACGAAAAAACGACCGACTATCCCGGAAAAATGACCGACTGTCCCAAAACGGTAGACAGGGCGGGGGAGAGGGGCTATACTGGGGACGAGAGAGGGGGGAGACCCATGGAGGTAGAGATCAGGACCGAACCGGGCCGTCAGGAGCCCAAAATCGTAATTCTGGCCGGGGAGGAGAGCGAGGAGCTGCGCCGTCTGGCGGACAGCCTGTCCAAACTGGCCTTGGGGCCCGTTCCGGTGGTGCGGGAGGAGGAGAAGCTGCTCCTGCCCCAGGGGGACTTCCTCCGGTTTTACGCCGACGGCAAGGGGGTGTCCGCCCAGACGGCGGCGGAGACCTTCACCGTCCGCCTGCGGCTCTACGAGCTGGAGGAGCGGCTGGACCCGACCCGGTTTGTCCGCATCTCCAACAGTGAGATCATCAACCTGAACCGGGTCACGGCAGTGGACCTGTCACTGTCGGGCACCATCTGCATGACCCTGGACGGGGCGGTCAAGGCCTATGTGTCCCGGCGGTACGTGAAGAAAATCAAGGAGACCCTGAACCTGGGGAGGAGGAACGGACATGAAAAAGCTTGACAGGGCCTGTCTGGCCCGGATCATCATGGGGGGCGTTTTGGGACTGGTGGCCAGTGTGGCCCTGGTGCCCTATCTTACCAATGCCCGGAGCCCCTCCCTGGCGGCCTGCCTGCTGTGTACCGCCCTGGGAGCCACGCTGGGGGCGGCCACCCTGCCCTTTGCCGACGACGGCCCCACCCTGGTCCGCCGGTCACTGCTCCACCTGGGGGTCACCGCGCTGGAGGTGGCGCTGGTCCTGTGGCTGTGCGTGGACCTGCGGGACGGCCGGGCCTGGGCGCTGTGGATGGGGATGCTGGTGCTGTTTTACGCCGTGATCTGGCTGGGGCGGTGGATCGGCTGGTATGTGGAGGTAATGCAGCTGCGCGCCCTGCTGGGGCTGGCCCCGGGGCCGTCCCCCCTGAAGTGGCGGGAGACCCTGCCCTATCTGCCCCTGGTCCTGCTGCTGTGCGATGTCCTGCCCCCGGTGCTGAACTGGATTGACCACGCGGCGGTGGCCGACGTGCCCGTCCTGTCCGGCCTGCTCCTGCCCTACCTGATGCTCCCTGTGGCCGGCTTCTGCTCCGGACTGTCCCTGGGCAAGCGGCAGGGGGTGTGCCCCCTGTACCCCGTGGCCTGCTTTGTGTGCTACCTGCCCATGGTATACCTGGTGTATAACTACACCGCCCTGTTCCACTGCTTTATGATCGCCGTCCCCGCCCTGGCGGGCAACATGCTGGGCTGGCTCTACCGCCGGGCAGTGCCGAAGGAGGGGAGGGGAACGGTGTGAAAAAAGAGGTGCGCCTGTATAATGTTCTGCTGCCTATCTGGCTGCTGTGGATATTCCCCCAGGTGTGGCTGGTAATCCTGCCGGGGAACCTGCTCATCGACTGCCTGGTGCTCACCGGGGCGCTGTTTATCTTAAAGCATCGGAACAAATGGGCGGTGGTCAGGAAACTGTGGTGGAAATTCTGGCTGCTGGGCTTTCTGGCTGACTTTGTGGGGGTGCTGTGGATGGTGCTGGCCCTCTCGATTGTATCAGGTGCGGAAGCCAAGTCCTGGTGGTATGAGTCCCTGTCCTACGCGATGCACAACCCCTTCGGCCACCCCGCAGCCTTTCTCTGGACGCTGGCAGGGGTCGCCCTGGCCGGGTACTGCATCTACCGCTTTGACAAATGGGCCATGAAAAGCTGTGTTCTGCTCAGCGAGGGGGAGCGGCATAGAATCGCCCTGGTAATGGCAGTGATCACCGCTCCCTGGCTGTTTTTCATCCCACTGTATTGAGGAGAGGAGGTGCTGTAGATATGCTGAAACGACTGGGGTTTAGCACCCTCTGGCTGGCGGTGGTGCAGGCGCTGTCCTGGCTGACCTGCTTTGTTGTGGTAAACTATGTGTTTGGGAGAGACTTCCGTTTTGAGTGGATGATCTATGGGCTGGGTATTCTGCTCCCGTTTTTATGGGGCCTGGGAGGATACTGGCTCAAATACCGGCCCTTGGGCCGCTGGCAGACGGGGTGTTTTCTGATTGTTTGGACGGTTCTGCCCGCCGCTCTGTGCGTCTGGGGCGACAGCGGCGGGCCGAGTGTCCTGTGGCTCATTCTGTATCCACAGATGATGGCCCGACTGGCCTGGTTTTATCCCCTCTTTGACGGCCCTCAGTCCGCCTATGTCCTCTTTACCCTCAGACCCCTGGCGGCAGCGGGGACCCATGTGCTGCTGATGGCCGGCTTCGCCGCTGGGCTGTGGCTCAGAGGAGGAAAGCAGAAAGAATAGGGAAGGCCCCGCCGGCGGGGCCCTTGCAACTAAAAATAGTTGCATAACTGCTTTTGAGCGTGTATAATAAATCCAGTGAGGGGATATACGATGGGGCAAAAGGAAAAGCTAATTCGAAGACTGAAATCAAAGCCACGGGACTTTACTTTCCATGAGGCTGAGACCCTGTTGGGCTATTTGACCTATCAGCGATTCAATAAGGGAAAGACCAGTGGTTCCCGCGTGCTGTTTTACAGCGAGGGCCACGCACCGATTTTGCTGCACAAGCCCCACCCAAGAAAAGAGCTTTTGGAGTATCAGGTCAATCAGCTGCTGGAGGTTTTGGAACAGGAGGGATTGCTGTGAAAAATACGATGGAATATAAGGGCTACGTGGGCAGCGTGGAATTTTCCGAGGAGGACAAGGTGCTGTTTGGGCAGGTGATGGGAATTCGTAGTCTGATTTCCTACGAGGGGACGACCGCCCAGGAGCTGCTGGAGGACTTCCACGGCGCGGTAGAAGATTATCTGGAGCTGTGCCAGGCCCAGGGGATCGAGCCGGAGCGGGCCTACAAGGGCAGCTTTAACGTCCGTATTTCTCCGGAGCTGCACCGGAGAGCGGCCATCTGCGCCGCCGCCCGCAATATGTCGCTGAACAGCTTAGTGGAACAGTCGCTGGAGAAATATGTGACGGTATAGCAAAGGGGCCCCGCCAGCCGGCGGGGCCCTTTCGTGTCAGGACAGCTGGAACTGTCCGGTGTACAGCCGGTAGTACCGGCCTTTTTCCTCCAGAAGGCGCTCATGGCTGCCCTTTTCCTCGATCTCCCCGTGCTCAATGACCACAATGCAGTTGGAGTTGCGCACAGTGGACAGCCGGTGGGCGATGACAAACACCGTCCTCCCCTCCATAAGGGTGTCCATGCCCTTTTGAATCAGGGCCTCGGTCCGGGTGTCGATGGAGGAGGTGGCCTCGTCCAGAATCATCACCGGCGGGTCGGCTACGGCGGCCCTTGCGATGGCCAGCAGCTGCCGCTGGCCCTGGGACAGGTTGGCCCCGTCGCCGGTGACCATGGTCTGGTAGCCCTCGGGCAGGCGGCGGATGAAGGAGTGGGCGTTGGCGCTCTTGGCGGCGGCGACACACTCCTCATCAGTGGCGTCCAGACGGCCATACCGGATGTTGTCCATAATGGTCCCCGTAAACAGGTGGGTGTCCTGGAGCACCGCCCCCAGGGACCGGCGCAGATCCTCCTTGCGGATGGCCTTCACCCGGATGCCGTCGTAGGTAATCATTCCCCCCTCAATCTCATAGAAGCGGTTAATCAGGTTGGTAATGGTGGTCTTGCCCGCGCCGGTGGAGCCCACAAAGGCGATTTTCTGGCCCGGGTCGGCGTAGACCGACACATCCTTCAAAATCCGCTTGCCGGGGACATAGGAGAAGTCCACATGGCTGAACCGCACCGCCCCCCGCAGCTCGGTGAGACAGTAGTCCTCCCCGGGGACGTTGCGCACGGTGCCCCGGATGAGATGGAGGCCCACCGTTCCGTCAGGGCCGGGATACTTCCAGGCCCAGCCGTGGTCGGCCAGCATAGCCGGGTCCGGAACGGCCTCCGGGTCGGTAATCTCTGTGAGGGCCTCGTCCTCGCCCACAAACACCGGAACCAGCTCCATGCCGTTGCCCCGGGGGACCTTCCAGGCCCAGGTCCGGGGCCGGCCCTCGCCGGCGAACAGGGAGAGGGTGCCGTTGGCGTCCTTTTCCGCCGCCACCAGGGTGACTGAGCCCTCGTTGATTTCAGCGGCGGTATCCATCACCTCAAAGATGCGCTCCGCGCCGGCCATGGCGGACAGCAGGGTGGTCATCTGCTGGGAAATCTGGTTCAGGGGCTGGCCCACCTGCCGGGAGTAGTTGAGGTAGATGGCCAGCCCGCCCAGGTCGAAGCCCTGGAGGACAGAGAGCAGTCCGCCAAAGGCGGCGGTGAGGGCGTAGCTTATGTTCATCAGGTTGCCCGCCACCGGCATAATCATGGTGGAGTAGAAGTTGGCCCGCTGGGCGGCATTGCGGTAGGCATCGTTCAGCTCCTTGAACTTGGCCTTGGCCTGGGCCTCATGGGTGAAGGCCTTTACCACCTTCAGCCCCTCAATGGTCTCCTGGATTTCCCCGTTGACCGCCCCCAGGGCGGCCTGCTGCTTCTGATAAAACTTCCGGCTGCGGCCCCCCAGCTGCTTGAAGAAAAACATGGTAAGGGCCAGCACCAGGGCGGTGGCAAGGAACAGCTTCCAGTTGATGACCAGCATCAGTACCACCAGCCCCGCAAACATCAGACAGCTGGAGAACAGGGATACCATGCTCTGCTGAAGGGCCATCTGCACATTGTCCGCGTCGTTGGTGAACCGGCTCATGAGTTCGCCGTGGGGGTGCTGGTCGAAGTAGGAGAGGGGGAGCTTTTGCAGGGCGTCGAACAGGTCCTTGCGCAGCCGGTTGACCCCCTTCTCCGCCAGCCGGACCATGGCGGCGGACTGGCCGTAGGTGGCCAGACAGCCCAGAAGGTAGACCCCCGCCAGCTGGAGGATGGCCAGGCCCAGTCCGGCGAAGTCGGTGCAGCCCGACCAGATAAAGTTATTGATGATGGGCCGCATCAGATACGACCCGCCCAGATTGGTCCCCACCGAGACCAGAAGGCAGAACAGCACGAACAGCAGAGGCAGCTTGCTTTTGGTGAGGTAGCCCACCAGGCGGCCCATGGTCCGTTTCAGATTTTTAGGCTTGACATAGCCCCCCTTTGGGGCTTGATGAGGTCCTGGCATTATCCGCCCACCCCCTCTTGCTGAGATTGGTAGATTTCCTGATAGATTTTGTTAGTTTTCATCAGTTCCTCATGGGTACCCTGGCCGGCGATGTGGTCGTCGTCCAGAATGAGAATTTCGTCAGCGTACTGCACGGAGGAGATGCGCTGAGCGATGATAATAACGGTAGTGTCCTTGAGATTCTTGTGGAAGGATTCCCGGATGGCCGCCTCAGTGGCCGAGTCCACGGCGGAGGTGGAGTCGTCCAGAATGAGGATGGCCGGCTTGCGGAGCATGGCCCGGGCGATGCACAGCCGCTGCTTCTGCCCGCCGGAGACGTTGGTGCCCCCCTGGGTCAGCCGGGTGTCGAAGCCGTCGGGCAGACCCATGATGAAGTCGTAGGCCTGGGCGTCCTTGGCGGCCTGGACGATCTCCTCCTCGGTGGCGTCCGGCTTGCCCCACAGCAGGTTTTCCCGAATGGTGCCGGTAAAGAGAATATTGGTCTGGAGCACCATGCCGATACGGCCCCGCAGCTCCTCCAGGGGGTAGTCCCGCACGTCCACCCCGTCCACCAGCACAGAGCCGCCGGTGACGTCGTAAAACCGGGGGATCAGGTTGACCAGAGAGGATTTTCCTGTACCGGTACCCCCCACAATGGCCACAAACTGGCCCGGCTCCACGGTAAAGCTGATGTGGGACAGCACGTCGTCCCCTGTGCCGGAGGCGGCGTACTTGAAGGAGACATCCTTAAACTCCACCATGCCCCTGGGGGCGGGAAGGAGGGAAGTTTCCTCTTTGTTTTGAACGGAGGGAACGGCCTCCAGCACCTCGTTAATACGCCGGGCACAGGCCTGGGCCCGGGACAGTTGGAGGAGGGACATAGCCACCATCATCACGCTCATCAGCACCTGCATGATGTAGCTGAGGAAGGCGTTCAGGTCGCCCAGCAGGAAGTCGGCCCCCATAACCATCCGTCCGCCGAAGTAGAGGACGGCCAGGGTGGCTCCGTTCAGGCACAGCATCATGATGGGCATAATGGCGATAATCCGCATACCCACGGTGAGCCCGGCGGTCATCAGCTCGTCGCTGGCGCGGTTGAACTTCTTCCGCTCGTGGTCCTCCCGGACAAAGGCTTTTACCACCCGGATGGCCACCAGATTCTCCTGGAGCACGTTGTTCAGTCCGTCGATCTTCTTCTGCATGGCGTCGAAGAGCTTGGTGCACACCTTCATGAGCACGGCGATAGCCAGCACCATCAGGGGGATGACGACCAGAAGAATCACGGCCAGCCGGGCGTTGAGGTACAGGCTGACCCCCAGGGCGGCAATGAGCATCACCGGAGCCCGGACCAGCATCCGCAGGCCCATGGCCAGCATCATGGTCATGGCGTTCACGTCGTTGGTCATGCGGGTGATGAGGGAGGCGGAGGAGAAGCGGTCGATGTCGGCAAAGGAGAAGTCCTGCACCTTGTTGAACAGGCACTGGCGCAGGTTGCCGCCAAAGCCCTGGCTGGCGAAGGCGGCGTATTTGGCGGCCAGCACGCCGCAGGCCATGGAGACGGCGGCCAGAACAAGCATAGTCGCCCCCAGGGTGAAGATATAGCCGGTGTCCCCCGAGGGGATGGCCACGTCCACAATCTCCGCCATGACCAGGGGAAGGAGCAGCTCGCAGATGACCTCCAGGATAATGAGGACAGGGGATTTTATAGCGTCTTTTTTGTAACCCTCCAAATGGGTCAGGAACAGGGAAAGCAAAGTAAAATCACTCCTTTTCGTGGGAATCCGGGTGGGTCAGATTGTCCAGCATCCGGCGCTGAAAGCCCATCAGCTGGCTGCACTCCTCCAGAGAAAATCCGGCCATCATGCGTGCGGATACCCGGCGAAACACATTCCGGCAGCCCTCCACAGCAGCGGCCCCCTTCTCCGTAAGGAATACCCGGTTGCGCCGGGCATCCCTCTGCCAGGGCTCCCGGCGGATATAGCCGTCCCGCTCCAGGCATTTCAACGAGTTGGCCACGGCGGCGGGGGAGACATGGAGCAGGCTGGCCAGCTCCCGCTGGGCCTGGCATTGGCCGTCTGGGTCCTCCCCGGCGGACTGGAGGATGGACACCAGCATAGGGTGTCCCACCTCGCCCAGCCCGGCGGCATTCAGCTCCGCCTGAACAGCGGCCCGATGGGCCTGGTTGAACTGGCGGGATAGTAAATCCATCTCGTGAAACAGGTCTTCCACGAGAAAAACCTCCTTTCAAAAAAATCATTAACCGGTTAATGATTAATGCGTTAATCATTTTACTCCGGCCGGAAAAATTGTCAAGCGGTTTTTGTGAAGTTCAAAAATTGTTTACAGACACAGAAAAGCGGCCGTCCTCAGGAGGCCGCTTTTCAAACCGGATTGCTGTAAAGAAGGAATACCTCCCCTTTTCGGGCGGTTCAGACTGTCCTGTTCAGGAGGCCAGAAAGGCCTCGATCTGCTCCCGGGTGGGCAGGGCGGGGATGGCCCCCTTCTTCTGCACCGTCAGGCCGCCGGCTGCGTTGCCATACTCCATGGCCCGGCGGACGATATCCTCCGTCAGCTGGCTGGCCTTTTCCACCCCCTGGATGCGCAGGCTGGACAGGAACGCCCCCCAGAAGGCGTCCCCCGCACCGTTGGTGTCCACGCAGGGCACCTTCCGTCCGGCCACGTCCCAGCACTTTCCGCCAAAGAAGCCCCGGGCTCCCGCGCCGCCCAGGGTCTCCACCACCACGGCAATGCCGTACTCCTCCATCAGGCCGGGCAGGGCCTCCTCGCCCCCGACCATGCCCACCTCCTCGTCGGACACCTTCAGCAGGTCCACATAGGGCAGAATCTCCCGCACCTTGGCGGCGCAGGCTGCCTGATTGTCGTTCCACATCACATTGCGGTAGTTCACATCGAAGCTGACCAGCTTACCCAGCTCATGGCCCAGGCGCAGCGCCCTGGCGGTGGCCTCCGCCGCCGGGGAGGCAGACAGGGAACAGGAGCCGGCGTGGACAATGGCGCTGTTCCGGATATCCTCCTCCTTCACCGCCCGCTCCTCCAGGAACATGTCGGCCCCCGGCTTGCGGGCAAAGGTAAAGCTGCGGTTGCCGTCGGGGGCCAGGGTGACGAAGGCCAGGGTGGTAATGGCCTTTGCGCACAGCTCCGGGTTGATGACCCGCACACCGTTCTCCTCCATCGTCTGCACCAGGAAGCGGCCGAAATCGTCGTCGCCCACGCTGCTGCATACCCCCACAGACAGCCCGCTGCGGGCGGCGACAATCGCTGCGTTGCCCGGCGCACCGCCGGGATTGCGGATATAGCTGGCCGGCTCACTGCCGGGGGTAAAGTCGATTACAAGCTCTCCAATGCTGTACAGGTCCATCACGCATCCGCCTTCCTAAATATTGTAAATCATAAACTTCCGGGCGGAGCCGCCGCAGAACGGCCCTCCCGCTCCATGCCCTATATTATAGCAAATTCCAGAGGGATTGCAAGGGTCTGACCGTAAAGGGAGCGTGTCCTGCCGCGCATTTTATTCGATTTGTGCCGGTTGATTGCGGGCGGCCACAGGCCGCCCCTACATAAGGGTTCGTCCTGTAGGGCAAGGGTTCTACCCTTGCCTATCCCCGAAGGGGATAAAACGGAATCCCCCCGCCACCGGACTTTGTCCGGCGTCCCTCCCCCCATAAACGGGGATGGCAGTGGTCCGCCCCCGCCCTAAAAAAAGATATCGCCCGATTCACCTGGCCCTCCGGATTCCACACAAAACCGGACCGGTTTTACACACAAGCTAAAAAAAGCGGCAGTTTTCCTGTATAATAAACGGACTTCGGCGGGCTAGCCGCCCAAATTGGCCTTACGGAGGCTCTCCTTCAGGGCGAGGATGGTCTCGGTGATAATTTTCAGCTCCATATGGGAGCAATCCGACAGCAGCTGGGCAACGTCCCGTTCCAGAACATTTTTGGAGGCGGGCAGGCTGTCGCACAGGAGCTCGTCCACCGTCACCTCCAGGGCGTTGGCGATGTTCACCAGGGTGGGCAGACTGAGCTTGGTGGCGCCCCGCTCGATGTGGGAGATATTAGACGGTTCCTGGTCAGACAGCTCAGCCAGTGTCTGCTGCGTCAGTCCGCGGGCCTTCCGCAGACGGCGGACACGGGTGCCTATTGCCTGATAATCAAGGCCCATGGTAATTTCCTCGTTTCAGAAAATTTTTGGTAAATCGCGGATAATGTTATTGTATATCCGAATCGGATGCGATAAAATGCATTACACATCCGAAAAGGATATACAATAAAGTTTTGCGGCGAATTGGCGGCCTGTCCAGGGGGAGAGGCGCAGAGGGAACAGTATGCGGAAGGTTTCAAAGAAAAGCTGGAATAACGGATTTTCCCTGGTAGAGATGCTGGCGGTGGTGGCAATCATCATCATTCTGCTGGGCGTCTCCGGGGTAGGGGTCATCTATTACCGGAACTGGCTGAAGCTCACCGAGCTGGACAACGCAGCCCGGTCGATCTACATGGCGGCGGAGAACCGGGCGGTGCTGCTGTCGGGAGAGCGGCGGCTGGGCGGACTGGTCAAGGGGGGCGGCGAGGTAACGCTGACCCGGCTGTCCGCCGGGGCCGGGGGGACCGCAGCCTATGTGGTAACCAGGGACGACGGAAACCTGGGCCAGCTCCTGCCGATGGGGACCATCGACCCCGCGCTGCTGGAGGGCGATTTTTACATTATCTATGAGCCGGTCAGCGGCAGCGTGACCGACGTATTTTACGCGGAGCAGCCCATCGGGAAGCTGGAGGAGGCGGATTTCGGCGCCTTTTACAGCAAGTGGAGCTCCGCCGGCCGGGCGGACCGGATGAAGGCGGAGCCCATGCTGGGCTACTACGGGGGCGGGACCGCCGAGGGGGAGGCGGGGGAGACCCTGCCCACCCCCCAGCTCACGGTGCTGATCCGCAACGAGGAGCGGCTGACGGTGGAGGTGAGCTGCTGGCTCCCCGGGGAGCTCCAGGTTGATAAGGAGGCGCTGCGTGTCACCGCAGGCGGCGCGGAGCTGACGGCCCAGCCCGGCCGTCAGTTGGAATCCACCTCCCAGTCCGAGGGGGGTGGGACCAGATACACCACGGTCTGGGTGCTGGATGAGCTGGCGGGCCAGGCGGGCGGCCCTCCCCTCCGGTTCCGGGACCTGAATACGGGGCTGGCCCCGGGGGCGGACTTTACCGTCCAGGCCTCTCTGACCTACAGCCCGGACCGGGAGCCCCTCACAGCCTCTGACAAGGACAACAGCCTGTTTGCCGAGGGGAGCGGCGGCGCGACCGCCCTGATCAAAAATCTGCGCCATCTCCAGAACCTGAGCACAGATTTTTCCGGTGTAAAGGGCAAGACCGAAGCGGAGCAGGCCAGCGATATCCTCTGCCGCACCAACGAGACCTACCCGGACTACGAATTTCAGCCCATCCAAAACAACGCGCTCAGGACCTATAACGGCGGCGGGCGTGAGATTCAGGAGCTGTACATACCCCGGAGCAACGGCCCGGCGGGCCTGTTTGCCGGCCTGAACGGGGCCCCCGATGCCCCCTGGAGCCTGACGGACGTCCGCCTGGTCAACGCCCAGGTGGCAGGGGGGACCAACCCCGCCGGTGCTCTGGCGGGCGATCTGGGGGGAGACGGGTCAATCACCGGCTGCCGGGTCTGGTGGGAGGACGAGGGCCAGCCCAACCTGCGGGGCCGTCTGGGCAGCGACGAGGCGGGCTATCAGTTCATGGTCACCGGCCGCCAGGCCGGCGGCCTGATCGGCAGCATCCGGGAGAGCGCTGTGACCATCCAAAACTCCTTCGCGGCCACTACCCTGTCGGGGACGGAGTGTGCCGGCGGTCTGATCGGCGCAATGTCGGGCCAGGTGAAGATTACCGGCTCCTACGCCGACTGCTACCTCACCGGCCCCGCCGCCGCCGGCCTGATCGGCAGCAGCGACGCCGTAAGCCTGACGGACTGTTACGCCGCCGGCTTCATTGTGGGGGATCAGGTAAAGACAGCCGGAGGGCTCTGTCTGGGGAAGGGCAAGGTGGAGACCAACCGGGTCTATTCCGCCATGCGTTTCCCGGGCGGCGCGACCCTCTACTCGCTGACCGAGCAGCAGTCTGTCCCCAATCACGACGCATTTAAAGATACTTATTTCCTGGGGTCCGGGACGGCAGGCGCGGGAAGCACCGGCCTGTCCTACGGAGAGATGACCGACCGGGAGGGGAACAGCCTGGCCGACCGGCTGGGCAGGTCCTTCGCCTGGAAGGACGACCGGGGCAGCAGCCCTTACAACCTCCAGGAGCACCTGAATCTGACGGTCTACTCTTTCCCGGGCTTGCAGGACCTGCCCCACTGCGGGGACTGGGGGGCGGAGTTCAAGGAGCCCAGCCTGGTATATTATGAGCTCCACACCGACGGCACATACCGTTTTTCCGGCGGCAACGCCCGCTATCTGGTAAACAACCTGGAGGCGGGCAGAATCAGCTCCGACGGCTACGCCGTGGCCTTCCTCCAGACTGACGTAAGCGCCGGCGGGGGGACGGTGAACGCGGTCACCGCCCTCTGCCGGGACGTCGGGGGCACGGAGGTCTGGGAGGAGACCCGGAAGGTGTCAGAACTGATCAAGACCACCGGCAAGGACGGCCAGGGCAACGAGGCCAGCTACTACCTGATGCTCATGTCTGGGGATGTGGTAAACAGCCCCAATGCCCCGGAGGACCTCTACCAGTATCTGAGCCTGGAGCTGCGCTTCGACGGCACCCCCGGAGCCTCCGGCGAATATTTCTACAACCCCCATTTTGCCGAGACGGTAATCCCCTACGCCCGGGAGGAGGGGGAGGCCGCGCCCACTGAGGAGTGGGCCCTGGAGTACGCCCAGGAGCTGCTGAAAAACGGCCGGAGCGTGGTCAGCGTCCGCCCCCCCCGTCACCTGTACGACCTGGGGGAGCACCGGGAGTACTTCCACAGCACGCACCGTCTCACCTTCAGCCAGGGCCTGGACCTGGACTACGCCACCTATACCGGCTACAACCTGTTTTCCAAGGGGGAGGGGGGCGCCTATGTCCAGAAGCCCATCGGCAGCGGAGACAGCGCCGGCCTCTCCCTGGAGCAGCGCAGCTTCAACGGCTCCTATAACGGAAACTGCCATACCATCCGGGGTGTAGTCTTCGGCAGCGCCCGGGTGGGCCAGAGCTTCTACGCGGGCCTGTTCGGCAGCTCCACCGGCTCGCTGCGGAACATCGTCTGTGTGCTGAACCCGGACGACGAATTCACCGTGGCCATGGGAGACGGCTCCATGCCCTTTTACGCGGGGGCGCTGGCGGGGGCCAACAACGGCACGGTGGACAACTGCGCCGTATCGGGTGTGCGGATGACGGCCCGGGGCTTCACCGGAGTCACCATGTACATCGGCGGCCTGGTGGGCTGGAACAGCGGAACCATCCGAAACTGCGGAGCCGATACCGCCTCCCTCTCGGCGGACAACTCCACCTATGCCGGCTCCTACAGCAGCGGCCTGGTGGGGCGCAACGACGCGATTATCACCAACTCCTACGCGGTGGGCCGGGTGACGGCGGAGGTGGAAAGCACCTCAACAGCCCGGATCTGTGGCTTTGTGGGCTACAACACGGGGAGCATCTCCCAGTGCTACGCGGCGGTGGACCTGAAGTCCAGCGGCGAGGGCATCGAGACCTACGGCTTCTGCGGCGTACGGTCGGGCAGCCAGTCGAACACCTTCTACCTCAACGACGGCAACTTCACCTACCGGGACGAATCCTATGCCGCCAGCTACACCCCAAGAAGGGCGACCCCAATCACCTACGAGGCATTGACGGCCGGTGCCCACCCCATGGCGGGCATGTCCCTGAACGGACAGACGGACCCCGGCCTGGATGCCCCCTACCCCTACCCCACCGGCGTAAAGGATGCCAAGGGGAACCCGGTCCACTACGGCCAGTGGCCCTCCCCCATGGCCCTGGGGGAGATGGGCGTGTACTACTGGGAGCGGCTGGAGACGGGCACCGAGGCCTCCTACCACATCAGCGCCCTGGCGGTGGACCCCAACACTGAAACCTCCACCGTCTCCAAGCTGACCACCCTGTCCACCGCCCACGACGACGGCAGCGTAGTGACCCAGTACGGCTATGGGTACTACAGCAAGACGGAGGTCAGCAAAAACGTCACCTTCCGGTCGGAGAAGATCGGCTATACCGGGTATGTGTACTACAGCCAACGGCCGGCGGGCAGCTATCTCAACCTCTCCACTATGACGGGGAGCGAGGCCACCAATGCCGACGCGGACAAGGCCCTTGCGGGCCTGATGCCGGGCTACACCTTCCACTCTTGGGAGTCCTACCGGGAGCAGGCTCGGGCGGCGGATGGGGTGACCGAGGATGAGCGGGCGGCCAGAACGGTAACCGGTCTGTGCCTGTTCAAGGAAAGCGCCAACGCTTCCATCAACCCCAACGACGGCGCCTTTATCCTGGAGCAGCGGACGGGGGAGAAAACGGTGAAGGTGGAGTTTACCGTCAATCCCCAGTTCGCAGACTCCATGTCGGTAAAGAGCACGGGCATGACCCTGAAAAACGGGGCGTCGGTCCAGCCGGTGGGCTCGGAGTCCAACCCCTTCCAGGTGCGCTGCGGGATGCAGCTCCAGGAGATCAACTGGTACGACACCGCCTATACCGACGTAGCGGTCGGCTTTGGGAGCTCCTACGTTCCGAAATACTTCCCCTATCTCAGCGGCAAGGACAAGTCGGCCCAATACTACTGGAAGCAGACCCACGACCTGGACTGGACGGGGGAGGGCAACACCTATGTGAAGGGCAAGGAGACCTATCCCGGGGTATTTTTCTCCATTGCCCAGACCACCATCAACGAAAAAGAAATCCCCGGCTGGTTCGGCGGGAACTACGACGGCGGAAACTACGTCATGAAGAACTTCAACATCGCCATCAACAGTACCTATGAGGTCAACTGCATGGGGCTTTTCGGGGTGGTCAAGAACGCCCAACTGAGCAATATTGTGATGTTCTCCGAGGCGGGGACCGACGTGGTGACGGTAAAGGGCCGGAATGCCGGCACAGAGGATGCCAACCGCTGGTACGCCGGCGGCGTTCTGGTGGGGCTGGCCCAGAACAGCGCCATCACCAACTGCGCCGTGGCCGGCTACACTATCAGGGACGAGGCCGTGCTTTCGGTCACCACAAAATCCGGAAACGTCGGCGGGGCCATCGGCGGCCTGGTGGGGATGACCGACATGGACCTCACCGGCTGCACCGCCTCCGCCGCCATCCAGATTGAATTCAAGTACCAAGACGTAAACCAAGGGTGGAGCAAAACCACCTACGTCCCCGTCCGGGTGGGCGGACTGGTGGGCTCCACCACCGGAGCGGTCACCAACTGCTACACCGGCGGCTCCATCAGCGTAAATTCCAAGGTGGGCAGCGGCGTCTGTGCGGGCGGAATTACCGGCGGCGTGGGCATGGCCCCCCTGAACGGAGCGAAAAGCACGGGCGCGTCGGCCATCAGCAGCTGCTACACCTACGTATCCCTGCCGGAGGAGACAAAGCTGATTGACGCCGCCCCCATCGGAAACAGCGCCGGCACGGATGTACGGGGCAATTCACAGACCATAGCCACCTGCTTCTACCTCAGCAATCGGTTGGGGACAGACGGCGCGGCGACCTACCAGCAGCTGTCCGGCAGAGAGCCGGTACAACTGGGGACAGCGGCCTACCCCAGCATCTACGATGTACTCACCCGCTTCCGCCCCGTCACCTCCGATGTGGACGGCTTCTCGGTGTCGGGCAAATACAGCTACCCGCCCAGCACCCGGGGGGACCTCAAAGGCATGAACTACCCCTTCCCCACCGTCCTGGAGCGGGAGGGCTTCCATGTCCACTACGGCCAGTGGCCCCTCCAGGGCATCCGGCGGGACAGGGGAGGCGAGCCCATTGTGCTGGACCTCTTTGTCAACCTGACTCCCTACACCGAGCAGCTTGAGCTGGTGTCGGGCACCCCGACCGGGGGCACCTGGACCATCAAGCCGGTGGAGGAGGAGCCCGACGCCCCCCGGCCGGCCGCCGAGGTAGCGGTAACGCCGGGGACCAACGCCGCCACCCTCACGGTCAGCCCCCAGATGGAGGGCACCGTAACCAGAACGGTGCAATACACGGTGGGCGGCACGGTCTATGAGCTGGAGCTCATCATCAACGTAACCGCCCGCCTGAAGCTGACCCCCGCCTCCGTGACCATCTTCTCCGGCGAGACCTTCCCCCTCCCCCTGTCGGTGTGCGACCTGAACGGCCAGGAGCTGGCCAGCCAGACGGGGCTCACCCTCACCGAGGCGGGCAGCAGCGGAGATATAGCGGTTCAGATTGTCCAGTCCGACTATGCCCCGGCGGCGGACGGCAAGGCGGAGAAGCGCCCCACCATCGAGCTGGTAGGCGCCGAGCCCGGGACCCACACAGTTAACGTCTCCTTCACCTACCCCTACCCCAACGCCCAGGAGGGTGCGGAGCCCTCCCGGCAGAGCACGGCCATCACGGTGGTGGTAGAGCCCCTGCCCGAGGCGGAGCTGAGCCCGGACGGCAAAACCTACACCCTCGTCTTTAAAACGGGATTCGAGGAGCTGGAGATTGTCTCCTTCACCTCCGCCGGCGCGCCGGTCATCGGCTATCCCCCCGTCGCGGACCAGGAGAAGGGCCGCCTCACCCTGACCCATAACAGCTGGCCCCAGAACCTGGAGCTGACAGTAAAGGTGACCCTGTCGGGCCGGGAGCACACCATAACCATAGCCCTTCCGCCGGAAAAGACGGAGGCGGGGTAAGAGAGGAGAGACAGCAGGTGGAGAATCTGCGGAACAAGCTGAACAGCCGGCGCGGGGCGTCCATTCTGCTGGCCCTTCTGTTTCTGCTGGTGTGCATGATGGTAGCCGCCTCTATTCTGATGGCGGCGGTGTCCAACGGGGGCAAGCTGGGCAGCAACCGGGAGGCCCAGCAGCGGTATCTCACCCTGTCCTCGGCCATCACCCTGGTCAGCGACCAGCTCACCGCGGCCGAATACCAGGGGAAGTATACCCACACCGTGAAAGCCGTCAAAAAGCCCGTCACCATCACCAATCCGGACGGAACTACCACCACAGAATGGGTACACGACTACTGGCAGCACGCCTACAAGCAGGAAGACGGGAAATTTGTCTGCGGCCTGAACGGCCCGGCGTCCCCGGTCCTGCCCCTGGGGGACAACCTAGACCAGCTGTTTGCCGGCCGCTTCCAGGAGACGAGCGTGGCGGACCGGCGGACGGGCAACCGCTACGACGAATTTACCCCCAGGCTGCCGGCGGCGGTGCCAGAGTCCTACGACCTCACCCTGATCCTCCAAAGCCCGTCGGAGGATTATCCCGGCCTGGCGGGGGAGGAGGTGCGGGTCCGGGTGAGCTTCCGAAGCACCGGCGACCTCCACCTCCTGGCTGAGCTGGACGAGAAGGGGCGGGACGGCGCGGTGGTCCACACCCATACCATGCAGGCGGAGCTGCGGGCGTCCCTGTCCCCCGTGGAGCTTTTCACCCTGAAGGGGGGAGACGGTGCAGACCAGGAGGGCGCCCACAGCGAGCAGACCGAAGTGCTTACCTGGACACTGAGCTGGGTGGCCAAGGGGAAGGAGGAGCCATGAGAAAAAAGCTGAGAGAGCGCCGGGGAGAGACCCTGGTGGAGCTGCTGGCCTCCATCCTCATCGGGGCGTTGTCGGCGGCCCTTCTGGCGGGAGGAATCGCGGCCTCCACCCGGCTGGACCTGGACGCCCGAGACCTGGATAAGACCTACTACCAGCAGCTCACGGCGGCGGAGGCCCGGACGGGCCCCGCCCTGCCCGGGACGGTTGAGGTGGTGAACACCCAAAACGGCCTGAACAGCGCTATACCGGTCAGCATCTGGGGTGGCGGCAGGGCCTGGTCCTACTCCGCGAAAGGGGCCGGCCCATGAGGAAAAAGCTGAAGGACGCCTCGGGCCTGACCCTGGTGGAGCTGCTGTGCGGAATCGTGATTCTGGTCCTGCTGGGCCTGGTGGTCAACGCGGGCATCGGGGTGGCGGCAAAGAGCCATCGGGAGCTCACGGCGGTAGCGGAGACCCAGCTGCTGCTGTCCACCGCGGCCGACGCCCTGGCCGGCGAGCTGCGCTTCGCCCAGGACGTCACGGCGGAGGCGGGTCGGCTTACCAGCTACCGCAGCCCCTCCTTCGGGGCGGGTACAACGCTGGAGCTGAAGGAGGGCCGCATTCTGGCTGGGGGGAGGCATCTGCTGCCCCCGGGCTGGCAGAACGGAGACAGCTATGAGGGCGGAGCCTACCGGGGCGAGGCCTACAAGGTCCGGGCGCTGGACGTCCAATGGGATGAGACAGCCAGCACATTTCACATCAGCCTAAAGGTGGTCTGGACGGGGGACGAGGGGGTCGGCGTGGAGACCGAGCTGACTGTCCGCTGCCTGAACGGGCCCGGGAAGACAGAGGAAGGGGAGACACCTCCATGAAATATATCCGGCTTGGCGACCTGCTGGTCAAAAGCGGAACCATCACCCAGGGGCAGCTGAACGAGGCTCTGGCCATCCAGTCGGACAGCGGTGAGCGCCTGGGCACCGTGCTGCAAAAGCACGGCTTTATCACCGAAAAGCAGCTGATCGACACCCTGATGGACCAGCTGGGGGTGGAATTTGTCGATCTGAACACCTGGGCCATCCCCCCTGAGATGGCCCAGCTTCTCCCCCGGGCGATTGCGAAGAAGTACATGGTGGTCCCCATCCGGGCCAACCGGACCGACGTCAAACTGGCCATGGCCGACCCGCTGAACTTCGTGGCGGTGGAGGAGGTGCAGGCTGTCACCCGGCGCAGGGTAATCCCGGTCATTGCGGCCTCCGCCGCCCTGGAGCGGGCGGTGCAGAACCTGTACAGCAATCAGGGGGCCATGCAGGCCATCGAGGACATGCGCCGGGACCTGCTGGGGGGCCAGTACGGCTCCGTCCAGACCCCGGCCCAAGAGCTGGCGGTGGACGAGGAGGAGGCGGATGCCGCCCCGGCCATCCGCCTGGTAAACTCCATCATCGACCGGGCCTGCACCGAGGGGGCCAGCGACGTCCACCTGGAGCCCGGCGAGGGTGGCATGACCATCCGCATGCGCATCGACGGGGCCCTGCGGCCCATCATCCCGGTGCCTCGGGAGCTCCAGAGCTCGGTTATCTCCCGGCTGAAAATCATGGCCCGAATGGACATCGCCCAGAAGAACATCCCCCAGGACGGCCGGGCGGCGGCCACCGTCCGGCAGGAGGCGGTGGACCTGCGCATCTCCACCCTGCCCACCATCCACGGGGAGAAGGTGGTAATCCGCCTCCTGCGGAAGACGCCGGAGCTGGCCACGCTGGAGGGCATCGGCCTGGAGGGGGAGAACCGGGAGCGCTTCTGCGCCCTGCTGGACCGGACCCGGGAGGGGGCCATCCTGATGGTGGGCCCCACCGGCTCGGGCAAGACCTCCACCCTCTACGCCATGATCGACCGGCTCAAGAGCGAGGAGGTAAATCTGGTCTCCCTGGAGGACCCGGTGGAGTACCACATCGACGGGGTGTGCCAAGTCCAGATCAACGAGAGGACGGGCCTCACCTTTGCCAACGCCCTGCGCTCGGTGCTCCGCCAGGACCCGGATATCATCGCGGTGGGCGAGATACGTGACGGGGATACGGCGGAGATTGCCATGCGGGCGGCCATGACGGGCCACCTGGTGCTGTCCACCGTCCACACCAACAACGCCGCCTCCTCGGTGGACCGTCTGCTGGACATCGGCGTGGAGCCCTACCTGGTGGCCGGCGCGGTGAAGGGGATTATCTCCCAGCGCCTGGTGCGGCGGATCTGCCCCCACTGCCGCCGGCCCTACGCCCCCGGGGCGGAGGAGCAGGCGGCCCTGGGCATGGAGCTGGAGGACCGGCAGTTCTACCGGGGCCAGGGCTGCGGTGAGTGCTTCAACACCGGCTACCGGGGGCGGATAGGCGTCTTCGAGGTCCTGCCCGTCACCCCCGAGGTGCGCCGGGCCATCTACGCCCACTCCCTCCACCAGCTGGAGGAGGCCATGGGCAGGGCGGATTTCCGCCCCATCATGGAGGACTGCCGCCGCCTGGTGCTGGAGGGCATCACCACGCCGGAGGAGGTCCAGCGAGTACTGGGAGAAGGATAGGAGGAAAAGAAATGACAGAAGAATATGTAAGCAGAGCCCGGGCCGCCGGGGCCTCCGACGTCCATCTGGTGGCGGGGCTGACCCCCCGGTGCCGGGTAGACGGAGCCATCCGGCCGCTGGGGGAGGAGGTCCTCACCCAGCGGCAGTGCGAGGAGCTGATTCAGGAGCTGGCAGGCGGAGAGCTGGCCACCCTGCGGGTGGTGGGGGAGGCCGACCTGGCCCTGACCATCGCCGGTGTGCGGTGCCATCTGAACCTGTTCCGCCAGCAGGGCTGCTGGTCGGCGGCCATCCGCCTGCTGAACGAACACATCCCCGACCTTTCGGAGCTGGGCCTGCCCGCGGTGGTGTCCGACTTCCCGGCCTACAGCCAGGGCCTGGTCCTCATCACAGGCGAGACGGGCTCAGGCAAATCCACCACCCTAGCGGCCGTTCTGAACCAGATCAACCGGCAGGAGGCCAAGCACATACTCACCCTGGAGGACCCCATCGAATACGTCTACACCCCGGACCGGTGCATCATCAACCAGCGTGAGGTGGGCAAGGACACCCAGTCCTTCGCCGCCGGTCTGCGGGCGGCCCTCCGGGAGGACCCGGATGTCATCCTGGTGGGCGAGATGCGGGACCTGGAGACCATCGAGACGGCCCTCACGGCGGCGGAGACGGGCCATCTGGTGTTCGGCACGGTACACACCAACTCGGCGGCCGACTCCATCGACCGCATGGTGGACGTATTCCCGGCCCAGCGCCAGCAGCAGATACGGCTTCAGCTGTCCATGACGCTGAAGGCGGTGCTCAGCCAGCAGCTTCTGCCCAAGGTAGGCGGCGGCCGGGTGCTGGCCTGCGAGGTGATGAAGGTAGACGGCGCCATCCGCAACCTGATCCGGGAGGGCAAGACCCCCCAGATCGCCAACGCCATCCAGACCACCGGCGCGGCGGGCAACATTCTGATGGACCGCTGTCTGCAAAACCTCCGGGCGTCGGGGGTCATCACCGAGGAGACCTTCCGCTCAGCCCTGCGGGACCAGAGCCAGCCGGCCGCGCCGGCCGGCGGGGCGCGGGGGACCGGGTTCAGGCGTCCGCTGTAAGGGCGGCCGGAAGCAAAGGAGGGAAAACCCATGCCCACATACCGATACGAGGCCGCCTACCCCGGCGGGGAGCGGGTAACCGGCGTGGTGGAGGCGGTGAACCAGACGGCGGCGGTGGCCCAGATACGCCAGAGCTGCGAGGTGGTGCTGTCCCTGAAGGAGGTGCCCCGTGCGGCGGTCCGGGACCCGCTGGCCCGCTTTCAGAAGGTCAGCGCCAAGAGCCTGGCCCTCACCTGCCGGCAGTTCGCCATCATCCTGAAGGCGGGCCTGCCCCTGGTGCAGACGGTGGACCTGGTGGCGGAGCAGTGCCCGGACAGGGCGCTGGGCCGGCTGCTGCGCCAGGTGTCGGAGGACGTATCCAACGGCTGGAGCCTGAGCTACAGCTTTGCCCAGCGGGGGGAGCGGTTCCTGCCGGTCACCTTCAGGGAGACGGTCCGGGCGGGGGAGGAGTCGGGCGACCTGCTGTCCTCCTTTGCGCGGATGGCGGAGTACTACCACCGGATGAACAAGACCCGTGAGAGCGTGGTCAGCGCCATGACCTACCCCGCCTTTGTGGTGGCGGTGGCCATTGTGGTGGTAGCCATCATCATGGGCTACGCCGTGCCCACCTTCACCGGCATGTTCCAGTCCATGGATGTGGAGCTGCCCTGGGTGACGGTGGCCCTTATCGGGGTGTCGAACTTCTTCCAGCGGTATGCCCTGTTGGCGCTGGGGGTCATTGCCCTGGCGGTGTTTCTCCTGCGGCTGTACGCTCTGACGGAGAAGGGCGGGACCGCCCTGGCCAGGCTTCAGCTGAAGCTCCCCCTGATCGGGGAGG
Organism: uncultured Eubacteriales bacterium; assembly: GCA_949525845.1. Taxonomy (GTDB): domain Bacteria; phylum Bacillota; class Clostridia; order Oscillospirales; family Oscillospiraceae; genus Lawsonibacter. Next base: position 30,645 of record CATEPI010000027.1, read on the forward strand.
TGGTCCGCATGTCCGGGGCCAGCCAGTTCGCCCATACCATGTCCACCCTGCTCACGGCGGGGATGCCCATTCTCCAGGCTATCGAGGTGTCGGGCCGGACCATGACCAACCTGCGCATGTCCGGCGAGGTGCTGGCCACCCTGCCCGGGGTGGAGGGGGGGCGTCCTCTGGGGGAGTGCATGGGGTATTCCAAAGAACTGCCCCCCATGCTGGTGCAGATGACGGCGGTGGGCGAGGCCACCGGGTCCATGGAGTCCACCCTGAAGGTGCTGGCTGAGTATTACGACAACGAGGTGGAGGTGCGCACCAAGCGGGCCCTCTCCATTCTGGAACCCACCATCATCGTGGTGCTGGCCATCTTCGTCGTGTTTATTCTGATGGCGGTTTATCTGCCTATGTTCGGTTTGTACTCCGCGATTTGATTATCCCTTCGCAGGGGCGGCCTGTGGCCGCCCGCGGTTGACCGCCCGGTTACGAAAACGGACGGCCACAGGCCGTCCCTGCACGGGGCCGTAAAACTGAAAACAATGGCGTTATTCCGAGCCTTCGCCAACCCGGGCTCTGAATATATATTCCGGTTTTAGGAAGGAAAGGAGGGAATTTTCCTAAAATGAAAGGGTTGAGGGAAAAATTCCGTAATAAAAAAGGCTTTACGCTGGTTGAAATGCTGATTGTGGTGGCCATTATCGCTATCCTGATTGCTGTGTCTATTCCCATGTTTAGCGCTAACTTAAATGATGCCAAGCACGCTGTTGACAAAGCCAATTTGCGGAGCGCATTTGCTGTGGGCAGTGCTAAGGTGCTGACAGACAGTATCACTGAGGATGCGGATTGGTATTATGTGGTGGAAAAAACAGAAGGAAGCCCGCAAGGACATTTAGTTGAAAAGACCGATGCCAATAAAACGGATGCGGCGGAGGGCCAATGTAAGGACTGCAAGGGCCTGCTGGTTGTAACATATAAAGCAACTGAAGATAAAGTAACAGCCGCATTCGAGACAACAACCTAATCAGCAATAACCAAAACATCCCTCAACCAATCCCTGGGTTGGCGAAGAAGGTTGGGGGCGAGTAACCATCAAATTGGAGCATTTAAATATCTCCTTCCCACGGAGGCACAAAGGACTGGTCCTTTGTCGTCTACCCGTGGGTAGACGATGGGCACTCACCCCCGGATATGCACGGGCGGTTGTCCCTGATACCAGCCGATCCCAAGAAGGAAAGGAAGATTTTTAGATGAAAAAGTTAAAAGAGAGGCTGAATGCAAAGCTCAGCAAAAACAGCGGCTTTACCCTCATTGAGATGCTGATTGTCGTAGCAATTATTGCCATTCTGGTGGTGGTTTCTATTCCGCTGGTTGGTTCTGCTTTGGAGAAGGCGCGTGATGCTACGGATCAAGCTAACGAACGCGCCGCGAAGGCGGCAGCTGTCGTTAAATACCTTGGTATAGAAGATGACCTTACTGCTCCTGGTGCGACTAAAAATGTTGGTACCTATTTCTACGATGCAGATGAAGGAAAATTACAGGCAGATTCCACGGGTATAAAGCCATATGGCAGATGTAAAGGGGATACAGATTGCTACCAGAATACTGACCATACTGTTGAGGCGAATAGTATTATTAGAGTAAAAATTGAATCAGATGGAACAGTGGAAATTAAATGGACCAATTCCAAAACTTAAAATCTAAATTTCTGTATCCGCAGAAATGTTGTTGAGTAGGATGCCCGCGACAGCGGGCGTCCTCCAAGGGGTGCGGGGGCCGCGTTTTTTGGAGGGCGTCTGGAGGGGCCCACTCAGACAGCCCTTCGGGCTGCCAGCTTGTCAAAGAAGTAGCAGCGAGACCCAGGGCGCGGCAAGCCTCCTTTAGAAAGGAGGTGCCCCAGTGCGCACACTTGGGCGGAGGATTGCATTTTGGCGAAGCCAAAATATGCGAAGCAAACAAGGGCTTGGAAACTTTTGTGGGGCGGGACGACCTCGGCCCGCCAAATCGCTGCGCTGGATGGAACGGCCCGCCGGGGTCGTCGCGCCCCACGGGGGGGCCGCGGATTTAGACCTGACCTCTCCCTTTGGGAGAGGTGGCACGGCGGAGCCGTGACGGAGAGGGCGGTCCCGTCAAACTGCCCAAAGAGAGACAGGAAACAGAGAAGAATGGACGAAAGTGTCCGCGTGGAACGGACGGTATCGTTTTGGGACCCAAAAACGACCTTTAAGGGTACCTTAAAGGGTCGAAAAGGGGTTAAAAAGTGGTGTATTATTTAGAGCAAATATTACGAACGGTATTTGATGTCCGCGCAGAGCGGACATTTTAAGGGGAAGGAGCTGACAGGTGTGCCGATGGGGGAGGACACCATCATAACCTTATATCTGGCCTTCTGGCTGACGGTGCTGGGCGCGGTACTGGGCAGTTTTCTGGACTGTGCGGTATCCCGTTGGGCGGCGGGGGAGGGGATGTTTGCCGGGCGGTCCCGGTGTTTCTCCTGCGGGCATATTTTGTCGGTTTTTGACCTGATTCCCGTATTTAGCTGGCTTTTTCGACGTGGAAAGTGCAGATATTGCGATGAAAAAATTCCGGCGGACTGCCTCTGGGCGGAGCTGGCCGGGGGGACTGTTTTCCTGCTGCTGACCCTGACCGTCCCCCTGCCGGCGCTGTTCCAGTGGCTGATCTGGGCGGGGCTTCTTCTGGCCCTCGGGCTGGCCGACTGGGCGCGGCAGATCATCCCGAACCGTCTTCTGCTGGCCCTGGCAATCAACCGAATTGTGTGGTTTTTGGTGTAAAAGAGGAATATTCCACAATGTTTGAAACATTTTTGGCCTGTGTCGTGCCGGCGGCGCTGCTGGCTCTGGTACTGGCCGGGGAGTGGCTAACAGGCCGGGAGCTCATGGGCGGCGGAGATATCAAGCTGCTTTTCACCCTGGCCCTGTACCTGACCTGGGCCCAGCTTCTGCTCACGCTGCTGGCCGGCTGTCTTCTGGGGCTGGTGTGGGCGGCGCTGTCCGGCCGGCCGCAGGGTGCGGCGGTGCCCTTCGGCCCCTTTCTGGCGGCGGGCGCGGTGCTCACAGTGTGCTGTGGCGGCCCGCTGCTCCAGTGGTATTTCAGCCTGTTTTGAGAAAAGGAGAGGAAACCTATGGCAAAAACGCGGCTTGGCTTCGATCTGGGCAGCAGCAGTATGAAAATTGCGGTAATCCGCCCGGGCGGCCCGGTCCGCCTGGAGGAGGTCCGCCTGCCGGAAAACCTGATGGACGGCAGCGGAACCATCGCCCTGCCCCACGTATTTACCCAGTTTTTGCGCCAGACAAAGAAGGAGCTGTCCCTCCCCAGGGCCCCGGCGGCCCTGGTGCTGCCCCCCAGTCAGGTGATTTGCCGGCTGGTGACCATGCCCAGGATGACAACCGGGCAGCTGGAGATGAACCTGCCCTATGAGTTCTCCGACTTTATCCACGGGGTGGCGGATCAGTACCACTGCGACTACGCCCTGTGCCAGCCCTCCCGGCAGGAGGAGGAGGAAAACGGGGTGCCCATGATGGCGGCGGCCGCCGCCAAGAGCACCCTGGCGGGGTATCACAAGATGTTTTCTCAGGCGGGCATCCGGCTGAAAACCGTTCTGCCCCAGGAGATGGCGTTGATTCAGCTGACCCGGGCGGAGGAGAAGGAATTTTGCTTTGTGGACCTGGGCCACCTGGCCACCCGCATTACGGTGGTGTGGCGGGATCGGGTTCAGGCCACTCGGCAGATTGCCCTGGGAGGGCGCAGTCTGGACATGGCGGTGGTCGACGAGCTGGGGGTGGATGCCTTTCTGGCGGGTACCTATAAGATGGAAAACTACCACGAGATCCAGTCCAGCCCCGCCGTGGCCGAGCTGTGTGAGCGCATCGCCGTGGAGATTTTAAAGGTGGTCAATTTTTACCAGTTTACCTATCGCTCCAGCGACCTGAACACCATCTGTCTGGTGGGGGGTGGGGCGGCCCTCCCGGCTCTGCGGCAGGCCATCGCCGATTTGGTGGGCCTGGAGCTGCTGGTCCTGGAGGACCTGCTGCCGGCCGCCGGCCAGGGGCGGCCGCCGGTATTTTCGCTGCAGGCGCGGCACTGGGAGGTCAGACATGAACAGAAAAAAGGGGGCATACCCCACCAAACGGACCATGAACCTGTTTTATAAGCCCGACCGCACCACAAAGCCCGCCACCGCGGCGCTCTATGTGCTGTTCGTGCTGACCTGTCTGCTGGGGCTGGGCAAGGTGACGGTGTATGACCTGTGGGCGGAGACCCGGGCGGCGGAGCAGACTGCGGCCGGGGAACAGGCCCGGCTGGAGGGAATCATGGCGGAGCTGGCCGACTACAGCGAGGTGCAGGAGCGCTACAGCCTCTACTCCGCCACCGAGGAGGAGCGGGCGGTGATCGACCGGATGGAGGTGCTGGAGCTGCTGGACGGGGCCCTGGGGGGCTCGGCGGAGCTGAATACCGTGGCCATCGGCGGCGACGCGGTGCAGCTCCAGTTTTCCGGGGTTACCCTGGCCGAGACCGCTCGCATCGTCCGGGAGCTGGAGGCCTCCCCCATTGTGGCGGGCACCAGAGTCAACACGGCCTCCACCACAGAGGGGTCGGGGGCGCTGGTACAGGCCAGCGTATTCATTCAGTTGCAGAAGGAGGAGGGGCCATGAAACGAAACTTAACTGCCCGGGAGTGGATTCTTCTGGGCCTGCTGGGGGTGATTGCCCTGATCAGCGGCTATGTAATGCTGTTTTACATGCCCATGACCGCCCGGCGGGACGCCGCCCGGGAGGAGACAGAGCTGTGCCGGCTGCAGGTGGAGGCCGCCCAGGTCCGGCTGGAGGAGAAGCGCCGCATGGAGCGGGAGCTGGAGGACCTCTTTGCCGGAGAGGCGGAGCCCGTGCGGCTGGCCAACTACGACAATCTGCAGCCCGTGATGTTGGAGCTGAACACGGTTCTCTCCGGAACGGAGGACTACAGCCTGTCCTTCGGCACGGTGGATACCTCGCAGACCATTGTCCGCCGGAGCATCTCCCTCAGCTTTACCAGCGGTAGCTATGAGGCCGCCCGGGCCACCCTCCGGCAGCTGTGCGGCAGCGCCTACCGCTGTCTGCTGGACAGCGTGGACCTCTCCATCGGCCGGGAGAGCGGGGGGAGTGTTTCGGTCAACGGTGTCCTTCTGTTCTTTGAGTACCAGCCCAAATAGACGGACCGGTATGTTATGCAGGGCAGGGGGGACCTGTCCTGCCAAGGTAGTGTCAAGATTATTTCGCAAATTAGTATGCAGACTCTGGTCGGAATGAAGTCAGCCGGCAATAGAGGTGTCCTCCAGAGCAGCCTCCAGGTGCTTCATATTCATGTACTTCTTGTTGCCCCACTGCGTGCCGGCGACATGGCGTAGCCGGGCACAGATCAATATGAGGGCGGAGTTGCCATCCGGGAAAGAGCCCACCACCCGAGTGCGGCGGATTTCCCTGTTAAGCCGTTCAATGACATTATTGGTACGGATGCGCGTCCAGTGTTCGCTGGGAAAATCGCAATAGGTAAGCGTTTCTTCAATGCCATCTTCTACCTTCTTGGCAGCCTCTTTTAACTTCATAGCACACAGTTCCTCCACCACGGCTTTTCCCTGATGGCGGGCAAGGCGACGTTCCACATTTTCCTGACCCCGCCCAGCCCCATGCGTGAATGTGAATTCGTGCTGGAATACAACGTGGAATATGTTTCCGCGGCGCTGACGGCGTAAGGAGGGATGAACCGTGAAAGTTGAAAACGGCGTGACTAACTTTGCCGTGTATGAGGACGCAACGGAATATTACAGCATGGCAGAAGTTACCTTGCCGGAAATCGCTTCCTTGACGGAAGAGGTCAAGGGCGCGGGGATTTCCGGCACATTCAACGGCGCGTTTGTGGGCCACGTCGAAGCTATGACCCTGACGTTGAATTTCCATTCGGTAACGAGAGACGCGATCAAGCTTTTGGAGCCGCGGAATCACCAGACCGACCTCTGCGCGGCCCAGCAGATATGGGACAGCGGCGCGGGCCGGTACAAACATACTCACGTCAAGCACATTTTGATGGTAACGTCCACAAAATTCAGCCCCGGAAAGCTTGCGCCCGCGTCGCCCGCGGGAGCGTCCGGCGAATATGCGGTGACGTATTTTGCCACCTACATCGACGGCGCTAAGGTGCTGGAGATCGACATTCTGAACTTCATTTTCTTTGTGAACGGGGTTGACTATTTGGCGGGCGTTCGCAAGGCGCTGGGAAAATAAGAGAAGCGCTATTTATACTCGTCAACTCCCGTCGGAATTCTGACCCCGTATTTTTGTTCGTAACAATCACAGCAAAGGAACGGCGCGCTGGCGGTGATTGCGCCGTTGCTTTCGTCCGTATATTGGTACGCCCGGCAACTGCAAAGGGATTTTCCGCAAGAATCACAGCGCCCGGAAAACTTGCAGGAGTGGGTGCGGGCCGTCCGGGTTGTGCGGTGTGGAGATTAGGACATAAAGCACCCCCTTTACAGTTTTTCAACGGCAGTAAAAACGCCGTCATAATCTGACTGGAACGAATAGCCAGGGAAGATTTCGCCGGGAGCATAGAACCGAACGCTGTATGTCCCGAAACGTTCGGACCGGAAAATCTACGCTTCAAGGCCGTTCACCGCGCGGGGAATCCGTACACTTTCCGCCCGGCACTCTTCAATTGATTTACACATTTTCAAAACCGCCATTCTTTCATAGGAGGGGCGGCGGGAGCCGCCGTCCCGGTTAAGTATCAGCAGACGAACACACCCAGCGGGGAGCTGTTCGCGGACCGCCAGTCGTGACGGTGAATGTCGGACAGGCGGACCCGCTCGGGCCGGTCCGGGTAGCTGCCCAGCGGACAAGGGCGAACACGCCGCCGCGGAGAACTACGCCGTCGGGAACATCGACGAAGCCGACAACCGTTCCGCTTTCGAGTGGGAAGCAGGCCCCGCAATTCCGTTCGACGGACTGACCGATCATCACGATCACGGAACCGTCGTCGGCGGGCTGGGAGATCGTCACGATCTTGGAGGGGGCCGCGTCCTCTACGACGGCGGCGGGGGTGGCCTCCACCGTGGCGGCGGGGGTTTCCTTCGCCTGAATCTTACGTTCGGCCCGGAAAACGGGAGCCATGCTGTACCGATCAGGCTGGATATATTCGCCGGAATCGTCAACACGGATTTTGGAACGCCGGGAATCGCCCATATACTCATAAGAAACGGTTTTAGCGGTGCGCCCGGTGATCTTGATGGTGAAAACACAAACGCCCGTTTCGTACCACAAAGGCGAAACTTGCCACACCCTAAAGGGCGTGTCTCGCTCCCAACGCCCCTACGCTTACTCCGGGGGCAGGTGTCTCCTGCGACAGTTGCGACGGCTGTGACAGCAAATCTGACACGGGGCCTATATCATTTTGCCGTTATTGCTGACGCAGCTGACGCGCAGAGTCAGTTCTCTGCGGTCATGAGTACGGCGAGTCGAGAGTGTGATCCCCAGCTCCAATAGTTCCTGTTGACAACGGAGCAGCCTTTTCATCAGCACGTTGGGCTTGTACTGCTCACCGGCAAACCTGTCCAGCTCCTCTGCCAGCTCCGTCGCTGTACCTGTGAAGCACTTCCGCTGTTCCAGAAATCCAGAGAGAAAAAATACCAGCTCGTCCTGGACCTGAGACGCTTGCTCCACACTGTCCTCTCTGAGTTTCCATACGTGCTCCGAACTGTCGAACTCCAGCAGCAGCTCACGGTACTCGATGTCTCGGCCTGTGCAGTAGAGCGTGGCGGAGCTGGAGCTGCGTTTGCTCTTGCGGAGGACGAAATTGGTATCCGTCGCACCGCTGATCCCGGTTGTACCCGAGATCATATTCATAGGATCGTCGTCACTCATCTTCCGCAAGTGGTGGATGAGCAGGATGGCGATCCGGTGTCTGTCTGCCAGCTCTTTTAGGATACCCAGGTCACGGTAGTCGCTGGCGTAGGGATTGGCGTTGTTGACGCCGCCCTGATGCGCTGGAGCGTGTCGATGACGATGAGCGCTGTGTCAGGATGCGAGGTAAGGAACCGCTCGATTTGCTGCTCCAGCCCGCTGTGCAGCTTTTCCGACATGGTAGCGAAGAACAGATTCGGCGGCGTATCGTCGGTGATATCCAGCAGACGGTTTTGGATGCGGCTGTAGCTGTCCTCCAGGCAGAGGTAGAGCACGTCGCCCTGTGTAGTAGGAAACTCCCAGGCCGGCTTACCCTTTGCCACTTGAAGACAGAGCCACAGCGACAACCACGACTTCCCCACTTTCGGCGCTCCCGTCAGAACGTGGAGCCCCTGGGAAAGCAGCTGGGAGATCACAAAGCGGATGGGCGGCAGCACGGTGTTCATCAGCGTCACGCCGTCCATGTAGGTTAACGGTTGATTCATGTATATCCCTCCAGTTCAAAATTTGCCCCTCTGTCTTTTAGATAGCGTCTACACAAGGTAAGAGGATTGTGATAGAATGGAAGCATCATAA
>CATEPI010000028.1:0-38756 GCA_949525845.1 uncultured Eubacteriales bacterium
CCAGCCTTTGCAGCTTCACATAGGTCTCCGGGTCCAGCCGGGCCCCGATACTGCCGTCTTTGGGGGCGGGAATGTGCCCAACTTGGACGCATTGCCGTTTCAGGCGGCCATAGGCGGACCGGACCGTCTTGGGCTTCAGGCCCAGCTCCCGGGCCGTCTCATCCACGGAGACGCCGGCCTCCCGCCGGCGGGACAGCTCATAGTTGTACCGGCTCACGCCACCCACCTGCTGGCCCCGGAAACAGAAGCGGTAGTAAAAATACAGCGGCATTCCGGTCTGGAGGGCCAGGGAGAACTTGTCCGCCCGGTCCCACTCCCGAATTTCCGGCCGGGAGAGGGGCGGGCCGCCCCGGATATCCAGCCGCTGGATGGTACGTCCCGCCTTGGACAGCGTCCGGCTGACGGTGCTGGGCTCCAGCTCTAGCTTGCCGGCCAGCTCCTCCTGAGTCTTGGGGAACCGGGAGAGGACCAGCAGCATAAGCTGCCGCTGGCGGTCCGTGAGGACAGGCACCTGGGCCAGATACCGCTGCCAGTCAAAGCCGCCCTTGCCGTCGGCGCAGGAAGCGATCAACTTCTTGGCCTCCACCCACTCCTGCATCCGGGCCATGCCGTTCTTGATGGACCGGGCCACGGTGGATTTGTCCACCCCCTGCTCCTGGGCAATCAGCTGCATGGACAGGCCCCGGTTATAGTAAGCGTCTATGTAGAGCCTCTGGCGGTCGGTGAGCCGCTGGGCTCCCTCGGCCAGCCAGCCTTGCAGCTGGTCCATACCGGCGCCCAGCTCCACGAAGTCCCCGGCCTCTACCTGCTGCCAGCTGTGGCCCTCGATGTCGCTCCAACAGGCACCGGACCGCTCGAAGAAGTCAAAGCTCAGGGCCCCGATGTCCAGCCGCCGGCGCTGTTCCTTCCGGGCCTTGCGGACCTCCGGCGGGTCCAGGTGGTCGATCTGCACCTGCACGTCCCGGATGGCCGCCCGGTAGGTGGATATTTTCGCCTTCAGTGCCGCCCGCTTCTGGGAGTCAGGCTCCGCCTTCAGCTGTACCTGGTACTCCTTCATCCGGGTCTGGAGCTTGGCCAGCTGGGCTCGGTTTTCCTCTAAAGCGGTCATCCTACCACCATCAGCTCACCGGCGAAGGGTGCGCTTCCCTCCAGGACCAGCGCTTTTGTCTCCAGGTCCCAGTGTATCCGGCTCTCCATCGCCGCCCAGGTGTTGGCGACCATAGCGCCGTCCAGGTCATACCTGGTCACAGTCCCCACGCCGGTGGCCTTCCTCCGCAGGCGCAGGCCCTGAAGCACAGCGGCCGTACACAGGTTATCCAGCCCGGTCGTGGCCCCGCCTAGGGCGGGCAGGTAGGCGGCAGTGAGTACCGCGTCCAGGGTGGCCGTCTCCGGGGCCCCTGTGGTATCCCGGTTCTGCCAGTTGAAACCCTTTTCACTGGCCTTGGAAGCAGCGGCCTCAGCCGCAAGCAGCGTCCCCTCCAGGATGTAGCACTGCACCTGGTTCCAGGTCAGCTGCACATGGCCGTCCTCCGCCGTAGGGTAGGTGCCGGGCGCGGAGCTGTTGGCGTTCAAGGCGGCCTTGACTGCGTTGGTAATGGCGGTCCGGCCCTGGGCGGCGGTCTGCTCCAGATAGTCCAGGGCGGTCCGGTCTACCCGCTGGTGCAGGGTGCCGATACACGCGCTCTGCCGGGGCTGGATTCCATGGGTCGCCTGGGGTACGCGCAGCGCCCCGCCTGTCCAGTCCTCCGGCTCAAAGATGCGGCTGTAGAAATGGCCGTCGAATACGCCGGCTTCCTCATTTGGTACAGTGGTGGGGATGTCCAGCGTGAGGGTATAGCTCCCGCCGTTCTCGTTGGCTTCTACAGTCCCCCGGACGGAGCGGCCGTCCAGCTCGGCGGTGACGGTGTAGGTCCCCGCAGCGGGCAGTGTCAGGGAGAGGGAGCCGTTCCCTCCAGCAGTACCGCTGACGCTCTGGCCCTCGCAGACGGCGGTCACAGAGGCGCCGGGGCTGGTGGTGACGGTCAGGGTGGCGGAGAAGGGGAGCAGCGAAGCGGTGTACTGCCCGAAATAGGGCCCGGTGACCACGGCGGAGGAATACTCCTCGCCTTCTGCGTCGGTGCAGCGGATGGTGTAGGTCATACCGCACTGCTTCAGCTTGACCTGCACGACCAGCCCCTCGGGGACGGTCCCGGTGTAGCTCTCCTCACCGCCGGAGACAGTATAGGTCTGCCCGGCGAACACCTCCGCAAAGGTGATCCGCAGGGCGCAGCCGCCCGAATTGTTCTCCGCCGCCTGTACCGCGCTGTCCGCTGTCTGCTGGGCCTTTGCCGCCGCAGTTGCCGCGTCATCTGCTGCCTGCTGGGCCTTCTCAATTTTCGTCCGCAGGGCAGGGTGGGCGTCCTCCGCCAAATTGTGGTTGACGATCTGATTCTGGGAGGCCGTCAGGAGCTGGGGCAGAAGGGTGGAAATGCAGTAGTCCTTGATGTCATCGATGGTCATCACCACGCCGGGCAGGGAGTCATCCAGGTCCACCTTTACCGATGGGGCCAGGCGGATGGAGACGGGGTAACGGCGCACATCCAGATACCCCTCCTCCCAGGGGGCGATATACTGGGGGTAGTCGGCCAGACAGCCGTAGTAGATGGCTATCTTCTCCTCCCCGTCCCAGGCCTGGATCAGAAACTCCCGGATGGTCATGCCGTCGGGCAGGTCCTTGTTCAGGTCGGACCGGACCTCCACTGTCATGTTGACCGTGGCCCCGTTGCGGATCGGCTCGCTGCACGTGCCGACGCCCGCCGGCTCCACCAGCTGCGTCATGTCCCCGATATACACATCATCTAGCACAACGCCGGAGCCCACCAGCACACCGGCAATGCGCAGATGGTCCTCGGTGAGAGCCAGCTTGGTAAACAGCTCCAGGCCCTGCTTTGTGGGAGCACCGCCGTATTTGCGGGACTTTTCCGTCTCCAGCGGGGTCAATCCAGTTTGATTTTCATTCATTGCGATTCCTCCCTGTTCAGTTCCGGCAGTGCTGTTATGGCCAGGCTGCTTTTCAGCAAGCCCCGAGCCGACAAGGGCCGCTCATGGAATGCTGGCAGCCGCTCTGGGGGCTGGATGATGGAGATAAGGCCCTGTATTTTGGAGGAGACCGGAACCACAGTGTCCTGATACATCGGGTCCCGGACCGGCAGCTCTGTACTGGAGAGGCACAGGCCCAGCCCGGCCCCCACCAGAATCGGGTCCGTGTCCAACTCGACAACAGATATTTTGGTCAGGTCGACCAGAATGTTCGCCGGCCGGACAGCCAGCAACATAGTTCGAATCTCTTGAATAAATGTGTCCAGTCCTGAGCAATCGATGCCTGCTGCGTCGTAGCTCAACTCCAACCGGAGAGTATATCCGTCTATGGTTTCCTTGTGCCGAATCGCTCCCCCAAAGCCGTCAATCCAGCGGCGCAGCCACGGGATGGTGTAGGGCGTTTCCAAGTTCCATCTCGCTTTAATATGCGCCTTTCGCACTGCCAGCGTATCTGTATCCTTTGGATATATCTTCAGTTCTCGTTCCCAGCAGGATACTCCGTCTTGATCTGCATCCTCCAAAAACTGATTGGCCAACACCTTTGACAGAGCGTCCCATGCCAGAACCAGCTCCGGTTCATTGGCGTTGTTGATTGCCCGGAAGTCCGTTACTTCCCGGAGTACCGGGGGAAGATAGTCCAGCAGTTTCCTATCCACTGACATCCCCCCTCACAGGAATGCTGTCAGCTCCCAGTACCAGGTTGCTTTCCACCCCATTGATCCTGGTGCCGCCGATGTCGGTTATCATGGTGGCACACCCGGAGAGGATGCGGCTTTCGATCTGGGAGATACGGACGACCAAAAAATCAGAGCTGGCCCAGGTCTTAGCCAGCTCCACGAAATAGTTGTCGACCACGCCTTCCACATAGCTCTTGACGGCTTCCCAGCTCCAGCCGGGGGCATAGGTCAGATTGAGGGTGATGCTCACCGGCTCCGGGGTAACGCCATCCACCTGGACCACATGACCGATGGGGGCAAGCCCCAGCCCCTCCCCGGCGTTCTGGGTGGGGTCAATGCGGGTCTGTACCTCCTCCAGCAGCGTTTCAGTCGGCGTGGTATTGTTGGAGGCCATAATAACCAGCCTGACAGCCCCGCCGACGGTCAGCAGGCGGCGGGAGGCTGCCGTATATACCCCCGTCAGCCAGGCCGCCACAGGGTCCTCCAACGCGCCCACAGAAGCATTATACCAGGCGGCCACTTCCTCATTGGGGATCAGGGAGGCGGGCTGTATGCCCTCATTCCATACTGGGTGGACCTTGACGGCGCTCACGCCCGGTATGGCCAGCACCTTTTCCCGGTAGTCCGCCTGGTTCCCGCCGAACGCTTGGGACTGGAAGCTGTCAAGGACCCGCTGCCGGAATGCCTCTGTTTCCTCCTCGTCGTCGCCGGGGATCAACAGCTCCACCAGCTCCGCATGGGTCAGGCCGTCCAGGTATTCCACGGGGATAAGCTGGCCGGTGTACTGATTAGTGGCCGCCCCCACCTTTTCACAGGTGACGCGGTGGCTCAACCCGGTTTCAGTATCGTCCTCCGGGTCCATGCGGCCCGTAACGACGAAGTTCACGTCCTCGCAAGAGAAGCGGGTCCCCTCCGGTACTTCCCGGTTGAACTCCGCCCGGTAGACGGCGGCGGTGGCTGGATATGGGGCCATGTTGCGGTCAGAGGCCCGTTTGATCAGGTATTCCCTGGGGGCGGTCAGGAGATAGGTGGCCTGGAAAACGAAGTCAGCGGCAATATACAGCTGGGCCAGCTCCGCCATAGAGGGGGCCACCCCATTGAATACCATGGACCCCTCCCGCTTGTCCATCGTGGGGGGCACCCTGGCCAGCGCCCGTTTTACCAGGGCTTCATAGGTCATGCTCTCGAACACTAAATATCAACCTCCTTTGAAGCCTCTATGTCGCCGTAGATGGTATGCACCACAAAGCTGGCCCGGACGCTCTTTCGGCCCGGTTCAAACTCCCAGCCGCTGAGGCTGGTAATGCGGTCATCCTGGAGCAGCGCCTCGGTGATCCGGCGCTTCATCTCGCTCATGGCGTAGTCCTTGGGCTTGCCGATCAAGTCGGACAGCTCGGACCCGTAGTTGCGGGAATAGATAGGGTAGGCGTACCGCTCCACGTTCAAAATCAAGTAGACCGCCTGCAGCACGGCGTCGCGCTCGTCAGTGGTCCCCCGTACCCGCTGCTGGTCAATGTCCAGCTTGTGGGTATACCCCGGCTGGGTCACTATTTGAAAGCGCACAAGGTCCAGGTCGTCCCCGGTAGTCGGTAACAGGCCCATTACTCCCTCGCCTCCCATCTGTCCAGGACCACATATTTCTGCCCGCCGTCGCAGCGGAGCAGGATCACCTTCTCGCCCTTTTTCAAGGCGTTGTGTACCCGCCACTTTTTCCGGCCCTGGTATCGGTGCTTGTGGGCCGCAAAGGCGGCGTCCCCGCTGCCGCCGCTTTCGTCCTCGGTGTAGTGCGGCCCCAGGCTTTTGCCGGTTCCCTCAATGGTGGACATTTCCACGTTGTAGTCCCGCACGGCGTCGGTTAGGATCAGCTGGGCCGTCCCCAAAATTTTCTTTTGGTCCACCTGGATTTTCAGCGGGGTCGTGGAGAGGACCGTGCCGTAGCATACCGCCATAGGGGCGTCAGCCCGCACGGCCTCCACGGCGGCCTGTTTTACCAGGCGCACCAGCTCGTTAATATCAAGCGACAAACGTACCACCCCGCATCTTCATGTCCATCAGGTGCTGCTCGTTGCTGAAGGTATGCTTGACCTGCTCCACCATCAGGTAGCTGGACAGGTTGATGTCCCCCAGACCCAGGGTAACGATCAGCAGCGTCCCACCCCGGACCCGAATGTCCCCCAGCACGTTTTGGAGCTTGAGGGTCCGGGTCTTGGTGTTGTAGAGGTCCAGCAGGGCGTCGGCCATAGACTTGGCGTTGGCCGTGCTGTCGATCTTCTCGTAATACTGGAGGACGCCCCACTGGTTGATGTTGGCCCCGTCCTGGGCGATGTAGATTTCCCGCTTGCCGGTTTCCTTGTTCTCATAGGACAGCTTGATCTTGTCATAGGTCCCGGAGGAAATAGAGCTTTTGTAGTCGTAGTCCCCGGCGGCGGAGTCGTCCACCACCATATTGATCTTCATGCTGCCCAGCCCTTTGAGGGTCAGCTTGCCCACGTCGTCATAGAGGACGAACATCTGGCCGGTGGCCTTTAGGGTTTCGTCGAGGGCCGTCTGGATGATGTCAAAGAGGGTTTTGTTGTCCTCCACCCGGCTGGCGATGGAAAAGCCGGTCCCCTCCAGGCTGCCCACGTTCAGCTGGAAGTCGTCCGCAATCATGCGGATCACGGCGTCGGCGGTCTTGTTCTCGTAGACATAGGTGTCCTTGTTCTTCAGGTAGTACAGCTGGTCATACACGGTAATGGTGATCACGTTGGGGTTGCTGCCCTTGCGGGCCTTGTCGAAGATAAAGCCGTAAAAGACGGGGGTGCCGTCCACGGAAAAACGGCAGGGGTCCCCCTCTTGAAAGCTAAGACCGGGCGTCTTGACCACATCGGCCACCAGCTTGCCCGGCTGGCCCTTGCGTTCCCATTCAATAGTCACGCCTTCGACGGTGGGCGGCAGCATGACGCTGCCCTTGTGCTGGATCATCAGCTCATAGGTCATGGCAGCGTCAGCACCTGCCCCGGATAGATCAGATTAGGGTTGCTGATTTTGTCCGTGTTCGCACCGGCGATTTTGGAGTAGCCGGACCCCTTCCCATAATACTTGGCGGCGATGGCCCACAGGCTGTCGCCCTTTTTCACGGTGTAGGTCTTGGCGGCGGGGGCCGTGCTGGCCTCCCGCTCCTGCTCCACAGTCACCGTGGGGGGCTGGCTGGGTTCGGCGGCTGGTTCCACGGTGGCGGTCTTGGTCCCGTAGGGCCGCCACTGTTTCAAGTTCACGTCCACCGACACGTCCAGCCCCTTCTTGGCGTCCTCCACGATGTTGTAGTCCTCCACGCTTACGGTCAGGTTGGTGTCAAACAACCTCCGCCCGTCCGGGCTGGAGCGCACCAGGATAAATTGTGTGGTCCCTTTGCCGGTCTTTAGGCGCTCCAGCATATCCAGGTAAGCCGACGGGGACCGGCTGCCGCCCAGCATGGGGAGCAGCAGCGGCACCGTGATCTCCGTCAGGCCGGGGGAGCGCAGGAAATTGATCTCCCCCTCGTTGAGCAGTATCAAGGTCTTGTTTTTCCCCTTGACCTTGACGGTCAGCTTGGCCGGGGTCGGGACCTCCATACCACCCAGATAGCAGGAATAACTCATTCATGCACCCCCTCGGCTGCGGTGACCAGCGCCTCGGAGAAGCCGTCGGTCAGCTCCCGAATGACACCGTCCAGGTCGTTGCTGCTGTCGATCTTATTGGTCATGCCGGTCATGTCGATTTTGACCTCCGCCGTGGTAAAGCGGTTGATGGCGTCACGCTCGGCAATATCCCGGAGGTATTTCAGCTCCTCGCCGCTCACGTCCAGGGCGTGGGCCATGCCGCCGGTGTTGTCCGCAATCTCTCCCACGTCGTTGCCCAGGCCGTCCATAGCGAAGCTGTCGAAGCCCTGGTTGGCGAAGTCCTCAATGGTCCCCGGCTCGTAGCCCAGGCCGTCGAACATCCCGCCCACCGTGTCGGCCACGCCATCCCCCCAAGCCGCCCCGGCCTGGAAAGCGTCAGAGGCCCAGCCCTCGGAGTAGGCGTCGAAGGTCCCGAAGCCCTCGCTGAAGGCGTCGGCCACGCTGGTGTATTCCTCCTTGCTGTTGGCGGCCTCGGCGGATTTGGCGGCGTACTCGTCGGCCTTGCTGGTGATGCCGGAGTAGTCGAACTCCACGAAGGGGAGCTTGTTCAGCGCGGCGCAAATACCCTCCACCACCGTCAGGGCGGTGGAGAGCAGGCCGTAGAACCAGCTTTGCACGTTGGCGATCACGTTGTGAAACGCGGTGCCGATGTTGGAGCAGACCGCCCCCAGGGCGTTCCAGATGCCTAGGGCAATATTCGCCACCACCAGTCCCGCGTTGACCACGGCCTGGATCACTACGTTTATGCCGCCGGTCAACACTCCGAACCCGGTTTGCGCCACGCCCGTGGTCTTGGCGATCCAGTTGCAGAGGGCCATAATGCCCGCTACCAGGGCGATAACGCCCACCACGACCCAAGTAACAGGTGAGGCCAGCAGAGCAGCATTAAAACCGTACTGCGCCGCTGTGGCCGCAAATGTGGCCCTTGTTTCCGTATCCGTTGCCGCAGCGTGGGCGTAGGCTGCAACAGCAGATAGGCCCTTTTGTATATTGCTGGCCGCCTCCAGAGCGCTCGTAATGGCGAGGTATCCGCCGTAGGCCACAAGAGCGGCTACGATCCCCCAAACGATAGGACCTATCCAGCTCCAGTTGTCCGACACGGCAGTGCCAAATGCTATGGTCCCCTCCACCATGCTGGTCAGGAGGGAGATCACAAAGCCCAGCATTGTGGCCAGGCCCATGGCCGCCGTTTCGATTTGCGGAAGGTTCTGCTGGAAAACGTTGATAAAATTTAGGACCGCCGGATAGATACCGGCCCCCACATTCTCCTTGATGTCCCCCAGGGCATTGTTAAGCTGGATGATTTTGCCCTCCGGGGTATTGCTCATGGCCTCGTACAGCCCGCCCCAGCCCTCCGCGATCACGGCGTTGATGGCAGCGGCTGCCTGCATATCCTGGCTCATGCCCAGGTATTCCTCGCCTAGCTCCGCCGCGATCTGGGCCTCGGTGGCGGTGCCCTCAACGATGGCCTTTTGGGTGTCGGTGAACTCGAAGCCCTTTTTGGTCATGGCGTCGTAGGACCCGGACATGATCTTGCCCAGGCCGGTGGCGTAGTCCACTATGGCCTCAGCGTCCAGAGCACCGCCCCCGCTCATGCCCATAGCGTAGTCAGTGAGGGTGTCCATCATGGAGAGGATGGCGTTGGCGTCGGAGAAATAGGTGGCAAACTCCGCCGCCCCGGCGATCATGGCCTCATCGCCGTAGATGCCCGCCCCCTGGATTTCGGAGGCTTTGGCAAGGATGGCGTCATAGGCTGCCGTGGCCTGGCCGGTGTCCGCCTGCACCTCCATACTAACCTGGCCTCCGTCCACACCCGCCGTGAAGGCTGTATAGGCCGCCTGTGCGGGATCTGTGTCCAGGGTCAGAGTGTTTTCCAGGGTGTTCCCGGACGTTTCGTCTTCAAGGGCCTGGAAATCGTCCTCCGCCCCCATGTTGTTCAGAACCGTGCGGAGTTGCCGCTGGGCGTTGATCTGGACGTTGGCGGCATCCATGGAGCTGGTAGCAAAGCCCTTGACGGCGGACAGGCTCATATATGCCCCCACCAGGGAAACGACCTTTGTTACCATACCATCCAGGGCAGAGGTGCCCTCGTGGATGCCCTGGTTTAGCCGCTCCTCCTCTTGGGCGGCCCGGCGGTAGTTGTCCGCCATTTCGTCCACAGCGTTGCTGGCGTCGGCCAGCGCCCCCCGTGCGGCCTCGATCTCGGCCACGTCCATGGCGTTGCCGGACAGCCGCTGGATTTGTTCAAAGGAGGACAACGTGGTATCCAGAGCGGCGGTGATTTTTTTCAAAACCACGCTCATACCATCATTGAGGGCCATTTGAGACTTTATCGTTGCCATGCGTTCACCACCTTTACAGCGGGGCCGGATTACCTTCTGCGTCCCCGTCCCCTTCTCCGACCCTTGTTCGCCTTGCTGTTCAGCTCCGCTTCCTTTTTCTTCTCGCCTTCAGCGCGAACATCAATGGAGGCGACTACGAAAGCCCGCTCTTTGACAGGCAAATTTAAAAACTTGGACGGCTCCCAGCCAAATTTCTGCAAACAAAAATGTGCATAGTTGGCCTCCGGGTCGCCGTCCTCGATTAGTTTTTTGCCTCGTCAACCAGCTCGTTCTCGGTCTTGAAGCCGTTGACCCGGAAAACCTCCGTCACATAGTCGTCGAACTCCCCGCCGATCAGCATGGCACCCACCAGCTGCTCCGGCTTGGCCACGCCCCAGCTGTCCTGCAGCTCGGCGTTGTTGAGGTCGGGGAACACGGTACAGCGGGCGCACACCTTGGACTGGAACTCATAGGTGTCCAGCTTCTGGGTGAACTGGTTCTTCTTGCCAGGCACCGGCACCTGGCGGATGCAGCCGGAGCGGATACGGGCGTACTCGTCGGCGGAGATACAGCAGATCTCCCACTCCAGGGGCTCGCCGTCCTCCCCCTGGAACCGGGGGGACGCGGCGTACTTGGCGTTCTCGATCTGCTGGACGTTGGGCCGCATAAACGCGGACAGGCTCTTATTACTCATACTCTGTTCCTCCTGTTACATATAGGCCGGGTTGGTGTACTTCTCCGGGCGGGCGATACTGTCGCAGAAGCCCTCAATGGTCTGCTCGATGAAATCGCCCTCCGCGTTGAACATGGACAGCAGCACGTCGCCGTCCAGGACGCACTCGTTGTAGATTTTCGTGGACCGCCCAACGGTGCTGGCCTGGTCGTCGTTGCTGGTCTGGATCGTGAACGTGGGCATGACCCCGGTGCGGATGAACCGCTCGATCACGTCGTCGAAGATCTCCGTGCACTTGTAGATGGTCATGGAAAAGGCCAGCACCAGCGTGTCGGCCTTGTGGCCGATCACGATATTGCCCAGCCGGGGGACCTCCTTGGTGTTGACCTGGGCCTTGCCCTCAAACTCCTTGGCCATCAGCATGGAATACCGCTTGCCGTCAATGGTGACGAAGCACTCCGCACGGTGGGCGCTTACGGCGTCCCCCGCCCGCATCATAGCAGTATCAGACATTTATGCTCCCTCCTTTACTGGATGATGACGCTCATGTAGAGCTGGGCCATAGCGTTGACCACGTTCAGCCCATTCACGACCACCAGGACGGCCTTCTTCTTGTCGCCCTGCTCACAGGTCACGGTATCGGGGTCGAAGTTCTCCACCGCCCGGATTTTCTCCAGCTCCTTGATGTAGTGAGTGATGTCCCCCCACAGGGTGGAGCGCCCGGAGGCGTCGTTGGGGACCACGCCCACATACCGCTCGTTGAACAGGACCGCCACGTCGTTGGCGATCTGATCGCAGACCCGCATGGTCTGATTGCTCTGGAAAACCTCTCCCTTGGTGTCGGAGAGGGTGAGCAGGGTGTTGATGTCCTCCAGGACACGGGTCAGGCCGTTCACGTTATGGAACATGAACTTGCCCGCCTTGAGGGCCGCCGTCAGTTCCGGCTGTTTATAGTCCGTATTCAGGACCAGCTCCCCGTCATATTTGGCGTTGGTCAGGGACTTGTTGACGGCCACGCCAGCCTGGGCACCGGTGGCCCAGTACACAACTGCGTGTTCCTCCATGTCCTTGATGGTGGGGTGGGTGGCCGTATTCCAGACGCCGATCACGCCCTCATAGTCCACAGTGGAGGGCTGCCAGGCTACCAGCTGGAACTTTGCGCCCACCTCGTCCCGCATCCGCTCCGTATAGGTGGCGTACAGCTTGACGATGGTGGGGTCCGCCGCCGGGCAGCACATAGCGTTGAACGCATACGGCTCGATCTTATCGAGGAACGCCTGGTGGCTGTCCCCCGTGACGCCCTCGGCGTCGGCTCCGCCCTGCAAGGGCATCCCCGCCGTGGCCTCCAGTGCCGTCTTGGTGTTGAACACGACATAGTCATTGGGGGCCAGGTCCTCCACCGTGGCCACCGTCTGCGTGTCCACCTTGATCCCGTCCAGGACGGTGCTGACGTCCCACAGGGCGGGGTCGTCCACGTTGGCGGCGATGACGATAGAAATGTCGTTGCCCCGCACTCCCGGATACTTGGCGGAGGCGTGGGCATTGGTGGCCTTGATGGCCCCCAGCCCCAGCCGGTAGCAGTACACGGTGGTGGCGTGGAGGAAAATCTCCCGCAGCGCCCACATCTTGGGGTGGTCGTAGGAATAGCCGAAGATGGCCTTGCTGTTCTTCTGGAACTCCCCGGAGGTGACAGCGAAAACCTCGTTTTCGGGTCCCCAGCTCAGGACGAAGGGGGCCGCCGCATATCCTCTGTCGGACAGCGTAGCGGACGCCTTGGCGATGCTGGAGAAGTTGATATAGCTGCCCGGCAGGACCTTGTTTTGGACCAGCCAGGTGCCGCCGCCCAGTGCCATTTAATTCACCTTGCCTTTCTTGAACGCCTCGATCTTCTCGTCCACCTCGACCAACGTGTACTGCTTGTCGTCCTCCAGGAGCGTGTTCACCAGGTCCCGCCGGGTGGCGTACCGCTTGGAGGCGGCCAGCTGGTCACGGGTGAAGGTGGGGGCCGTCTCTTTCTTCTCGGCGGTGGTATCCGCCGCCGGTGTCGTTTTAGCCATGTTGTTCATCCTCTCTGATCAATTTTTAGGGTTTCCATCATGATCTCCTCACGGGGCTTATAAACGTGGTGGTCGTAGGCCACCAGCACATGAAGCACCCCGTCGGTGACGTTCCATGTGCAGCTGGTAGCGTGGACCACAACCCCCTCCGGGGTCGTGATGCTCTCTAGGACGGCGGTCAGTTTGTCCGCCACGGCGTAGCACTCGGCACTATCCTTGCGGGGGTAGTAGATCACGTCCACGGTGGGAGTCCGTTTGTACCATCGCCCCACCTCCAGCCGGTGCCCAGCGCCGGGCATGACCACGTTGAAGTCGCCGGCTTTTAGCCCCTGCTTGACGTTGCCCCCGTGGATCTCGGCAGGGGCCGGGAACGCAGTATGAAGCGCAAGGCTTACCCCGTCCCAGATACTGTTGAAACTGATCTCAGACATTGAAAACCTCCCGCAACCGCTTCTCCAGCTTCTTCTCGATCAGGCCGGGGGCCAGGCCCCGCAAGTCCTGTTCGGAGAGGGTGAGGAAATACTGGCCATCCACCCAGCCCTTGCCGCCCCTGGTGCGGTGTCCAAACTCCACATAGCTGGCATACTGCACGGGGTTGATCACCTCGACAGTGTAGGCGCTGCCCTGCCTGTCGATGGGCAGGGCCTGGGCGTAGGCTTTGGCGTCCCGGCTTCCGGCGGTCCAGCCCCGGCGCAGGGTGCCGCCCTTTTTGCCGCTGGCCTTGGGATATTGCCCCACCGGCGTCCGGGGGATCACCAGGGCCAGCAGCCGGGCGGCCAGCGCTTTGGATACCTCCCGGCAAAAGCGGTCCATGTCTACCTCCTGGAGCTTGGCGAGGTTTTGCCGGAGCTTTTGGAGCTGCTTGTAATCACAGCTCCCCCAGCGTTTTGCCATCAGGCCCACCCCTCCCACAGCTCCAGCGGCACCTCCTGGTGGTCGGTGTAGACCGCCGCCTTGCCGCTTCGCCCGTAGTCGGTTGTCATCTGGTTTTGGGTGACGGTAATTTTCGACCCCTCCGGGATCACCAGGTCGGGGTCAATATAGAGCGTCACGGTCTGGGCCACCCTGGCGGCCTCCTCGTCCGGCTCCGTACTTTTGACGGTGGCGAAGGAGATGCGGCAGGGAAGCTCCGAGGCCGTGACACGCTCCACAGGTTCAGTGCGGCCCGTGCGCTCGTCAAGCACACCCTCCCGCACGGTGATGGTGGCTCTGCCATCCCACAAACTTTGGATCGCCTTTTTGTAGCCCTTCGGTATTACCATCGCAGCCTCCTGAACGCCCCAAGGACGCTCTCCGGGGGGTGCATCATGGCGTCCAGCTGGGAGCGGAACCGCGCCTCGGCGCTACCCACCCCGTCGCTGGCTCCGGCAAAGTCAACCTTGATATCCCCTTGGGTGATACTCTTGGCGGGCTGGTCGAAGTCCAGGCCCTCAATCTCCAGCCCACCGGCGGCCAGCTTCTCATGGAGGAAAGACCCGGCCACCATATCCACCAGCGTGTAGAAAAGGCCCTCCGGCACTTCCGTGTGGTTGATATTCGTCAGCAGCTCCACCCGGCACTTGGCGATCAGGTATTCCAGGGCGGGCTTGTCGGCCTCGGTGGCACTGTACCCCAGCATAGCCAACCGGGGCACCACGGCCTCGTACACCTCCACGGCACTCACCTTAGCCCTTGGACTTGATGCGGCAAATGACGATCACCTTGTCCGCGATGTAGGACCGCTCCGACTCCGTGGCTTCCCCGGAGTGGACCAGGTCCCAGTTCTCGCCGTTCTCCAGCTCCGCGTCGGTGGGGGAAAGGCTGGCCTGCACCTTTTTCTCGTAGGAGATGCCCTTGGGGGAGAACACCTTCCGCTGGCGGGTGTAGAGGGTGTCCTGGCCGCCGTTGGTCTTGGGATCACGGGCCATCTCATAGGGCACCTTGGCCCCAATGTCCTCGTACTCAATAGCGCCCTCGCCCAGCGCATAGCTGGTATATACGGTGGCCCCGTCCTCCCCCTGCTCGGTGGGCATACCGTCGTCGGTGATCACCAGCTTGCCGTTCCAGGTGTAGAGGGTCAGGTCACGGGTGACACCCTCCTTGTCGGTGTACTTCAGCGCCGTCAGCAGGTTCAGGTTCTCCAGGTTGGTGGCCACGGCGGAGTGCATGAAGATCATGGTGAAT
The DNA here is from genome assembly GCA_949525845.1 of uncultured Eubacteriales bacterium. Classification (GTDB taxonomy): domain Bacteria; phylum Bacillota; class Clostridia; order Oscillospirales; family Oscillospiraceae; genus Lawsonibacter. Next base: position 14,611 of record CATEPI010000028.1, read on the forward strand.
TTCTTCTTGCGGTCCCCACACGCCTGAGCGGTGGCGCTGTTGAGGGTGGTGGCCTCCATGGGGCCGTCCACCTCGAAGGTGTGCTTCTTGACGAACTCCGCACCCTTAGCGCTGGTCATGGCGAACACACCCCGGAGGACCGCCAGAAGGGTGTCCTGGTCCACATCCTGCCAGTATTCCGCCACCTGGGCGGCCACGTTGTCCATGAAGTCGATCCCGCCGGTGATGTCGTGGGAGAAGTCCTTCTCCACCCACGCCTTGGCCCGGCCAACGACCACCACGCCCTGCTCGAAGGTCTTGGTGCTGGTGGCGGTGATGTCGGTCTGGCCGTCGTAGTTCACGGCGTCGCCGTCCAGCAGGCCCCGCATGGCGATTCGGGCGTAGCCGGTGCCATCCTGGGTGGTGAATACGGAGCGGATATCCGGGTTTCCGGCCAGGATGCGGGACTTCCGCATCTCGTTGAGGCGGGTCCGGGGGATACGGTCCGCCCGGTACTTGAACGCCTGGGGGTTGAAGCTCTTTGCATCGAATTTCGCGTTAGGCATTGTTCATCGTCCTTTCTTATTTCTGGGTCTTGGTTTTAGACCCGCGTTTGGGCCTGTCGACGGCCACAGGGGCCTCCGTGTCGGGGTCCTCCCCCTCTCCAGAGGTAGGCATCCCTCCGGAAGCGGCAGGTTCGCCATTCTGCATCGTGGGTGCAGTGACAGCCAGCCGGGCGGTCACTTCCTGTGTGACGGCCTCTGCCAGTTTGTTCACATCCAGCCGGGCGAGGGCCCCCTGGGTGATAGCCTCCGTCAGCTCATCGGCGGTAGGGATGTTCTCCGCCATGAACTGCACGATACCCTCCTGGGTGCGGGGCAGCTTGGCGGCAGGCTGGTCGGTCAGTCGGCTGGCCAGGTTCCGCAGCGCATCTTCAAAGGACACGCTTTTGGGGGCTACGACGTTTTTACTCATAACGCACCTCTCAGTCCAGTTTGGCGTCGGGGTTGGCTGCCATGTATTCGGCCAGCTCAGCGTAGGACATCTCGGAGGGCTTCTTGCCGCCCGCAGGCTTGCCGCTGCTGTCGCCGCCTTCGCCGGGCTTCCAGCCCTCCCGCGTCACGGTGCCAAACATGAAGTCGGTGGTGGCGTCCTTTTTCAGCGCCTCGATCCGGGCGGCCAGGGTGACATTCTCGCCGCCTACCTTGCCGGTGACCTTGCCGTCCACCACCTTGGCACCCGCCAGGAAGTTGGCCAGAATGGCCCGCACGGCGGTGTTGTTCTTGGACCCGGAAGCGGTCAGCTCTGCGTCCACAGCGGCCAGGAGCTTGACCTGGGCCAGTTCCTTCTCATAGGTGGCCTTGTCGGTCTTGGCCTGCTCCTCCAACTCCCCGATCTTCTTGGTCAGGGCCTCGTTGTCGCCGGTGAGCTTTTTCAGTTCAGCCAGCGACGTGGCGTGGGTCTTGGCCTGTTCCTCCAGCTGGCCCACCTGGGTCTCCAGCTCGGTGACACGGGTGTTCTTCGCGTTGAAGTCGGCACGGGAAACGAACCGCTCCCCCAGGGCGGCGCTGACCTTGGCGTCCAGCTCGTCCGTGTAGGCGTCCCCCAGAATGTCTTTGATCCACTGCAATTTCATGTTGGCTCCTTTCTGCTGTCATCCTTGATAGTCGGGCCTGTCCCCGTATAACAGCAGCCCCATTTTTATCCGCCGGGCCAGCGGTATTTTTTGTATGAAAAAAGCACCATGCATTTTCAGCACGATGCTCTCATCAATGGAAGAAAATTTTTTAAATACTACTTGCAAAAACATTCAAAAACGCATATAATAAAAGGCGGAAAAGGTGTTTACATCTTTTCCACCATGTGAGGGCCGTTCCTCTGCCCCTTTTGGCGGGGGGGCAACGGCCCTCATTTTTTATGTCTTAATACACTGACCAGTTTCCCGTCCTGCAAAAGCATCACATCGACAGAAGTTAGTCTGCTCCGTTCAATCCTGCGCTTTATAACTCCCAAAATCGTATCGGATATTTCGTTTTCACCATAATCTAAAATAATACCGCCAGGCGCATCTTGTATTTGCTTTATGGCTTTCTTCACAGCATTATCTGTTGCGTTTGCAGTACTGGTATTCTTCAGTTCCCACAGCTTTCCACGCCACCGAAAATCTGGCGACACAGAATCATACCCTCTTTCATCGAAAACATGAATGTCCCCGCCAAAGGTCCTGTGTAACCATTCTGCTGTTGCGATCTCGTTTTTGTGTGTGCCTGGCTTATACCCCACATCGTATGTAACCAGACCCTGTTCTGGAGTTGCCCCTTGGATATATTCGGCGGTAACATCAGTCACTGTTGCTTTCACTGGCTCCGTATTCCCTTCCACCTTCGACAAATTCTTCTCTGTCAGTATAGCAGCAGGTCTATCGCTTTTCAAGCTGCTGTCACCAACAAATTTCTCTTTCCACTCGTCGAAGCCCATATCGGCGGGCACCTTGGCGGTGGTGCCGTCTGGGTTGCGGGTCCAGCGTTCCCCCAGGCCCGCCATGTCGTCGTAGTATGGACAGGTGCAGCACCGGCACCAGGGATGGAACGGCGGAGCGGTGAGGCCCACCTGGTACTCCGACATTTTGAAAGCCTGGCCGTCCATCGCCCCACATATGTCGCAGGTGTCCTTGTCGAAGGTGGCCACGACCTTGAACCGCTCCACCCCCAGCTCCGTGAAGCTGTCCTTTTGGGCGGCGCTGGAAAATGCGGCGGTCTCCGTCATGACTAGGCGGCCCGCCTTGCCCCTGGACACTTTGAACTGATGGGAGATGGCGACGATGGCCTTATCCGGGGCCTCGCCCCGTATGATCATTTGCGTGAGCTGGGTGTTCACGCTGTTCACCAGGACTTGCTTGTTGGTCCAGCAGCGGTCCCGGAAGGTCAGGTCGTCCACCGTCCAGGGTCGGGAGAGGACCTTTGCGATCGTCGCCTCGTTGACGGCCTGCATGGTCCAACCTACCCCAAGCCCCCGCTGAAGCTCAAAGGCGGTGCCGTAGTAGCTGCCCAGGTACATCTCGCGGGCGGCGGCGTCTACAAGGTCCAGCTGATTGGAGTATAGGACCTCGGCTTGCTGCTGGATTTGGAGCTTGATGGCCTCCAACCGGGAGATATGCACCCTGGCACTGGCGTTCTCCAGCTGGCGCATCCACGCCCCGTCTATGGCGTTCTGCTGGCCATAGGCGATATACTCGCCCACGGTCCAACGGAACTCCGCCAGCTCCCCGGCGGTCAATAGCCGCTTGGCGTCGGCCAGGGAGATTTGATTGTTGGCGGCAAACCGCTGATACCATACGGCGATCTGGCGCTCCACCTCCGCCTGGGCGGCCATAAATTGACGCTCCATGTTCTCCACATAGGAAAACGAACGGTCTTTCAGCGCATCCTCCATCAGCTTCATGCGCTGAGACCAATAGGCGGGATTACTTTTCCTTGCCATCGCCCTCACCATCCTTCACGGGCGGCGGCGCACCCTTGCCGGGCACTCCACCTGCCCCTCGGGTGGCCTCAAAGGCGGCCCGGTATGGGTCAGCGGCGGCTTCCTCCTCCTTTTCTTCCTTCAGCCGCTTTAGCTCCTCCTCCGGGTCTGTGACCCAGGGGTGCATTTTCACTATAGTCTCATTGGAGAGGATACCCACCGACGCCTTGCAGTTGTTGATGGCCTCGGTCTCGTTGATCAGGACATCCCGGTCAAAAATGACCTTGACCTCGGTGCCCTCGAAGCTGCCCTTGCCCGTGTTGGCCAGGTGCTTATTGATGAACCACAGCAATTCCTCAAAGGCGGCCTGGAACTCGGTCTCGATGCCGTTGGCATCCAGGTCGATATCGGAGTACATGGACTGGATGTTCATCTGATTGGGGTTACCGCTCATGCGCTCGTCCTTGGCGTCATAGCCACGGGCGTTTTCTATGATGGCGTCCTTCAGCAAGGCCAGCAGCGTCTTGAAGTTCTCCGCGTTGACCTCCAGCGTCAGGGTGTCCACTCCGCCCTCCGTGTTTTCATAAGACCGCACTTTGATGGCCCCATAGGTAGCCAGGTTGTGACGGAACCGGCCCAGGTCCTCCCCGTCATAGTTCCGAATGACAAGGATGGTGCTGTGTACGTCCTCCTCCATCTGATTGACGAAATTGGAGAGGACGTCGTTGTAGGCGTCCTGGAGGCACTTCACCCTGGACAGCAGCGGCAGCTCATGGTGGGAGCTTTTGAAACAGACCAAGGGAATGCGCTCCCAGTTGTAGGTCTTGGCCTCCCCGCTGCCCTCGTCCTTTTCGGTGATGTAGGGGCCGGAGCGGGCGTAGTCGTCCGGGATCAGGGTACCGTCGTCCTTGCGGATGAAGCAATCCACCCCGCCACCGTGCATGATCTCGACTTTGACCACTTCCTTGGCCTGCTCCGTTTCATCGTATTCCTGGACCATGTAGACATGGACCGCAGCGTCCAGGATCGTGTGGTCGGCGTCGGCCCAGAACGGCAACACTTCATCCGCCGGGAACCGCTTAAAGGCCAGCTCCCCGGCCTCATAGTACGGATACACCCAGCTCTTGCCGCCAACCCACGCCCCCTCACCCACAGCCCGGAGCAGCCGCCGGAACCGAGCGCCCAGGATGTCGTTCAGCGCCTGGGCGTACTGCTTGTTCTCCGTGTCGAAGGAAAACGGGCGTCCGAAGGAGTAGTTGGTCTTTTGGTCCACCATCTTGGCATACTGATTGTTGACCATACGGTTGTTGGGAGGGTGCTTCAGCTCTACCATGTGGCCGTCGTCGTCCAGGGCCATGCGCTTCCGGCCCAAGACCGCCTGCTTCCCGTCGTAGTACAGCTCCCCGTTGATTTGCCGCTTGCGTTCCGGGGAGGCCAGCCAGGCGGTGATCTCCAACTCCAGGAACCGCCTGTCGGTCATACCTCGGCGGAAGTTGGTGGCCGTCCGGGTCACGCAATCATCCCGCAAATTCAAAATGACCATAGCCGTTCACCTCACAGGCACCCCGCCTCTTTCCAGGCGGCGCACAATTTGGGACCTTGCAGCGCGATCCAGTCCACCATTTCCTCGTTCTTGGCCCAGGCCCCCTCCACGGTGCTGGAGCTGTCCGCCAGGCCACTCTCATTGAAAAAGGCGTGGACGATCTCATGCCGGAGCGTTTCTTTTTGCGCTGCCGCCACGGTGCCGGGCTGCTCATGCTCCCAGCCCTTATAGGTCGCCATATCGCAAACGACGATTTCCTTTGTCCAGCTGTCGCAATAGCCGTCAATGGACCGGCGCGAAAAAACCGCGTCCTCGTCGTATCTCTTGACAGCAATGGTGTACCGCGTCCCCAGAATATCCACGGTTTGCATAGTTGCACCCCCTAAAAACTGAAAATGTCCGGCGCAAAAATGCGGTGGACAAAATACCGAACGTCGTCCATGGCGTGGTCGTTCTCCTTAATGGGCTTATCGCCGCCGGGGGCCTTTTCGTCCCAGCGGTACAGCCCAAACTCCCGAATACAGTCCGCGCAGCCCTCGCAGATGAACAGCCGCCCGGTTTGGAGCTGGGTGGCCACGTCCCGGATACCGTCCAACACGGCGTTGGACGCCTTGATGTCGTGAAAACGCCCGTGCCGCCGGATGGTCTCCAGAAAGGAGGCCGCCGACGGGTCCACGATCACGCCCCGGATGGGGAGATCACCGGCCAGCTTCTCCAGCTCCGTGTAGTACTCCTCGTCGGTCTGCTGGCGGCCCTCTTTCCGGCTGTTGTAGTAATACTCCCGCATCCGATACCATACCCCACCAGCCCGGCCCCATAGGCCCATGCTGGTGGGGTTGGCGGTGCCGTAGTCCACGCTGATGTAATAGCTGTCATAGGGCCGGGGGACCGCCGGGACAACATGGAAGTCCTTGTTGAACATGGTATAGATCAGGCCCTCGGCCACCACCCACAGCCCCCGGATGTAACGGTCATAGAACACCCCGGAATACATACCCTCGTACCGCTCCCGGATACGCGGGGGCAGCGCCAGGTTGTCGTCCATGGTGAAGTGCAGGTGCAGAGCGTTCTTTTCCTTGGGCTTGTTGCCCTCCACCCAGTTTTTATAAAACCAATGTTCGGGACCTTCCGGGTTGCAGTTGAACCAAAACTTGCTCCCCTCGATGGAACACCGGGCCAGGGCCTGCTCCACAAAGGACTGGGGCTGCAAGGCCACCTCGTCCAAGAGGACCCCCGCCAGAGTGATGCCCTGAATCAGCATATAGGACGACTCATCCCGCCCGCCGAACAAGAAGTAAGTGTTCTCCCGCCCGGTGCCGTCGGATATGGACAGCTTGTTTTCCGCCCGCTTCTCTACAATGGTCAAATCCGGCGGGATCCAGTCCCGCAGATTGAGGACCACATTCCGGCGCAGGCTCTCGATAGTCTTGCCGCAAATAGCAAATTTCTGACCGCTGAAGCTGGCCATGCTCCAGAGGACGAAGCCGACGGTCATGCACACGGTCTTGCCGGAGCGGATAGACCCGTCGCACACCAGGGCGTCCCGGTCCCGGAACCGGGGCTGCTGCCACCAGAGCATAGCCAGCAGCTGGCGCTTACTCAACCTCTGATAGATCATCCGTGTCTACCTCCCCGGCCCCCATGATAGCCGACAGCAGATTGTTTTCTGTTCTGGTCACTGTACCGCCAGTACTCGCGGTGAATGTGCCCAAGTGCTTGCCCAGCAGCTCCAGAGCCTTAACCTTGTCGTAGGTGCTGACCTCGATTCCAAATTTGCCCTCCTTGATGCCGGAGATGGCGGCTCGCTGATCCTCAGACAGATTGTCGGTCTCCTCCAGCTCCACACGGCTGCCGCCGGCTACAACCCGGGCGTACATCGTCCCATTCGCAAAAGCGATTTTCGCCAGCTCTGTGATCACCCGTTCCTGCGTGATCTCCAGTTTCGACTGCAATTCGCTCTGGCGTGCCTGGATCGCGGCAGAAACGTTATTTTTCGTTATGAGCTGCCGTCCGATGTTTGGGTCTTTATATCCAGCACGCTGGGCCGCGGCAGTGGCATTGAGGTCTATCAGGTATTCAGCTACAAACCGCCTTTGTTTTTCTGTCAGCTTTGCCACATCCACCACCCCGATACCGGATTCCACCAGGTAAATAAGGCAGCCCTCTTGTGAAGAAGGCTGCCTTGCTTGTCAGCATTTACGCCCTATCATTATAGCACGGTTTTTCTGAAAAATCTTCCGGTTTTTTTCCGGATTTTTTCACTCCGTCTCGGTAACCCCGTAAAGGGCCAGGGTGAAATGCCGCAAAGCCTTGTCCCTCCTGTCATAGACGGCACTTTTCTCCAGGTTTAAGCTCTCGCATAGCACCTGGACCACCCCCTTCGTCCGGTGGATATAAAACCGGTCTAAAACAAGTTGTTCCTCATCATCCAGGACGGCCAGGGCCCTGTCTACCATGGCGACCCACAGCCGGGCTTCTTTCAGCCGCCGCTTCAATTCGTCTCGGCAGACGATGTTGGACAGCATGGAGTCCTCCCGCGTATCACCGCCCCCGGACACCGGGGGGCCGTCGGTGGCGGCGCTTCGGATACTGGCATAGGCCGACTCCAGGCGCTTGATCTCCTTGGGGATGTTCTCCAGGGCCTCCCGGTGGGCCTCATAGTTTTTCAGCTTATCAACTGCCTCGCGTTTCCAGTTCATTACGGGCTCCCTTCTCAGTCGTCCAGACCCTTCCAACGCGGTTGGCAGGCGTCCGCCGTACCCATCAGGCACTTGTTTTTACAGACCGTGCAGGCGTCGCCGTCGGCCATGACGAAATGCAGGTCGTGGATAGCCTGGTCCAGTTTTGAGGCCAGAACCTTCTCCCGCTCCAACCCCGCCGCCACCATGCCCAAGTCATCCTCCGCCTGCTCGACCTGGCTGGAAAGGCCCTCGTTCTCCAGCTTCAGCCGGGCCACCACCGCCTCCAGCTCCCGCCGGTGCTGCCGCTCGGCCTCCACCTGGACAGTCAGCCGGGCGTTCTCCCGGATCAGCTCCTCCATGTAGACCTGGTCGCCGTTCAAAATCACTGTTGCACTCATATACAAACACTCCTGCTTTTTTGGTGGATACGAAAAAATGTTGTGTGGTAAGGTATATTGCCGCCTGTATTCCCACACCGCGCTGTCCGATCGATGTGTCCAAGTCGGACACGCTATCCCCGGTACTCTTTGTCCTTGGACACCCAGGTCAGCATGACGCTGTTACCGCAGATGCACCGGGTCTCAAAGGACGGCTCCTCCACGTTGGTCGTGCCCCAGGTCACTTTCTCACAGCAGGGGCATGTGTACCGGAATCGGGCCATGGGCTTGGTAAGATCGATACGGCTCCCGCACTTGCAGGTAAACTCCTGCTTTGCCCCCTTCAGGAACGTACCAAAAATGCCGCCGCAGGTCTCGCAGTACAAAATCACAAGGCCCTTAGCCCCCTCCATCCCTGAAGCTTTCGGCCTCCGGATGACGGCCGGTGCTGGCGCAACACCGGCCGGCTGCTCCGATTCCGCAGAAGGCTGCGCCTCTACGGGTCCCGGTTCCTCATCAGGCTCCGGTTCCAACGGTGCTGGAGAGACAGGCCGGGGGGGGATTGCGACTTTGGGTGCAAACTCATTCAGCAGGCGCTGGATCGTCTTCTTCGCTTTGCTGATCTCCTCAGGAACTGCGTTGGCGCCAACGGTCATGTCGACGATGCTCCGACCGTCCTGGGCCACACAGAGACGGAATGTGTACTCGCCGCCCCGGATCATAGACAACGCGCCCCGGAGGGCTTCCGCGTCCCGCCGGAAGATACAGTCCGGATCTGTCTCATCGATGCTGCTCTCCCGGTCTTTGGCCTGGTCCTCCAGGCTGCGGATGATGTTTTCTACTGTCATGTTCAATACCTCGTTAATCAGAATATTTTTTAATTCTGGCCTTCAGTGCCTGCATCAGCGCCTCCTGGGCGTCACCCTTGTCGTGCAGGGCCTCGATGACGTCCTCGTCCATCCCGCCCTGCACGACCAGGTGATGGGCGATGACCGGATACCGCTGCCCCTGCCGGTGCAGACGCTTGTTGGCCTGCTGGTAGATCTCCAGGGCCCAATTGGGGTACCCGAACCAGATGGCATGGTGTCCCCCGACCTGGAGGTTAAGGCCGTAGCCACAACTGGCCGGGTGGGCCAGAAGAATGTCGACCTGGCCGCTGTTCCACGCCTGCTCATCCTCCGGCCCCCGGTAGACCCGCACCCGAAGCCCGGAGGCCTCCAACGCGGACAGAAGCCGCTCCAGCTCATGCTGGAACCAGTAGAAGACCAGGGCGTGCTCCTCATGCAGCTGCTCCACCACCTCCAGGAATGCCTCTATCTTGCAGTCATGAACATGGACGGTCTGCCCTTCAGCGTCATAGACGGCACCGCTGCACAGCTGCAGCAGTTTCCCGTTCAGCACAGCGGCGGACCCGGCGGTGATGGTCTGGTCGTCCACCTCCAGCAGCATCTCCCTCTCCAGCTTGTCATAGGCTTTCTTCGCCTTGGCATCCAGGGCCACAGGGATGATGTTCTCGATGTAGTCCGGCAGCTCCAGGTAGTCCTCCGCCTTCATGGACACACAGATGTCCGCGATGGCGGCCCTGATCCGGATGTCCGCCCCATCCTGGGGTGAATAGGTCCGGTACTGCTGGCCGGGGTGGGCCCAGTCTTGGGTAAAGAACGCTTCCCGGTAGCTGGTGAGGGTCTTTCCCAGCCGCGCTCCCTGGTCCAGCATGTAGATCTGCGCCCACAGATCCTCCAGGCCGTTGGGCGCCGGCGTGCCGGTGAGGATGACGATACGGGAGATACGGTCCAACACCAGCTTGATGGCCTTGAACCGCTTGCTCTGGCTGTTCTTGAAGCTGGTGCTTTCGTCGATGACCACCATGTCGAAGGGCCAGGCATTGCGGTAGTAGTCTACCAGCCAAGGGAAATTCTCCCGATTGATGACCCAGATGTCCCCGGGGGTATGCAGCCCCCGGATACGCTTCTGGGCGCTGCCCAGCACCGGGACGATCTTCAAGTGGTCCAGGTGGTCCCACTTGGCCGCTTCGCTGCTCCAGGTGGCCTCCGCCACTTTCTTGGGCGCCACCACCAGGCAGCGGCTCACAGCCCAGCGGTTGTACCGCAGATCGTTGATGGCCGTCAGGGTGATAGCCGTCTTACCCAATCCCATATCGAGAAAGAGCCCCAGTGCTGGGTCAGTGATGATACGCTCAATGGCGTACCGCTGGTAGCTGTGTGGTATGAACTGCATCGGGCATCACCTCCCTCACAAACGTCTTGACCTGGTTCATCCCTCGCAGGACGCGGATATCCGCCCCGCGCTCCTCCAGCTGGGCCCGCTGCCACTTCTGGATGGCGGACAGCCGGCCCACCTGAGTCTTCAGCTCCACGAAGATCGTCCGGCCGGCCGGAGTGATGACGATCCGGTCCGGCACCCCCGGATTCCCTGGGCTGACCCACTTGTAGCACAGGCCGCCCCGCTCCCGGACCATGCGGACCAGGCAGGCCTCAATTTCAGATTCTTTCATGCTCTGTCCTCCCTTGAACTTGAAAGTAAACTGGAGAGTATAGCGTCTCTCGCGTGCGCGTGTGTGCGCGCGTAACACATCATGATTTAGGCGCATTAGGTGGGTTAGGCGGGACACGGGCCCCCCTATCCTCTCTAATTCACAAATCAATAGGAATAAATGTATCAATGTAACAAATGCCCTGTATCCCTTGCGCCGCAAGCATTTGGGGCCGTTACATTCAATGTATCACGCTGTAACGATGTAACAGCCCCAATGTAACAGTAGTGGCAATGTAACACCTAAGATGTAACGGCCCTTGTGAAGCCCCGTTGGAGGCCGCAATACCCAAAACGAGCGCCGTTTTTCATCTTTGCCCACCCAGGCACCGTAGCGATGACGCTGTTGATCTCCTGGGTATCTCCATACCGGATATCTTTCTGCTGGCCGTTCAGCAGCTCGCACCAGACCTCCAGGGCGCAGACCCGTTCCCGGGGCACCAGCTTCATGTCTCCGACAGCGTTGCCGCCCCAGAACACCCGCCGGCGCTCCAGGCTCCAGCTGCTCCAGTCGCTGGGCACCTCTTTGTCCAGGAACTCCAGGATCAGCCCCTCCCGGGCGCTGACTTCCCTGTGCTCCTCCTGCTTCGCCTTTGCCGCCTCAGCCAGATCCCCTACTAGGTACAGGGGCTCTCCGCAGCGCCAGCAGACTACGGCTTCAGCCCACACCTGATCCAGCTCATAGGGCAGGTCGTTCCACACGCTCTTAGTCGCTGCCCGTACACCCACATCCACCGGCCAGAAGCGCCGGTTCCCGGTCTTGTCCTGCAGATAGTCGTTGGTGTTTGTCGTTCCGAAAAACACGCAGCACCGGGGCATATCTTTCACGTGTCGGCCATAGGCCGCCCGAAAGCGGTCTATCCTCTGGCTCAGGAACTGCTTGATCCGGGAGACGTCTGTGCGCCGGAAGGCGTCCAACTCGGATATCTCCACCAGCCACACCCCCTGCAGGAGCTCGCTGGCCTCTTTCCCCTCAAAAGTACGGATACTGTCGTTGAAGAACCCCCGGCTCATCTTGTCCAGCAGGGTGCTCTTGCCGATGCCCTGGGGCCCCGAAAGGATCGTCATGACGTCGAATTTTGTGCCCGGAACCATGGCCCGGGCCACGGCTGCCGTGAATGCCTTGCGGGTCACCGCCCGGGTATAGGGAGTATCCTCCGCTCCCAGGTAGTCGATGAACAGCGATTCCAGCCTGGGAACACCGTCCCACTGCAGCTGTTCCAGATAGGTAGTGACTTCATTGAAAGCGTGTATCGTGCTGTGCAGGGAGAGCGCCCCGTCGATCTTTGCGGTCCCGGTGATCTGGTAGAACTTCTCCAAATACCAATAGAGGCCCTGGTTGTCGTTGTCGTCCCACAGTCGGCGCTCTGTGCGATTGCTCCAAGGGAGCGGTGCCAGGACCTCTCCCCGACCGGCAAAGCGGTTCAGGGCAAACCGGCCCTTGAGCTGCGGGTCATTCTCTAAAATGATCCAGACGTTATCCATTGTGGTCTGCGGGAGACCTGTTTTGGAGCTGACCTTCAGCTGGGTCATCCAGCTGCTGTCAACGGCTGTACCAGGTGCAGTAGCTGCATCGTTCGCTGTGACACCAATGGCTGTAAAGCCCTTGGTCGCCTCCGCGAAGCGCTCCTGGAGGAGCATGCCGGATACCTGGGGGTCCTCTGCGGCCTTTGCGCACATGGCACTGAAGCTGGGAAGCCGGTTGACAGGGGTCCCCGGAGCGGCAGAATCATCCAGGTCTCCAAAGAGATGCAGGCGCACCAGGTCGAAGGAATTGACCAGCTTCCCGCTGCAGGGGTCAGTGGCGTGATGGGAGAACAGGAATTTACCATCGTCGTAGAGCACCGCACCGCCGGTAGTAGAGCCTCCAGTGAAGGTATACCTGTCTGGCGCGGTGTCCACAGGCTCATAGACGCCGGGGAGAAATGCGGCCATTGCCGCCTCGATGTCGTAGGTGCGGCAGAACGCGCCCACAACACCAGCCTTGGTCTGGGGGTCCATCTGCTTGGAAGTCCGCTTGACGGGGCTCGCAGCCCCGGGAACGACCGGCCAGGAGGCACAGTCTCTCCAGTCGGTATAGAGGCCCAACATGCCGTCCGCAGAAAGCAGGGCTTTATCCGCCGGCCTCCAGATGTACTCCCCGTCCGCGCTGCAGCTGGGCCAGTACATCAGCCGTGACGCCTCGAAGGTGGTGGCGTCAGCCAGCTCGATCCCGACCATCTCCGCCAGCTTCCGGGCGATAGGCTCGTACTCATCGGCGGTGCAGGTGCGGTCCAAGGGGACCAGCACCCGGAGCCGGGGTGCCGCCGGGCAATGCTTTCTGGTAGAGTAGACGCAGTAGCCGCAACCCAGGGCTTCCACCCGGCGCAGGACGTCCTCTGTGCCTCCCTCTGGGATATTGTCCAGGTCCAGGGTGATAACATCCCGGCCAGCCACGGCATTGGCCTTGCGGCGCGGGCCGTTCAATACTCCCGCCACAAAGCCGCCCACATCCTTCAGCCTGTCCTGCTTGCTCTTTTGCATGGCCAGGTACTCGGCCTGGGTCTCGGTGCCTCTGGCCGGCGTCTGCAGGCGATTATACAACTCCTCAATGGTCATTGTCTGGGTCTGCCAGTCGATACTTGTCCGGCTGCTGCCCACGGATATGATAATCTGTCTATCGTTTAACATGGTAAAAGGCTCCTTCTTGAGGGAATATTCCCGCACAGGCAGGTCGATCTCGGGTGGGCGGCCCTCAGATACACGCCCCATTGCGGCCCGATTGTTTTTATGCTCACGATAGATTACCCCCTGTACTTGCTTTTCCCCTTTTGATCATACAGCCTTTTCGTTATTTGGCGTGCCGGCGGACCTGCTCCACCTGCGCTGTGCCTGTCTCTTGCGGGCAAGGCGGCAGGCCTCACAGAAACGGTTTTCCCGGTGCTCGAAGAAGGTGACGCCGCACCACAGTACTGGGGCCGGATACGGCGGAACTGCGTACAACAGTCGCAGTCACCGCACCCGGCAGCGCAGCCGCCGGCGTCGCTCCAATTCATGCACATGAATCTCTGCCAGTACGGATCATAGCCCAAGGCGTGCATCCGGTACCGAAGCAGTCCGTCCAGTGCTGAGAGGTTTTTCCTGACCTCGGTACAGGTCCTGGATAAATACAGCCCCTGCTTGACCGTCGGCTCTGGGGCGCCATGGCCCCAGGAGCCGTCCCCCAGCATGGACCGTACCCTGTCCGCGTTTTCGGTGAGATACTGATAGTAGACCTTCCCCCGGACGGCCTTCTCCGACTTGCCAATGGCCTGACCGATCCGAGTGTAGCTGTCCCCGCGGCGGATCCCATTCGCCAGTGCGTCATAGTCTCCTTGTGTCCAGGTGGCACGGTCGCCATGGGTGTCCGCCTTGACCGGCCTCTCCTTGATCCCTAAGTCCCCGCATCGCCGCTGGATGGCCCCGGCGCTTCTTCGGAGCATTTGGGACAGCTCAGCGTATCCGTACCGCTGCTGCTTCAAAAGCATGATCAGCCGGCTGTCCTCCTCAGACGTCCAGGGATCCTTGCGCTGGAGAGCAAACGTTTCGAAATCTTTTCTGCGCTGCTCCGCCACCCACTCCGGTTCCTCCCCCAGGGCCAGCGGCTCCATCCGGGAGAAATCAATGAAAGCCCGGTTCTTCTCAGCCCACTCCCAAAACTCCTTCAGGTAAACGATCCTCCACCGCTGACTCCCCACCCGCTTGTAGTGGAGCGGGAAGCCGCGGTTCTCCACCCAGCTCTTGATCTTGTAGCCGTATCCGGAATTGCCTCCGGTCACAGCGACCAGCAGCTGGTTGAAGGAAACGTAGTCACCGCTATCCAGGAAAGGCCCCAGGCCGAGCCGTCGGGCGCGGATGACAACCGCATCTTCACTGCGCCCCAGGTTTCTGGCCAGCGTGGGGATGGCCAGTGTGCCCCAGTTCTCCGCCAGGTACTCCTCCGCTTCCGCAGTCCAGCGGGGACGCTTGCTCATAGGCTTCATCCTCCCTTCCGGGGCATGCCGCAGCATACCCCGGCGATTTTTATGATATGCACGTTTCGGCTGACCCTGTTGGCAGCACTCAAAATCCGGCTGTTTTCCGGCCATGTTCCGGCACTTTTCAGCCTATTCCTGACGGTGTCCCGCGCTGGATTTTCAAGGGGGAGGACCGCTGCCGGCGGGGATCCAGGAGCTTTATAGCGCCAACAGTCCCCCATAATGTCTCTGGGTAACCGGTAATAGCCGACCCCTTTGGGGCCCCAATCCAGCTATTGGCTCGCCTTTTCCACTCCGGGAGTGCCAGTAAACGACAATAGCCGGGGTATTTCAGGTCACTCCTCAGGCTTGATGATCTTAATCAGCCTGGTGGGGACCATCGTCCCGCTCTCCTTAAAGGCCCCCTCGTCCAGCTTGACCATCTCGGCATCATGGCTGGCGAGGAATGCCCGGAACTCCTCGGCTTTTTTGTTGGCCCAGAAGAACGGGCTCTCCGACACCACGGACACGAGGATGCCGCCGGGGGAGAGGATGTCATAGGCGGTGAGGATGTGGTCGATGTCTTGCTGCTTGGTAAAGGGCGGGTTCATCACAATTCGGCTCCATTCATGATCGATGCCGTCGTCCCGGGCAAAATCAATGAAGTCGATGCCGACCATAGTGGTGTAGGGCTTGCCTTTGAGGTAGTACTCCATATCCCGATTGAGCTCAAGGCCATACAGCCCTTTGACGCCGGCCTCGAACACGACATCGGCCAGGTCGCCTTTTCCGCAGGACGGCTCTAGGACAACGCAGGTGCTGTCCAGCTCAGCCATCTGGCACATCTGCTCCGCAACAGGGCGCGGCGTGGGGAAAAACTGGTACTGCTTTTTGATGTCAATCGTCTCGCCGGTCATCAGGACATTGTTCAGCAGCTCTACGGGATCGCCGTCGGCGAACACATGGCCCTTGGCCCTGCGGTCCCACTTGCCGCCGATGTTGACCAACACCTTGTTCACGGCCTGATATGTAGACCGGTCAAGCTGTCGGTCGGGAAGGAAGAGAGTATCCCCCTCCACACGGCATTCCCCGAGGATGCTCAAAATGTCATCCGCAATCTTGCTCATTGGTATCGACTCCTTTCAGTGCTTCTCTCAGCTCTTTTCCCTCCTGAAGCCAGCTGAGCAGCATAATCGTCTCGGTAGGCAGCCCCTCTTTGATGGGCTGCCCGCAGCAGGGGCAGGGGTCGCCAGGTTTCAGGATTCGCACGATAATCCCTCCTCGGTGTCCGACTTGGACACAATTTATTTTGGATATAAGAATCCGTCAGTTCATATTGAGACTGACGGATTTCTTTTAACTTCTATTTTCTTTTTTCGCTATAGCCTCTGAAATAACATGGACGATATATGCTGCCCGTTCTTTTCGCGGTTGGTATGATCCCATTTTGTAGCGGCCCAGCTGTACTTGGTCTAGGCCAGTGAGGCGGCTGAGTTGCACAAGAGTGAAGCCGTGTTCACTGATAGCGTTATTGATTGTCTTTGCCACCTCGTAAGTAGGCTGTTGCGTAGCTTCCACCGTTGGGATGGAAAAACCGCCCTGCTCCAACAGGTCTAGCACATAGGGCAACCGCTCATTCCTGCAATTCGATACAATAAGGGCTGCTTTTAGGTAATCATCCGTGGTAAGAGCCCGCTGTTCTACCGCTGGAGCGGTAATCGCAAGGCTGTAAGTACCGGTCTGTCTGATAGCTGGAAGGACCTCTGATGTCACCCAACGTTTAAACTTTTTTGCGGTAGGCAACTTGCTGGAGAACACTAGGCTATACAGGCCACTTTCGTTGATGATAGGAATCATCTGCTTCCCGCCGGGGGTGAGAATTTCGCTCACCCCTTTATCCTCGTCCTCAACGTGGTTTCTGACAGCTTCCTGTGGGTTTTTGTACCCAAGTACTTTGGCTACATCCTTGCCTACCAGCCACGGTTCACCGTCGATTTCGACCGCTCGAATCTTTCCGAACTCAGGATTATCAAAAATCTGTAGTTCGTTCACACGACCGCCTCCTTTTGGGTCTGGACCTCGGAACAGTCAATGTCGGCTTGAAAATCTCGACAGATACTGTTGAGCAAATCAGCGGCCCCATAAATGGCATCAGCAACAATAGGGTCATCTTCTGCATTAACTTGGATGGCCTTTAAAACGGACCAGCACCCATAGAGGCGAGTAACTATGTCGTCCAAGTTGCTACAAGGAATACAAATTTCCCTCATACCTGCTTCGCCTCCGCCTTTGCAGCCCGATAGCCCTTGGCCCAGCCAAAATTAAAAAGTATAGACATCGCCTGAAACGAATCCCTACGCAACTCATCATAAAGCGCACACAATTCACTGGCATACATACAATAGGCATGAGAGGTCCGATGGTCAATCTTCGTCCGTTCGATATATCGCTGAATTTTCTCGATCCCGCTCATTCTGAAAAACCTCCTTGATTTTCACCGCAGAGGTCTGATATAATAGATTTACCAGACCTCCGGGTGTGGTGATTCGGGCGCTCACAGCTTCTTGTCGGGAGGGTGAGCGCTCCTTTCATCTTTCTGCGATTTTTTTTAGTAAACGAGTAATCTCCTCAGCTTTTCCCAGTATTTCTTCTCGTGTGTAACCTTCAATCTTATCAGTTGAGGCTGATTTAATATCATTTTCTACAAGAGAGATGAAATAGTCCTTTAGGGTCATTCCATTTTCAGCCAGCCTAAGCCTGACTTTTTTATAAAAATCCTCGTCTACCCGAATCGCGAGTGTCTTATCAGAAATTTTCCTCACCTCCTCTGCATGTATGCATTATAGCATGCTTTCATGCAAAGTCAAGAGGCCTTTCAAAATTTTCCGTCAGTCAATATGAACTTGTCAAGGTACAATAGGGGTTTCTACTCCTTCTTGAAGAACGGGTTTACCCAGCCCTCCGCATTCAGAGGGAGCCCAGCGGCCCACGTTGGCACCTGACTCATGAGCTCTGTGATCCGCTTCAGGTCGGCCTCGGAGCCGTTGGGGACCTCTGTAACGATCTCGTCGTGGATGTGGAACACCACCCGATACCCCGCAGCCTCCACGCGGTCGATCGCCTCCGCCAGGCAGTCCCGGGCGATGGCCTGGGTAATGTTCTCTGCCAGCTTGCCGCCGTAGGTCTCCAGCACCTGCCACTTCTTCGAGGTCTGGTTCTGGCCGAGGTAGCACAGGCTGAGCTGGCCGAAGCGGTTGGTCCCCATGTGGGGCTGGGCATAGTACAGCTTGCGCCCGCTGGGGAGCCGGATGGTCAGAAAATCCATATGGTTTGCAGGGTTGCATTCCCGGGCGATGGCCAGCCGTCTGTCCGGCAGTTCGATCGACCGCCCGGTCTGGACCGCCTCCTTTGCGGCGGCGTCTACCTTGTACCAAAAATCTACGATAGCGCGGTTCTTCTGCCGCCAGCGGTCCCGGATGTCCAGCAGCTTTTCTTCCGGGGTGTCTTTCTCCAGGTGGCCGGCGGTGATCAGCGCGTTGGGTCCGCCCTGATAGCCCAGGGCCAGTGTGGCCGCTTTGCCGTACTGTCGCAGGGCGTACTCCGGATTGCCCTTCACGATCCGTTCCATGGGGACATCGTACAACTGGGCGGCGGTGGCCTCGTAGATCTTCCCGTGGGTGCGGAAGACCTCCAGCGCCCACTCCTCCCCCGCCAGCCAGGCGATGACCCGGGCCTCGATGGAGGAGAAGTCCGCGTCCACCAGGGTGCAGCCGGGAGCGGCGACCAGCGCGGTGCGGATCAGCTGGGAGAGGGTATCGGGGACCGAGCCGAAGACCACCTTCAGAGCGTCCATCTGCCGGTCCTCCACCAGTTCCCGGGCCAGGGGGAGCAGTTCGGACCTGATGTAGGTCCGGGGCAGGTTCTGGGGCTGTACGATACGGCCGGCCCACCGCCCGGTACGGGCCGCCCCGTAGAACTGGAGCAGCCCCCGCACCCGCCCATCGGCACAGACCGCAGTCTCCAGGGCGTTATACTTTTTGTTGGAGGTCTTGCCCAGCTCCTGCCGCAGCTCCAGCATCCGCCGGGCATCCTCACTGGAAAGGTCCTTCCCCAGCAGTTCTGTCACAGTCGTTTTGTTCAGATTGGGGATGTCCTCTTCCTTCAGCTCTGCCTGAAGCCATTTGGTCAGCTTCCCCACGCTGTTGGGGTTTTCCAGGCCTGACAACGCGGCCGCTTCCCGGAGGTATTCCGCCCGGGCGGCGGCGTCCAGCTCCAGGGCGCCGTCCACCAGGTCCATATCCACGGCGACGCCGCGGCAGTTGATGATCTGGTCGGTGACCCACTGGGCCTGTACTGCGTCGGGTACAGGGAATGCGGACAGCTGGCGCCCCACCTCCATCTCCGTGACCACATCCTGGGCGTTGTAGGTCTTGAACAGCTCCCATTTGGCGGGGTCGTGGTGGGGCAGGTTGCGGGTACGCTGGCCGTTGGTCTTGGTAGGGGCGCAGGGGGTGCAGAAGTAACGGATCAGGGCCTTGCCAGTGGACAGCTTCTGCTGTTCTTCCGCCAGACCGAGGGCCTTGCCCGCAGCGTCCAGTCCTGCGGGGTAGCCGCAGTATAGACCGTGGAGCATGGTGCAGCGCCACTGTGGGAGCCACTTTTCCGGGGGATAGTTGGGAACGTCCCATAGGCGGAAATGCCTGGACAGGCAGTACCATTCGAAGGGGGCGTTATAGGCGTGCTTGATCGTATTGGTGTCAAAGAGGCGGGCCATACATTCCGGGGGGAGCTGTTCTCCCTGAGCCAGATCAATGACCTGGACGGGCCCGAAGTCGAGGCTGTAC
Organism: uncultured Eubacteriales bacterium; assembly: GCA_949525845.1. GTDB lineage: Bacteria > Bacillota > Clostridia > Oscillospirales > Oscillospiraceae > Lawsonibacter. The sequence continues at coordinate 34,021 of CATEPI010000028.1, forward strand.
GCGAATAGGAGGATAGAAAAAGCCGGGCTCTGGGCGTACCGATAGAGCCCGGCTTTCTTGATGTCCACATCGCTGTACGTCTCAATATCTATGGAGAGATGATGCACAGCAGTGGGCACAGCTTACACCCCCATTACAGGAAAGCCGGTGGGGGTATAGCCGCCCTGGGGGAGGGGCTGACCGGTGATGGGGTCAACGGCGGGAGCCGGATAGCCGGCAGGGGCTGCGGGAGCAGCAGGAGCCTGAGGAGCGGGGTTGGTAGGAGCCACAGGGGAGGCAGGAATCGCCTGAAAAGCCTCCTGTGCGGTCACTCGGGAGGCCAGGGGCGTATCGTCCCGGACTTTCTGGACCCCGTTCAGGCCGCAGCCTATGCCCTTCTTGCCGGCGTTGCTGTAGGCGAAGAAGGTGACATTGACATTGGCCCACATCCCGGAGTAGACCTGGGTGGGATCAATGATGGGCTGCACCTGAGCATCTACCACGAAGGGGGCCTGCTTGCTGCTGGCGGTGAACACCCAGCAGCCCCGGCACTCCTCGCCGAAGGCGGAGCCGTCGCTGGGGCGAGGGCCATCGCCATCGTGAACACAGATGGCGGGCTGGGGCGGCCGGACGCCGCCCCACTTGCTGATCACACCGGCCTCAATAGCCCTGGCGATGTCCTGGTTAATGGCTTCCATAGCAGCTGTATTGCTCTTGGGCACAAGAATGGTCACCGAGTACTTGGGGTCCCCCAGCGGATTGTTGAAGGGCGGTTTGGGCTTAAGAACAGCGAGATAAGATGTGCGAACATTGGTGATAGTAATAGGCATTTAAAAGCCCTCCTTTTGAAAATTGGTTTGAACGGATACCCAGTTGGCGTAGTGGCCTTTGGTGATCCGTACCGCCTCCTTCAGGCGGCGGTTTTCTTCCATGATCTTCCTGATCGCAGGTTTGCGGGAACGGGGGTGGGCGATGTGCTTCCAGTTTGCCTTGTAGTCCTGGGAGGCCGCTTTCCACGCCGCCTCTGCTTCAATAACTTGCCTCTGGATGTCTTTGCCCATGGCGGCCAGCGCAGGCAGGTTCTCCGGGTAGGCCCTGGCCAGCTGCAGGAGCTTCCGGAACTGCGGTCGGGGCATCTCTGTCAGGCGGTCCTCCAGGACAGCCGCCTGGAAGGTGCCGGCGCGGATGAAGTAGGTGTTACCCACCGCTGCCACCCCCGAACGCGATCGCGGCGGCGTTGTAGGGCGGGCGTTTGTCGCTCTCCGGTACCAGAGCCGGCTTGCCGGGCAGCTTCTCAACCAGACCCTCCGCCGTCTTGCCGAAGACAGTCTTGCCCAGGGCCTTCTCCAGCCCCGCCACAGAGACCGGCTTGCGCTCGTAGAGCAGCGCCTCTTCCACGCCTCTCTGGGTCAGCTGGGCAAAAGCGGCGTCTGTACCGCCGGCCCACTCCCGGGAGCCCCGGCCCTCCACGACCTTGTAGCCGGCAATGGTCCGGCCCTCCAGCGCTGCGGTCAGGGCATACTTCTCCATGTCGGAGACCCAGGCAGCCAGGGCACGCCCCCGGGTGAGGGCGTCTCCCAACTGGCTGTCCGTGAGCAGCGGGCCAGCGGTATCTGCCGGCTCCAGGGCGTGCGGCACATCCCCCAGCTCCAGCATGACCTTGGCCCTGGCGGAGCACTGGGCTTTTGCCTTGCAAAAGCGGCACCAGTCGCCCGGCACGAACTCCCCCTTGCCGGTCCAGGCCAGCTCCGCCGCCGGCCGGACGACCGTCTCTCCCCATTCCGCCAGGTCTTTCACCTGGCACTCCCACTCCTTGACCCCGCCCGCATTGGGCTGGACAATGGAGAAGTGAACGGTGTGGATGGTGTCGCCATAGATAAAGTAGAACGTGTTGAGGGCGCCCAGGGCATACAGCATCATCTGGTAATTGGCCTCCGCGCTGACCGGGACCCCGGCGCCGTTTTTGTAGTCGACCACTTCCAGGCGGCCGGCTCCGATCATGATGCAGTCCGCCGTCCCGAAGCCCTCGGGAACCAGGTTGGAGTAGTCCACCCTGGTCTCCAGCGTCACAAAGGGCTGGATGGGCCCGAAGGACATGGCCCGGGCCTTCAGGTGCTCCAGATAGAGATCTGTGGCCGCGTCCATCCCCTTGTCATAGCCGGGATCCTCCTTCAGCTTCTTCAGCTGCTTGTTGAACTCCCGGGTGGACATCGGCTCGGGGATGCCGAAATACTTCCGGCTTTTCAGCTCCGCGATGGCATGGGCCAGGGTACCGGCAGCCGCATACGGGCTGCCGGAGTCCGGCATGTGCTCTGTCAGCCTGGGAGACGGTGTGCAATTCAGCCACCGCTCCGCGCTGCTGGGGCCCAGAAGGGAGTGCAGCTCAGGTGCCATCCTGGTTCCCCTCCTTCCTGGGGCTGTAGCCTTTGCAATGCTGCCCCTTCTCCTCACAGGTAGGATTAAAGGTGCAGATCAGCTCGGGGTGCTGGTGGCAGCAGTCCTTTACAGGACTGCTGCACGTTCCGCAGATGCAGCCGCTGGACTGCACACAGCTGTAAGTACTCCGATCCATCATATAGCCGCCCCCAGTCCCCGCAGCGCGGTAGCGAACGCCCCGTAGTGCTCCGGGGCCAACTGGGTGACAGCCTGGACTCCATACTGCTGCAGCAAGGCAACCAACTGAGCCATCTTGGAGGGGTCAGCGCGGGTGAGATTGGCCCCTGCTGTGCTCAACTGTTCCAGCGTATAACCGGGCGAGGGAGTGGTCGGGGCCACAGGTACTGCCGGGGCGGGTGTTGATGGAGCAGGCGCAGTGGCCGGAGGCGTGGGGGTGACAGGTACCGCTGATGTCGGAGGGCTGACCGGAGCCGCAGGGTGCTGTGTAGGAGCCGAGCCGACAGAGGCGGGTGTGGGAGCGCTGGGAGCTGTAGCCATAGGGCTCATGGGCCCGGGGGCGACCACGGAGGCGGGGGTAACAGCGGGAACCGCTGCACTGGCCACGGGGGCAGCCGGCGCAGAGGGCGGGACAGCCCCCGCATTCTGTACCAGCGTCAACAGAGAGGAAGCCGTCTGACCCAAGAAGGCCAGCAGGCTGCTGTCTGCGTTCAGGGTTACATTGATATCAAGATTCATCACTATCATCCTCCTTGATGGTAACGGTGATCCCCTTGCGGGGGTCGATCCCTGCGTCATTGACGTCCTTCTTCTTCAGGTAGAGGGTAACCAGGTCGCCCTGGTCGCTGCGCCGCTCAAAGCGGTAGCAACTCTTGGTCTCGTTGCGGAGCTTCATTTTCAGTTCCATCTTGACGTTCCTTCCGATGTGTAGTAGAATTGTGGTGTGAAAAGGTTTGGCCCATATTCGGGCCAGCTGTGCCGCTTCCGGAGTCGCAACCTCCGAAAGCGGCTTTTTCTTATCCCGCTCCCCATTCCCCTGCGGCCGCAAGGACGGCGTCGGCGAATTTCCGGTCCCCGTCGTCGTGACCCAGATTGTAGGCCCGCAGGGCGGCCGCAGTGTCCTCATGCTGCTCCAGCAGCTCCCCCAGCCAGCCGATTCCGGCGGCAATGTTTTCGCTGGGCGACAGGTCGGTGGGGAAGTATTTGGGGTTGAGCTGGCACAGGCCATAGGCTCCCTTTGGGCTGACGATCTCCGGGTCGAAGCCGCTCTCCACCTCGATCAGCCCCAGCGCGAGGGAGAGGGGCACGTCGTTGGCGGCGCAGGTCTCCCGTAGCGCTGTCTGGAGCTCACGATCCAGTGGGATGCTTTCATCGTAGGGGTCCGCCTGGATAGTTTCCACAGCTTCCACAAGGGCAGTGCAGTCGAGTTGAGGGGGCACTGTGGTTGACACCAGAACCGTGTCTTCCCCAGGGCCTGGGGCGATCATGGCCACGATACCGCAGCACCAGATCGCCTGGCAGGCCAGTACGGTCAGCACCAGGATGGCCGCCGCCGGGATGTTTCTCCGTTTACGCCCCATCTTTCGCGGCCTCCTCTTTGATTTCACTCATTAGGTTTATTTCCTCCTGATCGATATTTGCGGCGGGTTACTGGACCATACAGCGGGGCATGACCTCGATCCGCCGGATACCCGCTACGACCGGGGCCGCCTTAGCTTCGGGCCGGGCTGTCCCCTTGCGCAGCACTTCCAATACGTCGTCCAGGTTGATAAGGGCCTTGGTACCGGCCCATACCACGGGCACGATCCCTGACTTCACCAGCTGTCTGACGTAATGCTCCGACACTCCAGAGCTGGGGTCCATTGCCCTGATCTCCGCCACGATCTTCGTGACTGTTCTCATTCTGGGCACCGTCTTCGCTTCCATCTTCTCTCACCTCCTTCGATCTCCTGCCGGGTGCGGCGGGGCTACATGGGCTTTTCTATTCAAAATGGGGGAGCTGTCAGCTTCCCACGATGCCCATGAGGGCGTTTCGGCCGGTTGCTGTCCGGCCCTCATCAGGTGGGCACTCCAATTGTCAAGGTGCTGTATGTGTGAAAGGGGCGGCGGTTGACTCCCCCTGTGCCGACGGGTTCCCGCGACGCTCCGGGATGGAGCGTTTCGGCCAGTTCCCAGCTGGCCATCATCAGGCGGGGCTAAGGATTTGTGCGTAGATAGTATCAATCTGCTGAGTGATGAAGCTGATCTGCTCCGTGAGCAACTGGAAGATCCCGACGACCCGGCTGACAGTCCCAGTGAGGTGGACCATATGTAAATGGTAAGATAAAGTATACCAATTTTCGCCATTGAAAGGATACCAATCC
>CATEPI010000029.1:0-36498 GCA_949525845.1 uncultured Eubacteriales bacterium
CTATTTTTTCTCATTTATCCTGTCCGCTTTTCTCAAAAATCTCGTCGCGCTACAGCGGTACCACAATGGATATTTTACTGGACGGCCAGTGGGTTCCAACCCGCATCGAGATGGGTAAATGTGGCTGGTATTTGGACGGTGTCCAGATCGAAACGCTGTGGGGGCAGAGGGTGCGCATCCCCTGGTAGCTAGACTGCAGCAAGTTCTAAATCCGGCTGTAGAGCAGTCAGCTTCGCGGAGGCCATTCCGGTATCATGGAGCCATGGTGCCGCCTCATCGTCCGTCAGCAGAACCGGCATTCGGTCATGGACGTTGCTAATGGAGTCATTGGGAGCGGTGGTCAGAATAACAAACCGCTCCTCTCCCTGAAAGACGTTCCAGAGTCCTGCTAAATAGAGCCTGTCCTTTCCCGGCAGCCGGAATCGGTATTTTGTCTTTTTGCGGTCCCATTCGTAGAATCCGGTTGTGGGAACAATACACCGCCGCTCCAGCAGGGACCGACGGAACATCGGTTTATCCAGCGCCGTCTCACCCCTGGCATTGATGATGACCCCCTTGCCTTTGAAACTGGGAAAGCCCCAGATCATCGGCTTGGGGGCCATTTTTTGCTCGTCTGCCAGCAGGACCGGGGCGGCGTTGGTGGGGAATATCTCCCCGGTATGGATACTGGCAGCCCCAAACCGGGACTGTACCTCGGCTACGATTTGGGCAATTTCCCTGGATTCATCGGGCGCTAGGCTGTATCTTCCGCACATTGGTTTGACTCCTTTCGGGATGGAAATTGGGATGTCCTCATATACTGAGGACATGAAACCAGTCATTTTACACTCGGATATGAACAATTTCTATGCCAGCGTAGAGATCCTGTACGATCCAACACTGCGGAACAAGCCGGTGGCGGTAGCCGGAGACGAGGAGGCCCGCCACGGTATTGTGCTGGCTAAAAACGATATTGCGAAACGGTTTGGCATCCACACCGGTCAGGTGCTGTGGGAGGCCCGCCAGCAGTGTCCCGGATTGGTTTGCGTCCCCGCCCACTATGACCGCTATCTGTCCTTTTCCGCCCAGGCAAAGGACATCTACACCAGCTACACTGACCAGGTGGAACCCTTTGGCTTGGACGAATGCTGGCTGGACGTTACCGGTTCCGCCAGCCTCTTTGGAGACGGGCCGACGATTGCCGATGCTATCCGCGGCCGAATCCGGCGGGAGTTGGGGCTAACGGTGTCGGTGGGCGTTTCCTTCAATAAAGTATTTGCAAAACTGGGTTCGGATATGAAAAAGCCGGACGCGACGACAGTTATCACACCGGAAAACTTCCGGGAGACCGCATGGCGGCTGCCGGTCAGCGACCTGCTCTATGTGGGACCGGCCACCACGCAAAAGCTGAACCGGTATGGAATAACCACCATTGGCGAGCTGGCCCAGGCCAACACGGATTTGCTGTACTGGCTGTTGGGCAAAAACGGGATTATGCTCCACCAGTTCGCCAACGGGCAGGATCACTCCGGCGTGCGCCAATATTACGCAGTCCCGCCTATGAAAAGCATCGGGAACTCCACCACCGCACCCCGGGACTTGGTAAGCGAGGATGATGTAAAAATCACGCTTATGGCCCTCTGCGAGAGTGTGGGAGCCCGCCTGCGGGAACAAGGCTGTCTGTGTTCCATTGTATCGGTGGGCATCCGAGACAAGCGCTTGCTGTCCTATGACCGGCAGACTAGACTGCCTCGTCCAACCGCCAATACATTGGATATCTGGGAGGCGGCGATGGCGCTGTTCCAGCGGCACCATACCGGCGGGGAGCCGGTGCGCAGCCTGTCGGTCAAAGCCAGCGGGCTGATGTCTGTGGATGGGATTGTGCAGTTATCCCTATTCCCAGAGGAGCAAAAAGCCCAGCGCCGGGCCGATATTGACCGAACGCTGGACAAAATTCGCGGCAAGCACGGATATAGCAGCATCCGCCGGGCGATTGCGCTGGTGGAACCGGCCCTCGATCTGGACGTCAAAGGAGAGCATGTCATCCATCCTTCGGGTGGACTTGATAGGTAATAAGTATTAGATTTCTTCAACCAGATAGGAAATCGTCCCGATTGTTAGTCATTTGTATTCTACTCCTTCCAAAAATCATACGATTTCCTTTTCTCAAATTCTTCTGTTTCTTCTGGGGTGGCCGGACGGATGCGTTCTTTTCCACAATCTGGGCATCGGTCTATCGGGGATACTCTGGAGAACAGGAAGTGGCAGTTGTCACACGCATAGATCATTTTCATCGCCTCGCTTTCGTGCTTTCTCAGTTTAGCATGGAACGGGGCTTTTTTCAATCCAAAACAAAAGGAGGCCAGCTAGGTGAAGTGCTTGCTGAAATACCAGTGGGTCAAACTCCCCCGCAGTCAAATGCCGCAGGGCAAGGGCGTCATGGGCGCATGGGCACGGCTGGCCTCCAGGGCCGCCTTCCGAAATGGGCAGGCCCGTTACTATAAATATATCAATCAAATCACCATTGGCTCTTGGGCAGGCGGTATCGTAGGGCTCAAGAGCATCCTTGGCATTAAGAATCGGAACAAGGCCCTGGACATGATGGACAGACTGGCCCAAATGGGATACATAGATTATGAGCTGGATCCCAAAACAAAGAAACTCACCTATCAGATCAAAGATTGGGTCGTTCAGTGCTCTGGAGAACCCTGTATGGGCACTGAAGCTGTTTACGCCACCCAAGGGTATGGATTCCTATGCCTGCCCAGAAACATCACACAGCGTCTCGCAGAGGCGCATTATCACTTTGATGAGTCGGACGCATGGCTGGATCTCTGGTGCCACACTGTATGGCAGGATCCCGGCAATGCGTTTTCTCATATGGCGCCATCTATCCAATTTGGCAAATATGGCGCCGTTTTGACCCTGGAGACCCTTGGCCATCGTTGGGGATGGGAAAAGACGAAGGTCTGGCGCTTTTTCAAAAAACATGCGGATGCCTTCCCGCTGCAAAAGCTGCCAGGCTCTTTCGGCTGCCTGATCTTCAACACGGCCTATCCCACGGGAGTCCCTTTTTCTTTACCAGAGCCTGCACAGGTCAAACGCATTTTAGAGGGAATACGCATTTGGGGCAGAAATGCGCACATAGAGAGCGCCTGCGACCATGAGCGTGTGAACCATTGGGTTGCCTGGTATAGCCGCAAGGTCATACCGCAGATTTCACAGACGCAGGCCGCCCCTGCAGTAACGAGCCATCGTGTTGCAGTTTCGGCCCCCCTTATTACGCGTGCGTATTTTTCTCCGTGTAGGCATTGTAAGAGTTTCAATGAGGACTGCCAAGGTATAGAGGGAACTTCCCCGGTTGAATTTGAACTTTTGCCCAGGGCCGGACCAAAAACTGGCCTGCCAGCCGATACAGGAGGCATTGAATATGGAACATTTGAAGGGATCCCACTCTGGTGAGCAGATTGGAAAAGACATATCTACACACGCGGATCAGATACTCTCTCTACTGGAACGCCGGGGCATTGTGGAGGATCAGAGCATTCCAAGCCAAAAGGCGCGGGAAGCGGAGCAAGAACTGCGCCGCAACATGTACCATAACACTCAGATGATGCTCCGGCATTACCGCGATATTGTGTGGGCATTGGAATGTTTTCCACAGCAGGTTGCAGAGGAGTTGGATCGTCCGTTGCAGGATCTGGATAAGCTGCTCAGCGCGGTGGACACACAGATAGCAATGGGTAACGCAAAACTGGAGCATCGGATGCTCGGCATTCAGAAATCCCGCCTGCTGCTGGATCGAATCAACGATGCTCTGACAGTACTGCGCCACAAGCCTGGCAACGGAGAAATGATGTATAACATCATTTTTCAAACGTTCCTCACGCCGGACAAGCTTACCCATAATGAGATTTTGTTCCGGCTGGGCATATCGGACAGGCACTATTACCGGTTGCGCCAGCAGGCTGTCAACATCCTGTCGATCCGGCTTTGGACAGCGCCAGCAGGGTGCTTAGATGCCTGGCTGGAATTGCTCACTTTGCTGGAGGGAGATTAATGGCAAGGTTTGTGGCAGAAAAATGGCGGAAAATTGGCAGAGTCACCGCCGATGACATGGCGATGAAAATGTGTTATTCTGTTATCGTCCAAAACTGGGCGATGGCAGTAGGCCGCTCCCATGCGAATGCAGCAGTTCGCATTGAGAGCGGTTTTTTCTGCCAAATTTTTTATGAAAGGAGAATCCCCATATGGCGCAAAATCGCAAGAGGCCGAAGGAGCCTCTGTCTCCGCGGCTTCAACGCTGGTTCCAAGGGACGGCAAGCACCTGCTACATGATGATTCTGTTTGCGCAGCCGGCAGCAGCGGTCTCCGGTGACACAATCTGGTCTCGCTTTTCCTCGATCATGGCGGACGTTTATGGCGAACTGGTCGGAATCAGTACCATCGTGGCTGTAACCGCTGCGTCTGTCGCTCTGCTTGTGCGAATGATCTCGCGCAACGAGCGCGCTGTGTCCGAAGCCACCAGTTGGCTTAAACGGATCATCGTAACCTGGGTTGTACTGAACACCCTGGGCTTTGCGGTCGCATACCTGCAGCCACTGATTCAGGGTGGTCAGTACACGCCCTAAGAAAGAAGGAGGACATCAACATGAAGAGAGCGTTTACATCTCTCATAGCAATGGTACTGCTCATTACCGCGCTGGCTCTTCCGGCCTCAGCGGCTGATTGGTCTGATTCGGATGCGCTGCTTCCGGTAGACATCATTCTCAATCAGGAGGCACTTGAGATTCGGAAGGTCTACGATCTCTCGCCCACTACGGACCCATCCACCCTCCCCCGCGAAGCGTTTGACCGGGACAACTGCCGATATGAGTGTTCCGATATCCTCCGTGAGGTGGTTATCGGTTCGGAAATGCAAAAGGTGACCCAGACCGAAACTGTGGAAAGTGACAACAAAGACATGGAAACCATCCTGGGCCTGCTGCCCCAGGAGAAGGTGGTCACCACAGAAGACGGATTTGAAGGGACACTGTATCTCAACCTGGACTCTATCCAAACGGAGCCGTCTGGATACGGCAGTAAAACCAGTCCTATCACGGTCACCCGGCGGTATCCTAACCTGGCCAGTGCCGATACAAACCACCTGCCCAAAACAATCACAGAGGGCGGGAGGACACTGAACCTCCAGGGTGTAGACTGGCAAACCGATAACACCTACAACTCCAATGATTACGAGATTGGGGATCGTTTTACAGCAGTTTGCACTTATGGCGGTTCTAAAACCGTCAGCTATGTAAAAGGCTACACTACAACCGCCGACTATATCGGCGACGCCTACCGCACTGGGGTGACAGTAATTCGGTATACTGTCATTTTTACTGGAACCCCTATACCCACAACAGAACCGGACACAGTCCCTGACCCAGTTGAGGAGAAGCAGGGCAGTTCGGAAGCACTGATCCTTATCCCAGCCGTTCTGGCCGCGCTTTGCGCAGGTGCAGGCGGCTCTTATTTTTGGATGAAACGAAAGGAGCGCATATCCAATGAAGAAACGATTGACAACAGCGATGCTTACTCTGGTACTGGTGATGGCGATGGCGGCAGCTCCGGCTCAGGCACTGCAGTATGATGTAGAGGAACCCGATGAGGGCATGTTTGCCCCATCGTCTTCCGTTGAGGAGGTAATCGTGGTTGGCGGTGGCCCGACGGAGCAGAGTAACATTGACCGCAGCAAGAATGCGTCTCTTGCCCCGCCCTCTTTTGGAAGCCCGGACTCCTACCAGCCCGGAACTGGCGAGGTTTTGATTCCGCATGTCGCTTATGACAATTATGTAAGCAGCGGCTCTACCGGAACCGGCAATTTCAGCGGAAGCAATATCGTGGGCGGCTCGGGTACTACCGGCACTGGTGGTAATCTCTATGTTCCGCCCGCTGTGCTTGGCGGCTCGTCCTCTTCCGATGTGTCAGTTTCAACCACTGGTGATAACAAGTTCACGCTTCCGGACGGCCTCTACTATTCAGACGGCAGTCTTGGCCGGTTAAAAATTCCCAAGCTCGATCTTAACGTCAAGGTTTACGAGGATGAAAGCCTGGAAAATCTTGCGAAGGGCGCCGGGCATTTCAAATCCACCTCCTGCTGGGATGGCAATGTTGGAATTGCTGGCCATAATCGGGGTGTCACCAACCACTTTGGAAAGATCCACACTTTGACGGCTGGCGACCAGATCGTCTATACCACTCAGCTTGGTACCAGGACTTATGAGGTCTTTTATGTTGGCCAGATCAGTGAGACAGATTTCTCCCGCCTGGATCGCACCAGCGAGAACATCATCACACTGATCACCTGCGTTCGTGACGTTCGGGACATGCGCTGGTGTATCCAGGCCCGCGAGATTTCATAAAGATCTGTTGCAAATATCCCTTACATATGGTGTAATACGATTAGATTAAATATGAGGGGGTATTTGCATGAAACGAATCACACTCATCGGTCTATGTATCATCATTTCCCTGTCCATGTCCATCCCCGCTTTTGCGGCAGAACAGCCGGCAGAGGTTGAAGCAGCAGGGGCATTTTTACAGGAGCGAGGCATCTACCAGGGTGACGGTTCCGGCGACCTGATGCTGGACAAGGGGCTGACCCGCGCGGAGATGGCTGTAATACTCACCCGGCTTCATGGGGAGGGCAAAGTCAACCCCGACCACTACACCTGGGCTTGCTACTTTACTGATGTGCCTGCCTGGGCCAAGCCCTATGTAGGCTATTGCGTTGCCAATTTGCTGGTATCCGGTTACGACGCATCCCATTACGGCCCCAATGATATGGTTTCCCCGGCCATGGCCTGTACGGTGGTGCTTCGGTGCTTCGGCTACAAGGACAGCGAAGGCAGCGCATGGACCTATAACACTGCCGGTCAGTATGCTGTAAGCCTGGGCCTGATCAGTCAGTCCACCGCTCAGGCATCTATCATCACCCGCGGCGAGATGGCGGTACTGATCTACCGAGCCTGGAAACCGGAAAGCGAACCTCCGGCCCCCCCGAAACCGGTTATCCCACCCGAGAGCGGCGACACATCGCAGCCCTATACCATCAGCGCAGACCACTGGAGCCGGGAGGACTTTTCTCAACGAGCTAATCCGAATGTGTTCACAGGTTTTTATGACCGTGCGCTCTATAACACGATCCGGCAGACTCTGGTGGATGGCACCAGTGAAACCGCCCCCGCCTACACCATGGTTGCCAAGGGCGATGAATACAGCGCAGTAAAATACCTGCTTGGACAAATGGAGGGAGTCCTGCGCTATGAGCATCATGTTCCAAAGAATTTCATCGACTACTGGCAGTATCTGGACTACTTTGCCGTGTCTGCCAGGATGCCGGAAAACTATCAGGCTCCTCTGGACTTTATCCAGCCCGCTGTCAGTCACGCAAATACCCTTGCCACAGATCGGGAGAAGGTAGAATATCTCAATGATTACCTCCGTTCCCTGTTGGCGTATGAAGAGGGGGCATCTTCCGGTATTACCCAGACATTTGCTCCCCATGCCGGAGAACTGAAAGCGGCCTGTGGTTCCTATGCTGGAGCGTTTTCCTTCCTCTGCGCAGCTGCTGATATCCCCTGCTTCACCATCAGCAGCGAGATCCATGTTTGGAACCTCGTGTATGTGGAAGGCAGGTGGCTGCACGTGGATGTGTCCGCCAATGACCTTTCCGGAAGGAATGGCATTCTGCTCAACGAAAGCTATCAGACTGGAAAAGATCAGGCACCAGAAGCCACTGCGTTCCTCGAAGAGCTATTTATTCCTGGTTCAACAAAGTAAATACCAGCCCATTTCAAAAAAATGGCAGGCCGAAACAACGGCCTGCTATTTTTATTCCCTACACACCGTAACAGAAAGGAGTCACTATGAAACACAAGGCGTTTACCCGTATCCTTTCCCTGCTGCTGGCTGTGGCGACCCTGACCAGCCTGTTGACGTTCCCAGCCAGTGCGGCCACACTGAATGACAGCGGTACTGTTACTATTCAGTATCTGGGCCGGGAGGAATACCTGTCCAAGTCTACTGGCGGCACCCTGGGCGGTAGCAGTTGGAGCTATCGAAGCAACGACGGGCTCACCGGCACCGCCTACTGCGTCAATTTTGGCCTCAGTATGGTATCTCCCAACAAGGCCCTGACGCTGCAGGAATACAACCGCAACCCTCAGACTATGGGGGTGTTTGCCAACGGCTATCCGATGCGCACCCTGGAGCAGTTTAAGGAATTACACCCCAATGATGTAAGGGGCATCGCCAGTTTAACGGAGGCTGAATACCAGTATGCCACCCAGGTGGCGGTCTGGGCCTCTTGCGGGCAACTCTCAGTCCCCGGCACTTCCTTCACCGCCGGCCGGGCCGCCTTGGTGGAGCCTACCGCCGATGCCCAGAAAATCCGGGTCTTTGACTGTGTCAAGGTCATGCTCAAATACTCCGCCCATTGGACGAAGAACCTCTACACCGGCCTGTCTATCCGGGCTGAAGAGGACAAAGATGTCCGCGGCGTAGAGATCCTCAACAAATTCGGTTTGGAGGGGGCTGCCAACAACAATGAAGACGGCATCAGGAAAGAAACCATTAACGGGAAGGAATATTATACCCGTGTGATGTATGTTGCCTCTGCCACCTCTACATGGATTGACGACCGCAAAACGAAGGTCTATTCTACCGACGCCCCTGCTGGCACCATTTTCGTGGCTGAGAATAATTCTCCTCTGGAAACGGTACAGGAGCATGGGGCCACCTGCTATAAGGTGGATACCAGCAAGTCCCACAATACTGGTCTGAATGCCAATGGAGAAGAGTACTACGGCGCCTTCAAGGTCTGTATCCCTGTAGACAACGTAGCTGAAAAGGGCAGCTTCACTATAAAAGCTATTGGAGGCGTAGCGCAGTATAACCTGTTCCTGGCCTATAACCCTACCGCCTCGGAGCAATCCTATATTGTAGCCGATCCCGGTTATACCACTCTGGAAGCTCAGGCCCCATTCAAGTGGAGCGGTGCGGACAGACCGGACACTGCCACTCTTCAGATTGTAAAAACCGGATCTGGCGGCGCTCCTCTGGAGGGTGCTTCCTTTACCCTCACTGGCAGTGGCGGCACAGTAGTCACCGGCACCACCGACCGCAATGGACAGATCATCTGGACAGGTCTCCCTGCCGATGAACAGTATACCCTGGCGGAAACCGAAGCTCCGGAGGGCTACCAGATTATCGCCCCCATGAATATCACCCTTACCGCTGGGCGCACTGAGTATAAAACTGTGGTGGATGACACTGAAAAGGGCTTCACCATTAAAAAAGTTGACGCCCAAAACAAGGCATCTCTTCAGGGTGCCGTGTTTGTTTTTGAACAAATCGACGGTACTTACAAAACTACTGGAATTACGGGTTTTGACGGCACCATCTCTTTCCAGGGCGACGAGCTGCCCTATGGGTCATACCGGGTATGGGAACAGTCCAGCCCGGAAGGCTACCAGAAGGATACCCGTGTAGAGACTGTAGAGTGGGATGGCACCAGAGATGTGACCATCACATTTGAAAATGTCCGCGACATTGGCCTGACCATCCTGAAAATTGATGGACAGACCGGCGTGTCCCTGCCCGGGGCCACCTTTGATGTGTATGCGGATGGGGAGTTGTTCACCTCCGTCACCACCAATGATGCTGGTGAGGCGTATGTGTATGGTATCAAAAAGGAAGCGTACATTGAGGTGGTGGAGACAGCCGCCCCTGTGGGTTATGTGCTGGACAAGACGCCCCACGGCATCCATATTGATGCCTACAACCCCACTATCCAGGATGACCCCGTTCTGACGGTGGTCAACAACAGCAAAGCCGCACTGCGGATCATCAAGATGGATCAGCTGAGTGGGGACAGGCTCCCCGGCGTCACCTTTGAGATCTACAAGGATGCTAAGTTGTTCGATACCAAGACCACCAATGAGGACGGCGAGATCGTTTTATTCGATCTGGAGCCCGGCACCTATCTTGTGAAAGAAATCGCCACAGATGACGCCCATGTGGTTACTTCCACGCCTCAGCAAATCGAATTGAAGGCCGGCGACACGCAGACGCGTGAACTGGTCTTTTTTAATTCCCTGAAGCCGGGCATCCACCTGGTGAAGGTGGATAGCGTGACCATGAAGTCCCTGCCCAATGTCCGATTTGAGTTCAAGCTGGTGGGCGGCAGCTACCGGCAGGAGTTCACTACCGACATCAACGGCGAGATTGACCTCAGTAAGCTGACCCCCGGCGCATATGAGGTCCGGGAGTTGGAAGCGCCGGATGGGTACCTCATTGATGATGCCGTCCGTGTGGTGCAGATCAATCCCGATGAAAATGCGAATTTCGTGTTTACCAACACACCCAAGCCCTCCTTCCGTCTGATTAAGACCAGCTCGGACGGCTCCCGGCTGGGCGGTGTCCATTTCCGGATTGCCAAGATTGAGGATGGAACCCACTACCTCGACCGCATCACCGATGACAACGGTGAAATCAACATCTCCGATCTGGAGCCGGGTGTGTACTCGGTGAAGGAGACCGCCACGGTGGCGGATCACATTCTGGATCTGCGGGAGTACCATGTGGAGCTGTTTCCTGGACAGACTTCTACGCTGACCATTGAGAACCAGAAAAGGCCCAATCTCATTGTCTATAAAAAGGATGCCGACACCGGTGACCCCATCCCCAATACCGTGTTCCTCGTAAAAGCGGCGGACGGACATTCGGTGGACGAGATCAAGACGGACAGCACCGGCAAAGCCGTCCTTTCCAACCTCCTGCCGGGTGTGTATGAGATTTCGGAGAAATCCGTGCCTGCCCCCTGGCTCATGGACGCTCCCAGCCAGCTGGTGACATTATACGCTAACCGTGAACACAGCGTTTACTTTGAAAACCATAAAAAACCCACACTGACCATCAACAAGGTGGACAGCATTACCGGCAGCCCCATCAAGGGCGCCAAGTTCCAGGTCTGGTACGGCAGCAACAACACGACCACTGGCGAGCTGAACAGCCTGGGCGTGTTCTTCTCGGACGCCAACGGTCAGATCGTCATCGACAACCTCCGGGACGGCTGGTACAAGGTGACGGAACTGGAGCCTGCCCCCGGTTTCACCATCAAACAGCCCGCCACCCAGGAGTTCTACATCAAAGGCGGCGAGAGCAAAACGGTGACGTTTGAGAACGTTCCGAAAAACGGAATTGTCGTAGAAAAATATGATTCCGTCACCGGCGAGGCTCTGCCCGGCTGCACCTTCCAGCTGAAATACCTGGGCGGTACTTCCGGCACAGGCGGCACCACCATCGGTACAAAGGTGACCGGGAAGAACGGAACCGCTATCTGGACAGGGCTCAACCCCGGCACCTATATTCTGGAGGAGGTCGATCCGGCGGACGGCTACTCTATCATCCAGTCCTCTGAAACCATCTTCCTGGCGGACAGCGGGGAGCAGAGTGTAGTCACGGTGCGCTTCACCAATATGCCGGACGGCAACCTGCTCATTCGCAAAGTTTGCGCCACCAACCCCTCCGTCACCCTGCAAAATGCCGAGTTCAAAGTCATGTATGCGGACGGCTCGGTGATTGGGGACAGCAACGGTATCTACCGCACCGATGAGGCCGGAGAAATTCGCATTACCGGTCTGAAGCCCGGCAAGAGCGTGGTGGTCACCGAGGTGCGCGCCCCCGCTGGCTTTATCCTGGATACTCAGAGCCAGACCATCCAGATCCAGGAGGGTAAAACCGTCAGTCTGACTTTCAAAAACCAGCCCAAAGGCTCCTTGATCATCCAAAAACGGGACAGCCAGACCAACGAGGCGCTGCCCGGTGCGGAGTTCCGGATCACCACCGCCGCCGGGTGCGAGGTAGGCCTGGACGGCGTGATCGGCACATCTACGCTGACCCAGAACGGAATCTTTACCACCGATGCCCAGGGCGAGATCCGCATCAGCAATCTGGCCCCCGGCGCATATGTGATCAATGAGATCAAGGCCCCGGACGGCGGATACGTCATCGACACCCCCTCCACCAACGTGGTCATTGGTCAAGGCGGCGACACTCAGACCGTGGTCATCAAGAACACCCGCAAGGGCGGTCTGATCATTGAGAAATACGACAGCGTGACCAAGCAGCCTCTCGCCGGCGCGCAGTTCAAGGTGATGAACTCCAACGGGGAGCTGACCCCGGACAATGAGGGCTTGACAAGTTCCAACGGTCTCTACACCACCGATGTGGGCGGTCAAATCGTCCTCTCCAAGCTGCTCCCCGGCACCTATGTGGTGTCCGAGGTACGCAGCCCGGACAACTACCAGGCAGACCCCACCCCGCAGACGGTCGTTGTCAATGCCGGGGACACCCAAACTTTGCGCTTTTACAACGATCCCCTCTGCACCTTAACAATCCTCAAGCGGGACGCTGTGACCCAGAAGCCCCTGAAGGGCGCAGAGTTCACAGTGAAAGACAGCGATGGCAGGACCATTGGACGCTACACCACCGGGACGGACGGCACAGTGACCGTCTCCGGTCTGGCCCCCAACTCCACTGTCGTGGTCTCTGAGACAAAAGCGCCCACAGGCTATATCAAGGACGAGACTCCGAAAAATATCGTTGTTCGCTCTGGTGTGGCGAACACCCTGATTTTTGACAACGAGCCTGCCACAACTCTGATTATCCGCAAATTCATTGAGGGTACCGAGAATGAGCCTCTGAGCGGTGTGTGCTTTAAGGTGGTGGACGGCTCCGGCGCGGCCATTGGGCCGGACGATGGCGTGTATTACACAAATAAGGCCGGAGAGATCGTGCTGGATGGCATCGAACCTGGCACCACCGTCATCGCCAGAGAGATCAAGACTGTCGAGGGCTATGTCCTCGATGGCACTCCCCAGGACATTCTCATCAAAGCCGGTTCCGTGCAGCAGTTGACCTTCTGGAACAAACGGGCCGGGACACTGGTCATTCAAAAGAAAGACAGCGTCAGCGGGGCCATGATTGCAGGTGCGCAGTTCCAGCTCACCTACGCCAACGGCGGCTATGTGGACAATGACAACGGGCATCTGTCCAGCAACGGCCTCTATACCACCGATGATAAGGGTGAGATCCGTGTTTATGGTATCACCGGGACGGTGGTGGTCAAGGAGGTCAAGCCCGCCCCTGGCTATGTGATCGACCAGAGTACCCAGACCCAGACGGTCACAGTCAATCCCCTGGACACCCAAACTTTGACCTTCCTCAACGAGCCTCTGTGCAGCTTGACCCTGACCAAACTGGATAGCGTAACTGGCAAGCCCGTTCCTGGAACTGAATTCACTGTTAAGGACGGCAATGGCACTGTGCTGGGCCGTTACACCACCGGCAAGGATGGGACTGTTGTTGTGACGGGCCTCGTCCCCGGCAGCACAGTAGTAGTCGTTGAGACAAAGGTTCCCAGTGGTTATGTGCTGAACTCCACGCCTCAGACCATCATTGTCAAGAATGGCTCCAATTCTGTGAGCAGTGGGACCGTGGGCGGAACCACCAACGGCAATACCGGCGGCAACACCAATCCTGGCGGCAGCACCAACATCGGAGGCGGGAACAATGGCGGCAATGATCTCACCTTTGAGAACGATCCCAAGACCCGGCTAATCATCGAGAAGTACATCACCGGAACCACCACGCCCCTAAAAGGTGTAACCTTCCTTGTCACCGAGTCCAATGGACAGGTGCTGGGCAGTGCCAATGGCGAGTACACCACAGACGAGAATGGCCGGATCGTGATTGAGGGACTGGAACCTGGCGTGACGATTATCGCCAAGGAGATTCGCGGCTTGGATGGCTACATCCTTGATACCAGCCCCAAAACCATTCAGATCAAGGTGGGCGATGCTCAAACTCTCCGGTTCTATAACACCCCCATTGGAGGCCTGGAACTGATCAAGGTCAGCGAAAGCGACAAGAGCAAACGCCTTGCCAACGTAACATTTGAAATTCGGAAAATGGACGGTGGCCTGGTGGACACCGTGACCACTGACAGCAACGGCCGGGTTCATGTCTCTCTGGAGGCCGGCAGCTACTATGCGGTTGAAACCGAAACAGCATCCGGGTTCAAAGTGGATCCCACGCCCCACTACTTCACTATCCAGGACGGCAAAACCACGACCCTGACTGTGACTAACAAGGCTTTTTCGGGACTCATCATCCACAAGGTTGACAGTGTCACAGGCAAAGGGATTTATGGCGTCAGCTTCCTGATTTATGACAGCAGCCAGAAACCCATTGATCAGGTGACTACCGATCAGAACGGTTACATCTACCTGGACAGCCTGGACTTCTCCGGCAAAATTTTCGTTCGTGAGATGGAGAACAAGGGCTATATCGCCGATACACAGCTCAAGACCTTCTATATCAAACCTGGCGAGACCACGGAGATCACCTGGAAGAACACGCCGATCATGGGTCAGATCCAGATTTGGAAAAAATCTGCGGATGACAACCCCATCAACGGTTTCCCCGCAGGTACACCTTTGGAGGGTGCGGTATTTGAGATCTACGACAAATCCAATCGTCTGGTAGATACCGTCAAGAGCGACAAGAACGGTCTGGCAGCTTCCAAGCTGCTGCCCTTGGAGCGGTACACCGTTAAGGAGGTAACAGCTCCCCCCTACTACTCTGTGAACAGCGAGCCTGTCACTGTATATCTGGAGCATGAAGGGCAGATTGTCCAGATCGAGGTTCGGAACACCAGTGTCTTTACTAACGTATCTGTTCATAAGAGCGGGTACAAAGAGGTGGTTCCCGGTCAGTCGATCCGCTATGAGTTCTCTGACATCGCCAACAATTCTACGGTTCCTCTGGACAATTTTTATTGGAGGGATACGCTTCCCACCGACGCTGTGCGGCTGGAAAAAATCATCACCGGCACATGGACCGGACGACTCAGCTACAAGGTTGTCTACCGGACAAACACCAGCAGCGAGTACCGCACTCTGGCTGATAACCTGAACACGTCCAAGAGCTACATCCTGGACGCCTCTTCTGCAGCATTGGGACTGGCCAGCAACGAATATGTCACTGAGGTCATGTTCCTGTTCGGGCGTGTACCGGCTGGCTTTACCCAGTTGCAGACGCCCTATATCTACTGCAAAGTCCTGCCGGGTCTGGCACACGAGTATCGGTTTGCCAATAAGACCGATGTGGGCGGGCTTTGGCAAGGCAATTGGGTCATGGCGGTTGATCGTTGGGTAACTATCGTCTACAACAAGACCTCCACTCCCAAACTGCCCCGCACTGGATACTGATTCCCTAACCATCCCTGGCGTGGGGTGGCCAACCCGGCCACCCCACGCTCCCCTGTGAGGTAACTGAATATGCTAGATTGGATATTTGAGGGTATAGCTAATTGGGTCGCCAGCATCATGACTCAGTTGATGGACGCTGTATCCGGCCTCTTCCTGGATGCACTTGGCACTGACATGACAGCAATGGAGGAATATTTCCCCTTTGTAGTCAGCGCCTACAATATCATTCAATATACCGCCTGGGCCATTCTGTTCCTAACCGTGGTATGGCAGCTCTTCCGGGCATTCGGCGGCCCGCTCACTGAAGCCGAAAATCCGTGGCACTTGTTAATCCGAGGCGGCATCTTTGCCGTACTCATCGCCTATTCAAAGCCCATTTTCAGTATGGTACTGGACATTGCGAGAGCGCCTTATCTTGCCCTCATGGATTCTGCGATGGATCCCGGCGACTTTACCTTTGCGGGGATTGAGCAGGCACTAAGCAATGGACTGGTCACCTTTGTATCCATAGTATCGGTTGTCGGCCTGCTGCTGCTAATCATCATGATGATAGCACTGGCTTGGAATTATTTCAAGCTCCTGTTGGAAACAGTTGAGCGTTATGTTTTGGTGGGTGTACTTTGCTACACATCGCCGCTGGCCTACTCCATGGGCGCCTCCAAGGCAACCTCCCGCGTATTCCAGTCCTGGTGCCGCATGGTGGGTTCACAACTGCTCCTGTTGGTACTCAATGTCTGGTTCCTGCGTGCGTTCAATTCGTCTGTAGGACAATTCGTTGCCAACGGTGGTGCGCTGACGACCGACCGCGGCAGTATCTTCCTATGGCTGTTCTGTGCGTTGGCCTTACTGAAAATCGCTCAGAAGTGTGACAGCCACTTGGCGGCATTGGGACTTTCTGTTGCTCAGACCGGCAGCAGCATGGGTATGGAGATGCTTATGGCAGCCCGCGTCATTACCGGCTTTACCAAGAGCGGTGGGCAAAACGCCTCCTCCACATTTGGCGGAGCAGGGCGTGGCTCCTCTGGCACGGCAGCCGCAGGGGCTGCTGGCACAGGTGGGATCCTCTCCGGCTTTGCCAGTCGTTATAAACCGAACAGCTTTGTTCGTGACGCAGTGGTGGATGGTGGATCCCGCATGGGCGCAGGCGGCAGCGTCGGTTTTGTTGGACGGGCCTTTGGTGGCATAGCGGCCCGCAATGGCGCCACGCTGACTTCCGACTCCATCTCCTCTGTGGCCAACAGGCCATCCAAATTTTCTGGCACAATCGCCGGCGAGATTGCGGATCGCAGCCTGCCCACCTATATGCCGCAGCTTGCAAACGGGCCGACTGCAGGCATGACCTATTCTAACACACAGATTACCGGAGGCCACATCGGCACCACCGCCACCGGACCGGACGGCAAACAGTCCAATGTGGAGCTGTTCAATGCCGCGCAATATGACAGGCCGGATACGCCTCATACTGTGGTGGATGCTGCAGACGGAAGCCAGTGGTACCAGGTTGCATCCGGAGACGGTATGGGCGCATTTTACGCACCGCCTGCCTTCACAGGTGATCCGTCTGAGGCTGCGCAGGTCGCTGAAGCATTCCCCAACGCGCCTGAAGGCACATTGCTGCGTCAGTCCAGCGAAGGCACATTGGAGGCCAGCTATCCGGATGGCAGTAACGCCACATGGTACAGCAGCGCCCACTATCAGGAGCCCGATGCGCCGCACGAGACGATCCAAGGTGCTAACGGCTTGGATTGGTATGCTATGGCCCCCCACGCCGCCACCCCGAAATTTGACACTGGCACTGAAACTGAGATGCCGGCCCATCCCGAGGCTGGCATTGGAGGAAATGGAAACATCCCCTCTCCTCACGGTTCCAACGGAGCGGAAGCACCTTTTGGGGATTCTGCTGGCAGCATCACTGGCGAACCGGCTTCGAATGCGTCCGTTAATGCTGCGACAGGAGATGTCATTAGCCCGCCAATGGGCGCTGGTACCTATGGCGGCAGTATAGGTGAAATGCCATCCGCAATGCCGGAGGGCAGCTCCTCTGGCACAACGGTTAGTGGTGCAGGCTCCAACATCCCATCCGAAGGCACATCCGTACCCAGCTCGCCCCCGCTCAGCGGCGGACAGCCTGATGCTCCATGCGCAACAGGAAACATGGCAGCTTACAACCAGGCGCTGTTTGGCCAGTTTATGCCTGGATATGAGCGTCCAGTTGTTTCTATTGACAGTTCCAGAGCTGAGGACGGTATTCTGGAGGTGCGTCATGAAGATGGGTCTGGTACAGCTTTCTATGACCGGACTATGTACCAACCGCCCAGAGGTGACCACCATGTCTTTGAGGACAGCGGCGGCGGTCAGTGGTATGCGATTCCAGGGACTCCCGCAGTAGAACGGCGGCCAGTCTATCAGGATGGCAAACCCGTCTATGAGGGCGACGAATTGAAAACCGTCAATGTGGAAACCGTCCGCTATAAGACAACACCTGCGCGGTATGCGGAACCCGCTCGCCGCCCAGCCCGGGAGCGCAAAGCCCCCAAGAAAAAGACTTGACCCGGAGGCGGGCATATCGTCTGATATGCCCGCCTTGCTTCATAAATGAGGAGGGATGCACATTATGTACGATGAACAGCAGCAATTTGGTGACGGTCAAGACAATTACCTGCAAGGTGCACAAAAAATAGCTGAAGCCGCAAAGCAGGCAGGATCGGCTGCCGCCGCAAAGGCTGCGGGTGAAGCAACCGCCAACGCAGCTGCTGCCACAGTTAAAGCCAGCGTGGAGGGCGGCAAAGCTGCAGCGGAAATTGCCGCGGGCACCGCCGCAGGCGGGCCGTGGGGTGCAGTGCTCTCTGCTGCATGGTCGCTGCGGCACACTTTGTTTAAAGTTCTGGTTTTTTTGTGCCTGTTTCTGCTCTTCATCATCATTACAGTCGTTTCCTTGCCTTCCATCGTGACCAATAACATTTTCCACCTTGACCCGGACACAGTAGACCCCAATGGCCCGACGGAACTGGCCGCCAATTTTGATGACCTCTCCACAACAGTCTCAGACTGTATCCAAAACGGGTATGATGACGCTTTGGCGCGGGTGGAGCAAATTATTGCCGCCGGAGGATATGACTATGATCTGTCTATGGAGGCACTGGTCAACAATGGCCTCATTTCCACAGACTATGACACCTGTTATACGCTCGCCGCTTATTCTGCGTCTTTGGAGCAAAGGGGAGTATCCAAAAGTGATCTCCAGGCAAAGCTTCAGGCAGTCAGCGGCCAGATGTATGCAGTTACCTATGAGGAAAAGGAAACGCAGGTAACTGTTCCCGCAGAAGAAGAAGGTGAAGAGCCGGAAACAAAGACGGTTAAATATGTCGTCTGCACGATCCATCCCTTTGATCAGTCGGTCATACTGGCAGCATTCAATATTGACATGGATGCGCAGTACAGCCAGTTCAATATTACCTATGGCGAAGCAATCACAAACATGTCCAACGCATTGAAAATGACCATGTACGGCACATTGACTGGCGGTATGGTCCCTCCCATCACAGATGCTGAACTGAATGCGTATCTGAACAGCCTGACGTGCAGCGGCACACGCAAGGAACTGATGCGGGCAGCGCTATCCCTTGTTGGCCGCGTCCCATATTTCTGGGGCGGGAAAAGCGCACCTGGTTGGAACGAGGCGTGGAACACACCGCGCCTGGTTACAGCGGCAGGCTCCAGCAGTTCCGGGACGATCCGCCCGTATGGGTTGGACTGCTCAGGATTCACCGATTGGGTCTACAAGACGGCGCTGGGGGTCAGTCTGCTGGACGGTTCCTGGAGCCAGTGGGACACCACATACGCAATTACAGAAGCAGAACTCCTGCCCGGTGACATTGGATTTATGGCTGCACCTGGGACAGTGCCTGTCAACCATGTGCTGCTCTATGCCGGTCGGAGTGCTGATGGAAAGCAACTGTGGGTCCACTGCTCCAGCAGCGCAGGCGGAGTTGCACTCAACTCACCGACCTATGTGACCCAGTTCCGCCGCAGGAAGGACATTGATCTGGAGGCAGATTTCACCCCCATCATTTCAGAACAAGGAGTTAACGATGGCAGATGATAGAGAATACAGCAACGTTTACACAATACCGCCCAACTATACTGACTCCGGCAAGCTGCTGGGCGGCTTGCTGGAGGTACGGAACACAGTAGAAGCTGGTATTCTGCTGACCCTGGTAGGATACCCGGAGCTGATGTGGCTGCATCTGCCAGTTACTGCGAAAGTGACGGTGATGACGGTCACTCTGCTACCACTGACCATCTTTGCTCTGATGGGGCTGGGCGGTGATTCGCTGCTGCAGTACGTTTCTCACATCATTTTGTACTGGATGCGGCGCAGGACACTTCATTATAGGAGGGTAGGCTATCACTATGGCAGGACCACAACGCAAAAGTACCCGGCCCCCAAAAAGGCGGGCGCCGCCCCAAAAGGAAAAAAAGCTGGAGTTCGTCCAGGACTTCATCCCCCTAAAGGAAATAAAAAACGGCATCGTTGAAACCAGTGACGGCCGCTACATCAAGATTCTGGAGATTGAGCCCATCAATTTCCTCCTGCGCTCAAACGAGGAGCAATGGGGCATCATCTCAAACTTTGCCAGTTGGCTGAAAATATCTCCCATGCGGCTACAGTTCAAATCTGTTACCCGTCGGGCAGACTCGGATAAATATATTGCCGGTCTGCGGGAGGATTTGAAACAGGAGGAGGTTGCCGCCTGCCGCGCCTTGGGCGAGGGGACAATTCGTTTTATCCGTGAGGAGGGCAGCCAGGAGGCTCTATCCCGGCGATTCTTTCTGGTTTTTCAATATGAGGCGGCCAGCCGCAGACAGGTAGATGCCGATTATAGCGAGATCTATGCCACGCTTCAGACTGCGGCCCAGAATGCCCGCACTTACTTTGCGCAATGCGGCAACAGCATTGTCCAGCCCAAAGACGAGGACGCTTTTGTGGCAGAGGTACTGTATATGTACTTTAACCGCCGCTCCTGCGTTGACGACCCGTTCCAAAACCGGCTCAATCGTGTCGTGGTGGATGCAATGACGGCAAAAAAGCGAGTCATTGGCGTGGATCCCGTTCCCAGGATCAGAGCGGTAAACTTTGTAGCGCCTCGCGGACTGGATCTGACCCACGCCGGATACATCGTTATGGACGGCTCCTACTACACTTACCTCTATATCCGAAAAAACGGGTTCCCCCAACAGGTACGGGGCGGCTGGATGTCATCGCTCATCAACGCGGGGGAAGGTGTGGATATCGACCTGCACCTGCGGCGGGAAATTCGCGGCAAGACCATCGACCGGGTGGCGCAGCGCATCCGGCTCAACCGCACCAAACTGCGGGAGCTGCAGGACACATCCACCGACTACGAAGAGCTGGCCGGCTCTATCCAGGCCGGATACTACATCAAACAGGGGCTGTCCAGCCGAAATGAGGATCTGTTCTATATGTCGGTGTTCATTACCATCTCTGGGGCCTCCTATGAAGAGTTGATCTGGCGCAAGCAGCAGATGACCGATCTGATGAAATCCATGGACATCCAGGTATCTGACTGCACTTTCCAGCAGGAGGCCGCCCTGCGCTCCACTATGCCTTTTCTCAGCATGGACGCCAGCTTGGAGCGCAAATCGAAACGAAATGTATTGACCAGCGGAGCTGCCTCCACCTACATGTTCACCAGTTTTGAGCTGTCCGATGACAACGGTATCCTGTTAGGCCTTAACCGGCACAACAACTCCCTGTGCATTGTAGACCCGTTTAACACCAAAGTAAACAAGAACGCCAACTTCACGATCTGTGGCACATCCGGGGCAGGGAAAACCTATACCATGCAGGTCATGGCCCTGCGTATGCGGATGCGGGGCATCCAATGCTTTATTCTCGCGCCCCTAAAGGGCCATGAATTCAAGAGGGCCTGCCACAAAGTTGGCGGCTCCTATATTAAACTGGCCCCTGGCTCCGCTGCTTGCATCAATGTGATGGAGATACGGCCCACTATCACCCCGGAGATGGAACTGATTGATGAACTGGATTACAGCGACATCGACTCCATGCTGGCAAAGAAGATCCAGCAGCTGATGATTTTCTTCTCCCTTCTGATTCCTGATATGAGCAACGAGGAGGAGCAGATGCTGGATGAAGCTCTGATCAAGACTTACTCCCAGTTTGGCATCACCCACGACAACGCCTCCCTCTATGTGGATGCCAATAGACGGATCATGCGGCCCATGCCCATCCTGGGCGATCTCTACAGCAATTTGAAGGAAAACGCGCTGACTACCCGATTGGCCACTATTGTCAGCCGCTTCGTCACCGGCAGCGCACAGAGCTTTAACCAGCAGACCAATGTAAATCTGGATAACAAATATGTTGTGCTGGACATTTCGGAGCTCAAGGGGAAACTGCTTCCGGTAGGTATGATGATCGCGCTGGACTATGTGTGGGATCAGGTCAAAGCCGACCGCACCAAGCGGAAGATGGTTTTTATTGACGAGATATGGAAATTGATTGGCGGTGCTGCAAATAAGCAGGCCGCCGAATTTTGTCTGGAAATATTCAAGATCATCCGCGGTTACGGCGGCGGCGCCCTGGCCGCAACCCAGGATCTGTCCGATTTTTTTGGTCTGGAGGATGGACGCTATGGCCGGGCGATTCTCAATAACAGCAAGACCAAAATCATTCTGAATCTGGAGCCGGATGAAGCGGAGTATGTCAAGGATGTGCTGAAGCTCTCCCGTACCGAGCTGCGCAGCATTACCCAGTTTGAACGAGGTGAGGCGCTGCTCTCCAGTAACAGCAATAAAGTGCCCGTCATCATCAAAGCATCTCATGAGGAACAGCAGATGATTACCACTGACCGGGCGGAGCTGGAAGCCATGCTATCCGAGCTCCAGTCTGTGGCTGAGACCGCAGAGCGTGGAGTCATTCCTGCTGGGACAGATGATACTGCGCCTGATATTACATGACAAAAAATATGAAAGGATGGGAGCCTGTGAATTTTCTTACACCACTTCGCCGAGAGGAACAATTGCATTGCCGCCGAGTCTCGGCAATCAGCAAGCTGCTGGCCGAAGCCGCCGGCGCTTCAGCCCCCGAAGCAACTACCATCGCCCAGTCCGCGTTACTCCATGACATCGGCAAATCTGCCCTTCCGCAAAGGATCTTCCATTCGCTTGAGCCTCTGTCACCGCGTGAACAAACTCTTTTGCGGGCCCATACCACCATTGGCAAGGAACTGCTTGAGGGAACGGAAACAATTTTGAGCACAGCTGCTATTGTCGCCTACCAGCACCATGAATATCTGGATGGCAGCGGATATTGGGGGCTGCACGGCCCGGAGATCCATCCCCATGCCAAGCTGATCGCCGTTGTCAACGCATTTGATACCCTCACATTCCGAAAGGCATATTGGGAAAATATTGAGGTGCAGCACAGCCTGGAGCAATGTGCCGGAACACGGCTGGACGCGGATATAGTACACATGCTGTTATCCAATCTCGCCCAGGTGCTGGACACAGGCTATTCCGTAAATGCGTATAACGGCCAAGATACGCATTTATAAAAGGAATACTTATTTTGATACAACGAGGTGACCACCATGCTATTGCAGGAAGAGCAGCATATCATACGCTGGCTGACCCAATATGGGGCGCTGGCTAAGACGCAGGTGATTCGCCTGCTTAAAGATCTGCCGCCAGCTAAGGCGGAACGGATCATCCGCCGGCTCAAACGAGAACTGATGATCTCCGATGTTGCTGGCGGCTACTATGTGGGGCTGGATTCGCTTACCCAGCCGGACCAGCGAATTATCCTGGCTGTTTGGGTTCTGCTGGAGTTCATCGACCGGGTAGACCCCATGGCCCATTACCCCGCTACCTATCCGTCCCAGCTTTTCTTCTTAAAAGAGGATACTGGATATGAGATCGTGGTGCTTTATGATGGGGAACAGCACTTGACCCGTCTGCTTCAGCCGCAGGATGATTTGAAATACATCTTCGTGCTGCCGCATATCGCCATGGCGCAGGAACTGGTGCTGCCTTCGGTTCCCTGCCTGTTTGCCACTGTGGACTATGGCGGGCAGGAAGTGCCGAAGGTTCGCTTTTACACGGAGGAGGGGGGCCGCCGAAATGCCACGCTCTGATTTTGCACGGTGCCTGGAGGCAGCCCAGCGCCGTTTGAACCGTGCAAAAATGGAGTTTGACCGAACAGAGCAGCTGGTGGCGCAAAAGAATATGCCGGGTGCATTTGGTTCCGCATTTGCTTTTGAGGCGGAGGTCGAAAAGCTTGCTCTGTTGGCGCGAGTTCTGCCCGCTTATACCGGGCATCCTAAGGCGCTGGAACTGATGGAGGAAACGATGGCGGGAACCATCCCGGTAGAGATGGGATACGGGGAGCGCGGATGGTTCTGTCTGCGCATTCCCGCCCTGCTCCCTAAAAAGAGCAGCGGATCCCCAACCTACATACAGGAATATCTCTATCCGGCAATGCGGAGATTTTTTGCTGGAAAACCACCTACCCACTATTTTGACTGTGTGCTGGCATACCGGCATGTTTATGCTCGGAACCGCCCGGAGCGGGCTTGCCGCGACCATGACAATATCGAACAAAACATGGTCACGGACATTGTGGCCTTGTATTTGCTGCCCGATGATGCGCCGCTCCGCTGCGCCCACTACTATTGCAGCGCTATGGGAGAACAGGATCAGACCGAAGTCTATGTGATTCCCAAGGCGCTGTTCCCCTGCTGGCTGGAAGCGGAAAAAACAAACGATTTGAAGGAGGAAAAGCTGTATGAAGAACGGCCGATTTAGCTCCAAAAAGATGGGTACAAAAGGGCCATTTTTGAAGCCTTTTACACACACACATTCCAACCGCCGGAAAATCCTTGAAAAATCCGGGGGAAAGCGCCGCCCGGAGCGCCCTGATTTCGGCAAAGAGAGTTCTGGCGTTGCCGAAAAAAACGCCGATCTGGAGGAGGGGCAATAATGGTCACACTCCGCCCCGGCAGTCATGTGTGGCGCCTCCTTACGGTGTTGTCCGCTGTCGGCGAGTTCCCTGCTCAGTCCCTGCGTCTGTTAGGAAGTGAGCGGTCGCTCGAAAAGCTGGTACATAAGCTGGAGTCACCACAAGAGATCCGCTCACAAGATGGGGTGGTTCTGGGTTCATATAAGCTGCTCACAGTGAGCGGCCGTCGTGAGAAACGCACCATACGCCTTTGCAAGGGGGCGCTTCCCCTTCTGCAGTCACTGCACCCGGCAGCCCTTGGCAGCTATCTGGCAGTGTATGGGGCTTATCGGTTTTCCAGTAATGATGCCCATGTGCAGCGGAATCATCGGGTTGCTGAGGCGCTGGCCATCTGTCTGGGTGCTGGAGCTGAGGTGCGCCCATACGCTCTCCCGCCATTACAGAAGCAGGAGATATGCCAAGCTGTGCCTGGCAGCCCCTGCTTTTATATTGCCCGCAGTCTGAAACGGCTGGACAGCACTGAAATGAACAAGACAATCTTCACCAGACTGACTGGCGCTCTGTTTTGTCCGGATACCTGCTATGCGGTTTACAACGCCCGAGGCGCTGTAATGAAATGGAGCGGCATGGGTGAGTTTAAAACTGCCAATCATCTGACCGAACTGGCCAGGATGAATGCAGGCATCCCCCAGGCAGACCATGCGCTGCTCTTGGGTGAGTGCATGGACATTGCGCTCCAGACCTTATTGGAATCAGATAAGAGCAAGCGTATGGAGCTGCGCTTTGACCGCATATATCAGCACATTCACTACATCCCCATGGACGACCAGGGGATGCGGATGTTACGAATCCTTACACTCCCAGACTGGAATGAGCAGATACTCTCTGTAGTATTTCCGCCGGAATGGCGACTGACTACCCCCAGCTCGATAGAGTGTGATGCCCGGAAGGACACAAGCCTGATTCTTTCCCACCTTGATGGCGATATTGCCAGGCTGGTCAGGCTCCGCCAAGCGTTGGAACACTCACAAGTCCCATTTGAGGTCTTGTGTTTTCCTTGGCAATCCGTGTTCCTTCATAGTTATTTGGGCTGCCGCGTTCAATTGCGGGAAATCAATTTGGACGCATTGGAAGCCGCGCTGGGAATTGCGGCATTGGAAGCAAATGAAGAACTGTGTGATTAGGAGGCAGTTATGGCAACGCAAGAACAGTCTGTGGCTTTGAATGCCCTCCGTGACCTGATCCGCTATCACAGAACCATGTGGTCAACGGGCAGCGGCTATACCGGAAACGAACAGCTCGTGCATCTCACCATGCCGCAGGCCCAGATTGCCCTTCGATATGAGTTGCCAATAGGCGTTCGGTGCATGTGCCCCACCAGGCTGGGCAGTCCGCCCGGCAGACCATACCGGTATATCACTGTCACGGATTCCGAACAGATGATGCGGTGGCTGTCTTATCAGGATATGGACGATATGCCGTCCATCCATGCGGAGTTCCCGCAGCACACTCAACAGCGGATGAGGGACTATATTTTACAAATCATGGAGATTGAGAATCCTGAACAGGTACCAGCCTCAAAGCCAATTGCGCCGCTCCTCGGCGCGAAGGGGGATATCTACAATCTGCTGTGTATTGCAAATCGCACTCTGCGCATCGCAGGCCAGCAGGAACAGGCGGAACGTATGTGGCGCCTCGTTCTGAGCAGCGGCAGCTACTTCAATGCACTGTCCATCATAGGCGAGTATGTTGATTTTGGTGAGGCGCCGTTACAAGAAAGAAAGGATGGATTCTAGTGTGAAAGATATTCAGCATGAAATTGTCATTGAAATCGCCGTGCTGTCGAAAAGCGACAGTGGATACACGAAAGAGGTCAACCTGGTATCCTGGAACGGCGCTAAACCCAAATACGATATTCGAAGCTGGTCGCCTGACCGTGAGAAATGCGGCAAGGGCATCACGCTGACAGCGGATGAAGCAAAAAGCCTGCTTCTGGCGTTGCAAAATGAGTTTCTCAATTTGGAATAAGCAGGACTGACGTTCAATCCATCGACTGTATTATGGGAGGCGATAATAACCTTGTTTGAACAGCTTACATTGTTCCCTGCTCAGCAATGGCATCACCGATGCGCTGGGCAGGGGCGGTACGCAGTGAGAGTGGCCCTTTGCGATGTGGACAGTCACCACTGGCCCAACCTTTGCCTGATGAAACTGTCCGCTTACCACAAGGCACAAGGCCATTTTGTGGAGTGGTGGAGGCCAGACGGGTACTATGATCTCGTTTATAAGAGCCGGGTTTTCACAGACCTATACTCCAAAGATGACATTGTAGTGAACAACGCCGACAAGGTGATCTGTGGCGGCACCGGCTACGACCTTAGCAACCGCCTCCCCGATGCGGTGGAACATACATACCCCGATTACAGCATCTACCCAGAGTTCCAGTCCACCGCATACGGGTTTTTAAGCCGTGGCTGCCCAAGGGCGTGCGGATTCTGTATCGTGTCTGAGAAAGAGGGACGGCGCAGTATCCAGGTAGCGGATCTCTCTGAGTTCTGGGCTGGCCAGAGGGAGATCAAACTGCTGGACGCAAATCTTCTGGCCTGCCCTGACCATGAGCGGCTTCTGCGGCAGCTCATTGAGAGCCGTGCGTGGGTGGACTTCACTCAGGGCCTGGACATTCGCCTGGCTACCCCGGACAATGTCGCCCTTTTGAACCAGGTACGGACAAAGGCGGTCCATTTCGCCTGGGATAACCCTAATGACGATTTGGCGCCCTACTTCCGGCGCTTTCTGGAATTGACCAACATTCGGGATAAGCGGCGGCGCACAGTCTATGTGCTAACCAATTATGGCAGTACCCATGAGCAGGACTTGTACCGGGTGGAAACCCTGCGGGGCATGGGCTACACACCCTATGTGATGATCTACAATAAACCCAGCGCCCCGAAAATCACGCTCCAACTTCAGCGGTGGGTGAACAACAAACGTATTTTCTACACTGTGGGCCGCTTTGAAGACTTCATGGAAGGGAGCGGGAGCCCAAAATCAAACTACTCAATGTGGGACTAGCACAGGTCAGGGAGAAGGCAATGGACGATAGACCAGGGTGCGGGATATTGAGGACCAGGGAGGTGAATACGGAAATATGTAATTTTGCAGATCGTCTGCGGCATCGACGCATCCCCAAAGAAAACGCAGGGGATCTGGATGGGTCACGGGTATCGAAGGAGCATCCCCCAAACCGGCCCCATCAGCAACAGAAATTGACAGGAGGAGGGTTTCCATGTGAAGTCCAATCGAACCAGGCTGGTCGGGATAGTGCTGGCCGTTATACTGGGTCTGGCATTGCTGCTCTACTTAGGCGGCCTGATCTGCCAAGTGCATCTCAACTATGTGCAATGGATGTCGGATGGGGGCATGGCAGGACAAGCGACTATGCTTCCGATCAAAACCGGCATACTGGACTGCTGGGCAAAGGGAATTACTCTCACCGGCCTGAAGTATGACCTGCTTGTAATCATTTTGGCTGCGGCCGCTTACGCTTTTCTTCGCCTGCAGGACAGGTTTAGCAGCAGGGATCGGGACGCCCGCAATTTTTCCCGCAGCAAGCGGGGCACCTACGGAACAGCAGGCTGGATGGGCGAACAGGAAATGCGCACAATACTGGAAGTGGCCAGTCCGAGCAAAGCCAAAGGCATCATACTGGGACAGAATGAGCGCGGATCCGTTATATGTCTTCCTGAGAACACCAGGCTCAACAAGCACATCGCCGTATTTGGCGCCAGCGGAACAATGAAATCCCGCGGTGTAATTCGCCCAGCCCTGTTCCAATGTATCCGGCGCGGCGAATCTGCGGTCGTGGCGGATCCAAAGTCCGAAATGTACGCTGATACAGTAGAGCTGTTTCGCAAACATGGCTATACTGTCCGCGTCTATAACCTGCTCAAACCAGAACTAAGCGACTCCTGGAACTGCATGTTTGACCTGGGCGGTGATACGCTGATGGCCCAGGTGCTCACGGATGTCATCATTTCCAACACCCGGGGCGGCGAAAAGGGAGACCATTTCTGGGATAACGGCGAGTCCAACCTGCTCAAAAGCCTTATCCTCTATGTGGATTTGGACGCCAGCCGGAAACCGGAGGAGCGGAACCTGCCTGCAGTATACCAGATGCTGACGCAAAACTCAGAAAAACAGCTCACTGCCCTTTTTGACCGGCTGCCTGTGAGCCACCCTGCAAAAGCTCCGTATAGCCTTTTCAGCCAGGGCAGTGATACAGTACGCGCTGGCATCATACTGGGGCTGGGTACCCGGCTTCAGGTGCTGCAGAGCGAGGCCGTACGCCAGATCACCCGCCGCTCAGACATCGACCTTACAGAACCAGGCAAAACCAAATGCGTATATTACATCATCCTGGACGACCAGAATTCCTCTCTGGAATTTCTGTCGTCCCTTTTCTTCGCCTTCCTGTTCATCAAACTGGTTCGGTATGCTGACAGCACGCCGGATCAGAGATGTAAAGTGCCAGTGAACATCATACTGGATGAGATGAATAACATCGGCATCATACCGGACTTCGGCCGCCGGCTCAGTACTGTCCGGTCCCGGGCGCTGCAGATCCTCATGGCCTGCCAGTCCCTGCCCCAGCTCCAGAACCGGTATCCCAACAACCTCTGGGCAGAACTGGTGGGCAATGCGGATACGCAGCTCATGCTTGGCTGCACGGATGATGTCTCGGCGGAGTATTTCAGCAGCCGAAGCGGCGATATGACTGTGGAGGTGAACTCCACCATGACTACCCGGCAGAGCATTGCTATGGCCCAGGTCATCCCGCAGTACCGCTATACCGAAGGGCTTGGCCGCCGCAGGCTGCTTACCCCGGACGAGGTACTGCGTCTGCCCAATGACGAACTGCTGATTATTATCCGCGGGCAAAAGGTGCTGCGGGCAAGGAAATTCGATTATACCGGCCATCCCTACGCAAAGGAATGCGTGAAGGCGAGCATTATGGATTACAAATCAAACCACACTCCCCCTGTTGAACCAGAAATCATACCGGAGGAGCCTGCTGCTACGGAGGAAAAGAAGCCCAAAGGGCCCCCAAAAAAGCCATCTGCACCAAGTTCAGCACCGCCGCCTGCATCGGATGCCAAGGATAAGGCCGCGCCGGAACCTGTTGACGCACAGCGTCAACCTGCAGCCCCGCAGGAACCTGTTGCTCCACCCCCACCGCAGCAGGATCAGACTGTGCCCCCTAAACCAGCCAAACGACCGAAGACACTCTATGAGAGTTCCCGGCCGCCAGTGGATTTCTAGCCTCACGTATGAACCAAATTACTTTTTGGCGAACAGCGCTCTTCGATCCGAAGGGCGCTTTATTCGTATATCTAACTATTTTGAAGGAGGACATTTATTATGCCACGCACGAAGAAAGACCCCAAGGATCAAATCCCCACTGGGGAGCAGATGGTTGGCGAGAGCGCCAACCTTGACACCGAGGCCCTGCAGCCGGACTCCGGCGACGAGCAGGATCAGAACTCCGCCGGCAGCCTGCCCGATCTGGAACTGGCGCACACCGGCACATTAGACCCCGACGCGCCCCAAACCGAGGCAGAAGCTGGGGATGCGGGCGGCGCAGAGCCGGAAACTGGCTCCAATCTGCCTCTCGAAGGCGGTCCTTCAGACAACGCGTTTCCCCAGACTGACTTTGAATCTGACCTGCACGCATTTGCTGAAGACGGTGTTTCCCAGACTGAGACTGAAACGGCCTCTGATGGCCAGTCGCCAGGCGGAGCGGGAGCAGTCCCCCCCTTCTATATGGCCCCGCAGGAGGACGGCGCAGCTGCAGGGGAAACTGCAGCCACTGGCCAGGCTGAGGCAGCAGACCAGGCTGAGTCTGGCAACACACTGAAGCAGGCTGAGGATACCCGCGCCAGACTGAGAATGCCCCGGCAGCGCGGGCCGCGGGTTGTGTCCATTGACGCAGAGCGCACGGTGGAAACCGAGAGCGACAGGCTGCGCAGCGACCTGCTGGATCTGGTGGAGTCCTTTAAGGGGAAGAAAATCCTTACCGGCAATATCCAGGGCGTGGAGCGGCTGGCCAGCAACCCGGAGATCTGTTACGCCGTCACCTATCACGGCGATTTCAAGATCATCATTCCGGTCCTGGACGCCATTGAGGAACCCGAGGACTACCGTGACCAGCCCAAGGGCGACGTGCTCCACTATCTGCTCAATAAGCGGTTGGGCGCTGAGGTGGACTATATCGTCAAGCGCATCGACCAGGAGGGCAGCGTCGTGGCGGCCAACCGGCTGGAGGCCATGGCCCTGAAGCGCCGGGAGTACTACTTCCGTACTGACCGGGACGGCAACTATCAGATCTACGAAGGCATCCGTGCTGAGGCCCGGGTCGTGTCGGTCATCCGGGCAGGTATCTTTGTGGACCTGTTCGGCGCTGAGTGTTACATCCCGCTCCGCGAGCTGTCCTACCAGCGCTGGGTAGATGCCGGCAGCCATTACCAGCCTGGCCAGCGGGTGCTGGTGAAAGTGCTGGAGGTGGATCGCTCCGACCGCAATAAGCCCCGAGTGTCCGCGTCTGTCAAGCAGGCCAGTGAGAACCCCTACGAAAAGGCGCTCAAGAAATATGCTGTGGGCAACCGTTATGTGGGAACTGTCAGCCTGGTGGATCTCAGCGGTGTATTCGTATCCCTGGACGGCGGCATCGACTGCCTGTGTACCCATCCCAAACGCGGCCGTCCGCCCCGCGGCGCCCGTGTTACCGTCCGCATCCTGGGCATCAACAACGAGACGAACCGCATCTGGGGCGTCATCACCCATATGTCCACCACCAGGTAAGAGATACAGTCAGCAGGCATCAGCCCCATAGAAAAGTGGGAGGGCCGTCCTACACGGCGGCCCTCCTCATATCCCAAAATTCATTCAGGTTATAAAAGATTGGAGTTGATTTTAGTATGAGAACATCGAAAGGACGAAGTATCCAGCGCCTGACCGTCTTACTGCTTGCGGCCATCCTCTCCCTGGCCCTGGCCCCCGCCGCCCTGGCCGACACAGGCGAGAGTACGCCGAAAATAACCCAGCAGCCCGATCAACTGGTGCTTCAGCTCGGCGCACGCTGGGCCGGCGTGGAGTTTGAGCTTCGGACAGACGCCGGCGTATTCCCAGCTCCCGTCGTGGTGGATGAAGCCGGTGTGCTGCGGATGGATCTGGGAGGCAGCACTACCTACACGCTCAGCTGTATTGAGTCCTCTGTCCCCATACCCGATCCGGTAACAGGCGAGGCCCCCGGCAATGAGTCCCTGCCCCCTGCAGACAATACTCCCCCACAGCAGCCACCCCAGCCATCCGACCCGGAGCCTGCGCCCGCTCCCACAGCCAGCCAGCGGAGCGTCCCCCCAGTCCCGCTGATCATCTTCTTGATGGGGTTGGCGGCCGTGGGCGGCGGCATGGCCGCATTCTGGATACTGAAGCGCCGTCAGCAGGAGGATTACGATGAATGGGACGATGAAGATGGCGAGTAATACCAGTCTATGAGATGCGTTCGGCTGCATCAGCTTTGACCAGCCGGACAAAATCACTTTAGGGCGAATATGCTGCGCAGCGAGGAAAATATCTCATCGACTGTAATGCCCGTTATACCCAGATCCCGCAATGTAATTTGTTCTTCAGACATTGCCCGCAGGAAGGCGTCCATGTCATCCGCAACAGGCTGACTCAGTTCAATCCTAGTCTCAGGATCAACGATGGCGTATAGGCGGAACACGTCGTTCTTGTGTTTCCGCAGATCTCTTTCATTGACATGTCCGCCCGCCCTCTTGCTTTTTGACAGATCAAGCCAGGCTTTCGCCTTAAACAGAATCAGGTACTCAGCGTTGAGAACTGATATCCCATCAACCGATTTGCGGCCAGCGAGCATGAGGTTATAGTAATTATCATCCAGCATGATCGCTGACAGACTGGAAATATCCTCAGAGACCAGCAGCGGCGTCAGATGGACTTCCGGGTGCTCCATTTGAAAATCCGGGCGGCGGGAAAACAGTTCTATCATTTTGGGGTAATTTGCGGACTGCGGCTCCGTAAAGCGGTAGAAATGCGGCTGCACGGAGTTTCGCCACCCACATGTATACTGGCCAGCTCTGATAAAGTCCCAGAAAACCGCAGCAAATTCCTCATACCGGCTTTCAATCAGCAGGATCATGTCAACGTCGCGGGTCGCCCGAAATTCCAGTGCTGCTTCACGCATCAGGATATCACAGGCGGTGCCTCCAATAATGGTATAGCAATCCTCATATCCCCGAAAATGCTCCCGGAACGAATCAAATCCAGCTACCATTTATACCCCTCCAACATCGCGTCTACCGCCATCTGTATCCGTTCGTCTGTCTGTGCGGATAAGGCTACCGCCAAGGAAACCACATCCACCAGCCCGCACCTGGCCAGTGGACGCGGGTCATATTTCCATATTTCCAGCGCAATATAATCCTGAGCCATGCTCCATGCTGGATCCACCTGCTCCAGACTGTCCTGGGCACTCCTGTATTGCCGCTTCCCAATCGCTTTACAGGATACAGCCGGTGGGTTCAGCATGGTCATCTCCGCCAAAGCGGTTTCCCCGCTCAGCGGCAACTCCAGTAAATTACTTGAGTCCTTCACAAATATACGCTTCTGAACAGGCGTAACCAAGTACTGGCTGGCCTTTTCGTACGCCTGCCTTCCAGAATATAGCAGGGACACATAATCGCATCGCCCCGCCCGCTCTGTCTTGACTAATCCCGCCTCAGACAGCTCTTGCACACCCCGGGTAACATTCATGCCTGAAGTGCCGATCTGCCGGGCGAGCTCCACCTTGCTCCTAGGCTCCGTATCCTTCTGGTAGAGCAAATATAGCAGCAAAAACTGTGCGCCTGCCGACAGACGCTCTATCTCCTTTTGCTCCGGCATCATCCGCTCCTGTAAAACGATCCCAAGGCATGGCACATAGATCTGGCTCCCAGGCACGACAAAGGAGAGCCTCTGCTCAATTAACGCCTTCCTCTGATATGCCGTAAGCTTTTCAAAGCATAGAACAATTCCACCCGCCCAGTACTCCCGCAGCTTCTTCATCTGTTTCTGGAACGCAGGCAGGCTAAACTCCCCCTGCTTCGCATAGACCACCAGCAGCTTTGCGCCATCCACATCGAGGGTGGCATAGTCCCTGCCCCCCCGCAGATACAGCGGCAGCCTTTGCGCATCCGGCCAAGGCCCCTCCTGCGCAGACAGGCCAAGCACCTCATTCAGATAAGCGAGCATTTTTTCTCACCTCTGCATCATAATAACACACAAAATGTTATTGTTCAATATTTTTGTTACGATTAAATTCGGCAATATTCCGCACCTATAATGTCTCCCAGACTGGCTTTAGGCTCCCATACTGACTTCGAGACAAAAAGTGTGAATTATCTGTGTATTTTCGACATTTTGGTTGACTTTTTGCCGAAAATATGTTAGACTACGGTCATAGCAAGACACTGCGCTCAGGCTTTCGGTACGTCGGGGACAGCCTGGCGTCAGACCCATGAATCTGGATGGGGAATCGTTACGGATCCGTGTGTATTGACGGGTCCACACGGCGCAGGTCTTGTGTTAACAATATGTAGCCGAGAGGTTGCTGAAATACAGTACAGAGTCAATGGCTGGATGCGACACCACTATTCCAGCGCTTGATTCTGTGCTGTCTTTTTTAGCGGCCCCTCGGCTTTTTCTATTCCTGAAGGAACCATCAAATACCCCAAAGGACTCGATCAAGGAGGATCAAGCCGATGAAACGAAACAAACGCGCAAAAAGCACCTTACCTGCGGCGGGATGCAAGCTGTACTGTCACTGCGGCCGTCCGGCGGTTCTGCGCAAAGCGGAGGAGGTGTGCAGGACTCACCGAGAGGGAGCGATGGCCTATGTCTGTTCTGGGTACCCCGCCTGTGACTCTTTTGTATTGGCGCACCCCGATACGCTGGAGCCTATGGGCAGTCTGGCGGGTCCGGAACTGCGGCGGCTTCGCTTTGAGGCCCACAGGCAGTTCGACCAACTGCATCAATCGGGCATCATGACAAGGCGGCAGGCCTATGTGTGGCTTGCCCAAGTCGCACACGCGCCTATGTCGCACGCCCACATCGGGCACCTGGGCGAGTATTACTGCAGAGAAGTGATCCGGGAGAGCAAAGCGATCCTGAAGAGAAACCAAACCCTGGCCAAAGGGGTGTGCAAAGGAAAAGGAGGTGGCCAAAATGTTGGCGCTTACGCCGCAAGAGCAAGCGCGAGTTGAGGAGAATATGGGGCTGGTAGGAATGGTACTTAACACCTACGTCCATACTCCCCCGCCGGGCAGCGTTTATACCATGGAAGATCTGTATCAAATTGGCTGTGTTGGGCTGTGCAAGGCAGTGCAAACGGATAAGGCCGGTCATAGCGCCGCTTTCTCCACCTACGCCAGCCGGCTGATTCGGAACGAGATCTATGACGCACTGGAGTATTCCACCCGGCACGGCAACCGGGAGCAGATAACAAACCCGGCCGAACTGCCCCATACCCAGTTGGCAGATGAATTTGAGCAGCACATCCTGTGCGGCGCCCTGCTGGACCAGCTCGACCAAGCAGAAGCAACAGCAACTGGGACGGTCGCCAAGGGCATCCGGGCGATCCGCCTGCTGGCCCAAGGCTATACCAACCGGGAGATTGGCGAGCGTTTCGGCGCTCCGGCCAATCATGTTACTGCCTGGGTGGCCAAGGCCCGGAAATACCTTGCCGCGATGGCTACATAACGAGGAGAGACTTTTATGGCAAAACAGAACTTAGCTATCCCTTTCCCCCGCAATCTTATCTGCGAGGTGTTTGGAAGAGAGGTCGCTCCAGAGGAGCTGCCGCTGGACATTGATGCAAGCGTAGAGTTCGTGCTGGAAAATTCAATGTCGGAGCGCAATGCGTTCATTCTGATCCTGCGGTATCTGCATAATATGAGCCTTCGGGAGATCGCCGCCTATTATGGATTGAGTTATGGCTGTATCCGGCAGATCATCAAAAAGGCATTGCGAAAGCTGCGGCATCCCAGCCATAGGAAATACCTGCTGGATGGCTGCGCGAAGGTTGAGCAGGAAACTGCAATAGCACTGGGAAGGCGGGCCAACTTTAAGCCGCCAGCTGACCCAAAGCCAAGAACAGCAATTGCTGAGATAACGGACCCGCATATTCGAATAGATGTCATCATGGCCCGTGGCGGCTTGAATCAGATCGCGTGGCTGGATTTGCCTGTGCGGGCGTACAACTGCCTGGCATCCAGGCAGGTTAAAAACGTGTGGCAGTTATGCGCTTTGACTCCGGCCACGCTTCTGCGCTTCAGGAACTTGGGTGCGGGCACGCTTACCGTAATTCAGGAAAAACTGTTCATACATAATCTCAGTCTGGACGACGGCACAATTGAGAGCAACGCTCAGGCGTGGGATTATGCCGAGCAGCAATATACAGCTCTGGCGGCAGATCATAGATAACCAGGCTGCCATGAATAAAAAGGGGATACCTAACGGTTTAATACCGAAAGGTATCCCCTTTTTTTTGCGTATTGGCAAAGTCTCCCCCTACTGTTCTTCTGTTACTGCGGCAACATAGCTATCAATAATATCTTCCAAATGACGATATTGGGCTGGGGTGAGCTTGGAAACTTTCTCCGAGAGGATTGCTATGTCTTCAGGCGATATTTTCCCAAGGAGCAGGTAGTCGGCGCTGACACCCAGGGCCGTGCATATTTTAACGATATTTTCAGGGCGCAGCCGTTTTTTACCCGTTTCCGCAGTAGAAATGGTCTGAGTTGATATATCAACAAGCTCCGCCAGCTTTTCTTGTGTCATGTGGGACTCTTCCCGATGCTTTCGTATGCGCTGCCCCATTTGAGTTAAAATATCATCCATAGAATTTCCTCCTATAGCTAATATTTTATCTGCTATCGCATGGAATAACCATGTGTCATAGAAAAATTTCTATATCTATGGCGTATATACCGAATCTATATAGGGGTATGTACGCATTTGTTCTTCGGTTGGGCAGTCAAGTAGATATCATGGCTGAGCAGCATTATTGTTTAAGGCATCAGAATAAGAAAAAATATGTATTGAAAATTCTGTCGTTTAAGTTATAATGGATAATAAAGGATTATC